>NZ_VFWC01000015.1:0-130244 GCF_006442405.1 Mesorhizobium sp. B2-2-3 | reverse complement strand
TCCGTCGAAGTGGCCGCGGGCTGGTTGGCGCCATTGGAGCCATAGTTGTCGCTGCCGGCGAAAGCGCTGCCCGACACGGCCAGGACGGCGGCGGCAGCAAGAGCGATCTTCTTCATTTCAAGTCTCCTGAATTCTCAAATTTCGCCAGGACGGCGGAAGGCCCGCCGTCAACTGGAGATCGGCTGTTAGTTGTTGCCGAAGAGGTTGCGATCGGCACCCTGGACAGGCGTCTGGGCAGCCGGTTCCGACTTCTTGGTCGAAGCGGTGTACGAGCTGTCGACGGCGGTGGCCGCAGGGGCATTCGAACCATAATGGTCGCTACTAGCGAAGGCGCTGCCGGAAACAGCCAGAAGGGCGGCGGCAGTGAGAATGATCTTTTTCATTTTTTGATACTCCAGTATTTTTCCGTCCGTCTAGCGGCGTGTCTTGGGAGGAAATCGCGTCGTTCGGACAGCCCCGATGTGGGAAAGCCATACCGCCATTTCCAATCACGAAGTTTTTCCGTGTGGACCAAGTTTCCACCACTTGAAATTGTGCCAGAGCCTTCAACATTCGTTTTTTTCTGTTTACTATCAGTTGGTTATGCAAACGCGTCGCGCGATCACCAATTGTGTCGAAGGCCCAGTGTTCACACCGTCCTGCACGCATCGTCAACAGAAACGAACCGTTCGGTTCGATTTTAGAGGGCGCTAACAGTCACTTTTCGAAACCGTTAACCTTTTTTGCCTCCGCCACGAGACGGAATCCGAGGCGGCGACCTGAGGCTTTCTGCCCTGCAACGGCGGCCGCGCCGTTTCCAATGCGTGTCGCGCGGCATGGATGCGATGTCGTTTTCATGCCGACGACAAGTCGGCGATCATGGTTAGATCCTGCCATCTCAGGTGCCGCCGCGTGACGACGAGGCGGAGAATTGGGAAGCCGGTCAGAATCCGGCGCTGCCCCCGCAACGGTGGTGGAGTTCAGGTCGCAACGGGAGACCACTGGGCAAAGGCCTGGGAAGGTGTCGCGACAGTCCGCAAGGACAGCTCCAGAGCCCGGAAACCAGCCCGAGATGTTGGACTCGACTGATCGCGGCGGGCGGTCAAGAGGCGGATGGTGCATGTCCGGCGCAAGCCGGCGCGCGGCTTGATCCTTCCTCTCTCCCCTCCGTTCAGTCCTTCGATGCGAGGACAGGACTTCAATGCGAGGACAGGACATGGATGCGCGCAACGACATGCTGAAACGGCTGCAAGGCCGCAGGGACGGCTTCTCGCTCGAGCAGCCCTTCTATACCGATCCCGACTACTTCAAGCTCGACATGGAGCTGATCTGGTACCGCGACTGGCTGTTCATCGGCCATGATTGCGAACTGCCCCGGCCCGGCAGCTTCATCACCGTGCAGATCGGCGACTATCCTGTGGTGCTGGTGCGCGACCAGAAGGGCAACATCAACGCCTTCCACAATTCTTGCCGCCATCGCGGCAGCCGCGTCTGCAACACAGACAAGGGCACGGCGGCGAAGCTCGTCTGCCCCTACCATCAGTGGACCTATGAACTGGACGGCAGGCTGCTGTTCGCCAGGCAGATGGCCGAGGGTTTCGACAAGAGCCAGTTCGGCCTGAAGCCGGTCGCCTGCGAAAGCGTCGGCGGCTACATCTTCATTTGCCTCGCCGACGAGCCGGCGGATTTCGCGCCGATGCGGACGATGATCGAACCCTATTTGCTGCCGCATCGGCTGCGCGAAGCAAAGGTCGCCTTCGAGAGCACCATCGTCGAGAAGGGCAATTGGAAGCTGGTCTGGGAAAACAACCGCGAATGCTATCATTGCGCCGGCAACCATCCGGAGCTCTGCAAGACCTTCCCGGAGGCGCCGACCGTGACTGGCGTGCAAGACGCCGACAGCGACCCGGAGATGCTGTCGCACTGGGCCAAGTGCGAGGCGGCCGGCCTGCCGAGCAGGTTCCGCATCGACCCGGCCGGACAGTACCGTGCCACCCGCGCGCCGCTGCTGCGCGATGCCGTCAGTTATACGATGACGGGAAAACGCGCGGTCAAGAAGAACCTGTCCGACGGCGTTGCCACCGACCGCATCGGCTCCTTGCTGCTCTATCACTATCCGACGACCTGGAACCACATCCTTGGCGACCACGCCGTCACGTTCCGCGTGCTGCCGATCAGCGCCACCGAGACCGCGGTGACGACCAAATGGCTGGTTCACAGGGACGCGGTCGAGGGCGTCGACTACGACCTTGCCGAACTCACCCATGTCTGGACCGAGACCAACGGCCAGGATCGTCGCATCGTCGAGGAAAACGCCTTCGGCATCCTGTCGCCGGCCTATGAACCCGGCCCCTATTCCGAACTGCACGAAGGCGGCGTCATCCAGTTCGTCGACTGGTACGCGCGTTTCATCGGTCCGCGCCTCGCCGAAGACGGCCGGCCGGCCCTGCGCAGCGTTGCTTGAGAGGTAAGGGATGAATGCGATGACGGATCTCGGCCTCTATCGCCATCTCGATCAGATGGCGCCCTGGAACGACAGGCTCCAGGTGCTGGAAGTGATCGGCGTGAGCGACGAGGCGCCTGATGTAAAGACCTTCACCTTCCGCTCCGACAACCAGACCTGGTTCCGCTACAAGCCGGGCCAGTTCGTGACGCTGGAACTGCCGACAGCGGATGGGTTGCTGATGCGCACCTACACGCTGTCGTCTTCGCCTTCACGGCCATTCTCGATCGCGGTGACGGTGAAGGCGCAGGCCGGCAGCACCGGCACACGCTGGATGTTCGACCATTTGAGGCCTGGTTCGCACGTCAAGGCGTATGGGCCGGCCGGAGACTTTTCGCTGCACAGCCACCCGGCGGCCAAATATCTGTTCATCTCGGCCGGCTCCGGCGTGACGCCGATGATGTCGATGCTGCGCTGGCTGAATGACTGCGCGCCATGGACCGATGTCGGCTTCGTCAACTGCGCCCGCCGCCCCGAAGAGATCATCTTCCGCAAGGAGCTGGAATTGCTCGGCAGCCGCATGCCCGGCCTGTCGCTCGGTTTCATGATCGAGGAGCGGTCGAGCCGGGAAGGCTGGTTCGGCCATATGGGCCGCATCGACGCCATCCGGCTGCCGCTTTTGGCGCCCGATTTCCGAGAGCGCGAAATCTTCTGCTGCGGCCCCGACCCCTTCATGCGTGCCGTGCGCGGCATGCTCGAAGCCGCCGGCTTCGACATGGCGAGATACCATCAGGAGAGCTTTGCAGCGCCGCTGGTGGAGGAAATCCCGGCGCCGTTCGCCTCGCCGACTGGAGACGGCGCAGCCATTCCTGTCGAAGCCGCGACGCCGATCCGGTTCTCGATTTCGGACGTCGATGCCGCATGCGTCGCCGGCCAGACGGTGCTGCAGACGGCGCGCGCCTCGGGAGTCAGAATCCCCGCCGCGTGCGAATTCGGCCTGTGCGGAACCTGCAAGGTCAAGAAGCTCTCGGGCGAGGTCGAGATGAGCCACAATGGCGGCATCCTCGATCACGAGATCGAGGACGGCTTCATTCTCGCCTGCTGCTCCAAGCCGCTTTCGGCGCTTGATATCGAGGCGTGACCGACGGCGCTCGGCGGTCTGCAACGCCGCTTAAAGCGCGTCGCATGAGCCCATTTCGATGCGACACGCTTTGGAGCGAAATCCGACGGCCATTCAGGGAGTGATCAGCGTCACAGAAGGGAAATAAGTCCGGTAGCGGCCGACATCACGCGTCAGCAGCGGAAGGCGTCCGACGGCTGCGTGGGCGCCGATGAAAAAGTCAGGCAACACGCCGGTCTTGGATCCTCCCGATCTGCGATATTGTGTAAATGCTTTTCCGGCAAGGAAGAGGGCTGCTCTTGGCATCGGAACCATTTCTAGACCGGCCGCCTCGACAAACGCCTCCAGATCCTCGATGCGTGCGTAGCGGACGGCAAGCTCGGCATAGACCGCATCATTGATCAACAACGGCCCATCGAGGCTCGCTGCCTCGAGATGGGCGACCGACCAATCCGCCCAGCTCGGATCGTCCGTAACAACGTCGAGCAGACCGTTGGTGTCGACGAGCGTCACCGTTCGGAACGCGTCAGCGCCATGATCGCGTCCGTCGTGAGCCCCTCGCCGGCATGACCTCGCAACTTGGCGAAGCGGCTCGCCGGCTGCTTTTTGTCAGCACGGGTCAGCACCACGCTGCCATCGGCAGCGCGCCGGAAATCGACCTTGCTTCCCGGGACGATCTCCAGGAGATCGCGAACCGGTTTGGGGATGGTCACTTGTCCCTTCGCTGTAACGGTCGTCGCCATCTTCGTTCCTCGGTAATACCATGTCTCCCGAAGGTATTACCTTGCGGTTCGAATTTCAAGGCCTGAAGCGTCAATCCCCGGCCGGGAGGCGGGCTCGTCGACCGACAAGCCCGCCATCCCTGCATTCATGTCAACGCGATGTCTCAGCCATTGGCGAAGGGCACGGCGACATAGATCTGGGCATCGCCTCGTTCCACCAGCAGCAGCACCGATTTGCGGCCTGACTTGCCGGCCTGCGCGATCGCCTGCGTGGCCTGCCTGGCGCTCTTCACCGGCATCTGGTTGACGGCGATAATGATGTCGCCGGGCTGGACGCCGGAAGCCGCCGCCGCCTTGTTGGGATTGACCGCGGCGACCACCGCGCCACGCTGGTTGTCGGGGAGGTTCATCTGCTGGCGAATATCGGGCGTGATGTCCATCAGGCCGAGCCCGATCGCCGGCAGGCGGGCGCCCTGCCCGTTTCCCGGCGCGCCGGAATCACCAGATACCGACGCGGTCTGCGCATCGTCGCCATTGCGGCCGACGTCGACGGAAAGCTGCATGGTTTTGCCATTGCGCCAGACGTCGAGCGTTTCCTTCTTGCCGGGCGAGACATCGGCGACGGCACGCGACAGGTCCTTGGGGTCCTTTATCTCCTGGCCGGCGAAGCCGGTGATGAGGTCCCCCGTCTGGATGCCGGCCGCGGCCGCCGGCGAGCCCTCGGTGACCGAGGAGACCAATGCGCCGCCGGGGTGATCGAGACCTATGGCACTGGCAACGTCCGGGGTCACCGGCTGGATCTGGACGCCAAGATAGCCGTATTCGATTTCGCCGCCCTTCATCAGCTTGGCGACCACCTTTTGCGCCTGGTCGGACGGAATGGCGAAGCCAACGCCGACGCTGCCGCCATTGGGCGAATAGATCGCGGTGTTGATGCCCACGACGTTGCCGCTCACATCGACCAGCGGACCGCCAGAGTTGCCGTGGTTGATCGGCGCATCGATCTGGATGAAATCGTCAAACGGCCCGCTGTGGAGATCGCGGCCGCGCGCCGAGACGATACCTGAGGTGACCGTGGTGCCAATGCCGAACGGATTGCCGAAGGCCAGCACTTGATCGCCCGGCATCAACTTGTCGGAATCTCCCCATTTTACCGTCGGCAGGGGCTTGTCGGCCTTGATCTTGATCACCGCAAGGTCATTCTTGGCGTCGCGGCCGACCAGCTTGGCGGGAAGCTCTGTACCGTCGTCAAGCGTCACCTTGATCGAGCTCGCGCCGTCGATGACATGGTTGTTGGTGACGATGGTGCCGTCGGCGCCGACGATAAAGCCGGATCCGAGCGCTTCGGCGCGCTGCGACTGCTGCGGCGGCGCTTTCGGCCCGGGCACGCCCTGGTCGCCGAAGAACTGGCGGAAATAATCGTCGAAAGGCGAGCCGCCGCCGTCCAGGGGCGAGGCATCGCTCATGGCGTCCGGTTGCCCCTTCATGACGGTCGTAACCGTCACCACGGCCGGCTTGTCGGCTGCCACGATGGGGGCAAAGGAGCCGTTCGGGGCCGTTACGCCGGCTACGGGAGTCTGTGTCGTACCGACGGCGTTGTGGACGTCGTTCGGGCTTTCGGCGAAGGAGGCCACGATGGGAGAAATGATCAGCGCAGCGCCCAGCAGGGCCGCGACGCGATGTCTACGAAGAATGCTTATGGGTGACATGGTCGTTCTGTCCGGGCGAGAGTTGAACCTGGGCCGCGGATGGTTCGGGGAAAAACACCCGTCGGCTGTCGACAGCCGGATTGCCTGTCTCGCCGCGCATGGCAGCCGGCCGGATCGACAAACCAGCATCTAGGGCGCGGATTGGCCCGATTTAGGGTTTTCGGGCGACCTTACGAAGATTTAATTTTAGAGCCGGCTTATGGACCAGCCGCTCGGCTGAGATAGGCCGAGGCGATCTCGCGCATGCGCTCGCCGTGGAAACTCGGGCCGTGGCCGCCATGGCCGATGCGGATCGGCAGGTCGAGCAGGCGCCGCATGGTGAGGCGATAGGCCGACTTGTCGGAGTCCGGCAGGTCGTCGATCAGCCGGTCGTCATAGATGGCGTCGCCGCTGAAGAACAGGCCGTCTGCTTCGTCGAACAGCGCGATCGAATCCGGCGAATGCCCGGGCAGATGCAGCACGCGGAAGCGGCGGTCGCCGAGATCGACGACATCGCCCTCGTCGAGGGTGCGCGTCAGCGGCGCTGGCGGGATCTTGTAATCCGCAGCCTTCCAGCCCGGTGCCGGCAGTCGCGAGACGGCGCCGTCGAGGTCGTGGAACATGTAGGCGTAGGTCGCCGCCTCATCCATGTTCTCGAATTGCGCGGCACTCACCCTGGGTCCCACGCGCAGCGCGAATTCATGCAGCGAGCCGACATGATCGAGATGGATGTGGGTGGCGACGACGATGAGCGGTTTGCCGGCCCGGGTTTCGATCTCCGGCGCCAGCGGGCAGATGCCCATGCCGGTATCGACCAAAAGGTCGGCGTCGCGGCCGGTGAGATGCCAGATGTTGGCGCGCACATAGTCATGCACGAACGGCTCGGTCAGCATGGTCGTCTTGTCGTCGACGATGCTCCTGCTGAACCAGTTCTCCATCAGAAGCGGCCCGGCATCAAGCGTGAGCCCGGCATCAGGTGTGAGCCTCGCATCAGGTGTGATCCTGGGATCAAGTATGCTCCCGACATCAGACGAAGGGCTTTCCGACCTTGTATTTTTCCGGCACCAGCCGCTTCAGGTAAGCCATGCCGGCGTCGGACAGATGGTTGGCGTCCGGCTTCATGAAGTTCTCAGGCATGTGACGGGTCTTGCCGGCCACGTTCTTCAGCGGCACCTTCTTCAGCACGGTTTTGGTGCCGTCATATTGCAGCGCCACGGAGCCGCCGCCCTGTTCGGCCACGGTGACCGCGAAAGCTCCCGCGTCGAACGCCTCCTGCGCGTCGACGGCGCTGATGGCGCCGACATAGCCGCGCGGCATGTAGCCCAGCGCATCGACGCGGGCGCGCTTGCCAGGAAGCCCTTCGGCGAGCGCCCGCTCAAGTGCCGCCGGCAGGTCGCTGCCCGATAGCTTGACGTTGCCATGCTGGTCGCGCTCCAGCTTCTCCGGCGGCACCAGGCTTTCAACCAGCGCCTTGCCGTCGGCGGTGCTCACCCCTTCCGAAACGGCGACGATGCAGCGCTTGTGGCGGTCGAGCGTGGCGCGCACGTCCTCGATGAAGGCTGTGGCCGAGAACGGCCGCTCCGGCACGTAGACGAGATGCGGACCACTGTCGGGATCGAGCTGCCAAGCCGCGGCCGCGGCCGTGAGGAAGCCGGCGTGCCGGCCCATGACGATGCCGACATAGATGCCGGGCAGAGCGCGAAAATCGAGATCGACGGACAGGAAAGCGCCGGCGACGAACTCGGCCGCCGAGATGAAACCCGGCGTGTGGTCGTTCTCCTCGAGATCATTGTCGATGGTCTTGGGCGCATGCACGAACGCGATCTTGCCGCCGGCGGCATCGGTCAGGATCTGCTGCGTGCCCGACGTGTCATTGCCGCCGATATAGATGAAGGCATCCGCGCCGGCCTTCTTCAGGCCGTCGAGGACGACCTCGCAATAGGCTGCATCCGGTTTGTCGCGCGTCGAGCCAAGGGCCGCGCTCGGCGTTCCGGCGATCAGCCGCAGGCGGTCTTCCGGGACGGCGGAGAGGTCGACATAATTGCCGTCGCGGATACCGCGCACGCCGTGGATGGAGCCCAGGACCTTGGCGCCGGGATGCCGCTTGCGGATCTCCAGCGTCGCCCCGACCACGGTCTGGTTGATGACGGCCGTCGGGCCGCCGCCCTGCGCGATGACGAAAGTTCCGGCCATTGGTGAAATTCTCCCGGGCGATTGGATTTCAGGCACCTTCGCCTGTCTTTGGCCATCGCGCAACGGCAGAAACGACCGGCCGCGCCAGCGGCCGCGAGGTGAGGCTTGAGCTAGACGACGACGACCGGGTTCTTCTTGGAAACGCGGCTGTAGAGGTCGATGATGTCCTGGTTGATCAGGCGCACACAGCCCGACGACATGGCCTGGCCGATGCTCCACCATTCGGGCGAGCCATGGATGCGGTAGCCGGTGTCCTTGCCGTCCTGATAGATGTAGAGAGCGCGCGCCCCGAGCGGGTTGGTGAGGCCGCCGGGCTGGCCGCCCTGCCATTTTACCAATTCCGGCTTGCGGGCGATCATTTCCGGCGGCGGGGTCCAGGTCGGCCATTCCCGTCCGTACTGGATGTTGGCGCGGCCGGACCAGCGGAAGCCGTCCTTGCCGATGCCGACCCCGTAGCGGATGGCGTCGCCCCCCGGCTGGACGAGGTAGAGCATGCGCTCATTGAGATGAACGACGATGGTGCCGGGCGCTTCGCCCGTCTGGTCGACGACGATCTGGCGGCGGAATTCCGGCTTGATCTTGAGGTAGGGCACCTCGGGCACGTTGAAGCCGCCGTCGCTCAGGGACGCGTACATCAGGTCGGGGCTGGTGACGTTCTTGTCGACGCTGATGCTCGGCCGGATCGGCCGCACAGAGCCGGTGACCGTGTCGTCGAGCTCAAGCGCCGGCAGGCCGCCGCCCGAAGTCGAGCAGCCGGCGGCGCCAAGCAAGGCCAACGCCCCTGCCCCGGATAAAACGGCGCGGCGGGAGACAAGACTATCGGTTTCGATTGCGTCGCCGTTTCGCGGCGGCCTCAGACCTTGCGGCAACTCACGCATGTACCCAAACCCTACGCTGTCGGCGGGAAGCACGGTCCGGCCGGATGACGAGCATTTTCATCATTCATGGTTGATAAAGCGTGAAGGCCTTGCGCTGCCTGCATTTGCGAACAGGCTGGGCGCCATTGCGCCCTCGCCGGTATCGCCAACCAGCGTGCCCTGCACGAAATCACCTCGGGCGGGTCATAGTCCCGGCGCCAGCGTGTCAAAAGCGGGGGCCCCCATGTGCAAGACCTGAAAGATCAACCTCGAGCTTCTCGCCGAGATCGTGAACCTGTCGGGCGGCTCGACTGACGCCGAACTGCCGTTGGGGGGGTAGAAACAAACCGCTTTACATTCTCCTGGACCGAAGGATTTATCCTCTTCTTTGAGCTCAAAGGAGACGAGCATGTCCTTCGAAAACTGGGCCGCCTTCGCTGCCGCGTCGACCATCCTCCTAGTCATTCCGGGACCGACCATCCTTCTGGTCGTGTCCTATGCCCTCGGCCAGGGATGGCGCACCGCACTGCCGATGGCCGTCGGCGTGGCGCTGGGCGACTTCACGGCGATGACCTTGTCCATGCTGGGCATCGGCGCCCTGCTGGCAGCTTCGGCCACCGTCTTCACGATCCTGAAGCTGATCGGCGCTGCCTATCTGGTCTATCTCGGCGTAAAACTGTTCCGGGCCGGCGGCGCGCTCAAGGCCGAGCCGCGCACCGATGCCGTGTCCTCCGCCAGGATGATGGGGCATGCCTGGCTGGTCACCGCGCTCAACCCGAAAAGCATCACCTTCTTCGTCGCCTTCCTGCCGCAGTTCCTCGACCGGCACGCCGATTTCTGGACGCAGATGCTGATCTTCGAGACGACCTTCCTGGCGCTCGCCTTCGCCAATGCCTTCGGCTACGCGCTGATCGCGTCGCGAGCGCGCAACCTTGTGCGCAACCCTAGGGCGATCCGCGTCTTCAACCGCACCGGCGGCACGCTGCTGGTTGGCGCCGGCATCGCCACAGTGGCGATGCGTTCAGGGAATTGAACAAGGGGGATTCGCTCAACGCACAGCGTTAGCGCTGCCCCTCACCTGCCTGCCGGCGGATGAGGGGCGGCGTCGACTTTACGCACGAAAACAGCGCCAGCTTCGCCGTCTCACCACTTGATGCTGACGCCGAGATTGCCCTCAAGGATGCGCCGCTTGTCACCGCCGAGATTGGTGGTGTAGTCGCCGGTGGCGAAGAGGCTGACCTTGTCCGTCACCTTGGCGGTCACGCCGCCGCCGAATTCGAACGAGGTCGAGCGGCTTTCGGTCGAGATGTCGGTGGTGTCGAAGTTGACGTGATCCGTGCCACCGGAACCGTGCCAGAGATTGGCCTTGAGGTAAGGTTGCAGCACGGTGCCGTTCAATGTCGTCTCGCCCTGCAGGCGCAGGCCGAGGCGTCCGGTGACGTTGTCGTCGAGATCGAAGGAAACCGACGCGAAGCGATCCTCGGCATCGTCGAGCGATAGATGCTGCCAAATCAGTTGCGCCTGCGGTTCGAGCGTCCAGCCTTGCGCCAGCGCGATCGGGTAGCCCCCTTCCAGCGAAGCGGTGACGCCGGTTCCCTTGACATCGATGCCGATGTCGCGGGTCGAGGTCGCATCGCCGCTGAAAAAAGTGGCCATGACGACCCCGTCCAGGTACCAGCCCCCGGGACCGATACGGGTCCAGTAGCCGCCGACGCTGGTGCCGCCGAGATCGATGTCGCCGACGCCCAGATCGTTCTGCCCCAGCGCCTGGCCGCGCACATCGCCGTTCATGGTGGCATAGGCGATGAACAGGCCGGCACGATCGACGCCACCTGAAGCGGTTTCCTGGCCAAACACGTCGAAGCCGCCCTGGAACCCGAACAAGGTGCCGTCGAACGACGGCGAAACCGTTCCCGACCAGCCCATCTTCGCGTCCTGGCCGAAGATACGGCCCCAGACCGGAGAGAGTTCGGTGTTTGACAACAGGCTCTGTTCGCCTCGCCGTTCATGGAAAGTACCAAGTGTCGTCATCGCCAGATGCTCGGCCACCGGCGGAACCGCCGAATAGACCGGGACCTCGACACGGTAGAGCAGGATCTCCTCCCCTGCCGCGGGCGTCGGAAGATCGGGCACCGCAGTCGGGACGGGCGGGGGCGGCGGTGGCGGATCAGCCGCCGGTGCCGCCGGCGGGGGTGGCGGGGGCTGGAGCTCCGGATCGCCGGCCTGCACCGGCGGCGTCGGATCGACCGGCGGATTGTTGACGTCGCCTTCGGACGGCACGGGCACGTGCGGCAGTTGGGAAGGCGGCGGCGGCGGCTCGGTTGCCGGAGGTTCGGGCTCGGGCGCCGCCGTCGGTCCGATCCCCGGCGGCGCTGCGGCCGGCGATGTCGGCGTTATCAACGACGAGCGCAGATACCAGTTCTCCGCGCTGCCTGCGGTGACGCCACCCTTGAACAGATAATATTCGAAGGCGCCCGCCGCGACCGGCGCGTCGAGCGCGAAGGCGCTGGCGCTGGAGGTGGCGCCATTGACCGCCTGGACGACCATGATGCCGTCCTGCGTCGTCTCGGCACCCGTGCCGCCGACATTGACCACCCCGATGCCGGTCGAGCCGGAAGCCGTGCCGCCCGACAGCACCAGCCTGTCCGAGGCCGAGGAATCATCGCCGAGTTCCGTCTGGATGAGCAGCAGGCCGCCAAGCCCGGTGTAATTGCCCGAAATCGTCAGCCGATCCGTCGCGCCTGTACTGCCATTGGTCAGGTCGATGCGGCCGGCATTGACGACGTCCGCAAGCTGGCCCGCCGTAAAGGCCTGTATCGACGCGTTGAAGCCGCCGCCATAGAGCGTGCTTGCCGCATCGACGCTGAGCGAGCCCGTGCCGGTGCCGCTGTCTCCCAGCACCAGATTGCCGTCCAGCGTGAGTTCGGTGTCGTTGGTGGCGTCGATGCTCTCCCAGTTCTGCACCCGGCTGATGCCTTTGAGCTTGACGTTGTCGAAACTCAGCGTGTCGGTGCCGAGGCCACCATTCAGCGCGTCGGCGCCGCCCATATTGGAATTGGTCAGGTTGCTCAGCTTTGCCGTGTCGTTGTCGGCGCCGAGGTCGACGGCGCCATAGATGATGCCGCCGCCGTCCCAGACGAAACTGTCGGCGCCGAAGCTCATCAGCACGTCGCCGCCGACCGTGCCGCCGGTAATCGTCACGCTGTCATTGCCGCCGCTGACGCTGATGTTGCCGCCGATCGTGCCGCCCGAAAGGATGATCGTGTCCTTGTCGAAGCCGGTGACCAGGTTGCGGTCGATGGTGCCGCCGGACATGTTGAAGTAGTTCTGGTCGAGCTTCATGTTGACGCGGCCGATGCGGCCGCCGGTCATCACCGCATGGTCGCCGTCGTCGAAGAAATCGACGATGCGTCCGTCCGTCATGGTGAAGGTGTCGAGGCCATCACCCTGGTTAAGTGAACCGATCTGGCCGCCGCTCATGTTGAAGTCGTCGATGCCCGAGCCTTGCTGCACATTGCCGACGACGGTGCCCGCGCCGATGGTGAAGAAATCGGCGCCACCGCCCTGGTCGACCGTGCCGGTGATGGTACCGGATTGCATGTTGATGCGGTCCGAACCAACGCCGAAGGTGACATTGCCGCTCACCTGGCCGGTGCCGCCGGCGGGAAAGGTGAGCGTGTTGTCGCCGTTCAGATCGTTGAGGCTCCCGCCCGAATCGCCGCTGTCGCAGATGAAGGTGTCGTTTCCGGCGGTCGGAACGAGCAGGCATGCGGCGAAGGCGGCGGAATTGGGCAGCAACGCCAGCGACGTCGCGGCAAAAACGCCAAGCATTCGAGGAAGAAACATCACCGGCATATGCCGTTTCAGAACAACTAATTTAGCGATGTCTTCCGAATCGCCATTCGGAAGCCTGTTTTCAAAGCGCCGCACCGCGTCCCTCCAAGATTCGCGATTGCAAGCCCCCACCTACGCCGCAATGAAGACACAATTCGTTCCGTTTTACAAAGCCTAATCTGCCCGTCATGGTTGATGAACTGGAAAACGGGCCGGACAGAGCTGTGCTTTGATTGCGCCAGAATTGGTCCTTGGCGTGCGTCTCGCCAACCCTCCAAAGCGTGTTGGTGGCGGCGCGTACGCTGGCGCGGCCACACAGCCCGCCGTCGGCGTTGTTTTCGTGATGCGCGGCTGATTGTCAGAGAATTGACCCGCGGCGGATCTTGGCTTAAAAACTGCCTCGGCCAGATTTTTTCGAGATCCGAAAAAAATAATGGCAAGGGAGGAAAACATGTATCTCGGCCTCGACCTTGGCACGTCGGGCGTCAAGGCGCTGCTGATCGATGCCGAACAGACCGTCATCGGTTCCGGCCATGGCGCGCTCGACGTTTCGCGGCCGCATCCCGGCTGGTCCGAACAGGATCCAGCCCACTGGCTACGCGCCTGCGAAGACGCGATTGCCGAACTGAAGGCCTCCCATCCCTGGCAGTTCGCGGCGGTGAAAGGCATTGGCCTATCCGGTCAGATGCATGGCGCCACCTTGCTCGATGCCTCTGACAAGGTGCTGCGCCCCTGCATTCTGTGGAACGATACGCGCAGCCATGCCGAGGCAGCCGCGCTCGACGCCGATCCGCGGTTTCGCGAGCTGACCGGCAACATCGTCTTTCCCGGTTTCACCGCGCCGAAGCTCGCCTGGGTGAAGAACAACGAACCCGCCATTTTCGCCAAAGTGGCCAAGGTGCTGCTGCCCAAGGATTTCCTGCGGCTGTGGCTGACCGGCGAACATATTTCGGAAATGTCGGACTCGGCTGGCACTTCCTGGCTCGACGTTGGGAAGCGGCGCTGGTCCGCCGACCTGCTCGCGGCCACGTCGCTCGACGAAAAGCACATGCCATCCCTGGTCGAGGGTACGCAGAAGGCCGGTGGGCTGCGCGGCGAGCTGGCGTCGAAATGGGGCGTCGAAGCCGGCATCCCGATTGCCGGCGGCGCCGGCGACAATGCGGCTTCCGCCTGCGGCATGGGCACGGTCCGTGCCGGCCATGCGTTCGTGTCTCTGGGCACGTCAGGCGTGCTGTTTGCCGCCAATGCCTCCTATCTGCCCAACCCGGCAAGCGCGGTCCACACTTTCTGCCATGCGCTGCCTGACACCTGGCATCAGATGGGCGTCATCCTGTCGGCCACCGATTCGCTCAATTGGCTGTCCGAGATTACCGGCAAGGGCGCAGGCGAGTTGACATCGGAACTGGGCGATACACTGAAGGCGCCGACCGGCGTGTCCTTCCTGCCCTATCTCTCGGGCGAGCGCACGCCACACAATGATTCCGTCATTCGCGGCTCCTTTACCGGACTGGCGCATGAATCGAGCCGCGCCGTCCTGACCCAGGCCGTGCTGGAAGGCGTGGCCTTCGCCTTTCGCGACAGCCTCGAGGCGTTGAAGACTGCGGGCACGAGCTTGATGCGTGTGACGGCGATCGGCGGCGGCTCGCGCTCGCGCTACTGGCTGAAGGCCATCGCCACCGCGCTTCAGCTGCCTGTCGACATTCCCGCCGACGGCGATTTCGGCGCCGCCTTCGGCGCCGCCCGGCTCGGCCTGATCGCAGCGACGGACACTGATCCGCTCGATGTCTGCACGGCGCCGAGGACCGATGCAACGATCGAACCGGATGCCGGCTTGGATGGTGCATTTGCCGATGCCTACCAGCGCTACCGCGGGCTTTATCCGGCGATCAGGGCGGCAACGGCGTGAGCAGGCGCCACGCGCCCCCCTCTGCCCTGCCGGGCATCTCCCCCTCTAGGGGGAAGATCGGCAGCTTTGGCGGCTACGCTAGCCTTGCAAGGCCGGAGGTTGGCGAAGGTATAAAAATCAGCCAATCTCCCCCCTTGAGGGGGAGATGGCCGGCAGGCCAGAGGGGGGCGCCTGGCGCCTACCTTAGCCGTGAAGCCTCACTGCGCCGGCACCTTGTCGAGGAAGCCGGTGATGCTCTTCAGGCGGCCGTTCTCGATGACGCCGATATCGGTGCCTTCGATGACGGACGGTGTGCCCTCCGGGCCGAGGTTCCAGGAAAAGCGGATTTTGTCGGCAAACCCGTCCGGTGTGCCTTTCAGCGAGAAGCGGAAGCCGGCAAAGCGCTGCTGCACGCCGTCGATCAGCGCCGCGACGCCTTCATGGCCGTCGCCCTGCATGATGGGATCGCGATAGCTGACGTCTTCGGTGAAAGTCGCCTTGAGCAGCGCCTGACGGCGCGCGGCGTCGCTCTCATTCCAGGCGGTGATGTAGCTTTCGGCGATCTTGTTGAGATCGGTCATGATCTGTCTCCTTCGTTGGCTTTGACATGACCCTTTTCACCCAACGGACGAACGGAACCAATTACGCCTGAGGTAATCAGGCGGAGCCATTTCGGAGAGGAAGGAAATCCATGAGCAGCGGCTTTTTCGGCGACATCAAGAAGATCAAATATGAGGGGCCGGATTCGGCCAATCCGCTGGCTTACCGGTTCTACAACCCGGACGAGCTGGTGGCCGGCAAGCGGCTGGAAGACCATCTGCGCTTCGCCGTCGCCTACTGGCATTCCTTCGCCTGGCCGGGCGGCGATCCGTTCGGCGGCCAGACCTTCGATCGGCCGTGGTTCCCCAAGGCCGGCGGCATCGACACGATGGAACTGGCAAAACTGAAAGCAGACGTCGCCTTCGAGATGTTCTCGCTGCTCGGCGCGCCCTATTTCTGCTTCCACGATGCCGACGTGCGGCCCGAGGGCAAGGATTTTTCGGAAAGTTCCGCGCGCCTCGACGAGATCGCGGACTATTTCGCCACCAAGATGAAGCAGACTGGCGTCAAGCTCTTGTGGGGCACGGCGAACCTGTTCTCGCACCGCCGCTTCATGTCGGGCGCCGCGACAAACCCCGATCCGGATGTGTTTGCCTATGCGGCAGCGACGGTGAAGAGCTGCATCGACGTCACCAAGCGGCTGAAGGGTGAGAACTATGTGCTTTGGGGCGGACGTGAGGGCTATGAGACGCTGCTCAACACCGACCTTGCCCGCGAGCAGGAGCAGGCCGGCCGTTTCCTCAACCTCGTCGTCGACTACAAGCACAAAATCGGCTTCAAAGGCACGATCCTGATCGAGCCGAAGCCGCAGGAACCCACAAAACACCAGTACGACTACGATGTCGCGACCGTCTATGGCTTTCTCAAGCGCTTCGGCCTGGAGAAGGAGGTCAAGCTCAACATCGAGCAGGGCCACGCCATCCTCGCCGGCCATTCCTTCGAGCACGAGCTGGCGTTGGCCAATGCGCTCGGCATCTTCGGCTCGATCGACATGAACCGCAACGACTACCAGTCGGGCTGGGACACCGACCAGTTCCCCAACAATGTGCCGGAGATGGCCCTGGCCTATTACCAGGTCCTGCAGGCGGGCGGCTTCAAGACCGGCGGCACCAATTTCGACGCCAAGCTGCGCCGCCAGTCGCTCGATCCGCAGGACCTGCTGATCGGCCATATCGGCGGCATGGATGCCTGCGCGCGCGGCCTGAAGGCAGCCGCCAAGATGGTCGAAGACAAGGCGCTGTCGGCTCCACTCGCCGAGCGCTACGCAGGCTGGAACAGCGGCGAGGCCAAGGCGATGCTTGCCGGCAAGCGCACGCTGGAGGACATCGCCGAGCGCGTGGTGAAGAAGAAGATCGAACCGCAGCCGCGCTCCGGCCGTCAGGAACTGCTCGAAAACATCGTCAACCGCTACGTGTAAGGGATGAAAGGCGGGCGGCGGCTCGTTCAGCCGCCGCTCCGCTTACCCACGCCGCTTCGCGGGGAGAAGTTCCCGGCGTCGCGCTTATTTGCCTGCCGCCCTGTTCGCCATTGAACGGAAAAGGTGCCGGCGGGCGGACGAGGGTGGCGCCGAGACCGGGTGAAAGGGCTTTGCGCCAGTGCGGAATCGACGACAAGGTTTTGCCCACTGACGCCCCTCAATCGCCTCTCTCTTGCCTTCAAACTGCCGTCACGAATCTCCTATAAGAAGGTGCTCGTGGCGGGAGAGGAAGAAGGAGGCGAACCGATATGCAGAACGAACGTGAAATCGACGCCCTGCTCTCAAATGGCGAGGCCGGGTCGATTATCGACCGGCTGATGGCAATGCCGCATCCGAAGGATGGTGCGCGCCGCTCCAACGAATGGGACCGCGCCGTTGCCAGCCGTTTCGAGACCCATCTGGCAAGACAGATGCGCTCGCAGATCGATAGTGGCGGCGACCGGCAGAAAGCTGCCTGATCAACCGCTTTCCACTTTGGACGACATGTACATCAACCCCGGCGTAGCCTGACCGGGGCTTCACCGAAAGCTCTTGAAAACGCCCTCGAAAATGCCGCGGCGGATGAAAATCCGGTCCGCCCGGCAATGTCGGCCATGGCCACTCTGGTGTCGATCACCAGCCGCCGCGCAGCGCCCAGGCGCAGCCTGAGATAGTAGGCGCCGGGCGTCTCGCCGATCGACTTGCGGAAGATGCTCTCCAGTGTCCGTGCCGTCACCCCGGCGCGCTTTGCCACGGCGGCGACCGTCAACGGCTGGTCGACATGCGCTTCCATCAGCCGGATGGCTTGCGCCAGGCGCGGATCATAGCCGTCTAGCCGGCCAAGCGAGACCAGGGGCTGAGCGTCGGTGGCCGCACGGGCCTGATCGTAGATGAAGACGCTGGCCACATCGAGCGCCACGGCCATGCCGAGGCGGGTGCGAACGAGGTGCAGCATCAGGTCGAAGGTGGGCGAGGCGCCACCGGAGGTGAAGACCGGCCCGTCGATGACGTAACGGTCCGGGCGGACGTCGACGCCCGGAAAGGCCGACGAGAAATCTTCCATGTCTTCCCAATGGGTCGTGGCGCTGCGGCCTTCGAGCAAGCCGGCCCGCGCGACCAGCCATGTACCGGCCTCGACGCCGCCGCAGGCGCGCGCCGAACGGGCGGCGCGGCGCAGGCCCGAGAGCAGAGCCGACGTCGCATAATTCTGCGTGCCGAAACCGGCGACGACGACAAGAACGTCGGTCGGTTCGGCCGCGTCGAAGCGGCCGCTGACCGCCACTGGCAGGCCGCAAGTGGTGACCGGCGCCTCGCCGGTTACGGAAACCAGCTTGAAATCGAACAATGTCTCGCCGGAGATGCGGTTGGCGGCGCGCAGCGGGTCGACCGCCGAGGCCACGCACATGATGGACGAGCCGGAAAACACCAGCATCGTCACCTTGAGCGGCAGACGCTCGGCGCGAAAGATCGTCAGTTTTTCGCCTTTAGTCATGGAAGCTTCGTAAAACGCAAAGCAGTTTTCGGCAAGTCGGGCGATGCTTGGCGCCTGTTTCGACTGGGAGGAGAGTTCCATGCCGCTTGCGATGAACCGTGAGGTTTTCATTACCTGTGCCGTGACCGGGTCCGGCGGCACGCAGGACCGCAGCCCGCATGTGCCGCGCTCGCCCAAAGAGATCGCTGATTCGGCCATCGACGCGGCCAAGGCGGGGGCGGCGATCGTGCATTGCCATGTGCGCGATCCCGAGACCGGCAAGCCCAGGCGCGACGTTCATCTCTACCGCGAGGTGACCGAGCGCATCCGCGAGGCAGACGTCGACGTGGTGCTGAACCTTACCGCCGGCATGGGTGGAGACATGGTGTTCGGCTCGCCCGAAGCGCCGCTGCCGCTGAATGAAAAGGGCACCGACATGGGCGGCGCCACCAACCGCATGGAGCATGTGCGCCAGTGCCTGCCGGAGATCTGCACGTTGGACTGCGGCACCATGAACTTCGCCGAGGCCGACTATGTCATGACCAACACACCCGGCATGCTGCGCGCCATGGGCGGCATGATGACCGCGCTCGGCGTCAAGCCGGAGATCGAGGCCTTTGATACCGGTCATCTCTGGTTCGCCAAGCAACTGGTCGAGGAGAAAGTGCTGAAGCCGGATGCGCTGGTGCAGCTCTGCATGGGCGTGCCGTGGGGGGCGCCAGACGACCTCAACACTTTCATGGCGATGGTCAACAACGTGCCGTCGACATGGAGCTGGTCGGCCTTTTCGATCGGCCGCAACCAGATGGCCTATGCCGCCGCCGCGGTGCTGGCCGGCGGCAATGTCCGCGTTGGGTTGGAAGACAATCTCTGGCTCGACAAGGGCGTGCTGGCCACCAATGCGCAACTGGTCGAACGCGCGGCCAGCATCGTTACCAATCTCGGCGCCAGGATTCTCGGCCCGGAAGAGGTGCGCAAGAAGCTGAACCTGACCAAGCGGGCGCCACTAGCGGCATGAATTATTCGCAGGGAGGGTCGATATGGCTACCGTAAAATTCACGGCGATGAAGGATGGCGACAGGGAAGACTACGAATTCCTGACCGCGCACGAGATCGACTATGCAGCCAGGACCGGCGAGCGGCTGCTCGACGCGCTGGTGCAGCTCGACGAGGGCCTGTCGGGCTACAAGATCACCCGGCTCGGCCATTCGCTGCAGGCGGCGACGCGCGCCTGGCGTGATGGCGCCGACACCGACTGGATCGCCTGCGCGCTGCTGCACGACATCGGCGACATCTACGCGCCCTACAATCACGACGAATATGCCGCGTCGATCCTGAAACCCTTCGTGCGCGAGCAATGCACCTGGGTGGTGGAAAAGCACGGCGATTTCCAGCGCCTTTATTACGCCCATCATCTCGGCGGCAATCGCCACGCGCGCGACCGCTTCGCCGGCCATGCCTATTTCGACGATTGCGACCAGTTTTGCGAACGCTGGGACCAGTCGAGCTTCGACCCCGACTACGAGACGCTGCCGATCGAGTTCTTCCGGCCCTTCGCGCTCGAAGTCTTTGCCCGCAAGGCCTACGACCCATCGGTGATCCGTACGGGCGAGCGCGTGCCTCTGACGGATCCACAAACAGCCAGCAAAAGAACCGGAGCCTGACAATGAGCATCATCAACAAGGCGGCCGCCATCGGCGGCGGTGTCATCGGCGCCGGCTGGGTGGCGCGGCTGCTCCTCAACGGCATCGACGTGTCGATCTTCGATCCCGATCCCGAGGCCTCGCGCAAGGTCTCAGAAGTGATGAGGGGCGCGCGCCGCGCCTACAAGCAGATGGTTCCGGGCGGCCTGCCGAAAGAAGGCAGACTGACCTTCGCCAAGACCATTGCCGACGCGGTGGCCGACGCCGATTTCATCCAGGAAAGCGTGCCGGAACGGCTCGACCTCAAGCACAAGGTGCTGGCCGAGATCGACACTCACGCGCCGGCCAACGCCATCGTCGGCTCGTCCACATCAGGCATCAAGCCGACCGACATGCAGATTGCGATGAAGAAGCATCCGGAGCGGCTGGTCGTCGGCCACCCGTTCAACCCGGTCTATCTCCTGCCGCTGGTCGAGATCGTCGGCGGCGACCAGACCTTTCCGGAGGCGATCGAGGTTGCCCGGGAAATCTATGCCTCGATCGGCATGAAGCCTGTCGTCATCCGCAAGGAAATCGAGGCCTTCGTCGGCGACCGCCTGCTGGAAGCCGCCTGGCGCGAGGCGCTGTGGCTGATCAAGGACGGCATCTGCACCGTCGAGGAACTGGACGACATCATGCGCTATGGCTTCGGCCTGCGCTGGGCACAGATGGGCATGTTCCAGGTCTATCGCGTCGCCGGCGGCGAAGCCGGCATGCGCCACTTCATGGCGCAGTTCGGCCCCTGCCTGAAATGGCCGTGGACCAAGCTGATGGACGTACCGGAGTTCAACGACGAACTGGTCGACCTGATCGCCACGCAGTCGGACGACCAGGCGCATGGCCTGTCGATCCGCGAACTGGAAAAGATCCGCGACGACAATCTGGTCGCCATCATGGATGCGCTCTCGAAGCAGAACAAGGGCAAGGGCTGGGGAGCCGGCGCCCTGCACAGGGACTATACGAAGCAGTTGGCCAAGCTGGCGGCGAAAAAGCCGGCCGCCTCCAAGGCGGCCGAGAAGGCGAAGGCATCGAAGCCGGTGAAGAAAGCCGAAAACCCGAAGAAAAAGAAGAAAGGCTGAGACCATGGATTTCGGTCTGTCGGAGGAACAAAAGCTCATTGTCGAGACGACGCGCGCCTTCGTCGAGAATGAGCTTTACCCCCATGAGCGCGAGGTCGAGCGCACCGGCGTGCTGCGCCGCGAATTGATCGAGGAGCTGAAGGCCAAGGCGATCGAAGCCGGTCTCTATGCCGCCAACATGCCGGCCGATGTCGGCGGCGCGGGGCTCGATACGGTGACCTGGCTGCTTTACGAGAAGGAACTCGGCCGCGCCAACTACGCGCTGCACTGGACCTGCGTCGCGCGCCCCTCCAACATCCTTTTGGCCGGCACGCCGGAGCAGCGCGAAAAATATCTGTTCCCGTGCATCCGTGGCGAGAAATGGGATTGCCTGGCTATGACCGAGCCGGGCGCCGGCTCCGATCTGCGCGGCATGAAGGCGACCGCCGTGCAGGACGGCGACGACTGGGTATTGAACGGCACCAAGCACTTTATCTCCCACGCCGACCTCGCCGACTTTGCCATTGTCTTCATGGCCTCGGGCGAAGAGGATTCGCCGCGCGGCAAACGCAAGAAGATCACCGCCTTCTTCGTCGACAAGGGCACCAAGGGCTTCACGGTGCGCGACGGCTACCGCAACGTCTCGCATCGCGGCTACACCAACGCCATCCTCGAATTCGACGATTGCCGCCTTCCGGCAAGCCAGGTGTTGGGTGAAGTCCACAAGGGTTTCGACGTCGCCAATTCCTGGCTCGGCGCCACCCGCCTGCAGGTCGGCGCCACCTGCCTCGGCCGTGCCGAGCGGGCGCTTGGCCATGCGGTCGAGTACGCCGCGCAGCGTCAGCAATTCGGCCAGCAGATCGGCAAGTTCCAGGGCGTGTCGTTCAAGCTCGCCGACATGGCAACCGAACTCAAGGCCGCGGACCTGATGGTGTTCGAAGCCGGCTGGAAGTACGATCAGGGCACCGTCACCGACCAGGACATGGCCATGGCCAAGCTGAAGGCCACAGAAATGCTGGCTTACGTCGCCGACGAAGCGATCCAGATCCATGGCGGCATGGGGCTGATGGACGACCTGCCGCTGGAGCGCATCTGGCGCGACGCCCGGGTCGAGCGCATCTGGGAAGGCACGTCGGAAATCCAGCGCCACATCATTTCGCGGGCGCTGCTGCGCCCGTTCGGGGCCTGATCCATGCACAAACTTGAACGCCTTCTGCGCCCTAAATCGATCGCCGTGTTCGGCGGCGCGCAGGCCGCCGCGGTCGTGGCACAGTCGATCAAGATGGGCTTTGCCGGCGAGATCTGGCCGGTGCACCCGAGCAAGGAAGAGGTCGCCGGCCGCAAGGCCTATCGTTCGATCGCCGATCTGCCCGGCGCGCCGGACGCCGCCTTTGTCGGCGTCAACCGACACCTTACCATCGACGTGATCAAGGCCCTGGCCGAACGCGGCGCCGGCGGGGCCGTCTGCTTTGCCGCCGGTTTCCTCGAAACCGAAGCCTATGACGCGGATGGCGAGCGCCTGCAGGCCGAACTCGTCGCCGCCGCCGGCGAGATGCCGATCATCGGGCCGAACTGTTACGGCCTGATCAACTATGCCGACGGCGCGCTTTTGTGGCCCGACCAGCATGGCGGCATAAGATTGGCCGACGGCGGCAAAGGGGTGGCCATTATTACCCAGTCGTCCAACATCGCCATCAACATGACGATGCAGAAGCGCGGCCTGCCGATCGCCTTCCTGATGACCGCCGGCAACCAGGCGCAGACCGGCCTCTCCGAAATGGCGCTCGGCCTGATCGAGGACGAGCGCGTCACCTCGCTCGGCCTGCACATCGAGGCTTTCGATTCGGTAGCCGGCTTCGAGCGGCTGGCGGCACGGGCGAGGGAATTGAAAAAGCCGATCATCGCCATGAAGGTCGGCCGCTCCGAACAGGCCAGGCAAGCGACCGTCTCGCACACCGCGTCGCTCGCCGGCTCGGACGCAGCGTCCGGGGCCTTCCTGAAACGGCTCGGCATCGCGCGCGTCGATTCCATCCCCGCCTTCATCGAGGCGCTGAAGCTGCTGCATGTCACCGGTCCGCTGCCCGGCTACAGCCTGTCATCGATGAGCTGTTCGGGCGGCGAGGCTTCGGTCATGGCCGACAGCGCCGAAGGCCGCTGGGTCAACTTCCCGGTGCTGACGGAAGAACACCGTGCCCACGTCAAGTCGACGCTCGGGCCGCTGGTCGCGCTCGCCAATCCATTGGACTATCACACCTTCATCTGGAACAACGAGCCGGCGATGACCGCCACCTTCACCGCCATGGTGTCGGGCGGCTTCGACCTCAACATGCTGGTACTCGACTTTCCGCGCCCGGACCGCTGCTCGGTGACCGACTGGTGGGCGACGCTGCGCGCCTTCGAATCGGCGCTCAAGACCAACAAGGCACATGGCGCGATCGTCTCGTCGCTGCCCGAGAACCTGCCCGAGGAATACACCGCCGAGCTGATGGCGCGGGGCATGGTGCCGCTGTTCGGCATTTCCGAAGCGATGGATGCCGCCCAGGCGGCCGCCTTCATCGGCTGGGCCTGGCGCGAGCCGCAGGCGCAGCCGGTCGACACCTCAGCTTCCGGCGCTGCCGGCGGCGAGCATGTCACGCCTGACGAGGCGCAAGCCAAGGCGCGGCTGATCAAGGCCGGGCTGCCGGTGCCCAAGGGCGAGCGCGCCGACAGTGCCGTCGAGGCGGTGATCTCGTCCATGGCGCTCGGCTTCCCGGTGGCGCTGAAGGCCCTGGGTGTCACCCACAAATCCGAGGTCGGCGCTGTCAGGCTCAACCTCAGGGACGCCGAAACCGTCAGCACCGCCGCGCACCACCTTTTGCCGCTCGGCACCGGCCTTTATGTCGAGCGCATGGTGCGCGACGGCGTCGCCGAGCTGATCGTCGGCTTCACCCGCGATCCGATGTTCGGCGCTGTCATGACGCTGGGCACCGGCGGCGTGCTGGTCGAATTGCTGCGCGACAGCGTCACCTTGATGCTGCCGGCGACCCGCGACGACATCGAGGCAGCACTTCGCGGTCTCAAACTGTTCCCGCTGCTCGAAGGCTATCGCGGTCGGCCGAAGGCCGACGTCCAAGCTGCCATCGACGCCATCGCGGGCATTGCTGCCTTCGTGCAGACGAATGCCGGCGAGATCGAGGAACTCGACATCAATCCGCTGATCGTCTGCAGCGAGGGCAAGGGCGCCTGGATCGCCGATGCGCTTTTGGTGCTGGGAGAGAACAAGAATGCCTGACGTCGTTTCGACCCGCCGTGAAGGCTCGATCCTCGAGGTCACGCTCGATCGGCCCAAGGCCAACGCCATCGACCTGAAGACCTCTCGGCTGATGGGCGAGACCTTCAAGGCGTTTCGCGACGACCCCGGCTTGCGCGTCGCCATCGTCAAGACCGCCGGCGACAAGTTCTTCTGCGCCGGCTGGGACCTGAAGGCCGCCGCCGGCGGCGACGCCGTCGACGGCGACTATGGCGTCGGCGGCTTTGCCGGGCTGCAGGAACTGCGCGACTTGAACAAGCCTGTCATCGCCTGCGTAAACGGCATGGCGGTGGGGGGCGGCTTCGAGCTGGCGCTGTCCTGCGATCTCATCTACGCCTCCGATCACTCCTCCTTCGCATTGCCCGAGATCCGCGCCGGCACGCTTGCCGACGCCGCGACCATCAAGCTGCCGAAGCGCATTCCCTATCATGTCGCCATGGACCTTTTGCTCACTGGCCGCTGGATGGACGTTGCCGAGGCGCATCGCTGGGGCCTGGTCAACGAGGTGCTGCCGAAGGAGAAGCTGGAGGACCGCGTCTGGGAGATCGCCCGCCTGCTCGCCAGCGGCCCGCCGCTTGTCTTCGCCGCGATCAAGGAAACCGCGCGGGTGGCCGAAGCGCTGACTTTCCAGGACGCGATGAACAGGGTGACGCGCCGGCAGTTGCCGACGGTCGATGCGCTGTACGGTTCCGAGGACAATATGGAAGGGTTCCGTGCTTTTGCGGAGAAGCGGGAACCGGTGTGGAAGGGGAAGTGACTCTGCGGAAATGACAGCGCGAGGCACCCCCCTCTGGCCTGCCGGCCATCTCCCCCGCAAGGGGGGAGATTGGATGTCATTTCCGCTTTCGCTAATCGTCAACGCTGCAAGAAGGGCGATACCGATTGAACTGCCAATCTCCCCCCTTGCGGGGGAGATGTCCGGCAGGACAGAGGGGGGTGCCTGGGCTCGCCGTTCACAGTCGGCGCGGCCATGACCGACTACAGCAAACTTATCGATGCCGAGACCCGGGCCTTCATCGAGCGGACCAATTCCTATTACCCGCCGGATACGATCGACTACACGATTGTCGAGCAGCGCGAGATCTATGACCGCATGTGCCGGGAGTTCTTTGCCGGCTATCCCGAGGGGGTGACAGCGGAGACCACCGCTATTGCCGCACAGGCGTGCAATATCCCGATCCGCATCTATCGCAGCGCCCCGCAGGCAGCGGCGACGGTGCTCTATTGCCACGGCGGCGGGTTCATCCTTGGCGGGCTCGGCAGCCATGACGACGTTTGCGCCGAGCTTTGCGGCCGCACCGGCTATGACGTCGTCTCGGTCGACTACCGGCTGGCGCCGGAGCATCTGCATCCGGCCGCGTTTGACGATGCGATGAACGCCTTCGAGTGGGCGGCAGCCACCCGCGATCATCCCGTCCTGCTCTGCGGCGACAGCGCCGGTGGCAATCTCTGCGCCGCAGTCAGCCATGCGACGCGCGGCCATGCGAAGAAACCGATCGGGCAGGTGCTGATCTATCCCGGGCTCGGCGGCGACCGTTCGCGTGGCTCCTATCTGAAGCATGCCGAAGCGCCTATGCTGACCACGCGCGACCTCGAATTCTACAAGCACATCCGTACCGGCGGCGTGGACCAGACCGGCGACATCACGCTTCAGCCGCTGGCCGACGCCGATTTCGCCAACCTGCCGCCGACCGTGCTGATCACCGCCGAGTGCGATCCGCTGTCGTCGGACGGCGAGGCCTATCGCGACCGCATCGTGGCGGGCGGCGGGCGAGCCACTTGGTTCGAGGAAAAAGGGCTTGTGCACGGCTATCTCAGGGCGAGGCACACGGTCGGCCGCGCCCGCGCCAGCTTTACCCGCATCGTCGAGGCGGTGTCGGCGCTCGGCAAAAGCGAGTGGATCTGGTGAGGGCCTCCTCGCATGACAATCGACAGAAGATGATCAACCCAGCGACTGCCAAGCCGTTCGGCGCTCAGCCTACCGAACGAGCCGCCGCCCGGCCGGCGCTGCGGCCGGAGAAGATACAGCCGCCCAGGAACGTGCCTTCGAGCGCCGCATAGCCATGCACGCCGCCGCCGCCGAAACCGGCGGCTTCGCCGACCGCATAGAGGCCCTGAACCGGCTCGCCATCGCTCCCCAGCACGCGGCTTTCGAGATCGGTCTGCAGGCCACCCAGCGTCTTGCGGGTCAGGATGTTGAGGCGAACCGCGATCAGCGGGCCGTTCGCGGGATCGAGCATCTTGTGCGGCCTGGCCGTGCGGATCAGCCGGTCGCCGAGATAGGCCCGCGCTCCGCGCAGCGCGGTGACCTGCATGTCCTTGGAGAAGGGATTGTCGAGTTGCCGGTCGCGGGCGCGGATCTCGCGCTCGACATGGGCGACGTCGAGCAGCGGTTCGCCGCCGGCCAGCTTGTTCATGCGCGCCACCAGATCGGGCAGTTCGGCCTCGATGATGAAATCCTCGCCCTTCTCCATGAACGCCTTGACCGGGCCCGGAATGCCCGACGTGGCGCGGCCGAGCACCTGGCGCCAGCTCTTGCCGGTCAGGTCCGGGTTCTGCTCGGAGCCCGAGAGCGCGAACTCCTTCTGGATGATTTTTTTGGTCAGGATGAACCAGGAATAATCGAACCCGGTGCTCGTGATGTGGCTGAGCGTGCCGAGCGTGTCGAAACCGGGGTAAAGCGGCACCGGCAGGCGCTTGCCCCTGGCGTCGAGCCACAGCGACGACGGACCGGGCAGGATGCGGATGGCATGATCGGTCCAGATCGGCGCCCAGTTCCTGATGCCCTCGACATAGTGCCACATGCGGTCGCGATTGATGACGCTGCCGCCGGCCTGTTCCGTGATCGCCAGCATGCGGCCGTCGACATGGTCGGGCACGCCGGTGATCATGCACTTCGGCGCCGCGCCCAGACGCTTCGGCCAGTTTTCCCGGACCAGCTGGTGGTTGCCGCCGATGCCGCCGGAGGCGACGATCACGGCCTGCGCATGAACCTCGAAATCACCTGATATCTCACGCGAACTCTTGTGGCCGCGCTCGACGGTGCTTGGTTGCAGGATGTCGCCGCGCACCCCGTCGATCCTCGTGCCGGTGCGGATCAATTCGTTGACGCGGTGGCGGAACTTGAAGCGGATCAGTCCCTTCTTCTCGGCTTCGCGGACGCGCAGCACGAAGGGCTCGAGCACGCCGGGACCGGTGCCCCAGGTGATGTGAAAGCGGGGCACGGAATTGCCATGGCCAATGGCATTGCCGCCGCCGCGCTCGGCCCAGCCGACCACGGGAAAGAATTTCATCCCGCGCTCCAGCAGCCAGGAGCGCTTCTCGCCGGCGGCGAAGCCGACGTAGGCCTCGGCCCATTTGCGCGGCCAGTGATCCTCCGGCCGGTCGAAAGCGGCGGTGCCCAGCCAGTCCTCGAGCGCCAGCTCGTGCGAATCGCGGATGCGCATGCGCCGCTGCTCGGGCGAATCGACGAGGAACAGACCGCCGAACGACCAGAAGGCCTGGCCGCCCAGCGACTGCTCCGGTTCCTGGTCGACGATGACGATCTTCTTGCCGGCCTCGGCCAGTTCGGCGGCGGCGACCAGCCCGGCAAGGCCGGCGCCGACAATGATGACATCCGCGTCGTCAGCCAATTTCCCCTCCCGTTAGCTGGCTACCGTATGAATCTCGAACCGGAATATATTAATGATGGTCAGACCGCCTCCCAGCCATCCTTGCCGCCGGCGCGGAAGATGGCGTCGATGACCTTCTGGTTGAGCACGGATTCCTCCAGCGTGAAGACGCGCTCCTTACCGCCCTGGGCCGCCCGCGCGAAGGTCTCGACCTCGAGCCGGTACTGCTGCGTACCGGGAAAGCGGAACACCTGCGCCTCCGTGTGGTTCTGATTGTGCAACTCGACGCGGTGGTGATCGTAGAGCCCGGCATTGAACGGCGAGAACACCTCGATGAACCCGTTCTCGCCATGGAATACCATCACCTGGCGCGCGGCCATCTGGGTCGAGAGATAGAAGGACAGTTCGAAGTCGCCGAAATCGGCGCGGATCGAGGAATAGATGTCGGTGCCGAATTTTTTGTCGCGCTCGATCGTCGCCTGCACGCGCAGCGGCTCCTTGCCGGTGGAAAAGCGCGTCGACACGGTCGGGTAGACGCCGATGTCGGGCAGCGCGCCGCCGCCAAGGTCGAGCTGGTTGCGCATGTTGTTGGGATCGACATTGTAATAGGAGAACGCGCCCTGCACATGGCGCAGCCGGCCGATGACGCCGCTGGCGATCAGGTCGCGCACCTTGATCCATTGCGGATGGTAGACGACCATGAAGGCTTCGCAGACCAACACCTTGCTGGCATCGCGCAGCTTGATCAGCGGCGGAATGTCCTTGGCGTCGAGCGCCAACGGCTTTTCGACCAGCACATGTTTTCCCGCCTGAATGGCCTTGGCCGTCCATTCGACATGCTGCGATGTCGGCAGCGGGATATAGACGCCGTCGACCTCGTTCGAGGCGAGCAACTCCTCATAGGAACCGAAAGCATGCGGCGCGCCGAAGCGATCGGCCAACCCACGGGCCTTCGACTGATCGCGGCTGGCGATTGCGGACAGCACGCCATTTTCCGCCTCCACGATCGCAGGTAAAAGCTGCTCGCGACCGATCTTGGCCGTCGATAACACACCCCATCGGAACATCAGGCTTCTCCTCTCGATTACAGGCGAGGAGGTTTGCCTGAAATCGGGGCAAAAGCCAATGCGGGGGCCAAGTTCCTCGCCCCACGAGCGGGGAGCGATGGCTCAACCCCTCTTCCCCGTCAGCCTCATGTCGAAACCGACGACGTTGGAATAGATCGGCGTGCCGACATCCATTCCGTAGCGCGACCGCAGCACCTTGCCGGTGACGTGGAACCCGATCGTGCCGGACTTCAGGCCATCGAGCTCGGCGGTGAACTTTTCCGCAAACGTCTTGCCGCGCGCCGTCAGCCGGCCGGTGACAAGCGCCGTCGTATCGCCGGTGCGGGTCACGCTGGTCGAGCGGAACTGGATTTCGGGGCTGTTGGCCGCATCGAACACGGCGTCTGAACGCAGGAAAGCGTCGATGCGGCCCTGGCCGGTGCCGACGCTTTCGGGAAAAATGGTGAGGTTGACCTTCGAGCGGCTGACGTCGTCATTGTCGATGCGGATCGTGCCCTTGAAGTGAGCAAACGCACCATCGAAACCGCCGCCGCCGGCCTTGCCGATGGTGAAGCGGATCGAGGAGTCAGCCTGGCTGATCGTGTAACTGCCGGCGGCATCATCGAGGACAACTGCTGCCCAGACAGGCACGGCAAGGCAAGCGGCAAGGGCCGCCGATCCGAGGAGTCGCGCATACATGAGATTATTTCCTTCTTCGGAGGCAACGCTCTTCGCGTCCTCGCTTACAAACGAGGCCGAACCCCGTTCTATTCCCCGCCTGAGGAAGGCGTGACGATGCGTGTAAGCACATTGTCCCTCAGTCGGAAATGATGGCGCAGTGCCGCCGTGACATGCAGCGCCACAAGTGCTGCGCCGGCATAGGCAAGGTACCAGTGCGCTGCCGCCCAAAAACTCTCGGCGGCATCGGATTCCGCAAGCGGCAGGTTGGGCATCACGAACAGGTTGAACGGCATGCTTGGAATTTCCAGCGTCGAGACCGAAACCAGCGCCCAGCCGGACAGAGGCAAAGCGATCTGGAAGGCATAGAGCGCCAGGTGAGCGAGCGGCGCCGCCCGGCGCTCCAGGGATCCGACCGAGGATGGCAAGGCCGGCGCGGCATTGCCGAGCCGCCAGGCGATGCGCAGGATGATCAGGCCGAGCAGCAGGAAGCCCAGCGATTTGTGCAGCTGGATGAGCTCGAAAGCCGTGCGCTGGCTGCTGATGCGGACCATCGCGAAACCGAGCGCGAACTGGCCGATGAAGGCAAGGCCGATCAGCCAATGAAGCAGGATTGCCGCCCAACCGTAGCGGGTCGGGGTATTTATGATCGAAGCTCGCATGGAAGGTGAACGAATGTCGCGTCGGCTTTCTTCCACCCTCCCACAAGGGAGAGGGCAGCCTATCCGCTCACCCTGAAGAAATCGATGAAGGCCCTGAGCGCAGGCCGCATCTGGCGGCGACTCGGATAGTAGACGAAGAAACCCTCGAAGGACGGACACCAATCCTCCAGCACGCGGATCAGCCGGCCATCGCGGAGCGGCTCGCGGACATAATCCTCGAAGACGAAGGCAAGCCCGGCCCCGTCGACCGCCGCCTGGGCGATCAGATGGTCTTCGTCGAGAATCAATGGTCCTTGCGCGGCAATCTCGATCTCCTCGCCATCCCTGGCGAATTCCCAGCGGTAGAGGATGCCGCTGGAGAAGCGGAAGCGGATGCAGCGATGGTCGGACAGGTCACGCGGGTGGCGAGGCCTCGGCATGGTGTCGAAATAGGAGGGCGAGCCGACCACGGCGCCGCGGATATCGGGCCCGATGCGCAGCGCGATCATGTCGCGCTGCAGGCTTTCGCCAAGCCGCACGCCGGCGTCGAAACCGCCTTCCACGACGTCGGTGAAGCGGTCCTCGATGACGATCTCCAGCACGATATCGGGGTAAGCCGCGGCAAAGGCGCCGAGCCGCGGGGTCAGCACCAGATGGGCTGCCGTGCGCGGCACGCTGAGCCGCAGATTGCCGGCCGGCCGGTCGCGCGCCTCGACCGCCGTCTCCAGTGCCAGGTCGATCTCCGACAGCGCCGGCCGCAATCGTTCCAGCAACCGCGCGCCCTCTTCGGTCGGGGCAACGCTGCGGGTGCTGCGTGCCAACAGCCGCACGCCAAGCCGCGCCTCAAGGCTGGACACGGCATGGCTGACCGCCGACGGCGCGATCGCCAGTTCCCTGGCCGCGCCGCGAAAGCTGCCGCATTGGGCAACAGTTGCCAGCACCGCAAGCTGTGAAAGATGTGCTCGGTTCATTGATCTATTTTCTAGAACGCCCCGTGCACAGATCAGCCGATTATCGAACATAAGGCAAGGCGCTATTTCCTGGGCATCGCAACAAGGAGACGCGTGATGAAAACCCGCAAACTCGGTACTGAACTGGAAGTTTTCCCGGTCGGCCTCGGCTGCATGGGCATGAGCTTTGGCTATGGGGGCCAGCCGGAAGCCGAGGCGATCGCCACCTTGCGCCGCGCCGTCGAGATCGGCGTCAATTTCTTCGACACGGCAGAGGTCTACGGGCCCTACGAGAACGAGATCCTGCTCGGCAAGGCGCTGAAGCCGGTGCGCGATCAGGTGACGATCGCAACCAAGTTCGGCTTCAAAATCCTGGAGGAAGGCACCGGCACCGATCGCATGGCGGGCGTCGACAGCCGCCCCGAACACGTCAAGGCCGTCGCAGAGGCGTCACTGAAGCGGCTGGGCACCGACGTGATCGATCTCTATTACCAGCACCGCGTCGACCCGAACGTGCCGATCGAGGACACGGTCGGCGCCATGGCCGAGCTGGTGCGCGAGGGCAAGGTGCGCGCGCTCGGCCTTTCGGAAGCGAGTGCCGCCACCATCCGCCGGGCGCATGCCGTGCATCCGATCGCGGCCGTCCAGAGCGAATATTCGCTGTGGAGCCGTGACCCCGAAGACGAGGTGTTCGCCGTCTGCCGCGAACTCGGCATCGGTTTCGTTCCCTATAGCCCGCTCGGCCGTGGCCTCTTGACCGGCACGATCGCCAAGCCCGAAACGCTTGATGACGACGACTGGCGCCGCACCTTGCCGCGCTTTCAGGCCGACGCCATGGAAGCCAATGCCAAGGTCGTGGCCACGCTGGAAAAACTGGCGACCGAAAAGGGAGTGACCTCGGCACAGCTGGCGCTCGCCTGGGTACTGCACCAGGACGATTTCATTGTCCCCATCCCGGGCGCCCGAAAGATCCGCCATCTCGAGCAGAACACGGCGGCGGCTGATATCGAGCTGAGTGCCGCAGAGGTACAGACCATCGGCGATGCACTGTCGCCTGATAAGGTCATGGGCAAGCGCTACACAGAGGAGCTGCTGGCGCTGGTGAATGGGTGATTGGCAATCCCAAGAGAACCGAAAAGGGGTGCTCCTGCCCCCCTTTTCGATGCCGCGCGGCATAAAAGATTGCCAGACGCCCGCGTGAAACACCCCCCTCTGTCCTACCGGACATCTCCCCCGCAAGGGGGGAGATTGGCAGCTTCGCTGTCTCGTCTACCTTATGCCGTCTGTAATTCGCGAAAGCGGATCAGAGCCGATCTCCCCCCTTGCGGGGGAGATGGCCGGCAGGCCAGAGGGGGGTGTCTCGCACCCGCATTTCCTACCATGGCACGACCGTAACCTCCGGCCAGTTCTCCCGCGCCCGCTGGCCCTTCGCCTCATGCGTCCGCTGATTGTCCATCGCTCGGTTCGGCGTGACGCGGAACGAGAAGACGTCGTCGAGACCGAACGGCGCCAGCAGTTCCAGTTGACAATCCGCGTCGTATCGCACCCCGACCGCATGTGTCTTCGACGCAAAAAACCGGACCGACTCGCTCGAACTCGTGTAGCGCGGACAGGGCCGCCCGAACTTCTGCGGGTACCACAAATGCACCCGCGCTTGGTTGCGCACCTCGACCGGCAGGGGCAGCCCCTGGAAATGCTTCGCCGCCCGGCGGATGACGGCGTCCTCGGCCTCGTAGGACAGGTCGCTATCGTCGAAATAGAACAGGTCGACATCCTTGATGCCATAACCCGACGGCTTCCCCGTCAGATGGTTCCAGACCGAGTTATAGAGCACGCCGGAGACCGCCAGCCAGTCCGGAAGATCGAGCGTGCGGGCACATACCAGCGCTTGGCGCACGAGCGCATCCGACAGCAGGATGTCGAGAAACGCAGCGCGTTGTGCTTCGAACGGGAGCCCGGAATAGTGCAAATGGTCCATCGCCCTTTGGAGGGCGATTCGCCGTGCTCCCGCAATCCCGGAAAGAGGCTATGCCCTGAGCACGCCTCCAGTCTGCTTGCCGACATTCTCGACGACGCGCCTGGCCAACGCCTCGAAATCCTCGTCGGTCAGCGTCTTCTCGACCGGCTGGATCGACACTTCGATGGCGATGGACTTCTTGCCCTCGCCGAGCGCCGCACCTTCGAAAACATCAAAGACCGAGACGCCGGTGACCAGCTTCTTGTCCGCGGCGAGCGCCGCGCGTACCAGCGTGCCGGCCTCGACCGCCTTGTCGACGACGAAGGCGAAGTCGCGCTTCACCGCCTGGAAGGCGGAGAGATCCAGCCTGGGCTTGGTTTTCGTCGGCTTTGCCTTGGGCTCGGGCACGGCATCGACATACACTTCGAAGCCGCAGAGCGGGCCGGAGACGTCGAGCCCTTCCAGCGTTTTTGGATGAAATTCACCGAACGTGCCGAGCACCGTCTTCGGTCCGAGCTTGATCGTTCCGGAACGACCAGGATGGTACCAGGACGGGCCGCCGGCCTCGATCTGCAGCCGCTCGACCGGCGCGCCGCAGGCTTCGAGTGCGGCGATGGCATCAGCCTTGGCGTCGAACACGCCGACCGGACCGGAATTGCCAGCCCAGTTGCGGCCGGAACCGTCGAGCTTGGCGGTGCCGCGCCGCACGCCGGCGGCAACGCGCCGTTGCTGGTCGGCGCCGTCGCCCTCATAGGTGCCGGAGACCTCGAACAACGCCACGTCGCCAATGCCCTTGTCGGCATTGCGCTGGGCGGCTGCGATCAGGCCGGGCAGCAGCGAGGGCCGCATGTCGGACATGTCGGCGGCGATCGGGTTGGCGAGCTTGAGCGAAGCCTGCCCGCCGCCGAATAGTTCGGCGTGCCTGGCGGGGATGAACGACCAGGTGACTGCCTCCATCATGCCGCGCACGGCCAGCGCCCGCTTGGCCGCGCGGGTGCGGATCTGCAGCGTCGTCAGGATCTTGCCGTTGACCGCGTCATGCGCGCCGAGCGGCTGCGAAGCGATGTTGTCGACGCCGTGGATGCGCATCACCTCCTCGACCAGGTCGGCCTTGCCGTCGACATCGGGACGCCAGGACGGCACGGCGATTTCGACGACATCGCCCGAACCCTCAGGCTTGAAGCCGAGGCGCGTGAGAATATCGAGGCTTTCCGCCGTCGGCACTTCTATGCCGGTCAGCCGCTTCACTTCCGACAGCGGGAAGGAGACGATCTTGGGCTGATGGCCGGCATAGCCGGCCACCTCGATTTCCGTCGGCGTGCCGCCGCAGAAATCAAGCACCAGCCGGGTCGCAAGCTCAACGCCCGGCACCATGAATTCGGGGTCGACCCCGCGCTCGAAACGATAGCGGGCATCGGTGATGATGCCGAGCGCGCGCCCGGTGCGGGCCGTGGTGATCGGGTCCCAGAGTGCGGATTCGATCAGCACGTCGGTCGTGTTCTCGTCGCAGCCGGAACGCTCGCCGCCCATGATGCCGGCGATCGATTCCACGCCATTGTCATCGGCGATGACGCACATCTCCGGCGTCAACGTGTATTCGCGGCCGTCGAGCGCCAGTACCTTTTCGCCATCCCTGGCGCGACGCACGACAAGATTGCCGGCGACCTTGCCGGCATCGAAGACATGCAGCGGCCTGCCACGATCGAAGGTGACGTAGTTGGTGATATCGACCAGCGCGCTGATGGGCCTCAGCCCAATGGCGATCAGCCGCTGCTGGAGCCATTTCGGGGACGGGCCGTTCTTGACGCCGCTGACCAGATTGAGCGCGAAGCCGGGGCAGAGTTCCGGCGCTTCGATCGTCACCTTGACGGGGCACATTCCATTGCCGACATGCGGCATGATCGCGCCGCCGACGAGGCGGCCGAGACCGCTCGCCGCGAGATCCCGGGCGATGCCGTAAACGCTGGTGGCATCAGGCCGGTTTGGCGTCAGATTGATCTCGATGACCGGATCGTCGAGATGCGCGTAAGCGGCGAAGCTGGTGCCGACCGGCGCATCTTCGGGCAGGTCGATGATGCCGTTGTGCTCGTCGGAAAGTTCCAGCTCGCGCTCGGAACACATCATGCCGTGGCTTTCGACGCCCCTGATCTTGCCAACCGTCAGCGTCACATCGATGCCGGGCACATAAGTGCCGGGCGCGGCGAAGGCGCCGATCATGCCCGCCCGCGCATTGGGTGCGCCACAGACGACCTGCACCGGCGGCTTGCCGTCGCCGGTGTCGACGGTCAGCACCCGCAGCCGGTCGGCGTCGGGATGCTGCACCGCCGTCAGCACCCTGGCGATGACGAAGGGCTTCAGGCTCGCCTTGTCGTCGACATGCTCGACCTCGAGGCCGATCGAGGTCAGCCGCTCGACGATCTCGCCGAGCGAGGCGTCGGTCTCGAGATGATCCTTGAGCCAGGAGAGGGTGAATTTCATGATGCTGTTCCGTCTGGTCTTTTGACGCTTGTTTTCAGATGTCTCGGCAGGTCGTCGGACATGTGCAGGAAGGGAAGCTGCTCGCTGAGATAGGCATGCAGCGTCGGCTTGAAATCGGCCGGAATGTCCATGGCGCCGAGCATGAAATAGATGTCGTCCTCCAGCCGCTCGTCGACATAGGCGATGGGTGAGCCGCAGACGCCGCAGAACGAGCGCGTCACCGGCCCGTTCTCGAACATCTTCAGCGCCTTGCCGGTGAACGCGACCTGGCCGGCAGGGAAGCCGACAAAGGCCGACACCGGCGCGCCGGTCGCCCGCCGGCAATCGCCGCAATGACAATAACTGACGTGGTGCGGTTCGACTGACGCCTCGAACCGCACGGCGCCGCAGCGGCAGCCGCCGGCGTGGGGCGCTGTCATGCGCTCAGGCCTCCGAACAGCGTCGGCATGTCGAGCGGCCGGAAGCCGTAATGCGACAGCCAGCGCACATCGGCGTCGAAGAAGGCGCGCAGGTCCGGCATGCCGTATTTCAGCATGGCGATGCGGTCGATGCCCATGCCCCAGGCAAAGCCCTGATATTCATCGGGATCGAGCCCGCCAGCGCGCAGAACGTTGGGGTGCACCATGCCGCAGCCAAGGATCTCCATCCAGTCCGAGCCTTCGCCGAAGCGCACCTCGCCTGGCCGCGAGCGGTCGCACTGGATATCGACCTCGAGGCTTGGCTCGGTGAACGGGAAGAAGGACGGCCGGAAGCGCATCTTGACCGACGGCACCTCGAAAAAGGCCTTGCAGAACTCTTCCAGCACCCACTTCATGTTGGCGACGTTGGCCGATTTGTCGATCACCAGCCCTTCGACCTGATGGAACATCGGCGAGTGGGTGGCGTCGGAATCCTGCCGGTAGGTCTTGCCCGGAATGACGATGCGGATCGGCGGCTTCTGCTTCTCCATGGTGCGGATCTGCACCGGCGAGGTGTGGGTGCGCAGAAGCTTGCGCTCGCCCTTCTCGTCCGGCTGGAAGAAGAAGGTGTCATGCATCTCGCGCGCCGGATGGCCTTCCGGGAAATTCAGCGCGGTGAAATTGTAATAGTCGGTCTCGATGTCGGGCCCTTCGGCGATGGCGAAGCCGAGATCGCCGAAGATCGCCGCGATCTCGTCGATGACCTGGCTGATCGGATGAATGCGGCCGCGCTCGGCCGGCGACTGCCGCACCGGCAGCGTCACGTCGACCTTCTCCGCGGCGAGGCGGGCAGTGATGGCAACATCCCTGAGTTCCGCCTTGCGCGCGGTGAGCGCATCGGTGACGCGGTTCTTGAGGCCGTTGATGGCGGGGCCTTTGACCTGGCGCTCCTCAGCGCTCATCGAGCCGAGCGTCTTCAGCATTTCCGAGATCGACCCCTTCTTGCCAAGGGCTGCCACGCGCACGGCTTCTATCGCGGCCTCGTCAGCAGCCGACGCTATGTCGGCGAGCAGCGAAGCTTCCAGGCTTTCAAGATTTCCAGCGGTGGCGTTCACGGCGAAACTCTCTCGATCGGGCAACCCACCATCACCGGGCGTGTCACCAATTTGGTTACATCAGGCATAAGAAAAACCCGCGCCAGCCGTGCCAGCGCGGGTTCCCCAAATCAGAATTTCGAATGCTTGGGAAGCGCTGGTCTTAGGCGACAGCGCTTTCAAAAGCATTCGGGGTGGTGTTCTTGAGGTACTCAAGAGCAACCTTGGCCTTGGCCACGAGCGCGGCGAAAGCCTGCGGCTCGTGGATGGCCATATCCGACAGGATCTTGCGATCGATCTCGATGCCAGCCTTGTTGAGGCCGTCGATGAAACGGCCATAGGTCAGGCCGTGCTCGTGCGTCGCGGCGTTGATGCGCTGGATCCACAGCGCGCGGAACGAGCGCTTGCGGTTCTTGCGGTCGCGATAGGCGTATTGCAGCGACTTTTCCACCGCCTGCTTGGCGATGCGGATGGTGTTCTTGCGGCGGCCGTAGAAGCCTTTCGCGGCTTTCAGGACCTTCTTGTGCTTGGCGTGCGAGGTGACGCCTCTTTTTACGCGTGCCATGTCATGATCTCCTTAAAAGCAATTCCAGGAAAAGTGCCTTGCGGTTTTCCGTTCGGAATTGCGTAAAACAAATTCGTGTTCGGCCGAATGCTCAGAGGCCGTTCGGCAGAAAATTCTTGATGACCTTCTTGCCGTCCGGTTCAGCCAGAACCATCGTGCCGCGGGCATTTCGAATGAACTTGTTGGAACGCTTGATCATGCCGTGACGCTTGCCGGCCGCAGCCGACAGGACTTTACCCGTACCGGTGATCTTGAACCGCTTTTTGGCGGCCGATTTGGTCTTCATCTTGGGCATTTTGCTACTCCGTATTGTGGCGCACCATCGCGCTTCTTGTTCGCTTCGGGCCGACCAAAGCCCGAAAAGCAAATGAAACCGCCACGGCATGCCCTGCCGGGCGGTTTTCTTGGAACGGCGGTCCTATACGTCAAAGCAGGCGACTGTGCAACACCCACCGCGCCGCGCGTTTCCCCGAACGCCGGGATGCGGCGCCCGGTCCTTCTTCAAGGGAGCGTAAACAACACCGGCAGCATACCCGACTGCTGGGCGCCGTCGATCAGTTCGAAGGCCGGCAGCGCGATGAGGAACACCAGGCCGTCGAGAAGCGTGGTCAACAGCAGGCGCGGCTTGAAGCTGCCGGTGTCGCCTTCCTGGTAGAGGGAAAGCTTCGGAAAGAATCGCGGCACTCTTGCCAGATAGGCCTGATAGGGCTCGCCGAGCGTTTCCTTAAGGAATTTCTCCTCGCGCAGGATGACGATATGGAAGGCGCCCGCACACAGGACAGCGAACAGAATGATGCCGGAGAACGAGCCGATCTGCGCGCCGACGCCGGCCGCGGCCACAGTCGAGAACACATAGAGCGGGTTGCGGGTGATCGAATAAGGCCCGCCCGTCACAACTTCGGAAGATTTGCGCCCACCTATGTAGAGCGTCGACCAAAGGCGACCGCAGATACCTAGGAAAATCAGCAGCACGCCGAACATCTCGATCGTTTCATGCATCGCCGTATCAGGCGGAAAGCTCGATTGCCCGAACAGCAGGGCTGCGAACAGCACCACCACAAGCACGGCAAGCACCAGCCTGCGCGTGCGCTGGTAGCTACCCAGCCCGTATTTGAGTTTTTTGTCCAAGGGAGGAATCCGATCGTCGAGAACTTAGCCGGCGACCGCAGCTATGGCCGAGAAATGGGCGTCCCGCCGATCGCCGGGACGCCCTGTAGCACAATTCAGGCGGAATTGGAGCGCGTCGGTCGCGCTAACCTTATCGTGATCTAGCGCGGCGCCAGCACCATCATCATCTGGCGGCCTTCGAGCTTCGGCTCCGCTTCCACCTTGGCGATGGTAGCCACTTCCTCACGCACCTTGTTCAGAAGCTGCATGCCGAGCTCCATATGCGCCATCTCGCGGCCACGGAAGCGCAATGTCAGCTTGACCTTGTCGCCTTCCTCGAAGAAGCGGCGCACCGCCTTCATCTTGGTCTCGTAGTCGTGGCTGTCGATGTTCGGGCGCATCTTGATCTCCTTGATCTCGATGACCTTCTGGTTCTTGCGCGCCTCGGCCGCCTTCTTCTGGTTGGCGTATTTCAACTTGCCGAGATCGAGGATTTTTACGACGGGCGGCTGCGCGTTGGGCGATATCTCGACGAGATCGAGCCCTGCCTCTTCGGCGAGCAGCAATGCGTCGTTGATGGAAACATCGCCACGGTTCTGGCCTTCGGCGTCGATAAGCTGGACCCGGGGAACCCGGATGTCACGATTGGAGCGCGGCCCATCCTTGGTCGGCGCCGCTGCTTTGAAAGGTCTGCGAATGGTCGTGGTCTCCTTGGCCGTTTCGTTCTGGATTTGCAGGTGTTGATATGTGGACGCGCCAATGTGGTGAGCGCGCGGGCGGAGTCAATAGCACAGCATTGACAGAAAATCACCTGATCGCTGCCTGCGGCAAACAAAGAAAGATGGCGAGCACTTTTCGCCACACCACTGGCTGTGTCACAAGACCCTGCGCCGAAAGTCGGCGTGAGGAAAAAGCCATGACTGCCCCTGTCTTTCTGGATGTCGACGGATCGAGCATCGCGGTGCGCCATATTGCGGGCGCGACGCCTGGCGTCGTCTGGCTCGGCGGCTACAAGTCGGACATGCTGGGCACGAAGGCTGAAGCGCTTTCGGACTGGGCGGCAAAAGACGGCCGCGCCTTCCTGCGTCATGACTATTCCGGACACGGCGAATCCGGCGGCGCCTTTGCCGACGGCACGATCTCAAAATGGCTTTCGCAAAGCCTGGCCGTGTTCCGGCATTTCACCAGCGGCAGCCAGATCCTGGTCGGCTCGTCGATGGGCGCCTGGATCGCCCTGCGCATGGTGCAGGAATTGCGCAAGGCAGGCGACGCAAGCGTCGTCGGTCTGGTGCTTCTAGCACCGGCGCCGGATTTTACCGCAGAACTGGTCGAACCGGTGCTGACCAAAGCGCAGAAGCGCGACCTTGCCAAAAAAGGCTTCTTCGAGGAGCCGTCGGACTATTCCACCGAGCCCTACATCTACACGCGCGCGCTGATCGAGGATGGGCGCGACAACCTGGTCATGACAGGCCCGCTCGACACGCACTGCCCCGTACACGTCTTGCAGGGCCTGGCCGATCGGGACGTGCCGTCGAGCCATGCGCTGAAGCTGGTCAGCCTGCTGCCGGCCGACGATGTCACGCTGTCGCTGATCCCGGACGGCGACCACCGGCTGTCGCGGCCGCAGGATCTCGACATCCTGGTGCGGGCGGTCGGCGACATGGCTGCGCGGGGCAAGTGACGATGCGCCTTTCCATCCCGATCTCAGCCTTTGTCGCGGCCATCGTCGGTTTCGGCGGCACGCTGGCCATTGTCATTGCCGCCGCCCACGCGGTTGGCGCGACGCAAATCCAGACGGCGAGTTGGGTGACCACGATCTGCCTGGCCATGGCGGTCGAAAGCCTGTGGCTGTCCTGGCGAACGAAAATGCCAGTCATCACCGCCTGGTCGACGCCGGGCCTGGCGCTGATGGCGGCGTCGAGTGGTTTTTCGATCGGCGAGGCCGTCGCCGCCTTCATCGTTACCGGCATTCTTTTGGTCGCCACCGGGCTGTTCCGGCCGCTGACGAAACTGATCTCGGGGATACCGCCCTCGGTCGCTTCAGGAATGCTGGCCGGCATTGTCGTCACCTTCGCGCTCAATGCGGTCAAAACTGTTCCCGCCGATCCCTGGCTGATCCTGCCGTTGATCGCCGCCTTCTTCGTCATCCGCCTGTTCAATCCGGCGCTGTCGGTGCTGGCAGTGCTGGTCGGCGGCGGTCTCGCCGCGTTTCTCACCGGCCGCGTCGGCGGTTTGCCCACTCCTGAACTATCGACGCTCACTGTGATTGCGCCTGTGTTCACCGCCAAGGCGATAATCGGCCTGGCAGTACCGCTCTACCTGGTCACCATGGCTTCGCAGAACCTGTCGGGCCTCGCCGTGCTGCGTGCCGCCGGCTACCATCCGGAACCCGGTCCGCTGATCGGCATCACCGGCCTGTTTTCGCTACTTTCGGCGCCGTTCGGCGGCTCGACCACCAATCTGGCGGCAATTTCGGCGGCTATCTGCACCGGACCCGACGTTCATCCAGACCCAACGGAGCGCTGGAAGACAGGGCCGTTCTATGCCCTTGCCTATCTGATCTTCGCGATTTTCGGCGCCTCCCTGGTGGCGATCTTCGCCGTCCTGCCGCAGAGCCTGATCGTGCTGGTTGCGGGTCTTGCGCTGATGGCCTCGCTGGCCAACGCGCTGGCGATCGCGCTCAAGGACGAAAGCGAGCGCATGGCCGCCACCGTCACTTTTGTCGTCACCGCCTCCGGGCTGACCTTGTTCGGCGTCGGCGCCGCATTCTGGGGACTGATTGCCGGGCTGGTCGTGCTTTTCCTCGATATGCTCAAAAAGCGATAATCATTTCAGCAGCTTGTCCGGTTTTAGCCGACATTGTCTTGAATCGCCGTTTTTGCCTTCCCATTTCGATTCCACGCAGCCGGTCCTGGCTGTCTCCAACCGAAGGAATGGGAGAAAATGAACACATCTGCATTGATCCGCCCGGCCTGGACGCCGGCAACCATCGCGTTGATGGTGATCGGCTTCATGGTGTTCTGGCCGCTCGGCTTCGCCATGCTCGCCTACATCATCTGGGGCGACCGGCTCGAGGGCTTCAAGCGTGATGTCAACCGCGCGACCGACGGCATCTTCGCCGGCTGCCGCCGCGGTTCCGACAAAGCCGCGCGCTGGGGCCACGGCTCCGCCCGGACCGGCAACGTCGCGTTTGACGACTGGCGCGAAAAGGAGCTTGAACGCCTGGCCGAGGAACGCCGCAAGCTCGACGACATGTTGACCGAGTTCGACGACTACGCCCGCGAATTGCGTCGCGCCAAGGACCAGGACGAGTTCGATCGCTTCATGGCGAACCGCAACAAGTCGACCGCTCCGGCAAAGAGCGACCCGAGCACAGGCACGACCCCCACCAAGCGTGGCAAAGGCTCGAACCTGCTTGACGACTGAGGCTGAGCGACAGGCCCGATCGTGAAAAAACGGCGTCGCGCGAGCGGCGCCGTTTCTTTTTTGTTCTATTCGTTTTTCTCGAATCGCGTATCGTCCGGCCATGACCCTCGGATTCTTCCGCAATCTGACGAAGCCCAAGCCCACGCCTGTCGTGGAGCGAGAATACTGCGTTGCCGGCCGCACGCTGCCGCTCAAGATCGTCGAGAGCGCCAGGGCGCGGCGTCTGACGCTGCGCATCGATTCCAGCGGCCAGGGCCTGCGTATCACCGTGCCGCCGGGCCTGCGCCGCGGCGAGGTGGAGCGGTTCCTCGATCGTCATCAGGACTGGCTGGAGCAGCGGCTGGCCAAGGTGCCGACACGGCCGCAGGTACGGCCAGGCATCAAGATACCAATCCGCGGCGTGCCGCACCGCATCGTGCATGAGCCGTCAAGGCGCGGCACCGTCACCGTGTCGCGCGACGAACGCGGCCCGCTGCTGATCGTGCATGGCGAGCGCATCCACCTGCCGCGCCGCATCGCCGATTTTTTGAAGCGCGAGGCCAAGAAGGAGATCGAGAAGCTGGTGGCCAGGCACACCGAAGCGCTTGGCAAGCGCGCCAAGGCGATCCGCTACAAGGATACGTCCAGCCGCTGGGGCTCGTGCACCTCCGAAGGCAATTTGTCCTTTTCCTGGCGCATCATGATGGCGCCGCCGCCCGTCATCAACTACCTCGTCGCGCATGAAGTAGCGCATCTGAAAGAGATGAACCACGGCCCGAAATTCTGGAAATTGTGCGAAAAGCTCTGCCCCGACACCGACCGCTGCAAGGACTGGCTGAAGCGCAATGGCGGGGCCTTGCAGGCGATCGTTTTCGAGTAGCGCAATGAAGCGTCGTACGGCGCCAGAAAATAAGCTTTTCCGCGGTGATGCTTCACACCTCCGGTCCCGCCAGCGTCTACGTTCTTACTGGGCGCACGAACTCAATCGTCATTCGCGGCGTTCAACTCTTCAGGCCGCAGCCCCTCTTCGCTATGATGCGGCCACGGTAAAAAATTCCGATCGAAGGCGTCGGTGTCGAAATAATCGAGCGCCCGATGCGCCTCGGCGCCGTTGAAGGCGGCCTTGTCCATCAAATGCGCGATCACCTCGCGCGCCTGCGCGATCTTCTGCCTGAGTTCGGCAACGGTTCTGTCAGTCATGATGTTCTCCCGCCTTGCATGCTTTCCCATGATAGGTAGCGCCTTTGGCCCTGCCGGCAAACAACATGCTTTTTCTCGACTCTGCCTCGATTTCATGTCAATTCCCGCGCCATGGCACTCGACGTCAAAATCTGCGGCTTGAAGACCGACCAGGCAATGGCCGCGGCGCTGGCCGGCGGCGCCAGCCATGTCGGCTTCATTTTCTTTGCCAAGAGCCCGCGTTACATCGAACCGGCTGCAGCCGGGCGGTTGCGCGAAGCGGCGCGCGGCAAGGCTTTGGCGGTTGCCGTTACCGTCGACGCCAACGACACCTTCCTGGACGACATCATCGACAGCATGCGCCCGGACATGCTGCAGCTGCACGGCTCGGAAACGCCCGAACGGGTGGCCGAACTGAAAGCCCGCTATGACCTGCCGGTCATGAAGGCGCTGCCGCTCAGCGAAGCCGCCGATCTCGAGCGCATCAAACCGTTCGTCGGGGTCGCGGACCGGTTCCTGTTCGACGCCAAGCCGCCGAAGGGCTCCGAGTTGCCGGGCGGCAATGGCGTTGCGTTCGACTGGCGCATCCTGACCGGCCTTGACGCCGGGCTCGATTACATGCTTTCCGGTGGGCTCAACGCCGCCAATATCGGCGATGCCCTTCGGCTTGCCAGCCCGCCCGGAATTGATATTTCCTCCGGCGTGGAAAGCGCGCCGGGCATCAAGGATCCGGCGCTGATCGAGCAGTTTTTCCGGGCCGTCAAGGCAGCGCGAGACGACCGCGCCGCCTGACCGGCTCAAACCCGAGCATGTCCCGAAAGTGGAAAACGGTTTTCGACAGGACATGCTTAAGAAAATCGAGATGCCAGGAGATCGGCGATGAACAAGCCGGCGACACTCAATTCCTTCCGCACCGGACCCGACGAACAGGGCATGTTCGGCATTTTCGGCGGTCGTTTCGTGGCCGAAACGCTGATGCCGCTGATCCTCGACCTCGAACGGCACTGGAACGAGGTCAAGGACGATCCGGATTTCAGGGCCGAGCTCACCGACCTTTCGACCCACTATGCGGGGCGGCCGTCGAAACTCTATTTCGCCGATGGCCTGACGAAATATCTTCGTGAAGTTTCCTCGGCGAAGGGCCTCGGGGGCGGTGCAAAAGTCTATTTCAAGCGCGAGGACCTGAACCATACCGGTTCGCACAAGATCAACAATTGCCTCGGCCAGATCCTGCTGGCCAAGCGCATGGGCAAGACGCGCATCATCGCCGAGACCGGGGCCGGCCAGCACGGCGTGGCGTCGGCCACGGTCGCTGCCCGTTTCGGCTTTCCCTGCGTCGTCTACATGGGTGCCACGGACGTTGCCCGCCAAAGCCCCAATGTCTTTCGCATGAAGCTGCTTGGCGCCGAAGTGCGGCCGGTGACCGCTGGCCACGGCACGCTGAAGGACGCCATGAACGAGGCGCTGCGCGACTGGGTGACCAATGTCGAGGACACTTATTACCTGATCGGCACCGCCGCCGGCCCGCACCCCTATCCGGAGCTGGTGCGCGACTTCCAGTCGGTGATCGGTTCGGAGGCGCGCGCTCAGATCCTCGAGCAGGAAGGCCGGTTGCCCGACACCATCATCGCCGCCGTCGGCGGCGGCTCCAACGCCATCGGCCTGTTCCATCCGTTCCTCGACGACAAGGATGTCCGCATCATCGGCATCGAGGCCGGCGGGCGTGGCCTCGACGGCATCGAGCACTGCGCCTCGATGAACGCCGGCGCGCCGGGCGTGCTGCATGGCAACCGCACCTATCTCCTGCAAAATGCCGACGGCCAGATCATGGACGGCCATTCGATCTCGGCCGGCCTCGATTACCCCGGCGTCGGCCCGGAGCATTCCTGGCTGCGCGACTCTGGCCGCGTCGAATATGTGCCGATCCTCGACGACGAGGCGCTGGAGGCCTTCAAGCTGACCACACGCGTCGAAGGCATCATCCCGGCGCTCGAATCGGCGCACGCCATCGCCCATGCGGTGAAGATCGTGCCCGCCATGGACAAGGACCAGATCGTCATCGTCAACCTGTCCGGCCGCGGCGACAAGGACGTGCATACGGTGGCTTCGATGCTGGGCATGGAGATCTGATCATGGTGACCCGCATCGATCGCCGCATGGCAAAGCTCAAGAACGAAGGCCGCCCGGCGCTCGTCACCTATTTCATGGGCGGCGACCCGGACTATCAGACCTCGCTGTCGATCATGAAGGCGCTGCCAACGGCCGGCGCGGACATCATCGAACTCGGCATGCCGTTCTCCGATCCGATGGCCGATGGCCCGGCGATCCAGGCCGCGGGCTTGCGGGCGCTGAAAGGCGGCCAGACGCTGGTCAAGACGCTCAAGATGGCGGCTGACTTCCGCACCGGCGACAATGAGACGCCGATCGTTCTGATGGGATACTACAACCCGATCTACATCTACGGCGTCGACCGCTTTCTCAAGGACGCATTGGCCAGCGGCATCGACGGGCTGATCGTCGTCGACCTGCCGCCGGAGATGGACGAGGAGCTGTGCATCCCGGCGCTGAAAGCCGGCATCAACTTCATCCGGCTGGCGACGCCGACCACCGACGACAAGCGCCTGCCCAAGGTGCTGCAGAACACGTCCGGCTTCGTCTATTACGTGTCGATGACCGGCATCACCGGTTCCGCGCTGGCCGACACCGGCAAGGTGGCTGCGGCGGTCAAGCGCATCAAGGGCCATACCGATCTGCCCGTCTGCGTCGGCTTCGGCGTCAAGACCGCCGAACAGGCGCGCGTCATCGGCGCCAATGCCGACGGCGTCGTCGTCGGCACCGCGATCGTCAATGCGGTCGCGAATGTGCTGGGGCCGAAGGGCGAAAAGACCGCCGACCCGGCCGAGGCCGTCGCCACGCTGGTCAGCGGCCTCGCGCAGGGCGTGCGGTTGGCCCGCCTTGCTGCCGCCGAATAGTTTTCCTACCTCAGGTCTTGTGCACGTCGCCATCCCGGGCGGCATGCGCTGGATCGGTTTGCCGTTTCACGGAAACGCCGAACCGCTCTATCTTTTTGCTTTATCGCAATTCCGGTCGGAAAACCGGTTCACACTTTTCCTGGAATTGCTCTAACTCTTCGTCAGGACAGGAGCCGAAGCGATGAACTGGATCACCAACTACGTTCGCCCGAAGATCAATTCGATGCTCGGCCGGCGCACCGACATGCCCGAGAACCTGTGGATCAAGGATCCCGAGACCGGGGAGATGGTGTTCCACAAGGATCTGGAATCCAACCAGTTCGTCATCCCGTCTTCGGGCCATCACATGAAGATCTCGGCCAAGGAGCGGCTGAAATACTTCCTCGACGACGGCAAATACGAACAGCTCGAAAATCCCAAGGTCATGCTGGACCCGCTGAAGTTCCGCGACGAGAAGCGCTACACCGACCGGTTGAAGGACGCCAAGGCCAAGACCGGCCTGGAAGATGCCATCGTCAACGCGCTGGGCACCGTAGAAGGCCTGCCGGTGGTGGTGACGGTGCAGGATTTTGCCTTCATGGGCGGTTCGCTCGGCATGGCCGCGGGCGACGCCATCGTTCATGCCTTCGAGGTGGCCGTGCAGCGCAAGCGGCCGCTGATCCTGTTTGCCGCTTCCGGCGGCGCGCGCATGCAGGAAGGCATCCTGTCGCTGATGCAATTGCCGCGCACCACGGTCGGCGTCGACCGGCTGAAGGAAGCCGGCCTTCCCTACATCGTCGTGCTGACCAATCCGACGACCGGCGGCGTCACTGCCTCCTACGCCATGCTGGGCGACGTGCATATAGCCGAGCCCGGCGCACTGATCGGCTTCGCCGGACCGCGTGTCATCGAGCAGACCATCCGGGAAAAACTGCCGGACGGCTTCCAGCGCTCCGAATATCTGATGGAGCACGGCATGGTCGACATGGTGGTGTCGCGACTGGAGATGCGCCGGACCATCGCGCGGCTCTTGAAGATGCTGCTCAAGATGCCGGAAGAGCACAAGCCCCTGGAGCCGGAAATCCTGCCGCCGGCGGTGGTCGCGACGGAAGCACGGCCGCAGGCCTGACGCGACACTCTTTGCCGCGAACCGCGATTGCGCGCGATCCATCGCGCGCTTAGGACTCCTACATGACCACGCTTGCCGCCGACCGTGAAATCGAAGCGCTGATGGCGCTTCACCCGAAAGGCTTCGACCTTTCGCTCGACCGCATTTCACGGCTGCTGGAGCGGCTGGGCAATCCTCAGGACTTGCTGCCGCCGGTGATCCACATCGCCGGTACCAACGGCAAGGGCTCCTGCGCCGCCTTCTCGCGGGCGCTTCTGGAAGCGTCCGGCCGGCTCGTGCACGTGCACACCTCGCCGCATCTGGTCAGCTGGCACGAGCGCTACCGGCTGGCGGCCGATGGCGGCGGCAGGTTGGTCGAGGACGATATCTTCGCCGAGGCCATCGCCCGCGTCGCCAAGGCCAATGGCGGCGAGAAGATCACCGTTTTCGAGATCCTCACCGCCGTCACCTTCATCCTGTTTTCGGAGCATCCGGCCGATGCCGCCATCGTCGAGGTCGGTCTCGGCGGCCGCTTCGACGCCACCAATGTCATCGCCAGGCCGGCTGTCTCGGTGATCATGCCGGTGTCGATGGACCACGAAGCCTATCTCGGCGACCGCGTCGAACTGATCGCGGCCGAGAAGGCCGGCATCATCAAGCGCGGCTGCCCGGTGGTCATCGGGGCGCAGGAAACCGAGGCGGCGCAGCAGGTGCTGATCGAAACCGCCGAGCGGCTCGGCTGCCCGACCCTGATCTATGGACAGGATTTCCTCGCCTTCGAGGAGAACGGCCGCATGGTCTATCAGGACGATGATGGCTTGATGGATCTGCCGCCGCCGCGGCTGCCCGGGCGCCACCAGTTCGCCAACGCGGCCGCCGCGATCGCCGCCGTCAAGGCAGCCGGCTTCGAGATCAGCCACCGTGCCGCCGAGAAGGCGATGACCACTGTCGCCTGGCCGGGGCGGATGCAGAAGCTGTCGCAAGGCAGGCTGACGGAACTGGCGCCGAAGGGCGCCGACATCTGGCTCGACGGCGGCCACAATCCGGGCGCCGGCGTGGTCGTCGCCGAAGCGCTGGCCGAACAGGAAGAGAAGAACCCCAGGCCGCTTTTTCTCATCTCCGGCATGATCAACACCAAGGACCAGAGCGGCTATTTCCGCGCCTTCAATGGCCTCGCCCGGCACGTCTATACCGTGCCGGTGAGCCTGAGCGACGCCAGCGTGCCGAACGACGAACTGGCGGCCCGCGCCACGGAGGCCGGGCTTACGGCCGAGCCGGTGAGTTCCGTCGCCAGCGCGCTGATGTTGCTGCGCGACACCTGGGACGGCCCGCCGCCGCGAATCCTGATCGGCGGCTCGCTCTATCTGGCTGGCGCGGTGTTGGCGGAGAACGGCACGCCGCCGACGTGACGTGGCGATAATCGGAAATCTATCCTACCCGCCGCCGGAAAACGATCTCGGCTTGGGAAAACGTCATGGCACAACGTATCAAAGACGCTTCGCGTGAATCCGTTTCAACGCTAGAAATCCCACGGTGAGATCAGGTCGAGGTTGGCCGCGCCAAAATCATTGAGGTTGCGCGTCGCCAGCCGACCACCACTTACACGCACGATCGCGGCGATCATGCCATCGGGAGCCGACATTCCACGGCCCAGGCGGCTGGCGGTTCCCATAATCTCCCCGTAAGCCAGCGCAGCCTCTTCCGTCAGCCCAAAAATCCGGTCGGCGAAGCGACAGCGCCATTGAGAAAGCCCCTGCTCCAGGCGATCCGCACGCTCATCAGGTCGGATTTTGTGAATGCCGAAAGCGACTTCAGCAATCGTCACCGTGGGCCAATTCAGCATCGTTGCGGACAAGCCAGGCGAGAACGGCTTCGTCCGGTGCCTTCTTGAGTGTCTCTGACATCACATCGGTGTCGACGAAAATCAAAGCTCGGGTCCAGCATGAACCAGGCGGCCGTCGCGGATGATTTCCTTCAGATCGATATCGACGCCACAACTGGCCGTGAGGCGGGCGTAGAAGGTGGTGGCGGGCTCGCGTCCCGCCTCACGGATCTCGTACGATTCAAGCGCCCGCTCGACGACATCTGTTATCGAGCGATTTTCGCGACGAGCAAGTCTATGAGCCAGGTCGCGTGCTTTTGCGCTACGGACCGAGAGCTGAGGTTCGGCCATCTCAAACTCCGTTGTTGGAAGATATATATACCGGTTTCCGCTGCGGTATTCGAGGCGAACGCCGCTATTTCAGCTCGATCTCAATGAAGGCATATTCGCCGTCATTGGCGCTGATGACGTCGTGCTCGACGCCTTCCCTGCGGAAATAGGGCGCGCCTTTCTTCATTTCGGCGAAGGATTCGCCGTCCTTGGTCAGAAGCTTTACCTTGCCGTCCATCAGCGGCACGACAACATAGTCGTGGCCATGGCGGTGCCAGCCGGTGTTGTCGCCCGGCTGAAAGCGGTATTCCGTGACGATGACGCGCTCATTGTCGATGAAGACGGTGGCCTTGGCGGATCCGGTCATTTTTCCTCTCCCTACATCTGCTGCCAGCAGAAGACATGGAGGCCCCGGACGTCAGGGCCAGAGCGGGCGACCAATGACGCCAACAAAAAGCCCGGCGCGATTCGGCTCGGGCTTGATGTCAGGAATTTCGGATTGATCAGGCGAGATTACCGTTGATCCAGTGCGACAGCGCGGTCTTGGGCGCGGCGCCAACCTTCACGTCGGCTCTTTCGCCGCCCTTGAAGATCATCAGCGTCGGGATCGAGCGCACGCCGAATTCCGCTGCCAGTTCGGGATTCTCGTCGATATTGAGCTTGGCGATCTTCACCTTGCTGCCGAGCTCATTGGCGATGTCTTCCAGCGCCGGCGCGATCATCTTGCAGGGACCGCACCATTCCGCCCAGAAATCCACCACGACCGGCTCCTTGGCATCGAGCACAGCGGTCTGGAAATTGTTCTTGTCGACCTTGACGGTAGCCATGCGGAAATCCTTTCGAAATTTTTCGTCGCACCAAATGTGGTGGTTGCCGCGCCCTTCTTCAAGCAGTTCTTGTGTCACGCTCGCGTGAGTCGGGCAAGAGCGTCATCCATGGCCCGAGCCGGCAGTTCGATCAGCCGCGGCGCCTCCGTGAACAGCAAGGCCGCCGTGACTTCGCGGCCGGGATAGAGCGGCCGCAGCAAGGCGCGATAGAGCGCGAGCTGCAGCAGATAGGCGGGCGGAACCTCGCCCAGCGAGGCGGGCGCCGGCCGATTGGTCTTGTAATCGATGATGGATACGCGGTCCGGCGTCACCGCCAACCTGTCGATCTTGCCGGAAATCGAGCGTTTCGTGCCCTTGACGTCGAGGCTGCCCATGACCGCCACTTCGGCGCGCGAAGAGGGTCCGAAAAGCGGCGCGAAACGCGGATCGGCAAGGATCGCCATCACCGAGGCGACCGCCTTTTCGCACTCGCCGGCCGGCCATTGCGCGCCGGCGCGGGCGAGATAGCGTTCGGCTGCGCCCTGGCGTTCGTTTTGCGCCACGCCGGGCAGCATCTGCAGCAGTTTGTGCAGCGCCAGGCCTCGCATGACGGCGAAGCCGGGTTCGGCGTCGCCATCCAGCACTGGCGAGCCGGTGTCGATGACGCTTTCCTTGCCCTCGTCGATCAGGGCGGAGGCTCCGGATGGCGACAGCGGGCGCGGCAGGTCCTCGTATGGCGGCAGCGGCTTGAACAAGATTTCGGGCGGCGGCCCGAAGTCCCGCGTCTGCCTGGCTTCGCTCTCGGCGACCGGTGCAAACGGCGGCAATCCGGTCACCTGGAAGCGATGCACTGAGACGCCGCCGCCGGCCGGATGCGGATACTCGGCACTCTCCGGCGCCCCGACCAGGGCACGGCTGACGAGCGAATGCCAGGTGCCGGTGTTCGGCGCGCGCTTGCCGTGATAACCGCAGACGATCAGCCTGTCCTCGGCCCGGGTCATGCCGACATAGAGCAGCCGCCGATACTCGTCATCGGCGAGATCGCGCGCCCTTGCCGCGGCAGCCTTCGAAATGGCGTTGGCGACGTCGCTGGCCGAACGCCAGAGAAAGCCCTTGCCGCTCCAGTTCAGCCCGGAACCCTCGAACGGCATCAGGCGCGGCAGGTGCTGATCGCTGAACGGAGCCGAACCGCCATCGACCAGGAAGACGACAGGCGCCTCGAGCCCCTTGGCTGCATGCACGGTCATGACGCGGACCTCGTCGCGGGTCTGGTCCATCTCGCGCTTGATTTCTGGGCCGGCGCTCTCCAGCGTCGACAGGAAGGCTTCCAGCCCGGGCAAGCCGGTCCGCTCCTCGGCAAGGCAGAAACTCAGGAATTCGTCGAGAATGTCCCCGGCTTCCGGCCCGAGCCGCGCAACCATCTTGCGGCGCACGCCACCGCGTGCCAGCAGGCCGGCATAGAATTCGAACACCGGCTTGAAGACGGCCTCGTTGGCCCAGATGTCGAGTTGAGCGGCGACCGCCGCGAGCGCTTCGCTTTGGCTGGCATGCTGGCGCAGGGACTCGGCCAGCGACAGGCCGGATGGTCTTTGCGCGGCCAGTGTGAAAAGCATCTCTTCCGACAGATCGAAGATCGGGCTCCGCAGCACGGCGGCGAGCGACAGATCGTCCTGCGGCTGGATCAGGAAATGGCCGAGCGCGATCAGGTCCTTGACCGCGATGTGGCCGGGCAGGCTCAACCGGTCCGCGCCGGCGACCGGGATGTCACGACGTTTCAGGGCACGCGTCAGTGCATGAACGAAGCGATCGCGCTTGCGCACCAGCACCAGCACGTCGCCAGGGCGCGGCCTCTTGCCGCGGCCTTCGATGACCTCGCCATTGCCGATCCAGCCGGCAATGGTGGCGGCGACGTTTTCGGCAACCCGAACCGCCGGCGCGCGGGCATGGTCGACTGCCTGGGTCCAGTCGTCCGGCTCGTCGACGACATCGGCGCCGATGGATGGCCAGACCTCGACATAGCCCGGTGCATCGGTGCGTATCGCCTTGTGGCTCAGCGGGTCGGGGTCATGGCTGATGCCGCGCCGCACGACCGGATCGGCGAAGACACGGTCGACAGCGGCCAGAACATCGTCGGTCGAGCGGAACGACCAGGTGAGCTTCAGATCGGCGAAGGGCGCATCGGCGTCGCGCACCTTGCTTGCGAACAGGAGCCTGCTGTCGGCGAAGGAATCCGGCGCCGCTCCCTGGAAGGAATAGATCGACTGTTTTTCGTCACCGACAGCGAAGATCGTCCGATGCGCGGTGTCGCGGGCGCCGATGCCGGCGAAGAATTCCTCGGCCAGCCGCTTCACCACCTCCCACTGGTCGGGGCTGGTGTCCTGCGCCTCGTCGAGCAGGATGTGGTCGATGCCCTGGTCGAGCTTGTATTGCACCCACGGGCCGGCATCGGGCCTGGCCAGGAGACTGACGGTGCGGGTGATCAGGTCGTTGAAGTCGAGGAACCCGCGGCCACGCTTCAACTGCTCGTAGCGGGCGACCAGCCAGTCGGCCAGCGTCAGCGCGGCGCACGTGCCCTCCAGCATCCGGAACAGGGCGAGCCGGTCGACCGTCTCGACGATTGCGGTGGTCGCCGAGAGATAGCGCTCCGCCAGGTCCGGCAGCCGGTCGAGCAGCGCCTTCTTGAAGGCCTTGGCTGGATCGTAGACGTCGCCGTCGGCCTTCAGGAAAGCCCGCGAAAGCAGCTGCAGGCGGCGCACGGGGTCGGTTTCCGCGAAAGCCAGGCGCGCATGAGGCAAGATGTTGTTGAGCACCGTCCTGGCGTCGGCGGCCTCCGCCGCCTGGGCGAAGCCGGCAAAATAATCCGGCAGGAAGCCGGGCAGCGGCCAGATGGCGGCCGCTATGCCTTCGGCGGTCTGGCCGGGGCGGAATTGGAATTCGTCGAACAGCGTCTGGAAGTTCGGGCCGCCTCGATCGATTTCACCGATGAAGGCGCCCAGTTCGTCGCGCTTGCGGACGATCTCACCCAGCAAAGCGTCGAGCCCGGCCTCGCCACCGCGCTCGAGCACGGCGGCGAAAGCTTCGGCGAGGTCCGGCCGATCCGCCGCGCTGCCCGAAATCATTTCACGGCGCGCGGCGGCGAACAACGATGCCTCCATCTGCGGGTCGAGCATCTCGAAATGCGCGGGGATGTTGGCTTCCAGCGGGAACTGGTGCAGCACCGATTCGCAGAAGGCATGAATGGTCTGGATCTTCAGGCCGCCGGGCGTTTCCAGCGCCTCGGCAAACAGGCGGCGGGCGCGGCGCATGGTTTCGCGGTCGGGCCGGCGGCCATCGAGCGCCTCGACCCTCACCGCCAATTCGGCATCGCCGAGCGCGGTCCATTCCGACAATGTCGAGAAAACCCGGTTCGACATGTTGGCGGCGGCGGCACGCGTGTAGGTCAGGCACAGTATCTTCGACGGATCGGTGCCGCGAAGCAGGAGCCGGATGACGCGCTGGGCCAGCACATGGGTCTTGCCGGACCCGGCATTGGCCGACACCCAGGCGGAATTCCTCGGATCCGAGGCGCTGGCCTGCCTAGCGGCGGTTTCGCCGGGGATGGGATAGGCTTTCTTCATGCCTCCCCTGCCTCGTCATCCGCATCGCCGCCCGCCGACCATTCGAGCACGCGGGCGAGATGGTCGTAGTCGCCGTCGGTCTCGCCTTCGCGGAACGGCAGTGCCCGCGACAGATAGCCGGCCGCCGGATCGGCATAGTGGATGAGCAATTTCTCCAGCCGCGCCCAGGCCTCCTCGGCGAGGTCCGTGGCGGTGCGTGGCTGCCGGTTGTATTCGAGGATCGATTCCTCGAAAACCTCGCCATTCGGCTTCAGCCTGACGAAAGCCAATTGCGAGGGCTCGCGCGCGCCGAGTTCCTGGAAAGCGCCGCGCCTGAGCAACGCGCCCTCCAGGGCCAGTTGCGGCGACAGCAGCGTGTGCGCCTGGGCCTTGGAAGGCGAGGAGCCGGTCTTGTAGTCCAATATGTCGGCCATGCCGCCATGGAGAAGATCGACCCGGTCGGCATAGCCCGACAGGGTGATCCCGGATTGGCCGACCATGGTCTTGCCCGCTCGCGCCTCGGCGTGGCGCCGGGCCACGGCCCCAGCGCGGCCGCGTTCCCATTCGATGATGCTGGCGGCGAGTTTTTCGAAACGCGGCCACCAGACCGCCTCGACATCGGTGGGAAGTGCTGCCTCGGCGAAGCAGGTCCGGCCGGCGGCGAGCAGGCCGGCCAGCGCATCGGGAGCATGCGGATCGGCCACGCTGCCCGAGAACAGATGCAGGATGGCGTGGAACAGCGTGCCGCGCTCGGCCGCACCCGGGTCGCGGATGACCGGGTCGAGCGGCAGCAGGCCGAGGATGCGCCTGGCATAGACGGCGTAGGGATCGCGACGCAGCGTCTCGATCTCGGTGATCGAGAAATGGGTTGGACGCAGCGCGACCGGCGGCTTCGGCTGCGGGCGCGGCGCGAAGTCCCGCCGCGGGCCGGAATCGAGCGCGCGCGCCCAGGCGATGAGTTCGTCGCCACGTTCGGCAAGCCTGGCTGCCTGGTCCTTCCCGATATAAGTGAGAATGCGCTGCAGCCAGCGCGAGGGCACGGCGGGCGCGTCGCCGGCGCGTGCGGAGCGCGACAGCACCACCTTCGCCGCCCCCATGGCCATCTGGAAATCATGTGCGGCAAGCCCAATGCGCCGTTCGGGCGGCTCCAGGTCGATGCCGGTCTTCATCAGCCGCGACATGAAGCGATCGCTTTCGGGTTTGCGCGGCCACACGCCTTCGTTCATGCCGCCTATGACCAGCGTGTCGACATTCTGCAAGCGGGCTTCCAGCGCCCCCCAGATGGCAACGTTCCTGTCTGTGCCTTGCGCCGGCTTGACCGTCTCGGGCGCGATCAGCGCCGCCATGACGTCTGGCCATTCGTCGGCGGCAAACGAGAGCGGCACGGGCGCCGCGACCAGTCCGCGCAACAGCTCGGCCAGTTTCTCGCCGGCATCGCCGGCATAGAGCGCGCCAAGCCCGCCATCGGCCGCACGGCCGAGATTTTCCAACACCACGACGCTGGCCCCGACCAGCGCGACAAGACCGGCGTCGGCCTGGCCGCGAAAGGCGGCAAGCGGCGCCAGCGCTTCGTTGAGACGTCCGAGCAAATTCCGCGCGCCTTCGATGGCGCGCACGGTCAGCCGGGCAAACCAGAAAGGCCGCCTGCTGTCGGCGCCGAGGTCAATCAGGCGGGCTTCGAACAGGTCCGGCAGCGACGCGATGTCGGGGCGGCCGGTGCCGCCGCGCAGCGCCACCAGCTCGATCAGTTCCGCCGCATGGCGAACGCTCGTCCGGTCCAGGCCAAGGGCAAGCAGGGGATGCTTGAGCAACGACAGCAGGCCGACGGGGTCACCGGGGCGGAACACCGCCTGCAACGCCAGCCCAAGCAGGCCGGCGGCGGGCGTGTTGGAAAGCGGCACACCGCCGGAATCGTCGGCGACGACGCCGAAGCGGGCGAGTTCGACCGAGACGCGGCGCGCCAGCGCCCGGTCGCCGGTAACGAGAGCCGCCTTTTGGCCGGGCTGCTCGACGGCGCGCTTGAGCGCAACGGCGATCGCCACGGCTTCATCGCGCTCGCTGGCCGCTTCCAGCAGGCTCACGCCGGAGAACGCCTGCTCGATGTCGGAGGCGGAAAAGCCGCTGCGCGTCTCGGCCCACAATTCGGTGGTCTCGGCCGGCCGCAGCGCTTCGCCCACGAGGGCGGCGCGAAGCGCGAGTTCATGTCCGGCCGCGCCTATCTCCTCGACATCGCCGCGCAGCACCCCGATGGTGCCGATCAGCTTGGCGAGGCCGTATTGCGGATGGCCGAGCACGGCCGGACGTGCGCCCGGCGCCGTGATGGCCTGGAAGGACGGCTCATCCATCGTCCGGTCGAGGCCTGGCAGCACGATGGCTCCGCCCCCCAAGCGGGCGATGGCGGCCAGCAGCTCTGCCGTGGCGGGGATGGAGCCGGTGGAACCGGCGGCGATAACCGGCCCGGCGGGCGGATTGCGCCGCAACCGCGCCGCTTCCAGCCGGAGCAGGGCGCTGCGATGCGCGGCCGGGTTGGAGAGGTTCCGTTCCCCAAGGAATTTCGGCCAGGCGTCGGTGACGATGCCGAGAAAATCAAGCGTGACCTGCCACCATCCCGCGAGATTGCCGCTCACCAGGTCAGCGAGCCGCGTCCAGTCCGTGCCTTCCGTCTCGATCTCATCCATAAGCCGGGCGAGATCGCGTGCCAGCCAGATCGCATCGGCGGTGGAGGCTGGAATGACGATCTCCTCCTCGAAAAGCGCCGCCACATGCGCCGGCAGCCGGCGTTTCCAGGCACGCACCAACGGCGCCAGCAGCAACAGGCGTTCGGTCGCCGCGATCGGCGGCGCGAGGTCGATGGCCGCCGACGCTTCCGTCTCGAACGCGGCCTCGTCCTCATCGAACTCGCCGAGCGGCCGGATGACTGGCAGAATCGCCGAACCGCCGCCGCCCCTCGCCGACAGGCTGTCGACGAAGACGCCACGCAAGGCGCGCGCGGCGCGGCGCGTCGGCACATAGATGATGACATCGGCCAAAGCGAGCGGGTCGCCATCGAAGCGAAAGCCCGGAACAAGACGCCCGGCCAGCAGCGCCTCGGCAAGCGTCGGCAGAAACGGCGCACCGGGCGGAATGGAGAAAACGCGGCCCGGGCCGCTCATTGCAACTCGGCTAGCGCGTCGGCGACCGCCGCTTCCGCGCTCGCAATAGCGTCAGGCGTGCCGACGGTGATCCAATGGCCATGCATCGGCATGCCGGACAGCCGGCCGGCGGCGATCGCCTTGTCGAAGTAGGCGTTAAGCGAATGAGGTTCCGGCAGGGCACCCTTGAAGATGCGCGGATGGACGATCGCCGCCCCGGCATAGATCAGGCCCGCCGGATCGCCCTTGGAACGCCGCAGGGTGCCGTCCGGCGCCACCAGGAAATCGGTGCTGCCGCAGTGTCCGGTCGCCTGATGGAGATCCGCCAGCATCAGCAGAATATCCATTTTCGCGGCGTCCCATGCAAGGGCGAGACGGTTGAGATTGAGCGTTCCTTGGTCGATCCAGAAGGTGTCGGCGTTGAGGATGTAGAAGGGCTGTTGGCCGAGCTCCGGCAGCGCCTTGACGATGCCGCCGGCGGAATCGAGCAACCGCTCGCTCTCGTCCGAAATGACGATCCGCGGCGCATGGCGCGCGCCGAGATGGGCGACGATCTGTTCGGGAAGATAGTGCACGTTGACGACGGCCTTGCCGATGCCGGCCGCGGCGAGACTGTCGAGGCCCCAGTCGAGCAGCGTCTTGCCGGCGATCCTGACCAGCGGCTTGGGGATCGTGTCGGTGATCGGCCGCATGCGCTTGCCGAGCCCTGCGGCAAGCACTATCGCAGTTTTGGGCACTATCGCAGTTTTGGGCACGATCGCAGTTTTGGGCACGCTCGCTGCGTCCGGTATCGATGTCACGGCGTTTGCTCCTCCAGCAGACCGTGAGCGGTATAGAACTCGCGAAGGCCGGCCAAGGCAGGATGAGACAGCGCCCGGCGCAGATAGTCGCGGATACGCGGCAAGTGCTTCAGATAATAGGGCTTGCCGTCGCGTTTTTCGAGCCGGACGAAGATGCCGAGGATCTTGGAATTGCGCTGCGCCGCCATGATCGCATAGGCCTCGAGGAATGCCGCCTCGTCAAATGGGCCGGCCGCGTGGCGGGCGGCGACATAGGCATCGAGCGTGCGTTTCTCGATGCCTGGCGGGATGGTGACGCGCGCGTCCATGGCCAGCGAGGCGACGTCGTAAGCGGCGGGGCCGATCAACGCGTCCTGGATATCGACGATACCGAGCCGGTCATGGCCGGAGCGCTCAGCGCGCCAGACGATGTTCGGCGAATGAAAGTCACGCAGCATCAGCGTGTATTGGCTGTCAGCGAGCCGGTCGAGAACCGCGTTCCACTCCTTGTGGTAGCCGACGCGCAAGGCATCGCCCGCCGGAGCGCCCGTCAGCATCGGCACGTACCAATCGACCAGCAGGTCCGCCTCGATCAGCATGGCGTCGCGGTCGAAGGGCGGCACATCGTGAAACACGCCGGGCGCGGCCTCCATCCGGTGGGGCCAGGTCTTGCCATGCATCATGGCGAGCAGTTCGGCCGCCGCCTCATAGCGCTCGGCGACCGGCCTGCCATGCCCGTCCAGGAAACCTTCGGAGCCCAGATGTTCGAGCAGCAGGAATCCCTGGTCGAGATCCTGCGCATGGATTTCGGGAACGCTGACCCCGGCGGCGAGCAGCGCGCGGTCGATGGCGGCGAAGGCTGACACCGACTGGGCGGTGTGGGCGATGACGCCATAGGGCTTGCCGTCGCGCACCGGCGGGCCCAGCACCAGCCGCGGCGAGTTCATCAGCACCCTCGCGGCGTGGCCTGGAAGCGAGACAATTTCGTAGGAGCGGGCAGAGGCATCGCCGATGAAATGGCGGCGGCTGGCCTCGCCCCATCCAGCGCCTTCGAGGAAATCACGCATGGCGAGCGACCGCGCCACCCGATCGTAGGCAGCGCCTTGCCCGGACAGTCTCGCCAATCGGCCATCGCCATGCTGGACGAGTTCGATCAACACGGCGGTCCCAGGCAAATAACCCTCGGCCCGTTCCGGCCATTCGACAAGGGCCGCGCCTTGCGCCAACGCCTCGTCGAAGCCCAGTTCATCGAGCTCGGCTGCCGAGGACAGGCGGTAGAGGTCGAAATGATGGACCGGGATGCGCGTATCGTAGCTTTGCACAAGGGTGAAGGTAGGACTCGGCACGTCGAGACCGGCATCGTCGGCCAAGGCCCTGATCAGCGCCCGCGCCAGCGTCGATTTGCCCGCGCCGAGATCGCCCTTCAGCGCCAGGACGTCGCCGGCGCGCAACGCCAGCGCCAGATCCTCACCCAGCCGCGCTGTCTGTGTTTCGTCGGCGAGTAAACGCTCGAGCATCAATGCGGCCATCGTGTGCGCTACTCGGCCGCGGCGCGGATGCCCGGCATGTCGGGAAAGGTGCAGATGACGGTCGTGCCCTTGTCCTTGCCGGTTTCGATGCGGACGCTGCCGCCATGCAGCTCGACGAAGCTCTTGACGATCGACAGTCCGAGCCCGGCGCCGCGCCGGCGGCCGCCATTGGCGCGCGGCTCGAAGCGGCGGAACACCGAGTCAAGCACGTCGGGCGGCATGCCGGGTCCATCGTCATGGACCGAGAATTCCACCCCGTCCGCCAACTGACGGCAGGCGAGCCGGATGGCGCTGGCCTCCGGCGCGTAGTTGGCGGCGTTGCTGAGCAGGTTGTAGAGGATCTGGCGGATGCGGATTTCGTCACCGTGGAAGGTCTTCGGCGCCGCGGCGGCATCGACCTCGAGCCTGATTGAATGCTCTTCCAGCCGGTCGGCAACCAGCTCGGCGGCGGCGGCGATCGTGCGGTCGACATGGACCTCGGAAATGTCGAGCTGCATGATGCCGGCATCGACCGTGGCCAGGTCGAGTATGTCGTTGACGATGGTCAAAAGCACCGAGGACGACGAGCCGACATGCTCGACATATTCGCGCTGCTTCTGCGTCAGCGGACCGGTGGCCGGCAGCGACAGCAGTTCGGTGAAGCCGATGATGTTGGTCAGCGGCGAGCGCAGTTCGTAGGACACGTGCTGGACGAATTCGTTCTTGAGCTGGTCGGATTTCTCCAGCGCCTCGTTCTTGTCCTTGAGCGCGCGTTCGACACGGACGCTGTCGGTAACGTCGACGAAGGTCATCATCACCTGCCCGTTGGGCAGGGGGATCACGGCGTAGCGCAGCACGGTGCCGTTGTTGAGCTCGGTCTGGCCGTGGCGGTCGCGGCGCTCGTCGTCGAAGCCGGTGATGGCGGCGACGAAGCCGCCCCACGGGCTGTCGATCGCTTGCAGGTCGCAAAGCTCACGGATTGCGGAAACATGGACATTGGGCCGGGCGGTTTCGGCGTCCAGGCCCCACAAAGTAGCAAATGCCGGGTTCGACAGACGCAGCCTGCCGTCGGGACCGAACACCGCCACGCCTTCGGCGAGGTTGTCGAGTGTTTCGCCCTGGACTCGCACCGCGGTGCGGTAGCGGCTTTCGAGGTCCATCTTCTCGGTCAGGTTCTCGAACACCCAGGTGACGCCGCCCTTGGGCTGCGGGTTGGCGACGACGCGGATGGTCTTGCCGTCGGGCAGGTGCCACCAATGCTCCTGGGATTCCACCGCGCGGTAGGCGCCGAGCAGGCCTTCCTTCCAGCGACGCCACTCCGGCTGCTCGGCGATCTTGCCCTCGCTGCGCAGCCGATCCAGCAGCAAAGCGTTATCGGGCGCGCTGTGCAGGAAGCCTGCATCGAGGCCCCAGAGCTTCTGGAAAGCCTGGTTGAAGAAGCGCAGCTTCTCGTCGGTGTCGAAGATCGCGACCGCCGTGTTGAGCTGGTCGAGCGTGTCGGCGTGGCTGCGCACGGTGCGCTCATATTCGCTGCGGATGGTTTCGATGGCGCTGGTGTCGCAGGCAAGCCCGGCCGAACCGTCGGCGCCGGCGAAATCGGTCACCGCGAAGACGCGGCGGTCGCCCTCGATGACCGTGGAAAGCGTCTGTTCGAAGACAGGATGGGACTTGTGCTGGGCAGCGATCGCTTCGCGCGCTTGGCCGCCGAGGAATTCCTTGGCGTCGCGGACAGCCATCTCCGCGCTTTCGGCCTCGACCGCTTCGGCATAGGCCCGGTTCACCCATCTCAGGCGGCCGTCCTCGCCGCGCAGCCATGCCGGCATCTTCAGCGCCTCGAGCAGGCCGATCATCGTATCATGGTCGGCGGCCAGCCGCTGGTTTTCGATCTTCAGCCGGGCCTGGCTGCGTTGCGTCTCGGAAAGAGAAACGAACCGCACCAGCACATGCGCCGCGCTCTTGCGGCCATGCACTTCCAGCGGAGCGCCGGTCTGCGTTTCGATGACGAGGTCGAAGGACACGGCTCTTTCGCGCAGCCCCGCGACGGCATGCTCGAGTGCCGCAGCCGAGCGCGGCATCAGCCAGCGGCCGAAGGCAAGGAAGGCGGCCCGCTCCTCGGGCGCGCCGCTTTCGACCGGCAGCGTGCCGATGAGCTCGGGTTTCTTGTTCTCCGAGGCCCAGACGACGACACGCTGGTCGCGCAAGTTGAGCAGCGCCTCCGAACGGCGCAGCGCCGCGTTGATGTCCGCGATGCGGCTCCTGAGCTCGACATTTTCGGCCGAGGTGCGCGCTCTCTCCCGGATCAGAACGATGGCCGACAGGAATGCCGCTCCCATCACTCCGACAAAGACGGCAAGCTGCACGACCTCGACCGTGCTCACCGATAGGCTTGCGGCCTCCGCACCAGCAGCCTGGGCGTGGGCCACCGTGCCGGCCAAAGGCCAGCCAAGTGCGGAGCCGGCAAGGAAAAGTCCGGCGCGCGCGCGCCATGAAGGGCGCCCGCCTCGCGTGGCGGTGCCGGTAATCCTCGAATCGTCATGGCCGCCGGAAACGGCCCGTCCCGCGCAAAGCGGGTTATCCCCCGGCATGTCTTGGTCCTCTTCGCCGCCTGAATGCAAGACCGCCCTGATGCGTACGCCGGTCCTCGTCCCCGGACCGCGAATCACAACAATAGCGCCTGCTGGAATCGGCGTGAAGAATCATTCGGCGCAAAAATAAAGCCGGGCGAAAAGTCAATCGCCCGGCGTCAATATCTGGTAGTAAATTCAGCTTTGGTTAATAGCGGTAGTGTTCCGGCTTGAACGGACCCTGCGGGGTCACGCCGATATAGGCTGCCTGTTCGCCCGACAGTTCGGTCAGGCGAGCGCCGAGCTTGTCGAGATGCAGGCGCGCGACCTTCTCGTCGAGATGCTTGGGCAGCACGTAGACCTGGTTCTGGTACTGCTCGCCCTTGGTGAACAGCTCGATCTGCGCCAGCACCTGGTTGGTGAAGGACGCCGACATGACGAAGCTTGGATGGCCGGTGGCGTTGCCGAGGTTGAGCAGGCGGCCTTCCGACAGCAAGATCATGCGCTTGCCATCGGGGAAGGTGATCATGTCGACCTGAGGCTTGACGTTGGTCCATTTCAGGTTGCGCAGCGATGCCACCTGGATCTCGTTGTCGAAGTGACCGATGTTGCCGACGATCACCATGTCCTTCATCGAACGCATGTGGTCGAGGGTGACGACATCCTTGTTGCCGGTGGTGGTGATGACGATATCGGCGGTGGGTGCGGCATCTTCGAGCGTGACGACCTCGAAGCCGTCCATCGCCGCCTGCAGGGCGCAGATCGGATCGACCTCGGTGACCTTGACGCGGGCGCCGGCGCCCTTCAGCGAGGCGGACGAGCCCTTGCCGACGTCGCCATAGCCGCAGACGACGGCGACCTTGCCGGCCATCATGGTGTCGGTGCCGCGGCGGATGCCGTCGACCAGCGATTCCTTACAGCCATATTTATTGTCGAATTTCGACTTGGTGACGGAGTCGTTGACATTGATGGCCGGGAAAGGCAGCAAGCCCTTCTTCTGCAGCTGGTAGAGCCTGTTGACGCCGGTGGTCGTCTCTTCGGTGACGCCCCGGATCGCTTCCTTCTGCTTGGTGAAGAAGCCGGGCGAAGCCTTCATGCGCTTCTTGACCTGGGCATAGAAATATTCCTCCTCCTCGCTATGCGGATTGGACAGCACGTCCTCGCCGGCCTCGGCGCGCGCGCCGATCAGGATGTACATGGTGGCGTCGCCGCCATCATCGAGGATCATGTTGGAGGTGCCGCCGTCGGCCCACTGGAAAATCCTGTCGGTGTAGTCCCAGTACTGCTCAAGCGTCTCGCCCTTGACGGCGAAGACCGGGATGCCGGCCTCGGCGATGGCAGCAGCCGCATGGTCCTGGGTCGAGAAGATGTTGCAGGAAGCCCAGCGTATATCGGCACCGAGCGCCTTCAGCGTCTCGATCAACACCGCGGTCTGGATGGTCATGTGCAGCGAGCCGGTGATGCGCGCGCCCTTGAGCGGCTTCTTGGAGCCGAATTCCTCGCGGCAGGCCATCAGGCCCGGCATTTCGGTTTCGGCGATCTCGATTTCCTTGCGGCCCCAGCCGGCAAGCGAGATGTCGGCGACCACATAGTCCTTGCTACCCGTCATGGCAGTGCTCCGATGCGAATTGTTACGCTATTGAATTGTTTGCGGATGCGCCCGCGCCGGCAGGCGCGTCGAAGGGCGCGAATTGCCCGCCTGACTAGCAGATCGGCGTCAAGACGACAATGGGATATAAAGAAATCTTTATCCCTGCATGTCTTTCATGCGGAGGTAAGGGATCAGCATTCCTCGCCGAAGCGGGACGCCACCAGCTGCTCCAGCGCATTCATGACCTCAAGCGCTTCGGGACCGCTGGCGGTGACGCGAATCGAATAGCCCGGACTTGCCGCCAGCATCATCAGGCCCATGATCGAGGTGCCGCCGACCTTGACGCCGTCCTTCTCGACGTGGACCGACGCGTTGTAGCCGCTGGCGAGCTGCACGAACTTGGCCGAGGCGCGCGCGTGCAGGCCGCGTTGATTGACGATCGGAAATTCGCGGACGATCTGGTCCTTTTCCGACGACATCGTGCTCATTTGCTGCTCAGGAGCTGGCTGGCGACATTGATGTATTTGCGCCCCGCCGCCTGCGCCTCGTCGAGGGCCGCCGCCATGTTGTCGCCCTTGCGAATCGAGGAGAGCTTGATCAGCATCGGCAAATTCATGCCGGCGATGACTTCGGTGCGGCCGGACTCCATCACGGAAATGGCAAGGTTCGAAGGCGTGCCGCCGAACATGTCGGTCAACACGATCACACCCGTCCCGGTGTCGACACGGGCGACGGCATCGACGATGTCGCGCCGGCGCTGCTCCATATCGTCGTCAGCCCCGATCGCCACGGTTTCGAAATTGTCTTGTGGCCCGACGACATGTTCCACGGCATGTCGGAACTCGGTGGCCAGTTGACCGTGCGTTACAAGCACGAGTCCGATCATTCTTTGGTGGCTCCCGTCATCGCCGCTTCACAGGCGCATTTTATGCTCGCCAGCCATTCCAGGCGGCGGGAGCGCTATCTTGTCGACGCGCGGCTCGTTGACAAGCCCAAAATTGCGCCGGCCCATGCCATTTTGACGCATTGCAGCAAAAAACCCCGGTCGCATCATAGAAAAGGCGCGATCGACAGATGCGCCATCACGGCGGGCAAGGCAGCGGCAATATTGCGTTCCGCAACGTCAATCCGCGGCACCAGGCAGCCGGCGATGTTGTCGTCGGCATCCTCCTGAAAGCGTGCCACTTCGCCGGCCGGCAAAAGCCTGACATGCAGATCGATGACGGCGCCCGCCTCAAACGGCACGGGTCGCGGACCACGCCCGGGCACCTCGACCAGGCCCTCGATCGCGGCGGGCGCGCGGCACACCAGCCGTCCCGCATGTGCCATGACGAAAAGCTGGTCGTCGCCGACGAGCCGTGAGAACAAGCCTCGCGGGTGGCAATGGTCAATGAGCGCCAGCGCCAGTGTCGTCTTGCCCGAACCGGATGCGCCGCTGACGAGAACGCCGCGCTCGCCGATCAGGATGGCCGTTGCGTGGATGTTTTCAGGCTGCATGAGCGTGCCCGCTTATGCATTTCGGAAATCCTGATCCAACCCCGTCATCTCGAGAATCTGCAGGCCTTTCAATAGTGTTCGCACCATAGTCCCGCTGTGCGGCGGATCCACGGGACAAGCCCGAGGATGACGGCCGTAAGGCCGCGATATCCGGGATCATTTTTGCATGAGGCATGATCTGATCCGAAAACCGGTTCCCACTTTTCGGGATCATGCTTCGGCCGGCAGCGTAACCACGAAGCGGGCGCCCTTGATCTCGCCTGGCTTGGTGCCGGGGATGTTCTCGGCGGTCAGCGTGCCGCCATGGGCCTCGACGATCTGCCTGGATATCGACAGGCCAAGGCCTGAATTCTGGCCGAACGCCTCGCCGGCGGGCCGGTCGGTGTAGAAACGTTCGAAGATGCGGTCGATGTTGTCGGCACGGATGCCGGGACCATTGTCATCGACGGTGAGGATGTTGAACTTGCCGGTGCGCGCCAGCGACAGGATGATGTGGCCGCGCTCCTCTGGCACGAAGGAGCGGGCGTTCTCGATCAGGTTGGTGATAACCTGGCCGATGCGCAGGTCGTGGCCGACGACGAAATAGCCCTTGACGCCCTGCGGCAGCTTGGCGACCCTGAGCTCGATCTCGACCGCCTTCTTGTTGCGCGTCGTTTCACGCGAGACGGCGACGAGGTCGGTGATGAACTTCTTCAGGTCCACGGTCCCCGCGTCATCCCGCGCCAGCTCGGCGTCGAGACGGGAGGCGTCCGAAATGTCGGTGATGAGGCGGTCCAGCCGCCTGACGTCGTGCTGGATGATCTCCATCAGCCGGCTGCGCGAATTGTCGTTCTTGGCGAGCGGCAAGGTCTCCACCGCGCTGCGCAGCGAGGTCAGCGGGTTCTTCAATTCATGGGAAACATCGGCGGCGAAGCTCTCGATCGCCTCGATGCGCGCATAGAGCGCGTTCGTCATGTCGCGCACGGCAATCGACAGATTGCCGATCTCGTCCTGACGGTCGGAGAAATCAGGAATTTCCTCGCGGCTCTTGACACCGCGCCGTACCCGCACGGCCGCCGCAGACAGCCGGCGCAGCGGATTGGCGATGGTGGAGGCCAGAAGCATCGACAGGATGGCGGTGACGAGCGCCGCGATGCCAAAGACGCGCAGGATCGCCTTGCGTTCGGCGGCGACGATCTTGTCGATGTCGCCGCCTTCGGTCGACAGCATCAACACGCCGAGAACGGCGCGGAAGCGCTGGATCGGCACCGCGACGGAAACGATCTGCTCGCCCTGTTCGCTGATCCGGACGATGGTCGACGGGCTGCCGGTCAGCGCCTTGACCACTTCCGGGAAGGCGGCGCCATTGCCGCCCGGCTGCTCGTGATAGACCGGCAGATCGGTGTTGCGGAAGAAGTCGAAGATGAACTTCTGGATGCGTTCGACAAGGTCGGGCTCTTCCTCGTCGACCGGGGGCAGATCGTACCGAAGGATCTGGCCGCGCGAATAGAGATGGCGCGAATCGAGCAGCAAATTGGCGTCGCGGTCGTAGATGCGGGCGCGGGTGCGGGTCGGCGAGATCAGCCGGCGCAGCACCGGGGCGACGCGTTCAGGATTGATCGGGAAATCCAGATTGTCGAGCTGGTCGGAGCCCGGTCCCAGGCTTTCGCCGGCCTGCAGCTCAAGCAGCTTTTCCGGATCGATGCTGATCGAATCGGTCTCGACCGTCGCCGAGGCAGCGATCGCGCCGGCGATGATCTCGCCCTGGGTCATGAGGCTTTCGACGCGGGCGTCGATCAGCCCGTCGCGGAAGGTGTTGAGATAGAGAATGCCGGTGACCAGGACTGCGAGGCCGGCGAGATTGAGGAAGAGGATACGCCGCGTCAGGCTGGAAAAGATGTGATGGCCGAGGAAGCGGCGCATGGGCACGGTGAGCTTCGACAGGAACGCGGGCATGATGCGCGCCGGCCGCCTTGCAACGCCCGCCGATCTGCTCCGCTGTGCTTCCACTGCCATCGAACAGCAGTTCCCTGCTTAGTATTAGTGAGTAGCGGGTAGCGAATAGAGAAATGGTTGGCTGAGATCGCGGCGATGCACGGGTGGCCGCTCGCACCATTCAAAACTGACTACCGACTATTCTCTATTGCCTACCCGCCTATTCACGCCTCGCGGAACCGGTATCCGACTCCGTAAAGGGTTTCGATCATCTCGAAGTCGTCGTCGACGGCCTTGAACTTCTTGCGCAGCCGCTTGATGTGGCTGTCGATGGTACGGTCGTCAACATAGACCTGCTCATCATAAGCCGAATCCATCAGCGCATCACGACTTTTTACGACGCCGGGGCGCTGTGCCAGCGAATGCAGGATCAGGAATTCGGTGACGGTGAGCGTCACCGGTTCCCCCTTCCAGGTGCAGGTGTGGCGTTCCTGGTCCATGACGAGCTGGCCGCGCTCGAGCGAGCGCGCCTGCTGGCTGGGCGCTTTTGCCGCGGCCTCACGGGCGCTGGCACGACGCAACACCGCGCGCACCCGCTCGACCAGCAAACGCTGCGAGAAGGGTTTGCGGATGAAGTCGTCGGCGCCCATCTTGAGGCCGAACAGCTCGTCGATCTCGTCGTCCTTGGAGGTCAGGAAGATGACCGGCAGGTCGGATTTCTGGCGCATCCGGCGCAAGAGTTCCATGCCGTCCATGCGCGGCATCTTGATGTCGAGGATGGCGAGATTCGGCGGGCGCGCCGCCAGGCCTTCCAGCGCGGACGCACCATCCGTGTAGGTTTCGACGCGATAGCCTTCCGATTCGAGGGCGATCGACACCGAGGTCAGAATGTTGCGGTCGTCATCGACAAGCGCGATTGTTGCCATTTCAAGCGGCTCCCTCATGAGCTGTCCCTTCTTTGGTAGAGAAGGGGCTTTTGCAGGACAAATTAGGTACAAAATGTGGCATAGGCCTTCGCCGCTGTCACGGGCGGCATGCCGGCGGCCACGATCGCACCTCGATATGGATTGGACGAACCAGCGCCGCCAATCCTTTGGGCAACCACGAAACTTTTTGCACATATAAACGATTTAAACAACTTTCAAAATATTTAAATCGATTAATGATTTGATATCATTCGGCTTTTCTGGTTCTGACCATCTAAGCTCGCGTAGTGGGCGTGCCGGAAGGCGCCGGCAAAGATGCGGCAAATCGGAGAAGGGTCACCTATGTCGGAAGTCGGCAAACGCAATCCTGCCTGCGCGATCGATCGTATCGGTCTCAGAACCTCTGGCCTGGTGCGCTACAATTTCGGGGCGGCCGCCCTCTACGAGGAATCGATCAGGCGCGGCGAAGCGCGGCTGACAGCGCACGGCGCGCTGGTCGCCGAAACAGGCCAGCACACCGGCCGTTCGCCCAAGGACAAGTTCGTCGTCCGAGACGGCGCCACCGAGCATGACATCTGGTGGGACAACAACAAGGCGATCTCGCCGGACCAGTTCGAGACGCTGTTCGAAGAGTTCCGGGCGCACGCCGCGGACAAGGATCTCTACGTGCAGGACCTGGTGGGCGGCGCAGACCATGAGCTGAAGCTGCCCACCAGAGTCATCACCGAGTTTGCCTGGCATTCGCTGTTCATCCGTAACCTGCTGATCCGTCCGGAAGCCGCGGAGCTCGACCATTTCGTGCCCGAGATGACGATCATCGACCTGCCCTCCTTCCGCGCCGACCCCGCCCGCCACGGCACCCGCACCGAAACCGTGATCGCCGTCGACCTCACCCGCAAGATCGTCCTGATCGGGGGCACTTCCTATGCCGGCGAGATGAAGAAATCGGTGTTCACAATGCTGAACTACCTGCTGCCGGCCAAGGGCGTGATGCCGATGCACTGCTCGGCCAATGAGGGCCCTGGCGGCGACGCCGCGATTTTCTTCGGCCTGTCGGGCACCGGCAAGACGACGCTGTCGGCCGATCCGTCGCGCACGCTGATCGGCGACGACGAGCACGGCTGGGGGCCGCACGGCATCTTCAATTTCGAAGGCGGCTGCTATGCCAAGACCATCAAGCTGTCGGCGGAAGCGGAGCCTGAGATTTTCGCCACCACGCAGCGCTTCGGCACGGTGCTGGAGAACGTCGTTCTCGACGCCCATGGCGTGCCGGATTTCGACGACGGCCGGCTCACCGAGAACACGCGCTGCGCCTATCCGCTCGACTTCATACCCAATGCCAGCAAGACGGGGCGCGCCGGCCATCCCCGGAACATCATCATGCTGACCGCCGACGCTTTCGGCGTGATGCCGCCGATCGCACGACTGACCCCGGCGCAGGCGATGTATCATTTCCTGTCCGGCTACACGGCCAAGGTGGCCGGAACGGAGAAGGGCGTGACCGAGCCCGAAGCGACGTTCTCGACCTGTTTCGGCGCGCCGTTCATGCCGCGCCATCCCTCGGAATATGGCAATCTGCTGCGCGAGCTGATCGCGCAGCACGGTGCCGATTGCTGGCTGGTCAACACCGGCTGGACTGGCGGCGCCTACGGCACAGGCAGGCGGATGCCGATCAAAGCGACGCGCGCGCTGCTTGCCGCGGCACTCGACGGCTCTCTGAAGACGACCGGTTTCCGTACCGACGCCAATTTCGGTTTCGAGGTGCCGGTGGCGGTGCCGGGCGTCGACGCCGCCATCCTCGACCCGCGATCGACCTGGGCCGACAAATCCGCTTATGACCGGCAAGCGGCAAGGCTGGTCGGCATGTTCGCCGTCAATTTCGAGAAGTTCGAAAACCATGTCGACGCCTCCGTCGTCGGCGCGGCGCCGCACATGCGGGAAGCGGCGGAATAATCGCCCGCCAGGCTCAGCCATCCTCGCAAGGCCCGGTCCCGATCGGGCCTTTTCTTTTTTCGTGCGCCGCGCCATGACTGCGGCATGACGAGCGACGACACAATCATCATTGCCGACGATGCCGTGATCCATCCGGGTGATCTGCACGAGGATTTCATCCGCTCCTCCGGCCCCGGCGGGCAGAACGTCAACAAGGTGGCGACGGCGGTGCAGCTGCGCTTCGATGCACGCAACGCACCCGGCCTGTCGGAGCGCGTGCGCGAACGCACGATCAGGCTTGCCGGCCAGCGCGCCACCAAGGACGGCGTCATCGTCATCGAAGCCGGACGCTTCCGCACGCAGGAGCAGAACCGGGCGGATGCACGGGCGCGGCTGACGGCGCTGGTCGCCAAGGCGGCCGAGCCGCCACCGCCGCCGCGCAAGAAGACGAGACCGTCGAAAGGCGCGGTCGAACGGCGGCTGAAGAGCAAGGCCGGACGCGGCACCATCAAGAAACTGCGCGGCCGGGTAGAGAACGATTAAGCAACACACCAATCGCGCGCGTGAACCCGCTTTCAATTTCGCTTTGCAGATGCAAGGTTTACTCATTGCCACAGCAAGGAGACCTGGAGATGGGTATGTTCGATTTCGTCAAGAGCGTCGGCAAAAAGCTCGGCATAGGCGGTGACGAGGAAGCGGCACCCAGCGCCGATACGCTCAAGAAAGAACTCGATTCGCACAAGCTCGGTACCGACGGCGTGCAGGTCGTCGTCCAGGGCGACACGGCGGTGCTGAAGGGCGTGGTCAAGGACCAGTCGGTTTTCGAAAAGGCGGTCATCGCCGTCGGCAACACGCTAGGCGTCTCCAAGGTGCAGGCGGACGAGTTGCAGGTCGCGCCGGCCTCCGGTTCGGCGGCGGCCGCGGCCAAGGAACCGACTTTCTACACCGTCCAGAAGGGCGACAATCTCTGGAAGATCGCCGAGAAAAGCTATGGCAAGGGCAAGGGCGCCAAGAACACGGTCATCTTCGAGGCCAACAAGCCGATGCTGACCCATCCCGACAAGATCTATCCGGGGCAGGTCCTGCGCATTCCAGACCTCACCTGATCAAGGGAGACGCGAATTTTTCGGGAACGGCGGCTTTCGGGTCGCCGTTTTCATTTTCAGATGGCATGCTCGAACCGACGAAACGGAGCTAGCGACCGACCTCATGCTCGTTCTGCCCAAGGGCGTCCGCCACATGCCGGCCTATCTGTCCCGCGACGTGCAGGAGGCGCTGGTGGAGGATGTGAGAGGCATCGTCCAGCAGGCGCCGCTATTCGTGCCGGCCATGCCGCGCACCGGCAAGGAAATGAGCGTGCGCATGACCAATTGCGGCCCGCTCGGCTGGGTCACCGACAAGGAACGCGGCTATCGCTACCAGCCGACGCACCCCGTGACAGGGACGCCGTGGCCGCCGATCCCGGATGTGCTGATGCGGTTGTGGCGAGAGGTCTCGGCCTACCCGCATCCGCCGCAGGCATGCCTGGTCAATTTCTACGCGCCGGATGCGAAGATGGGTCTGCATCAGGACCGCGACGAGGAGGATTTCTCAGCACCCGTCGTCTCGGTCTCGCTGGGCGACGACTGCCTGTTCAGGGTCGGCCAGACGACGCGCGAGGGGGCGACCCGGTCGTTCCGGCTGAAGAGCGGCGACGTCGTCGTGCTCGGCGGCGAAGGACGCCTCTGCTTTCACGGCGTCGACCGCATCTATCCCTCGACCTCGGCGCTGCTGAAAAATGGCGGCAGGATCAATCTGACGCTGCGGCGGGTGACGAGGCCGGAGAGCCAAGCATAAGCCGATCTTAACCCCCCGCCGCTATCAAGGCCGGCAAGATCGTGGGTCCGCAGAAATGATCGCAATGGCACCGGCCAATGAGACTGCCCCCAGCCGATCCGATCTGCGGTTCGCCGCGCTTGTGGTGTGTACCGGGATCCTGATCGGGCTGCGCTACCATCTTGCCTTGTGGGTTCTCGACGAACGCGGTCTATCCGTGGTCAGCCATGGGATGCCCTATTGGGATTTCACTAATCTCTGGGCTGGTGGACGCATGACGCTTGATGGTCATATTGCGTTCCTGTTCGATCTGGACACCTACCGCGCAACTCTGCGGCAGATGTTTTCGTCCGACCTTCCCAATCAGGAGTGGAGTTATCCGCCCAGCATCCTAGCATTTGGTGTGCCGCTTTCCCTACTGCCGATATTTCCTGCCTATCTCGTGTGGACCTTTGGCACCGTCCTTTGTCTCTGGCTGGCCGTATGGCCGCTGCAACTGAGCAAGCTTGCCAAAGCAGCTATCATGCTGTGCCCAGCCGTGCTGATCAACGCGGCTTTTGGCCAGAACGGCGCCTTGACCACGGCCCTGTTCATCGGCGGATTGGCGGCGGCACCGAAGCGGCCGATACTGGCCGGGCTGTTCTTTGGCGTGCTGACGGTAAAGCCGCATCTCGGCATACTGGTCCCATTCTGTCTCCTGGCGAGTGGTAACTGGCGTGCAATTCTCGCCGCTGCGCTATCGTCCGCGGCACTCGTTATACTGACTGGCCTGCTGCTGGGTCCCGGCGCCTGGGTGTTGTTCTGGACGCAAACCCGCCCCTTGATGACCGCGATCCTTGAAGCACCTTATCCGCAGCCTTATCAGTCCAATGCGGCGACGATGTTTTTTCTGGCTCGTGCATCCGGGTTCGGACTGACGGCTGCCTATACGCTGCAAACCATTGCCACGGCGGCGGCGATCGCTGCCGCCTTCTGGATCTGGTTGCCTTGGCGGCAGGTCGAGCATCGCGAACGCGTTGTGCTGGCCGCTGTGCTGGCGACGTTGGCGACGCCTTACGGCTACAGCTACGACACGATCGGCCTGGCGGTTGCCGTCGTCTATCTGTTCTCGACGCGCAGCACCATGCCGCGGATTTATCTGACGCTGGTCTGGCTCTACCCGGCCATTGCCCATCTGATAAACAATGCAGGGCTGGGTATCGGCGTGCTGGTACCGCTGTCACTGTCGGCATGGATGCTTACCGACATAATATCCCGGGAGCGCAGAATCGCCGTTGCGGCCACGCCGGGCAGGAATACGCAACCGCCGGAAGCTTGAGCGTGTTTACTTGCAAGCGATGATATCGGCGCGGATTAACACGGTCACCGATCCATTCTGCACCAGGGGGCGATATCCACCCAGCGCCTTGGCGAATATCACGTTATCCCTCAGGGGTGTTGGCGCATGCGGCTCTGCAGTTCCGTCGTCGACAACGATGTCAGGCTGTTTCGCAGCGAGTTCGCTAGCGATCGCCATCATGTATTCCTGTCGTAAAGTCTCGAGATCCAGCCGCTGCGCAGGATCATGCGCCAACTGGATGAGTATCCCGGCATCATTGATCATCCAGGCGGAGGGATTGCGTGCCACGACACGGGCGCCAGTCATCCGGGCTAGTGGGTTGCCGGCCTGCAGCCGCGAGCCGATAGACATGAAAGTTGGATGATCGATCGCCCGAGTGACCGCAGCTGTCGCCACGTCGAGATCACTGCGTGGTTGAGCAAACGCAAGACCCTGTTGAGCTACGGCCAGCTTCACGATCGAAAACAGGCCAAGGGCAAGGCCGACCTTGGCCAGCAAGGGCAAGCTTTGCAACGATTTTAACCGGATATACTGCAGCAGCAATGCCAGTACGCCGAACGTCAGGAACGGCAGCGCCTGATAGGTCCAGCCCTTGCCCATGATAACGAAAGCGGGAACATAGGCCGCTCCTGCCAAAAGCAGTATTTTCGCATCGCGATCGCGCCGACAAGGATGGCCCATCGCCAACGTTGCGGCGGCGATTGCCGCGAACATCGTTACGGGCCACAGCTTCAATACCTCGAAGACAGGCAACCGCATCGGCAGATAAACTTGGCGCAGTAGCGGCAGGACATCGGTGAAGAAGGGCTGCATGAAAACGGCAAGCGCGATCAGATAGGCGACCGTCAAAGTGCCGCCGACAATGTTTTCCGGCGTCAACAGCGGATGCAGCGAGCGTCGTTGCAGCGCAATCGTCAGCGCCGGCACCGCCAGCGCCAGCACACTAAAGGGCGGTTTTATCATGAGGAAGATGCCCGCGCCGACACCGGCGACGATCCACTCGGCGAGGTTGCCGGCGCGAAAATCAGCCGTGCGATCGCGAGCCGAAAGCAGCGCCAGCCACGGCAGCAAGGCAATGACGGCAATCTGCTCGCGCTGGCCGAAATCCGGCGGGAACAGGAACAGGACGAAAAACGCCGCGATCGGAATGAGCCAGACGTATCGTTTCAGCGTTTCGTCGGCCCGCGCGAGAATGCGAGCCGAAAAGCAGACGGAAGCAACCACGAGCGCCACCACTCCTACGCTAACCCAGATTTCTGCTGAAAGGCCGGTCAGACGCTCCATGACGAGAAAGGGCAGATAGAGCCAAACCGAAAAAGGTGGGTTGACCTCGACAATATCGATGTAAAGGCGCTCGCCGTTCAGCACGCGCTCGCCGATCGTCAGAAGCCAGGACACATCGACGTTGGTCGGCATGACCATAAGCGAAACGACGATAGCGTATATGGCGATCAACAGTGTTGCGGTAGCCGACGTGCCGATACTGACCTCGGCTCGGGACCTCAGACCTATCGGTTTATCCGGAGCAATGAATGATGCGTCCATGTCAGCGGCAACCCAAACAGCTGTAGCGGCTGAATGTTTAGCAAGCTCACGGTTAAGGGCGTTCTAACTTGGCGGCTGAACCGCCGTCTGGCCAATAAAGCGTCTCGCTTGAAACGGATTTGGGTGAATGTGCTTTAAGTCTTTGTTTTGTGCATCTCGTTGTCCGAAAACCTACGCACCTTTGAGCGACATGGATCACAGCTTCCTGAGCGCCACTTCCTCGACCAGGTGGTCGGCGCCTTTGCGCAAAATCAAGTCGGCGCGGGCGCGTGTCGGCAGGATGTTTTCGCGCAGGTTCTTCAGGTTGATGTTGGTCCACAGGCCTTCGGCAATCGCCCGTGCCGAATCCTCCGACAGTTGCGAATAGCGATGGAAGAACGATTCCGGATTGCGGAAAGCGGTCTCGCGCAGCCGCATGAAGCGGGAAATGTACCATTCGTGGATCAGCTTCTCGTCGGCATCGATGTAGATGGCGAAGTCGAAGAAGTCGGACAGGAAAGGCACGATCTTGCCGTCCTGCGGCAGCTTGCCCGGCTGCAGCACATTGATGCCCTCGAAGATCAGGATGTCGGGCCGGTCGATGGTGACGAACTCGCCGGGGATGACGTCATAGGTGAGGTGCGAATAGACCGGCGCGCGGATATCTGGCAGCGCCGACTTGATGCCCGAGAGGAAGCGCAGCAGCGCGCCGACGTCGTAGCTGTCGGGAAAGCCCTTGCGCTCCATCAGGTTTTCGCGGCGCAGCACCTCGTTGGGCAACAGGAAACCGTCGGTGGTGATGAGATCGACCTTGGGGCTGGACGGCCAGCGCGCGAGCAGCTCCTTCAGCACGCGCGCCGTGGTCGATTTGCCGACCGCGACCGAACCGGCGATGCCGATGATGAAGGGCGTCTTGACCACGTCCGAGGCGTTGAAGAAAGCCTGGCGCTGCCGGAACAGCAGTTGGCTGGCCTCGACATGCGCCGACAGAAGCCGCGACAGCGACAGATAGATGCGCTTGACCTCTTCGAGATCGATTGGATCGTTCAGCGACCGCAGGCGGCGGAATTCATCCTCGCTCAGCGTCAGCGGCGTGTCGGCGCGGAATTGCGACCATTGCTCGGCCGAGAAGAAACGAAAAGGGGAATATTTCTCGGTCGGTGCGAGCTGATCCATCGAGATTCCTGCCCTCCTCGCGGTCAGCGCTTGGACCGTGACGCCTTCTCGGCGATACCCGAACGCCCGGTGCGGCTTTCGAGCTCCCTAAGCACGTCGTCCAGCGGCACACCCGAAATGCCGAGAACGACGAGCCAATGATATATAAGATCCGCGCTTTCCGAAACGAGATCCTGCCTGTCGCCTTTGACGGCGGCAATTACCGTCTCGACCGCCTCTTCGCCGAGCTTCTGCGCCGCCTTGTCGATGCCGAGCGCGTAAAGCTTGGCGGTCCACGAGTCCGGATCGCCGGAATGGGCGCGTTCGCTGATGATTGTCTCCAGATCGGAGAGTGAAAACCCGGTCATGGCGCCTTGGCCCTATTTCTTAGCCGCAAGCCTCTAGGGCCGATCGCCCGAGGAGTCCAGCCGCATCGGCAGGCCGGCTTGCGCCATATGGGCCTTGGCCTCGGCGATCGTATAGGTACCGAAATGGAAGATGGAGGCCGCCAGCACGGCACCTGCATGGCCGTCGCGAATGCCTTCGACCATATGGTCGAGCGTGCCGACGCCGCCCGAAGCGATCACCGGGGCGCGCACCGCGTCCGATACCGCGCGGGTCAGCGCGATGTCATAACCGGCCTTGGTGCCGTCGCGGTCCATAGAGGTCAACAGGATCTCGCCGGCACCGCGATCGACCATTTTCCGGGCGAATTCGATCGCATCCATGCCGGTTTTTTCCCGTCCGCCGTGGGTGAATATCTCCCAGCGGTCGGCCTCGCTGGCGCCCGACACTTTCTTGGCGTCGATGGCGACGACGATGCACTGGTTGCCGAACTTGTCGGCGGCCTCGGCGACGAAATCCGGGTTCTTGACCGCCGCCGTGTTGATCGACACCTTGTCGGCGCCGGCCAGGAGCAATTTCCTGATATCGGCGACCTGGCGTACGCCGCCGCCGACGGTGAGCGGCATGAAACATTGCTCGGCCGTGCGGGCGACGACATCGAAGATGGTCTCGCGATTGTCCGATGACGCGGTGATGTCGAGGAAGCAAAGCTCGTCGGCGCCGGCCGCGTCATAGGCCTTGGCGGCCTCGACAGGATCGCCGGCATCGACGAGATCGACGAAGTTGACCCCCTTGACGACGCGGCCGCCCTTGACGTCGAGACAGGGGATGACGCGGGCTTTCAGCATCAGCGGCCTTCTATCGTGGCTATGAGATCGTTGAGCAGCTGCCCGACCAGCGGCGGCACATCGGCCTGCGCATCGAAAGCCGGATCGTAGGCGGAAACGGTGATGCCGACGATCGGCACCGCAAGCGCCATAGCGCAGGTCGCGTCGCGCAATTGTTCCGGGTTCGGCCCGCCCGGCGCTACATAGCGGTTGGCCTGCAGCGCCTCAGGGTCGTGCACGTCGAGATCGAGATGCAAGTGCACGCGTTTAGCGCCGGCGACCTTGAGTTTTTCGGTTGCCGCTGCCGCTCCCGGACATTCCGTGCGGATCACCGGCAATGCCTCCAGAAGCTGTTTCTCGTCCGGGTCGAGATCGCGAGCGTTGACGAGCACGCAGCGCGACGGATCGATCGGCTGGAAGCCGGGAATAGCCGCCGCCATCGGGCGCCAGCACAGGCCAAGCACGGTGGCCAGCGCCATGCCGTCGAGAAAGCCATATGTGGATGTCTCGGGCGTGTTGAGGTCGCCATGCTGGTCGGCCCAGATGATCGCGTCCGCGCCCTCGCCGGCGACGGCGCCGGCTGATGTCAGGCAGTTTCCGGCGAGCACGATGGGAAAGCGTCCCCTGTCGCGGGCGATGCGGACCTCGCCCGAAACGGCATTGCAGACAGCGAAACCGGTGGCGATCTCACGCTCCTGGGCATCGCCGACCTTGCCGATGTCCTCGACCGCGACATCGTGGCCGGCCATGGTCAGGGCTTCGACCAGTCCGCCCGCAATCAACGCGTCCGGCCCCTGGCCCATGCCGCCATGATAATGGCCGCTGTCATAGGAGGCCAGGATGATCGAGACTTTCAAGATCGCATCTCCACCGGGGGCGCGCCTTTCAGGATCGCCAATGCTTCGGCCGGATCGATGCGGCCGTCGTAAAGGGCGCGGCCGGAGATCGCGCCTTCGAGCTTTTGCGCGTCGGGCATGGTCATGCGCACGATGTCGGCGATCGAGGCGAGGCCGCCCGACGCGATGACCGGGATCGACACGGCATCGGCGAGGCTGATCGTGGCATCCCAGTTGATGCCGGTCAGCACGCCATCGCGGTCGATGTCGGTGTAGATGATGGCGGCGACGCCCGCGCCCTCGAATTTCCTCGCCAGTTCGACGACGCCGAGGCTCGACGCCTCGGCCCAGCCCTCGACCGCCACCTTGCCGCCCTTGGCGTCGATGCCGACGGCGACCTTGCCCGGAAAGGCCTTGCAAGCCTGCCTGACAAGGTCGGGATCGCGCACGGCCACAGTGCCCAGGATGACGCGGGCCAGCCCGCGGTCGAGCCAATCCTCGATCTGCTCGAGCGTGCGGATGCCGCCGCCGAGCTGCACCGGGTTCTTGGTCGCCTTGAGGATGGCGCCGACCGCGGCGCTGTTGACGCTCTGACCCTGGAAGGCGCCGTTGAGGTCGACGACATGCAGCCATTCGAAGCCCTGTTCTTCAAATGCCTTTGCCTGGGCGGCCGGGTCGTCGTTGTAGATGGTCGCGGTCGCCATGTCGCCGTGCTTGAGGCGCACGCACTGGCCATCCTTGAGGTCGATTGCCGGAAACAGGATCATTTTTCTCAAGCGCCTTCGACAATGACAAAATGGCCGGTCGAGGCTGCAAGCCGAAACTTCGAGGCCTGCTGATATTCCGGCGAATGATAGCATTCGATGGCCTTGGCGTAGGATTCGAACTCGACCAGGACGTGGCGGTTGCCGGTTGGCCCTTCCGGGCTCTCGTGGCGTCCCGCCCGCACGACGAATTTCGCGCCATAGTTGGCGAAGGCAACGGCATTCGCCTCGATATACCGCTTGTACAGATCGGGATCGCGAACATCGATCATCGCCATCCAATAGCCCTTCTTGCTCATGGCTCCTCAAGGCCTCCAGCGCAGGAAATTGGTGATCAGGGCGAGGCCCAGCGCCTGGCTCTTCTCTGGGTGGAACTGCGTGCCGACGAGGTTGTCGCGGGCGACGGTCGCCGTTACCGGGCCGCCATAGTCGGCGACCGCCAGCACCTCGTCGGGCTTGCGCGCATCGAGATGATAGGAATGGACGAAATAGGCGTGCAGGCCGGTTGGCCCGGTTGGAACGCCGGAGAACAGCGGATGCTTGCGCATCAGCTCGATCGTGTTCCAGCCGATCTGCGGGATCTTGAGTGCCGGATCGGCCGGCGTGATCTCCTTCACGTCACCTGATATCCAGCCAAAGCCATCGGTGATCGTCTTTTCGAGGCCGCGCTGCGACATCAGCTGCATGCCGACGCAGATGCCGAGGAAAGGACGCCCCTTGGCGATGGCGACTTCCTCGACAGCTTCCCACATGCCGGGGACGGCACGCAGGCCGGCCGCGCAATCGGCATAGGCGCCGACGCCAGGCAGCACGATGCGGTCGGCCGTGCGCACCCGCTCGGCGTCGGCGGTCAGGTCGATGCCGGCGGCGATGCCCGCCTCGCGCGCCGCGCGCTCGAAGGCCTTGGTGGCCGAGCGCAAATTGCCCGAGCCGTAATCGATGATCGCAACGCGCATGTCAGCGCCTTCCCGGAATGTGGGTCAGCCCAAGCGCCATGCCCGGCTGCGCCGGGCGCGCCAGGGCGGCGTCCGGCACCATGCGCGGCGCAGGCTCGGCTCCATCCGCATGCCGCTCGGCCTCCAGGGCAAAGCGCGCATCGGCATCGTCGAGCCAACCGGCTTCGACCACCCCCCATTCGCGCCAGCCGCGGCGGCGGAGCGCCGCGATGCGCAGCGCCTGCCCTTCCAAGCCGACATAGAGCGAGACAAGCAGGGACAGCAGCGAACCGGCCAACCCGAGACCGAGCCTTTCGCCAAGCATCGAAAGCACCGCCATGACAATGAAGGTGAGTGCCGCTTCGATCCACAGCCGATGCCAGGCGAACCACAGCGGCGGCACCAGCAGGCCGAGCCAGGTAAAGCCGTCGCGGACAAGCGCCGTCGCATCGGCCTTTTCGCCAGGGCCCGGCGGTTCCATCACGACATAGCTGGCCATGACCTATCCCTTCAACGATCCCTTGGTGGAGGGAACCGCGTCCGGCTGGCGCGGATCGCGCTCCAGTGCTGTCCGCAGCGCACGCGCCACCGCCTTGAAGCAGGTTTCGGCGATGTGGTGGTTGTTGGCGCCATAGTGATTGGTGACATGCAGCGTGATGCCGGCGTTCTGTGCCAGCGCCTGGAAGAATTCGCGCACCAGTTCGGTGTCGAAGGTGCCGATCTTGGGCGAGGAAAACGAAACGTTCCACACCAGGAAGGGACGGCCAGAGACATCGATCGCCGCGCGCGTCAGCGTCTCGTCCATGGCAAGATCGATCGAGGCATAGCGCATGATGCCGCGCCGCTCGCCCAGCGCCTTGGCCAGCGCCTGGCCGAGCGCGATGCCGGTGTCCTCGACCGTGTGGTGGTCGTCTATGTGCAGGTCGCCCTTGGCCCGAACGGTCATGTCGATCAGCGAATGGCGCGAAAGCTGGTCGAGCATATGATCGAAGAAGCCGACGCCGGTCACGATGTCCGATTTGCCGGAGCCGTCGACATGGACCGACACGGCAATGTCGGTTTCCCTGGTCTTGCGGCTGATTTCGGCGGAACGGGGCGACATGGCCTTGTCCTTGTCCGTGAGTTTAAGCGCTTCAGGCGTTTCGCCTGCTTGAAAACGAAAGCCTTCTAGCAGCATGATCCGGCGATTGCCAGTTGCCATCCGGGTCGGTATCGAGCGTTTGCAATCACCGCCCCCATGCATACATATGGGCCGATCAAAGTCACTCGTACCGCGCCGATCGCCTTTTTAGGGATGGCGCGAATCGGAGCAGCAAATGTCCAATGAACTGACCATGCACGCCACGACCATCGTGACGGTACGCAAGGGCAACAAGGTGGTGATCGCCGGCGACGGCCAGGTCAGCCTTGGCCAGACCATCATGAAGGGCAACGCCAGAAAGGTGCGCCGCATCGGCAAGGGCGGAAACGTGATCGCCGGTTTCGCCGGTGCCACGGCGGACGCCTTCACGCTTCTGGAGCGGCTCGAAGCCAAGCTCGAACAATATCCCGACCAGTTGACGCGCGCCTGTGTCGAACTCGCCAAGGACTGGCGCACCGACCGCTATCTGCGCCGGCTGGAAGCGATGATGCTGGTGGCCGACAAGTCGGTCTCGCTGGCGCTGACCGGCACCGGCGACGTGCTCGAGCCCGAGCATGGCGTCATGGCCATCGGTTCAGGCGGCAACTATGCGCTGGCTGCGGCCCGCGCCCTGATGGACACAGACAAGGACGCCGAGGAGATCGCGCGCAAGGCGATGCAGATCGCCTCCGACATCTGCGTCTACACCAACAACAATTTCGTCGTCGAAACGCTCGATGCTGCCTGAACCAGGCCTGCGTCCGTGATCCCGATCCGAAAGACCGCGCAAGCGAAAAATGGAGGCCGGCTTTCGGAGAAGATCATGGAAAGACACGAAGATAGCTATGATTTTCGGCCTGTGACCGCGAAAGACCTGCCGATGATCGCCGGCTGGCTCGCCGAACCGCATGTCGCTCAGTGGTGGAACGATCCAGAGACGGAAATCGCCGAGATTCGCGATCATATCGATTCGATTTCCGTCGAGCCGCTGATCGTGGAACTCGACGGCACGCCGATCGCTTACCTGCAAAGCTACGATCCACACCTGGAAGAAGACCACCCTTATGCCGACCAGCCGTTCGGGACGCTCGGCATCGACCTGTCGATCGGCCGGCCGGAACTGGTCGGCATCGGCCATGGCTCGGCGATGGTGCGCCAGTTCGTCGAGCAGTTGTTCGAGGAAGGCGTGCCGCGCGTCATCATCGATCCCGACCCATCCAATGGCCGCGCCATCCGCGCCTATGAAAAGGCGGGATTCCGCGCAATTGATCGCCGGCAATCCAGATATGGTGATGTCGTGCTGATGGCAATCGATGCGCACGAGGCGCAAGCGGGCGACACGGAAGCGGACAACGGGGAAGCGGGGAATTAACGGATGAACGCAGTTGGCGAGGACAGCACGCTCTCGGCCTATGAAGACAGCTGGCGGATGGGGCTTCTGCTCGTGCTCGCCCTAGTCATTTTCCAGGCCGGAGCCCTCTATGGCATGGGGCATCCGCCGATCTGCACCTGCGGTTATGTCAAACTATGGCACGGCGTGGTGAACAGTTCCGAGAATTCCCAGCATATATCGGACTGGTACACGTTCTCGCACATCATCCACGGCTTCCTGTTCTATGCGCTGGCCAGGTTCCTGTTTCCGCGTTCGCCGGTCGGCTTGCGGCTGGCTTTCGCCGTCTTCATAGAAGGCGGCTGGGAGCTGATCGAGAACAGCCCGTTCATCATAGAGCGCTACCGCGCCGGCACCATCTCGCTCGACTATTACGGCGACAGCATCATCAATTCGGTGTCGGACACGCTGGCCATGGTGCTGGGATTTGTGATGGCGCGAAGGCTACCTATATGGGTGATCGTCAGCCTCGCCATCCTTTTCGAACTGGGTACGGGCTACCTTATCCGGGACAATCTGACACTCAACGTGATCATGCTGCTGCATCCGTTCGAGGCCATCAAGCAGTGGCAAAGTGGAATTTAGTGATATGAGCACATTTTCTCCCCGCGAAATCGTTTCGGAACTCGACCGCTTCATCATTGGCCAGAAAGACGCCAAGCGTGCCGTGGCCATCGCCTTGCGCAACCGCTGGCGCCGCCAGCAGCTGGAAGGCCAGATGCGCGAAGAGGTGATGCCGAAGAACATTCTCATGATCGGGCCGACCGGCGTCGGCAAGACCGAAATCTCGCGCCGCCTGGCGCGGCTGGCCGGTGCGCCCTTCGTCAAGGTCGAGGCAACCAAATTCACCGAGGTCGGCTATGTCGGCCGCGATGTCGAGCAGATCGTGCGCGACCTCGTCGAGGTCGCCATCGGCCTGGTGCGCGAGAAGATGCGTGAGGACGTCAAGGCGCGCGCCCATGTCAACGCCGAGGAACGCGTGCTGGAGGCGCTGGTCGGCAAGACTGCCAGCCCTGCGACGCGCGATTCTTTCCGCAAGAAGCTGCGCGAGGGCGAACTCGACGACAAGGAGATCGAGATCGAAGTGGCCGACACCGGCAATGGCGGCATGCCCGGCTTCGAGATTCCCGGCATGCCGGGCGCCAATATCGGCGTGCTCAATATCAACGACATGCTGTCCAAGGCAATGGGCGGCAAGAAGACCAAATTGCGCAAGACGACGGTGAAGGAATCCTACGACCTGCTGGTCAACGACGAGTCCGACAAGCTGCTCGACCAGGACGAGGTGGTTCGCCGGGCGCTGGACGCCGCGGAAAATGACGGCATCGTCTTCCTCGACGAGATCGACAAGATTGCGGCCCGGTCGGACATCTCCGGCGGCCCTTCGCGCGAAGGCGTGCAGCGCGACTTGCTGCCGCTGGTCGAAGGCACCACGGTGGCGACCAAATATGGGCCGTTGAAGACCGATCACATCCTGTTCATCGCATCGGGTGCGTTCCACGTCTCGAAGCCGTCCGACCTTTTGCCAGAGCTGCAGGGCCGCCTGCCGATCCGGGTCGAATTGCGCGCCCTGGAAAAGGAGGACTTCGTTCGTATCCTGACCGAGACGGAAGCGAGCCTCATCAAGCAGTATATCGCGCTGATGAAGACCGAAGGCGTCGACCTGACCTTCACCGACGACGCCATCGATTCGCTGGCCGGCATCGCCGTCGACCTCAACGCCAGCGTCGAGAACATCGGCGCGAGGCGTTTGCAGACGGTGATGGAGCGCGTGCTGGACGAGATCTCCTACGACGCGCCGGACCGCAACGGCACTGCGGTGACCATCGACGCCGCCTATGTGGAGAAACATGTCGGCGACTTGTCGAGGAACACCGATCTGTCGCGCTTCATTCTTTGAGCAGGCGCGCGCCGGATCGTTCCGGCGCCTGTCGGGCGAATGGATCATGTGTGGCCGGATGGTATCATTCGGCCACCTTTCGTTCTGCCGAGCGCAGGGCCGCTCTCGACTCGACCAGGAGCTTTACCTAGTTTGCGCGGCAATTCTCTAGGCGGCGGGGCGCATGAAAAAACTCATCCCAGTCATTCTCGGCTTGACGCTGGCGGCAACGCTGTTCGGCGCCGACGCGGCAACCCTGGTGCCGCCGGGAAACCGCAATGCCGAGCAGCCCAGCATTCCGGGAGCCTCGAGCCGGCGCACGCAGGCCACCAACACCACTTTCCAGGCGAAGTACCGCAAGGTCTACGCGCTGCTGCAGAACGACGCCGACCTGCGCGGCAAGATCAAGAAGGCGGCAAGCGTCTACGGCATCGATCCAATGCACATTGTCGGCGCCATCGTCGGCGAGCACACCTACAATGTCGACGCCTACGACCGGCTGCAGACCTACTACGTCAAGGCGATCTCCTATCTCTCCAGCAAGCTGTCCTTCGCCTATGACGGCGAGGACATTACGGATTTCGTGCAGCGGCCGGAATTCAGGAAATGCGCCGGAATGTCCGACAGTTACGATTTGTGGGAATGCCGCGAGCAGGTGTGGAACCGTTCGTTCCGCGGAAAGACGGTGGGCGGCGAGGATTTCCCCAACGACCGTTTCGGCGCCACTTTCTTCCAGCCCTACTATGCCGGCCAGACCTTTGGTCTCGGCCAGCTCAATCCGCTGACCGCGCTCCAGATGAGCGATCTCGTGCACAAGGTTTCCGGCCTGCCCAAGCTCGACGTCGGCGATCCCAATGCGGTCTACAAGACCATCATGGATCCCGACCTGACGCTGCCCTACGTCGCCGCGACGATCCGGAAATCGATCGACGCCTACAAGAGCATCGCCGGCTTCGACATTTCGAGCAATCCGGGCCTGACCGCCACGCTCTACAATGTCGGCAATCCCGAGCAGCGCGCCTATGCGCTGAAGGCGGAGAACGAGAAGCGCAGCGCCGCCGGCGAGCCGGTGAAGCTGCCGGAGGAGAATTATTACGGCTGGCTGGTCAATGACAAACTACCGGAGCTGAAGGCGCTGTTTTAGGGAGCTCAGGCGCGCTGACGTTAATTTGCCAACGCCTGCGCCGCAGACCCTGACAATTGGCGTTGCATCCTACGCCGCCAGCAGCGACTTCAATTTCACCGCCTGCGAACCGAGCGCTTCCGGCGCCGGCCTCGCCCGTTTGCCGATCAGCATCTCCGCCAGCCTGATATCGCGGGCGACCGCATTGCCCGGCCCGATGCCGCTGGCGGCCACCAGCCTGCCGTCCTCGGCAAGGTGAAAGAGGATGAAGGCGTCCTCGCCGAGATCGCGGCGCACCGTGCTGCGGCCTTCGTCGGAAAGCCCCGCGATCTGCAGGGACAGGCCATATTGATCCGACCAGAACCACGGCACCGCCGCATGTGCCTCGGCGGCGCCGAGCATGTTTTTTGCCGCCAGCGCGCCTTGTTCCTGGGCGTTGCGCCAGGCCTCCAGCCGCACGCGACGGCCGCCATAGACGGCAAGCGGGAACGAACAGCAGTCGCCGGCAGCGAAGATGTCGGGGTCGGTGCTGCACAGTTCGGCATCGACTGATATGCCGTTGTCGATGGCCAGTCCCGCTTCGGCGGCAAGAGCCGTCACCGGCACGGCGCCGATGCCGATGATGGCGAGATCGGCGAGGATTTCGCGGCCGCCGGCAAGCACGATGCGCACCTGCCTGCCGTCGTCGGCGATCGAGGCAATGCCTTCGCCGCACGCTATGTCGACGCCTTCGGCGACGTGGGTGTCATGGACGACCTTGGCGATCTCGGCCGGTACGCCGCGCATCAGGATGCGCGGCTGCGCCTCGATGACGGCGACCGCAGCACCGAGCTTGCGGGCCGCCGCGGCGAGCTCGAGGCCGATGAAGCCGCCGCCGATGACGGCAATGCGGTTACCCGCCTTGAGATGGGCGCGGATAGCCAGCGCATCGGCGAAGGTCCTGAGGTAGACGCAGCGCCCGCCAAGGCCGGGCATCGGCAGTTTGCGCGGCGTCGAGCCGGTCGCCAGCAGCAGCTTGTCGTAGGGCAGGACCGAACCGTCCGACAGGCGCACAGTATGCGCGGCGCGATCGATCGCTGCAGCCTGAATGGAATGGATATGCCGGATGGACTTTTCGGCGAGGATCTCGTCGCTGGCGATCGCCTTGATCTCGGGCACGCCGCCGGCCATGGCGTCCTTGGACAGAGGCGGCCGTTCATAGGGCAGATGCGGCTCGTCGCCGACCAGCGTCACCGGTCCCTCATAGCCGAGGTCACGCAATGCAAGCGCTGCCCGGCCGCCGCATTCCCCGGCGCCGATGATGACCATTCCGCGCGTCATACCGGTCATCCGATCTGGACGAGGACGCTGCCGGTGTCGACCTTGACCGGATAGGTCCTGAGATTGACGCAGGCCGGCGCGCCCTTGGCTTGGCCTGTCTTGTAGTTGAAGCGGCCATTGTGCTTGGGACATTCGATGATGTCGTCCATGACAAGCCCGTCGGCGAGATGCACCTTTTCGTGCGTACAAAGGCCGTCGGTGGCGAAATACTCATCATCGGGGCTGCGATAGATGGCGTAGCTGCGGCCGCCGTGATCGAACCGCATCACATCTTCTTCGTCGATGTCTCCCACGGCACAGGCCTCGACCCAGTCGCTCATACATTTCTCCCGCGAAATTTCCCGATCGCGCCTCACGGCGGATATCACTCCGCCGCGGCGTTGAAGGCAGCATTGTCGTTGTGCAGATCCTCGCGATACGGCCTGGCCGTTGGCGGCAGCTCGCGCTTGAGGAAATAATCCTCGTTGCGCAACTGGCGCCAGAAGACAGGCAGCATCTCGCGATAGCCGGCCAGGATCGAGGGCGTCGGCGCCGGCAAATCATGCTTGATCAGTTCATGCAGCTTCGGCAGCGCATGGTAGGGCACCATCGGGAACATATGATGCTCGACGTGGTAGTTCATGTTCCAGTAGATGAAACGGCTGATCGGGTTCATGTAGACGGTGCGGCTGTTCAGCCGATGGTCGGTGACGTTGTCGGCAAGACCGCCATGCTGCAGCAGGCCGACCATGACGTGGTGCCAGGCGCCATAGAGCCTGGGCAGGCCGACCAGCATCAAGGGCAGGAACGAGCCGGTATAGAGCGCCAGCGCGATGGTTGCGGCATAGATCGCGGTCCAGATGCGGGCGATGCGGATCGCTTTCGGCTGTTCCTGCTCGGGAATAAAGGTCTTTTCGGCCGCGCTGATGTTGCCGGCGGCGTTGCGCAGCATGTCTGACATCGCATGCCAGGCGTCGAGCACGCCGACAAAGCCGAGGATGGCGCGCACCAGGTCCGGCGGCCGCATAACCGAGATTTCCGGGTCGCGGCCGACGATGATGGTGTCGGTGTGATGGCGCGTGTGGCTCCAGCGCCAGGTCACCGGGTTGCGCATGATCATGAAGCAGGCGACCTGATAGACCCAATCATTCATCCACTGCGTGCGGAAGGCCGTACCATGGCCGCATTCGTGCCAGCGGGAATCCGTGGACGAGCCGTAGAGCACGCCATAGGCGAAGAAGAACGGCACGCACCACCAGGTGCCCCAGAACCAGGCACCGCCGGCGCCGCTGACGATGAGCGCGGCGATCCAGATCGCCGTGTCGCGGAGCGCGGGCGCGTCGGAGCGCTGCATCAGCTCCTTCATCTGCTTGCGGGGAATGTCGGTGTGATACCATTCGGCCGCCGACAGGCCGGTCTCGACGGCCAGCCTGGCGTCGCGGCCGATCAGGCTGTAGTCACGCCGGGACGGCGCAGCATGCATGGTTGCCTCCCTCGGCAAGGGCATCCGCCACGCGAATGCCCGACATTTCCTGACTTCGAGGCTGAAAATAACGCCAGCTCATGATAGACTCAACATCATAAAGATAGTTTCTATCATTTCCTATCATCAAGATGTAGGAAAGATGCACGGTCAAATGAGGACAGACATGGCGAAACGGCCGACCATATCAGATCTGGCGCGCATCTCCGGCGTCAGCGTCGCCACGGTGGACCGGGTGCTCAACAGCCGCCTGCCTGTGCGCGAGGAAACGGCGCGCCGCGTCTATGACGCCGCGACCGAGATCGGCTATCACGCCGCAGGCCTGATCAAGCAGCGTATGCGCCAGGAATTGCCCGAGTATCGGCTGGGTTTCCTGCTGCTTCGGGGCAATGACGTTTTCTATGGCGATTTCGCGCGGGAACTCGAACTCGCGGTCGCACAATCGCAGCGCTTCCGTGGCGTCGCAACCATCGATTTCGCCAGTTCCCTGGCCCCGGATGAGATCGCTGCCCAGATGCGCAGGCTGGCGGCGAAATCGCGGGCGATCGCCGTGGTCGGCCCTGACCATCCGACGCTGACGGCGGTCGTGGAGGCGCTAAAAGCCAGGGGACAGCCGGTCTTCTCCCTGCTGTCCGACTTCGCCGCCGGCATCCGCGAAGGCTATGTCGGGCTCGACAACCGCAAGGTCGGCCGCACCGCCGCCTGGATGATCTCGAAGGCTGCGAGGAAGCCCGGCAAGGTCGCCCTTTTTGTCGGCAGCCATCGCTTCCACGGCCATGAGCTGCGTGAGATCGGTTTCCGCTCCTTCTTTCGCGAGCATGCGCCGGACTTCAACGTGCTGGAGACGCTGGTCAATCTGGAGGCCAACCAGGTGACCCATGATGCGATGATCGATCTTCTGGCGCGATATCCGGATCTTGTCGGCTGCTACGTCGCCGGCGGCGGCATGGAAGGCGCCGTCTCGGCGCTGCGGACAGCGAAGCCCGCAAGCATGCCGGTGGTCGTCTGCAACGAGATCAACGCCGAATCGCGCGCCGCGCTTGCCGACAACATCCTGACGATGGTGATCTCGACGCCGCTTGCCGCGCTCTGTCGCGAGCTCGTCGATCGGATGGCGCATGCCATCGAAACCGGTGCGGCCAATGCGCCGGGCCAGACATTCCTCCCCTTCGACATCTATTTGCCGGAAAACATCTGAAGCCATTTCAGGAATGCGCGCAGCGGTTTTCCGTCCAGGTCGCGTCAGGACGGAAGGTAGAGCGTTTCCATGAAACGATAAAACCCTCGGGCAGCCCGGTCTGCCGCAAACCGGCCGCCTGAAATGATAGAATCCATCAGAGGCAGCCGAAAATCGCACGCCCGAATTCGGAATTTCCCTTGACGCCCCGATCCGAAATGGAATAAATATTTCACTGACTGTACATTTTGGTTCTTTCGTTCCGACAACATCTGGTTCGAGCAGGCAGTTCGGCGTTCCAGCCAGTGGTGAACCCCGTTGGAACGAAATGATATCAGGGAGAGATTCCCCGAGGAGATCGGGGATTCCGGATAGATCGGTGCGACCGGACACCCAAAGTGGAGGAGAGATACAATGAAGAAAATGATTTTGGGCGTCGCTTTCGCGGCGCTGATGAGTTCGTCCGCCATGGCCGCCAAGATCGGCGTGTCGATGGCCAAGTTCGACGACAATTTCCTGACCGTGCTGCGCAACGGCATGATCGAGCAGGCCAAGGGCATGAGCGGCGTGGAGCTGCAGGTCGAGGACGCGCAGAACGACGTCGCCAAACAGCTCGACCAGATCAAGAACTTCGCCGCATCAGGGGTCGACGCCATCATCGTCAATCCGGTCGACACCTCGGCCACGCAGGCGATGTCGGATGCCGCGGCCGCCGCAAAGATCCCGCTGGTGTATGTCAACCGTGAACCGGTGAATGTCGACACGCTGCCTGACAACCAGGCCTTCGTCGCTTCGAACGAGGCCGACTCCGGCACGCTCGAAACCAAGGAGGTCTGCCGCCTGTTCAAGGAAGCCGGCAAGAAGGAAGCCAATGTCTATGTGATCATGGGCGAGCTTTCCAACCAGGCAGCCGTGCAGCGCACCAAGGACATCGAGGAGGTGATCGCAACGCCGGATTGCAGCTTCATCAAGATCATCGACAAGCAGACGTCGAACTGGAACCGCGATGAGGCCCAGAACCTGATGACCAACTGGCTGTCGACCGGCAAGCCGTTCGACGGCGTCATCGCCAACAATGACGAAAGCGCCATCGGCGCCATCCAGGCAATGAAGGCCGCCAATGTCGACATGAAGACGGTTGTCGTTGGCGGTGTCGACGCCACGCAGGACGCGCTCGCCGCCATGCAGGCAGGCGACCTCGACGCCACCGTGTTCCAGGACGCGGCTGGCCAGGGCGCCGGCGCGCTCGACGCGGCACTGAAACTGTCCAAGGGCGAGAAGGTCGAACACAAGGTCTACGTGCCCTTCCAACTGGTGACGCCGGCCAACATCGACAAGTTCCTGAAGAAGAACTGAGCGGCGGAACGGTTCACCTCGGGGCGGCGCTCAAAGGACCGGGCGCCGCTCCTCCTCTCGGCGCTTTCATGGCGCCAGGAGCGACCGCGGCTGACGGAGGATAGACGAGTGGCACAGACATCTCATGGCGTCGGCGGGGTCAGCTATGATGCGAAGAAGCGCATATGGCCGGCGGAATTCAACGTCTTCCTGGCGCTCGTTATTCTTGTCGTCATCTTCGAATTGATCGGCCGCGTCTTTCTCGGCGACAGCTTCCTGTTCAACACCCGCAGCAATGTCGGCGGCCTCTTCAACGAGGCGCGGCTACAGATCATCATCCTGCAAGTATCGATCGTCGGCATCATCGCCATCGGCGTGACGCAGGTTATCATATCGGGCGGCATCGACCTGTCGTCGGGCTCGATCGTCGGCGCCACCGCCATGATCGCCATGAGCTTCGCCCAGGTGGCGACGGTCAACGGCAACCCCAATCCCAAGGCGATGTTCCTGGCTCAGGGCTGGACCGACCTGCCGGTGATCGTGCCGGTGCTGGTCGCCATCGGCTGCGGGCTGCTGGCAGGCCTGGTCAACGGCGCCCTGATCGCCTACACGCGCATTCCGCCCTTCATCGCCACGCTAGGCATGATGGTGACCGCGCGCGGCATCGCCAAATGGTGGTCCAAGGGGCAGCCCATCTCGTTCCCGACCGAGAGCTTCGCCGCCATCGGCAAGGGCCTGATGCCCGTCATCATCTTCCTGTCGCTGGCCGTGCTGTTCCAGCTGATCATGACCTACACACGATACGGCAAGCATTGCTACGCGATCGGCTCCAACGAGGACGCCGCACGCATGTCCGGCATCAAGATCGCCAACCACAAGATCCTGGTCTACGTCATCGCCGGCATACTCGCGGCGCTCGCCGCGGTGGTGCTGTCTTCCAAGAACCTCACCGCCCAGGCCGGCATGGGCGTGATGTACGAACTCGATGCCATCGCCATGGCGGTCATCGGCGGCGTATCGCTGTCGGGCGGCCGCGGCTCGATCATCGGCACGGTGATCGGCGCGCTGATCTTCGGCGTCATCATCTCCGGCTTCACCTTCCTGCGCCTCGACGCCTACTACCAGGAGATGGTCAAGGGCGTGATCATCGTCGGCGCCGTCGTTCTCGACCAGTGGCGCCAACGCCTGCGGGCATTGAGGGCTTGACCATGGCAGACATCGTCCTGAAGACCGAAAACCTGACCAAGCGCTATGGCGGCGTGCAGGCGCTGGAAGGCGCGAATTTCGAGCTGCGCAAGGGCGAACACGTCGCCATCATGGGCGACAATGGCGCCGGCAAGTCGACCTTCGTGCGCCAGATCACCGCCGTCGAGCAACCGACCAGCGGCCAGATCTGGTTCGACGGCAAGCAAGTCAATTTTTCGGGCCCTATCGAGGCGCGCGAGGCCGGCATCGAGACCGTGTTCCAGAACCTGGCGCTGGCCGACGACCTCGACGTGCCGTCGAACCTGTTCCTTGGCCGAGAAAAAGTGCTGTTCAATCTGGGACCGTTTTCGATCCTGGACCGCCGGGGGATGCGCAAGGCGACCGAAGCGGCGCTGGTGCGCACGGCGGTGAAAATCCCAAACCTGTCGAACACCATCCGCCATATGTCGGGCGGCCAGCGGCAATGCGTGGCGATCGCCAGAACCGCGACCTTCGCCTCCAAGCTGATCATCATGGACGAGCCGACGGCAGCACTCGGCGTGCAGGAGACCGCGCAGGTCGAGAACATCATCCGCACGCTGAAGGACAATGGCGAGCCGCTGATCCTGATCAGCCACAATATGCGCCAGGTGTTCGACCTTTGCGACCGCATCGTCGTCTTCCGGCGCGGCCGCATCGTCGCCAATTTGCGCAAGGAGAACACCGACGGAAACGATATCGTTTCCTACATCACCGGCGCCAAGACCGGAGAGGCCGAACTCGCGGCCTAGGCCGGGCGCGGAGGCGGCGGTCATCGCCTCCCTGTCGATCTTGTCTTGACCGGAAAAACACCTGCGCGCATGACCGGCGCCCCGCCAACCTTCGAACCATTCCCCAGAGGAAATTTCCATGACTCTCCGCTTCGCCCTCCTCGGTGCCGGCCGCATCGGCAAGGTCCACGCCCGCGCCGTCGGCTCCAATCCGCAGGCCAAACTGGTCGCCGTTGCCGACGCTTTCGAGAAGGCGGCGAGCGAACTCGCCACGGCCTACGGCGCCGAGGTGCGCACCATTGATGCCATCGAGAAATCCGGGGACATCGACGCGGTCGTCATCTGCACGCCGACCGACACCCATGCCGACCTGATCGAGCGCTTCGCCAAGGCCGGCAAGGCGATCTTCTGCGAGAAACCGATCGACCTCGACGTCAGCCGTGTCGAGCAGTGCCTGGCCGTGGTCGAGAAGGCCAAGGCGACGCTGATGGTCGGCTTCAACAGGCGCTTCGACCCGCACTTCGCCGCGGTGCGCAAGGCAATCGATGACGGCGCCATCGGCGTGGTCGAGATGGTGACCATCACGTCGCGCGATCCAGGCGCACCGCCGATCGACTACATCGCGCGCTCCGGCGGAATCTTTCGCGACATGACCATCCATGATTTCGACATGGCGCGCTTCCTGCTCGGCGAAGAGCCGGTGGCGGTCAGTGCGCATGCCTCGGTGCTGGTCGACAGGAAGATCGGCGAGGCCGGCGATTTCGACTCGGTCAGCGTCATCCTCGAAACCGCGTCGGGCAAGCAGGCCGTCATCTCCAATTCCCGCCGCGCTACCTATGGCTACGATCAGCGCATCGAGGTGCATGGCTCGAAAGGCATGGTCGCGGCCGAAAACCAGCGGCCGGTCTCAATCGAACTGGCCAATGAAAAGGGCTATACCCGCCCGCCGCTGCACGATTTCTTCATGACCCGCTACCTCGACGCCTATGCCATTGAGATTGCGTCCTTCATCGCCGCCGCGACGTCGGGCAAGAAGGCAGCACCGAGCGGGACGGACGGGCTCATCGCACTTCGGCTGGCGGATGCGGCGCTGAAATCGGCGACATCAGGCCAGACCGTCCGCCTCGACAAGTAACGACTTAAAGCACAGGAGCAGAGCGATGAGCGCATCAGCCGATCGCAATTCACAAACGCGCGCCATCGTCACCGGCGGCGCACAAGGCATAGGCTTCGCGGTCGCCGAGGCATTGGCGGACGAAGGCTGCCGGGCGCTGGCCCTGATCGGCCGCTCGCAGGAAAAGGGCGACAAGGCAGTCGCCAGCCTCAAGAAGTCGGGCGTCGACGCGATCTTCATCAGCGCCGATGTCTCCAAGGTGGCCGACTGCAAGCGCGCCGTCGCCACCGCGCTTTCGCATTTCGGCACCATCAACGCCCTGGTCAACGCCGCCGCCACATCCGCGCGCGGCTCGCTGGTGGAGACCAGCGAGGAGCTCTTCGACACCATCTTCGACACCAATGTGCGAGGACCCTTCTTCCTGATGCAGGGCGTGGTGGCGCATCTGCTTGAGAAAAAGGCCCCCGGATCGATCGTCAACGTGCTGTCGATGTCGGCGCATACCGGCCAGTCGTTCCTGACACCCTATTCGACCAGCAAGGGCGCTCTGATGACGCTGACCAAGAATGTCGCCAACGCCTATCGCTTCAATCGCATCCGCTGCAACGCCGTGCTGCCCGGCTGGATGGACACCGAGGGCGAGGACATCGTGCAGAAGAAATGGCATGACGCACCCGACGACTGGCTCGAGAAGGCCGAGGCCGCGCAGCCGATGGGGCAGTTGGTGAAGCCGGACCAGCTTGCCCGACTGATCAGCTACATGGTCAGCCCGCAATCCGGCGTGATGACCGGCTCGCTGGTCGACTACGACCAGAGCATCGCTGGGGCGTCGCCGGAATAGCGGCCGCGTAAGCGAAACCGTTAACCAGGTCCTCATCCACGGGCGGAGCAAGGAGCGCAGCGACGCGGCGCAGACCCGAGGATCCATGCCGCGACTTCCGGGCCGTCGCTACGGCGCAAGATTCTGCACCGCAGCACTCTCCCATCTAGGTCGCGGCATGGATCCCAGGGTCTCCGCGACGGAGCTTCGCTCCTGCTTCGCCCTAGAATGACGAAATCGCAAAGGCTCGGCCCTCACCTGAAATTGCTTGCTACCAGGGTACGTGACAAACGCCGCCGCTTCGACTATATGAGCCGCATGATCCACCTGACCGCCACCTATTGGTACTTTAGCAGCTCGCTGGCGGCGGGAGGATTGCGCTCGATCTGAAGATTGCAGCAAACAGTCCGACAAGCCGCCAGACCTGGCGGCTTTTTTGTTTTCAGCCGGCAGGTCTCCCAACCAGGAGCAGAAGCCGTGTTGACCACCACAGACGACCTTCGGGTCAAGGAACTGAGACTGCTGAGCACGCCGGAAGAGGTGATGCGCGAGATACCGCGCTCACTCACGGCGACGCGCACCGTTGCCGCCTCGCGCAACGCCATCCACTCCATCCTGACCGGGGCCGACGACCGACTTGTTGTCATCGTCGGCCCTTGTTCCATCCACGATCCGGTCGCGGCCGTTGACTATGCCAGCCGTCTGGCGGCGCTGCGCGAAGCTCTGTCCGACCGGCTCGAGATCGTGATGCGGGTCTATTTCGAAAAGCCGCGCACGACGGTCGGCTGGAAGGGCCTGATCAACGACCCCGACCTCGACGGCAGTTTCAACATCGACAAGGGGCTGCGGATGGCCCGCAATGTGCTGTCGGCCGTCAACAATCTGGGCCTGCCGGCGGCGACCGAATTCCTCGACATGACCACGCCGCAATACATTGCCGACCTCGTCGCCTGGGGCGCGATCGGCGCGCGCACGACCGAGAGCCAGATCCATCGCGAGCTGGCCTCGGGCCTGTCCTGTCCGGTCGGCTTCAAGAACGGCACCGACGGCAATCTCAGGATCGCTGCCGAGGCGGTGAAATCCGCCGCCCAGCCGCATCATTTCATGGCGGTGACCAAGGGCGGACGCAGTGCGATCGCGGCAACGACCGGAAACGAGGATTGCCATGTCATCCTGCGTGGCGGCGTTCAGCCCAACTATGACGCGGCAAGCGTCGAGGCCGCCTCGGTCGAACTCGCCCGCATCGGTATCGCGCCCCGCCTGATGATCGATGTCAGCCATGCCAACTCAGCCAAGAAGCCGGAGAACCAGCCCAAGGTCGCGGCTGACGTGGCAGGACAGGTCGCGGCGGGGGACGAGCGCATTATCGGCGTCATGATCGAGAGCAATCTCGTCGCCGGCCGGCAGGATGTCGTGCCGGGCAAGCAGCTCGTCTACGGCCAGAGCATCACCGATGGCTGCATCGACTGGGCGGCCACGGAGACGGTGCTGCACGGCCTTGCCGGCGCCGTGGAATGGCGCCGGTCGGCGCGCCGCGCCTTGGTGGAGAGCCGGCAGGGCGCCGCCTGATCCGGTTGGAGCATAAGGGCGGCGTTTCCGGTTTCAGCCCAGGACCACGCCGCCCTAGGGCCCGCAGCGCTCCACCTCACTTGCACGCCTCCGACCCGCGTGCTACATACTGAACCAAATGGTTCAGTATTCCGCGACCCGCCTGGATGCCTCGTTCGCCGCGCTTTCGGACGCCACCCGGCGCGGCGTTCTGGAGCAGCTCGGCCGTGCGGACGCTTCGATCACGGACTTGGCCCAGAAATTCCACATGACCCTCACGGGCATGAAGAAGCATGTCGGCGTCCTGGAGCAGGCGGGACTCGTCACGACGCGGAAGGTCGGGCGCGTGCGGACCTGCAAGCTGGGCCTGCGTCGCCTGGAGGATGAGGCGGAATGGATCGAGAGATACCGGCAGCTCTGGGCCGCACGCTTCGACGAGTTGGACAAGGTTATCGAGGAATTGAAACGCAAGGAGGAAGTCGATGGACGCAGGAAGAGCGAGTGAGGCCAAACGCACGACGGTGGAACGGAGGTCCGACCGGGAGTTGGTCGTTACGCGAAGCTTCGACGCGCCTGCGCGCATCGTGTTCGAGGCGTGGACCAAGCCTGAGCTGTTCAAGCAGTGGTGGGTGCCGAAGTCGATGGGCATGTTCCTGCGTTCCTGCGAGATGGATGTTCGTGTGGGAGGCGGGTACCGTTTGGTGTTCGGGCATGACGGCTCGAACCCTGCCGAGTTCTTCGGCAGGTATCTCGAAGTGACACCGCACTCGCGCCTCGTCTGGACCAATGACGAAGGGGGTGAGGGTGGACCCGTCACCACGGTGACCTTCGAGGAAAAAGGCGGCAAGACGCTGCTGGTCATGCGCGAGCTCTATCCCTCGAAGGAAGCCCTCGACGCCGGCGCCGGGGCGGCGGATGCGATGTCCGAGCAATTCGAGCAGCTGGACGAGCTTCTCGCCACGCTGCAGGGCGCCGCCTGATCCGGCCGGCGCCAGAAGGGCGGCGGTCCGGTCTAGCCCGGCATTACGCCGCCCTCAGCCCTTCCCATGCGGTGAACACGGACACCGCGAAGAGCAGCAGCCCGGCCGCCCGGCCGGCAAGGATGGTCGCTCGCGGATTAGCGATCAGCAGCTTGCGGCTGCGGCCGGCCGATATTGCGAGCCCGCCATAGATCGCGGCCTGCGTCAGCACGGTCAGCAGGCCCATCACCGTCGCCTGCATCCAGATCGGGCCGTAGTCCGTTTTCAGGAACTGCGGATAGACGGCAAGGACGAACAGGTAGGCCTTCGGGTTGATCAGGCAGGTCACAAGGCCTTGGCGAAACGCCTTCCATGCCGAGCGGCTGCCGGCGGGCCCGTCGCGACCGACAGTGATGGAGCTGCGCATCAGTGTGATGCCGATGAAGCCCATGTAGGCGGCGCCTGCAATCAACAGCGGCTTGAACAGGATCGGCAAAAAATGCATCAGCAGGCCGACGCCGATCGCGCCGTTCAGCGTGTGCACCATGCCGCCGACCATGATGCCGCCGGTCGCGGCAAGGCCCCTGTCGCGCCCGCCGGTCAGCGCATTGGCCAGCACGAACAGCATGTCCATGCCCGGAACGGCGATGATGCCGAACAGCAGGATAAAGAAAAGCCAGAGATTTTCAGCATAGCCCATGTCAGTTGCCTGTTGCCCGCTCGGCCCAGCCGCAGCGGAACCTGTTGATTTTCAACCTGATAGACGATCCTATACGCCGAACCAACTGACGATGGTGTGTCAGTTGTGATCGGCACCGGGGTGAGAAAATGCGCAAGGCGTCGCGCCTGTTCGAGATCATCCAGATCCTGCGGCTGGCGCGGCAGCCGGTGACGGCGGCAATGATCGCCGCGCAGCTGGAGGTGACGATACGGTCGATCTATCGCGACATCGCAGCGCTTCAGGCCATGCGCGTGCCGATCGAGGGCGGGAGGGGCATCGGCTATATCCTGCGCCCCGGCTTCGACTTGCCGCCGCTGATGTTTTCGATCGAGGAGATGGAGGCGATCGTGCTGTCACTGGCGCTGCTGGAGCGCACGGGCGACGACGAGCTCAAGCAGGCAGCCAAGCGCGTCGGCGCCAAGATCGCCGGCGCCGTACCGCCGCCTTTGCGCCAGACGCTCGACGCCAATGCGCTGCATGCGTGGGGATTCGCCGCGCCCTCTGCAGGTGCGATCGACCTGGCGCTGGTGCGCCGCGCCATACGCGACGAGGAGAAGCTCGACCTCTCCTATCGCGACGAGCTTGGCCGCGCTTCCGAGCGCCTCATCCGCCCGATCGCGCTGATCTATTACGCCGAGACCGCCAACATCGTCGCCTGGTGCGAGCTGCGCCAGGCGATCCGCAATTTCCGCAGCGACCGCATCGAGGATTGCCAGCCGACGGGACTGCGCTTCAAGGGCGAAGGCGATCGGTTGCGGCAGATCTGGGTCAATGGGTGGGAAGTCAACGCAGCGGCCGCCGGCTAAACCGACCAGCGGAGCGAACCTTACCTTACATCCACCCAGCGCTTCTCCTCGAACGATCGCGCCATCGCATGCACGGTGCGCTCGATCTCCAGACCTTCGTCGAATTCGATGAGCCGCGCCGGTCTGCCGGCGAGCCGGGTCAGCAGTTCATGGCATTCGATGATCTTGAGATCGTTGAAGCCGAGGCTATGCCCGGGCGCGGGCACGAACAGATCGTAGGGCTTGTGCTGCGGCGCCACCAGGATGGTGCGATAGCCCTGTTCGGTCGGGCGATCCGATGTGAGGTAGAGCTGGAACTCATTCATCCGCTCCTGGTCGAACAGGATCGAGCCCTTGGAGCCGAAGATCTGGACTGCGATGCGGCCCTTGCGGCCCCAGGCCGAACGGTTGACCAGAAGCGTGCCGGCGATGCCGTTCTCCAGATGCATCAGCACGGAGGCAATGTCGTAGGTCTCGACCGCGCGGCGGCCGCCGGCGGCCAGCTTGCGGTCGGCATAGGGCTTGGCCATGTCGCAGATGACGCTGGCGATGCGGCCGAACAGGGTCGACACCAGCGACAGCGGATGCACGGCGAAATCATCAAGCGCGCCATAGCCGGAAGATGCCTCGTGCTTCCAGAAGAACAGCGCCTCGGGATCGGCCATGAAATCCTCGTCCATCTCGATGCGCAGATGGTTGACCTCGCCGATGATGTTTTCGTCGAGCAGCGCGCCGATGTGGCGGATGGCCGGGCTCTGGATGTAATTGTAACCGAGCGCCGCGACCTTGCCGGATTTCTTCGCCGCGGCCGCCATCGCCTCGGCTTCGGCGAAGCTCGGCGCCATCGGCTTTTCGCACCACAAATGCTTGCCGGCCTCGAGAACTGCGATGGCCATTTCCGGATGGAACTGGTTGGGCGTGGTGAGCGAGACGACGTCCACTTCGGGATCGTTGACGACGGCGCGCCAGTCACCGGACGCCCTGGCGAAACCGAACTCGCCGGCCTTGCGCCTGGCGAGATCCTCATTGACCTCGCCGAGATGGACAAGCCGCGGTTTGGTCATTTCTGGAAAGACGGCGCCGACGGCACTCCACGCGATGGCGTGGCACTTGCCCATAAATCCCGTGCCGATAAGACCGACGCCGACCATTTTCCGTTCCTCCACCGTCATAGATGCTACGTGGATGAATTAGTCCATTTTTGTTCGGAATGGAATGTCTGCCTCATTTTTTATGGTGTTCTTGCGCAGCCTCGCTATGATGGGGCAGAGAGGACGCTTCACCGATGAGCTTGGACGGGCCGACGATGGACGAACGGGTACCTCGCGACTTCGAGACGCTGCGCGCCACGATCCTCGATCGGCGCGAAAGCCTGCCCAAGCGCATCGCCCAGATCGCCGCTTATGCGCTCGACAATCCCGACGATATCGCCTTCGGCACCGCCGCCAGCATCGCCGCCTCGGCCGGCGTGCAGCCCTCGACGCTGATCCGCTTTGCCCAGCAGCTCGGCTTTGACGGCTTCACCAGCCTGCAGCAGGTGTTTCGCGAACGGCTGCGCGAGCGCAACTCCTCCTATGACGAACGGCTGCAGGCGCTGCGCGCCAAGGCCGAGGGCGGCGCCGGCCACCGGGCGATCTTCGACGGCTTCGTCGCCGCCGCCAGCACCTCGCTCAACGACATTTCGCGCACGCTGGACGACGCGCATCTGGAAGAAGCGATTTCCCTGCTGGCCAAGGCACAGACCATCTATGTGCTGGCCAAGCGGCGCTCCTATCCGGTGGCGTCCTACATCGCCTATGCGCTTGGCAAGCTGAAGATCCGCAACCAGCTGATCGAATCAGCCGCCGGCCTCAACGCCGAGATGGTCAGCTTTGCGACGCCCGCGGATGCCGTCGTCGCCATTTCCTTCTCGCCCTATGCGCCGGCCACGATCGAGGAGGCGCGCACGATTTCCGAACAGGGCGTGCCCATCATTGCCATCACCGACAGCTCGTTTTCACCGCTTGCTCAGTTCGCCAGCGTCTGGTTCGAGGTTGCCGAGGCGGATTTTGCCGGCTTCCGCTCGCTATCGGCGACGATGGCGCTGGCCATGGCGCTGACCGTTGGCGTCGGCGAGAAGCGGCGCAACCCCGGCAAGGGGCGCAAGGCCTGAGGGGAAGGCAAAAGGCGATTTTAGATCGGGGAATGCTCATTCCATATTGACTATGGATTGGAATTATTATTTCATATTTTCGGCGCCACGCTGCCGCTCGCGCGTGTACCCCAACATAACAGGCCCGACGGGAGGTTCCAATGAGCGAAGCCGTGGACGCGAAATACGCTGCGCTCGACGTCATCACCATCGGCCGGGCTTCCGTCGACCTCTATGGCCAGCAGATCGGCTCACGGCTGGAGGACATCACCTCCTTCGCCAAGTCGGTGGGCGGCTGCCCGGCCAACATCTCGGTCGGCACGGCGCGGCTCGGCCTGCGTTCGGCGCTGCTGACGCGGGTCGGCGACGAGCAGATGGGCCGCTTCATCCGTGAACAATTGAAGCGCGAAGGCGTCAACACCGACGGGCTGACGACCGACAAGGAGCGATTGACCGCGCTGGTGCTGCTTTCGGTCGAGAGCGAAGGCGTTTCGCCGATGATCTTCTACCGCTCCGACTGCGCCGACATGGCGCTGGCCGAGGAGGACATCGACGAGGCGTTTATTTCCTCGGCTCGCGCGGTCGTCGTCACCGGCACACATTTTTCCCGGCCCAACAGCGATGCCGCCCAGCGCAAGGCGATCCGCATCATGAAGGCCAAGGGCGGCAAGGTCGTGTTCGACATCGACTACCGGCCGAACCTCTGGGGCCTGGCCGGCCACGCCGAGGGTTTTGAGCGCTACGTCAAGTCCGACCGCGTCTCGGCGCAGTTGAAGACGGTGCTGCCCGATTGCGACCTCGTCGTGGGCACCGAGGAAGAGATCATGATCGCCTCGGGCGCCGACGACTGCCTGAGCGCCCTGAAGACGATCCGTTCGCTGTCCCCGGCCACCATCGTCTTGAAGCGCGGCGCCATGGGTTGCATCGTCTATGACGGGCCTATCAGCGACGATCTCGAGGACGGCGTGGTCGGCAAGGGTTTTCCGATCGAGATCTACAACGTGCTTGGCGCCGGCGATGCCTTCATGTCGGGCTTCCTGCGCGGCTGGCTGGGCGGCGAAAGCCTTGCCACGGCGGCGACCTGGGCCAATGCCTGCGGCGCCTTCGCCGTGTCGCGGCTGTTGTGCGCGCCGGAATATCCGACCTTCGAGGAATTGCAGTTCTTCCTCGAGCACGGCAGCAGGCATCTGGCCTTGCGCAAGGACGAGGCGATCAACCACATCCATTGGGCAACGACGCGCCGGCACGACATTCCCTCGCTGATGGCATTCGCCTGCGACCACCGGGTGCAGCTCGAGGACGTGGCGGCCAAGACCGGCGCTGACGCGTCGCGCATCGAGGATTTCAAGGTGCTGACGGTGAAAGCGGCGGCAAAGGTCGCCGCCGGGCGCGACGGATACGGCATGCTGCTCGACGAGAGACATGGCCGCGAGGCGATGTTCGAATTCGCCAAGCATCCCTTCGCCTGGCTCGGGCGACCGGTGGAACTGCCGGGCTCGCGGCCGCTGCGTTTCGAATTCTCGCAGGACATCGGCTCGCAGCTCACCGAATGGCCGGTCGACCACTGCATCAAATGCCTGTGCTTCTATCATCCCGACGATCCGCCGGGCTTGAAAGAGGAACAGCAGCAGAAGTTACGCTCCCTGTTCGAGGCCGCGCGGAAAGTGGGGAGGGAGCTTCTCATCGAGATCATCGCCGGCAAGCACGGCAAGCTCGACGACACGACCATCCCGCGTGCGCTTGAGGAACTCTATGCGCTCGGCATCAAGCCGGATTGGTGGAAGCTCGAACCGCAGGCATCCGCAGGCGCGTGGACGAAGATCGAGGCCATGATCCTGAAGAACGACCCCTGGTGCCGCGGAGTCGTGCTGCTCGGCCTGGAGGCGCCGCAGGACGAGTTGGAGGCCGCCTTCGCAGCGACGGCCAAGGCGCCTATCGTGAAGGGTTTCGCGGTCGGCCGCACCATCTTCATCAACGCCGCCGAACAATGGCTTTCCGGCAAGATGTCGGACGACGAAGCGATTGCCGACATGGCATCGCGCTTCGAGCAGCTGACCGAGGCATGGCTTGCCGCGCGCGGCCGCAAAGCAGCATAAGAAGGCACGGGCACAGGGACTGCGGAGGAAACCAATGAGCAAGACAATCCGCCTGACGATGGCGCAGGCGCTGACCCGTTTCCTGAGCAAACAGAAGGCCGAGATCGACGGCGCAAAGGTACCGATTTTCGGCGGCGTCTGGGCCATCTTCGGCCACGGCAATGTTGCCGGCATCGGCGAGGCGCTCTACCAGGTGCGCGACGAACTGCCGACCTTCCGCGCCCACAATGAACAGGCGATGGCGCATGCGGCGATCGCCTATGGCAAGGCCAATTTCCGTCGCCGCTTCATGGCCGCCACCTCTTCGATCGGGCCCGGCGCGCTCAACATGGTGACGGCGGCGGCACTTGCGCATGTAAACAGGTTGCCTGTCCTGTTTCTGCCGGGTGACGTCTTCGCCAACCGCGTTCCCGATCCGGTGCTGCAGCAGGCCGAGGATTTTTCCGACGGCACGGCGACGGTCAATGACTGCTTCCGTCCGGTGTCGCGCTATTTCGACCGTATCACGCGGCCGGAGCAGATCATCCCGGCGCTGAACCGCGCCTTGGCCGTGCTGACCGATCCGGCCGAATGCGGGCCGGTGACCTTGTCGCTCTGCCAGGACGTGCAGGCCGAGGCCTATGACTATCCCGAGAGCTTCTTTGCCGAACGGGTCTGGCGCCAGCGCCGGCCGCGCCCGGATCGGGCTGAATTGGCGGCCGCGGTTGCGGCGCTGAAGAGCGCCAGCAAGCCGCTGGTGATCGCCGGCGGCGGCGTGCTCTATTCTCAGGCCTCGGACGAACTGGCGAAATTCGTCGAAGCCGTCGGCATTCCGGTCTGCGAAACGCAAGGCGGCAAATCCTCGCTGCCGGACGATCATCCGCTCAACATGGCGGCGGTCGGCGTCACCGGCACGTCGGCCGCCAACCGGCTGGCGGAAGAGGCCGATGTCGTGCTCGCCATCGGCACGCGCCTGCAGGATTTCACCACCGGCTCCTGGGCGCTGTTCAAGAATTCGGGCAAAACCATCATCGGCTTGAATGTGCAGCCTTTCGATGCAGGCAAGCATCGGGCATCGCCGCTGGTCGCCGACGCGGCCGAAGGCTTGGCCGAACTCGGTGCCGCGCTGAAAGGCTGGAAGGTGCCATCCGCCTGGACCGACAATGCGGCAGCCGGCAAGAAGGAATGGCAGGCCGAAGCCGCCAAGGTGACTGCGTCGACCAATGCCGCCTACCCTTCCGACGCGCAGGTGATCGGCGCCGTGCAACGCGCCATGGGCTCCGGCGTGACGCTGCTCAACGCCGCCGGCGGGCTGCCGGGCGAATTGCACAAGCTTTGGCAGGCCGGCGCGCCCGGCTCGTATCATGCCGAATACGGCTTCTCGACCATGGGTTACGAGATTGCCGGCGGGCTCGGCACCAAGATGGCCAAGCCCGGGGAAGAGGTCGTCGTCATGATCGGCGACGGCTCCTACCTGATGCTCAATTCCGAGATCGCCACCTCGGTGATGCTCGGCCTGAAGCTGACCATCGTGCTGCTCGACAACAGGGGTTTTGGCTGCATCAACCGGCTGCAGATGGCGATCGGCGGCGCCAACTTCAACAATCTCCTGAAGGATGCGCGCCACGAGGTGCTGCCCGACGTCGACTTTGCCGCGCACGCCGCGAGCATGGGGGCGATCGCCGAGAAGGTTTCGTCGATCGCAGGGCTGGAGACGGCGCTGGCTCAGGCGAAAGGCAACGACCGCACCACGGTACTGGTCATCGACACCGATCCGCTGGTCTCCACCGATGCCGGCGGCCACTGGTGGGACGTGGCGGTGCCGGAAGTCTCCGAGCGCAGCCAAGTGAACGCGGCGCGCAAGGTCTATGATGAAAAACGGCGGATGCAGAGCGTCGGCGATTGATCTCGGCGCTGCCCACCCCCTATCTCTCCTTGTGGGGAGGTCGGACCGAAGGTCCGGGTGGGGTCTGGCGCCGCACCCCCACCCCGCTGCTTCGCAGCGACCCTCCCCACAAGGGGGAGGGTGAACAAGAACCGGAGTGACGACTTGAAAGCCAAACTGGGCATGTCCCCCATCGCGTGGTGGAACGACGATCTTGCGGAACTCAGCGACGAGGTGTCGTTGGAGGAGTGCCTACGCCAGTCGCGTTCGGCCGGCTTCACCGGCATGGAGATGGGACGGCGCTTTCCCAAGGACCCCAAGGTGATGCTGCCGATCCTGAAGGCGGCTGACGTCACACTGTGCGGCGGCTGGTTCTCGGGCACGCTGGTCGACGAGGAGATGAGCAAGAACAAGGATCGCATCCAGCCGATGGTCGACCTGTTCAAGGCGGTCAACGCGCCTTGCATCGTCTATGGCGAGGTTGGCCGTTCGATCCAGGGCGACCGCTCGAAGCCGCTCGCCACCAAGCCGAAACTCTCGAGCGACGAGATGAAGGCCTATGCCAGGCGCCTGACCGAATTCGGCGAATGGTGCGCCGAGCAAGGCATGCCGCTTTCCTATCATCACCATATGGCGGCGGTGGTCGAGACCGAGGCGGAGCTCGACGCCTTCATGCGCCATTCCGGAGCGGGCATTCCGCTGCTGTTTGACGCTGGACATCTGGCCTTTGCCGGCGGCGATGTGCTGCGCGCCATCGACAATCACCACAAGCGCATCAGCCATGTGCATGTGAAGGACGTACGCATGGGTGTGATCGAGAAGCTCGACCGCACGAGGCAGTCCTTCCTCGATGCGGTGGCTCTCGGCGCCTTCACCGTGCCGGGCGACGGCTCGCTGGATTTCGGCGCCATCGTGCAGCGTTTCGCCGACCATGGCTATGAAGGCTGGTTCGTGGTCGAGGCCGAACAGGACCCGAAGAAGAACCCGCCGCTCAAGATGGCGCAGGTGGGCCACAAGGAGTTGATGCGGGTGATGACGGCGGCCGGCTACACGGTCGAGACCCAGGGCTTCCCCGATGTCTGATCGGGTTCTCGCCAGGCCGGGCTTGCTGTAGGTTGCCGCGATGAAAGATTCCGAGCACCCCTTCTTCCGGCCCCTATGGCGGCGTGTCGCCGTCGTCGCGGTCTGCGTCATCTGGTCGATCATCGAATTCGCGAGCGGCACGCCGTTCTGGGGCGTGATCGCCCTGGGCTTCGCCGGCTATGGCGTCTGGCAGTTTTTTTATCTCTACAAGCCGGCCGACGAGAACAAGGCGCCCGCCGAAGTCGAACCGAAGGAGTAACCGGATGTCGAAGCTGCTGGTCAAAGCCGACAAGGGCCATGGCCGTGTCGCGCATGTCACCCCGCAAAGCGCCGGGTGGACCTATGTCGGGTTCGACCTGCATCGGCTGAAATCAGGGCAAACGGCTTCGGGAACAACGGACGATCGCGAAGTCTGCCTGGTGTTCGTCACCGGCAAGGGCACGGTCACGGCCGGCGGCAAGGATCTCGGCCTGCTTGGCCAGCGCATGTCGCCCTTCGAAGGCAAACCATGGTCGGTCTATGTGCCGCAGGGATCGGACTGGTCGGTGACGGCTGATAGCGGACTGGAACTGGCGGTCTGCTCGGCGCCGGGATTGAGCGGCGGCCTGCCGGTTCGCGTCATCGGGCCTGACGACCTCGGCCAGGAGGTGCGCGGCAAGGGCACCAATACGCGCTACGTCACCAACATCCTGCCCGAGGGCAAGCCGGCCGATTCGCTGCTGGTGGTCGAGGTCATCACGCCCGGCGGCCATACGTCGAGCTATCCGCCGCACAAGCACGACCAGGACAATCTGCCTAATGAATCCTATCTCGAGGAAACCTATTATCACCGCCTCAACCCGCCGCAGGGCTTTGCTTTCCAGCGGGTCTATACCGACGCCGACAAGGACGGCTCCCGCGCGCTGGACGAGGCGATGGCGATCGAGGACGGCGACGTCGTGCTGGTGCCCAGGGGCTATCACCCCTGCGCGGCTTGTCATGGCTACGACCTCTACTATCTCAACGTCATGGCCGGCCCGAAGCGGACGTGGAAATTCCACAATGCGCCCGAGCACGAATGGCTGACGAAGGCCTGACCGTTGCGCGTTCACGGCTGAACCTGTTGGTCCAGATCAGAAAAATCGTCGGCTAAGGACCGGCGGGGTCGATTTGCCTTCGAAAACCCTTCAAAGCTTCGTCAATCCGTCATGGAAATCACCTATGGCAACGGGCTGACGAGGATTTTCGATGCGCTACGCCATCTACTTCACCCCCCGACAGGACGAAAAATTGGCGCGGATCGCCGCCAACTGGCTGGGCCGTGACCCGTTCGGCGCCGCGACGCGACCGGTGGAGGCGGTGGGCGATTTGTCGGCGGCGGAAGTCGCCTTCCACACCGCATCGGCACGGCGCTATGGTTTTCACGCAACGCTGAAAGCCCCTTTCCGGTTAGCGGCCAACGAAACCGAAGCCTCGTTGCGCGCAGCGCTCGACGCCTTTGCCGAGGCGACGCCCGTTGTGATGATCCCCCGTCTCGTCGTCAGCCAGATCGACGGTTTCTTCGCGCTGGTGCCGGAGGCGGCATTGCCTCCGCTCAATCGCTTCGCCGATGATGTGGTGCGCGATTTCGACCGCTTTCGCGCGCCGTTGACGGAGGCCGAGATCGAGCGGCGCAGTCCGGACTCGCTGAAGCCGGGCGAATTCCGCAATCTCTGCCAATGGGGCTATCCTTACGTCTTCGAGAGCTTCCGCTTTCACATGACGCTGTCCGGCAGGGCCGGGCCACAGGAAAGCCCTCGTCTTCGCCTGGCAATCGAGGGTCTGTTCGCCGAGGTGCTGCGCCAGCCGGTGCCTGTGGACGGGTTGACGCTGTTCATCGAGCCCGAACCCGGCGCCCCGTTCATGGTGCTTTCCCAGCACGCGCTCGGGTGCCGTCCGGCCAGAAAATCCGCCTGAAGCAACAAGCCGTAAAGGCCAGAAAAAACCAAGGACTGCCTGAAATGACCGCCGAGACCATTCTGAGCAACGCCCGCATCGTTCTTGCCGACGAGATCATCGACGGCTCGCTCGTGATGCGTGACGGTCTGATCGCCGACATATCCGCCGGCGCCGTGCGAGCCGGCGAGGACATGGCTGGCGACTTCATCATTCCGGGACTGGTCGAGCTGCACACCGATCACCTGGAAGGCCACTATGCGCCGCGGCCGAAGGTGCGGTGGAACCCGATCGCCGCCGTGCTCGCCCATGACGCGCAAGTGGCGACCGCCGGCATTACCACCGTGCTCGATGCCTTGCGTGTCGGCATGGACGAGGATGCCGATCTCAACGCCGCCGACATCCGCAAGCTCGCCGATGCGATCGAGGACAGCCTGCGGATGGATCGATTGCGGGCCGACCATTTCATCCATCTACGCTGCGAGGTCTCGGCGCCGGATTGCCTCAGGGCCTTCGCCAATTTCGAGACGGACGAACGGGTGAAGCTCGCCTCGCTGATGGACCATGCGCCAGGCCAGCGCCAGTTCGTCAACCTCGAAACCTATGCCTACTACTATCAACGCAAGCTGAAGCTGACCGATCGCGATTTCCAGAAATTCTGTGAGAAGCGGATGGGCGAATCGGCACGGAATTCGGGGGCGAACCGCGTCTTCATCGCCGCCGCCTGCCACGAGCGCGGCATCGTGCTTGCGAGCCATGACGATGCGACGACGGGCCATGTCGACGAAGCCATCGAGCAAGGCGTGCGCGTTGCCGAATTCCCAACCACCGAGGAAGCCGCCAGGGCTTCGAAGGATGCAGGGCTCGGCGTGCTGATGGGCGCGCCCAATGTCATGCGGGGCGCCTCGCATTCGGGCAACGTCTCGGCGCGCACGCTGGCCAGCGACGGCCTGCTCGACATATTGTCGTCCGACTACATCCCCTTCAGCCTGATCCAGTCCGCCTTCTTTCTCGGCGACGTCGTCGATAGCATTTCCCTGCCGCAGGCGGTGGCAATGGTGTCCAAGAACCCGGCCGAGGCCGTCGGTCTTTCCGATCGCGGCGTCATCGAAGAGGGCCGCCGGGCCGACCTGGTGCGCGTGCGCCTCGACGACCACGTTCCAGTGGTGCGCACGGTCTGGCGGCAGGGGCGGCGGGTCGCGTGATGGCTTCGGCATTGATCGAGCGTGAACTGTCGGCCGAGGCGTTTCCGATACGCGACGGCGTCTTCGTTGCCGTGGTGGGCCCGAGCGGCGCCGGCAAGGATACGATCATCGGCCATGCCAAGGCGCTTTTCGCCGACGAGACGCGGCTGGAGTTCGTGCGCCGCGTCATCACCAGACCGAGCGACACGGCAAGCGAGGATCACGACACGCTGGCCGATGCCGCCTTCATCGAGGCCGAAGCCGACGGCGCCTTCGCCGTCTCCTGGGAGGCGCACGGCCTGCGCTACGGCCTGCCGGCCGAGGTCGATTGGGCAGTGGCCAACGGCCATGTCGCTGTCGCCAACGTATCGCGCGCGATCATCCCTGCCTTGCGAAAGCGCTATGCCAATCTGGTCATCGTCGAGATCACCGCTTCGCCCGATGTGCTGGCCGGGCGGCTGGCGATGCGTGGCCGCGAGTCGCGCCGGGAGGTTCTGGCACGCCTGGCGCGCAGCGCCCCTGTGACGCTCTCCGGACCCGGCGTCACCTCGATCGACAATAGCGGTTCGCGCGAAGCGGCAGGCGAGCGCTTTGCCGAGGTGCTGCGCAAGGCGATGGCGTTCTCCGACATGTCGGGGCTGATCGACTAAAGGTGTTGATGGTCAGGTGGCGCTCGCCTGACCTGAACATCGAAACACCTTCCTTTTATGCCGCGTGCCGGTCGTGATCGGCACGACGCGTGCTGGCCGACGGCGTTGCCGAAGGTTGTGTCGGCGCGTCCAGAACCGCGACGTGATGGCGGTACACCATTTCCCAGCCTTTCCAGCCGGTAAACAGCAGGATGCAGACAACGATCAATGAAAGCAGCACTCCCCATGGGCGAACTGCCGCTTCGGCGCCTTGGCTGTAGCGAAGATAGAAATTGATCAGCGCCAGAACGACGGCGGTCAAATTGCCGACCATGTGATACCAGGCGTCCGTCAGAGCGCGGATGCGCGGCTCGCTCAGGAAATCGATAAAGCCGGCAATCGCCGCCAGGAGAGCCATGACGATGGCTGCTCCAATCAGCCACATCGACGCGCGTGCCCAAAAGACGTCGGCAGTGCCCCAGAACATCAGATCGGTGAGAAACGCGCCGACAAGGAACGCGACAGGAAAGGGAATGAGCATCGGATGGATGGGATGACCTCCCACCTTGGCGGTGCTTAGCGGATTCGCAGCCATGACCATGCCTCCGAATAGAAAAGCTTTGAACAACGCCCAGATAAGGGTTTCGTTCCAATCCGGATGGAAGCTCGCAAGACCGTTTTCGCGATGCCGCCCCCCTTTTGCACTCAAGTCACTTGGGGCCGCACAGATACGGCCGACAACAGATCGAGCGGAATTGCGGGGCGGGCGAGATAGAGCGAAGTTATCTTTCGACGGCCACGGCGGACGGCGGCTTTTTGCCCCTGACTATTCCGCCGCTGCCCCGGCGATGCTCTTGCGGCTGGCGTCGACCATGCGCCGCCGCGCGCGGAACACGCCCCACTGCTGGTCGATCAGCACGCCGATGAGGATGACGCCGCCCATCACCGCGAAGTTGAGCGAGGACGGGATGCCGAGCAGATTGACGAGGTTCTGCAGCTCCTGCAGCAGCACGGTGCCGAGGATGACGCCGATCAGCGAGCCCTCGCCGCCGCGCAGCGAGAAGCCGCCGAGCACGGCCGCGGCAATGGCGTAAAGCTCGTAGAACTGGCCGTGGCTGGCCGGCGAGATGGAGCGCGTGTACATGGCGAAATAGATCGCCGACAGCGCCGTCAGTACGCCGCAGATGACGTAGGCGGCCATGACGACACGCCCGGTGCGGATGCCGGAATATTTCGCCGCCTCCTCGTTCTTGCCGATGGCGTAGAGATAGCGGCCGAACACCGAGCGGTGCAGCACCACCCACATGACGATGGCGATGACGATCAGGGCGAAGAAGGAGTTCGGCACGCCCCAGGAGCGGCCGGCGGTCAAGAATTCGAGCTCCGGGAAATTCTGGCCGAAGGCGAAGCCGGCGGTGCCGTCGGCGGTGTAGAAGCGGGCGACGCCGCGATAGATCAAAAGGCCGCACAAGGTCACCACGAAGGGCTGCAATTTGAGCCGCGTGATCAGCCAGCCATGCGCCAGGCCGATGATGGCACCGAGCACCAGGATGAGCACGAAGGCCAGCGGCCATTCCATGCCGCGCACGGCGATGAAGTCGATGAACAGCGTTCCCAGCAGCGCCACCAGCGAGCCGACCGACAATTCGATGCCGCCGGTGATGATGACGAAGGCCTGGCCGATCGACAGGATGCCGAACAGTCCGATCAGGTTCGAGGTGTTGGCGAGATTGATCGGCAGCAGGAAGCGCGGATTGATGATGGCGACGATGGCGCCGACCACCAGGATCAGGATCAGCAGGCCGAGATCTTTCTTGCTCATCATCTTCTCCCCAATGCCGGCCCGAGCGCTTCCGCGGCGCGGCGGCAGAATTATTTCGGCTGCTTGCCTACCGCCAGCAGCAGCACGTTTTCCTGGCTGAACTGGTCCTTGTCCAGAATGCCCGAGATCTGGCCCTCATGCATGACGGCGATGCGGTCGGACACGCCGATCACCTCCTCCATGTCGCTGGAGATCATCAGCACGGCGACGCCGGCGTCGGCCAGCGCACGCATCAGCCCGTAGATCTCCGCCTTGGCGCCGATGTCGATGCCGCGCGTCGGCTCATCGAGGATCATCACCTTGGGGTTCATCGCCAGCCATTTGGCCAGCACGACCTTCTGCTGGTTGCCGCCCGACAGCGTGCCGGTGCGCGTCTGAACCGAGGGCGCCTTGATGCCGAGATCTTTTTTCTGCTTCTCGGCGGTTGCCGTTTCGGCGCTGGTCGACACCAAGGAGCGCTTGGCATGCGCCGGCAGGTTGGGCAGCGAAATGTTCTGGGCGATCGAAAGGTCGAGCAGGATGCCGGTCAGCTTGCGGTCCTCCGGCACCAGGAAGATGCCGTGCGCGACGGCATCGGCCGCCGAGCCCAGGGAGAGCGGCTTGCCGGCGAGCTCGAGCGTGCCGCCGAGGCTGCTTTCGATGCCGAAGAACACCCGCGCCAGCTCGGTGCGGCCGGAACCGACAAGGCCGGCAAGGCCGAGGATTTCACCGCGCCTGACGTCGAGATCTACCGGCCGGCCTGGATAGGTCGGGGTACGGATGGCCTTGGCCGACAGGGCGACGGCGCCGGGGGCGCGGGCCGCCTCGGAAGCCTTCTCGCGCTCCTTCAGCATGCGGCCGATCATCAGCTTGACCATCTGGTCGTGGTTGATGTCGCGCTTGGGCAAGGTGCCGGCCAGCATGCCGTCGCGCAGCACGATGACGCGGTCGGCGACGCGCTCGACCTCGTGCAGGCGATGCGAAATGAAGATGACGCTGATGCCGTCCGCCTTCAGCGCCTTGATGACGTCGAGCAATTTGTCGGTCTCGGCGATCGGCAGGCTCGACGTCGGTTCGTCGAGGATGACCAGCCTTGCCTTGATCGACAGCGCCTTGGCGATCTCGACCATCTGCTGCTGGGCGAGCGACAGTTCCGCGACAGGCGTGTCGGCGGAGAAATTGGCGCCGACGCGCTTCAGGAGCGGCGCCACCATGGCCCGCAGCCTGGCGCGGTCGACGAGCCTGAGCGGCCCGGCGCGCAGCGGTTCGCGGCCGAAGAAGATGTTGGCTGCGACATCGAGGTTCTCGAACAGGTTGAGTTCCTGGTGGACGAAGGCGATGCCGGAGCCAAGGCTGCCCTCGACGCTCAGGCCGTCATGGGCGGTGCCGTCGACGGTGACGGTGCCGCTGTCGGGCCGCGTCACGCCGCCGAGGATCTTCATCAAGGTGGATTTGCCGGCGCCGTTCTCGCCGACGAGGCCGATGACCTCGCCCGGCCTGACCTCCATCGAGAAGCCATCGAGCGCGACGACGCCCGGATAGGTCTTGCGCACGTTCTCGAGGCTGAGGAACGGGGTGGTCGCCGCGATGGATGTGTCGGAATAATTCATCATGCCTGACAGCGTTGGCGGGCCGACCTCTTGGCAGACTGACTGGCCTCGAAGGTTTCGTCAATGCGAGAGCAGCCGGCCCAAGCGACGTTGAGCCGGCTGAACTGCCTTCGGTCTTAGTTTCCAGCCATCGCCTTCAGATTGGCGGCGTAGGCGTCGACGTCATCCTTGCCGATGATCTTGGTCGGGATGATGATGAGGCCGTCGGCCGGGATGCCCGACTTGTCGCCCTTGAGATAGGATGCCATCAGCTTCATGCCCTGATAGGCCCACTCGAAGGGCTGCTGCACGACGGTGGCGGCAATGGTGCCTTCCTTGACGCCGCCCAGGGTGATCGGATCGTCATCGAAGCCGACGACGGTGATCGAGCCGAGCTTGCCGGCATCGCGCAGCGCTTCATAGATGCGCGGCGTGTTGTAGGAGTAGAAGCCGACCATGCAGGTGACGTCGGGGCTGGCGACGAGCGCGTCCTCGACGTTCTTCTTGGCGCGGGCCTGGTCGATGTCGTCGCCGCGCACGTCGACGAGCTCGATCTTGGTGCCGGCCAGGCCATCCTTCATGCCCTGGATGCGCTCCTTGGCATTGTCGGCGCCGAGCAGGCCGACGAAGCCGAGGCACTTGCCGCCGTCCGGCATCGCCTTCTTGGCGATTTCGGCCGCCTGCTTGCCGGCATCGACATTGGACGAGCCGATATAGGCGACGCGCTTGGTCTGCGGAGCGTCGCTGTCGGTGGTGAACAGCGCCGTTTCCGAGGCGATCTTGTTCAGCCCGTCGGTAGAGGTCTTGGGATCGACGGCCGAAACCATGATGCCCTTGACGCCGGCGGTGACCAGATCGTCCATCAGCCGCTGCTGGATGGCGACCGAGGACTGCTCGGGATATTTCAGCTCGAGATTGTAGTCGGGCAGTTCGCCCTGCGCCTTCTTGACGCCGGCTTCGGCCGCCTTCCAGAAGTCGGAAGCGCCGTTGACGACGAAGGCCAGCGTCGGCTTGTCGTCGGCGCGCGCGATCGTGCTCGCCGTCAGGCCGAGCAGCAGCGCCGCGGTGGCCACGGATGCATTGCGTATCAAGGATTTCATGTTCAACCTCCCGTTTTGGCCGGTCGTCGGACCGGCCGATCCTGCACTTGTCTGATTTGCCGTTCGCGGCTTGGACGCCCTCCTCCTCAAGGGTTCCCGGCACTGAAGATGGCGTCGTTCCAGCCACGGCGACGGACTTTAGAGACTCATCCCCCGTTCGTAAATAGTCCGATTTGTCTGACATATCACATGTCCGCGACAAGGCTTCGCGGGGGTACTATCCGCTTGCCATCGGACCATTCGCATGCACCGCGCCCCAGGGAAAACGGACGCGACGGACCGACGTTACAGCGCATTTTCGTATTAGTAAACGGTATTAGTTGCGTTCGATGGCGACCACGCCGGCGATGACGCCGTTGGGTTTGCCTGGAACGCAAGGGTTTGGCGCAAAAGGGACAATCGGCTCATATGCTGTGATTTTAAGCTGCCCGAGCCCCTTAGCCAGTAGACCGGTCGCCCGCTAATAGATATAAGTCAGCCGATATTTCTATAAACCGGCGCGGCCTTGATGGTCGCCGGGCAGGCCGGACAGGCCGGGGAACACGGACAGCATGAGCGAGACCACCGATATCGCGACGGCAAGGCGCCGCAAGGCGCCGGTGAAGCCCAAGGGCCGGGTCACCATGACCGACATTGCGCGCGCCGCCGGCTGCTCGCAGGCGACTGTTTCCTTCGTGCTCAACAATTCGCCTGGCATAAAACTGTCGCGACAGACGCGCGAGCGGGTGATCGAGGCGGCGCGCGCGCTGGGCTATAGTGCGCCGGCCTTTTCGGCGCTGAAGGCGCCGGCCGCCGCCTTCGACGGGCTGGACGGGGTGATCGGCTTCGCCGTCGACCAGCTCGCCACCAGCCCGGAAGCCGTCGTCGCCATCGAGGGCGCGCGCCAGGCCTCGTGGAACGCCGGCAACGTGCTTCTGGTGGCGCAGACCATGGGCGATGCCGTGATGGAGCCGCGCGCCATAGAGGCGCTGACCAGGCGGGGCATTTCGGCGCTGATCTACATGACCATCTTCACCCGCGAGATCACGGCGCCCGACTTCCTCTACAGCCTCGACATCCCGGTGATCCTGCTCAACTGCTACACGTCGGATTACGCCTTCCCCGCCGTGGTGCCCTCCGAGATCGCCGGCGGCCAGAACTCCACCCGGCACCTGATCAGCCATGGCCACCGCCGCATCGCCACCATCACCGGCGAGCCCTGGATGCAGGCGGCGCAGGACCGCCTGAAAGGCTACCGCCGCGCGCTTGCCACCGCCGACATCCCTTTCGATCCCGAACTGGTGGTCGAGGGCGACTGGTCGGCAAGTGCTGGCTATGCCGCGACCGTCAAGCTCCTGGCGCTGAAGGACCGCCCGACCGCCATCTTCTGCCAGAACGACCGCACCGCGATCGGCTGCTACGAAGCGCTGAAGGAAGCCGGCCTGCACATCCCGCAGGACATCTCCGTGGTCGGCTACGACGACGAGGAAATCGCCAGGCATCTGTTCCCGCCGCTGACCACCTCGATCCTGCCGCATATGGCGATGGGCCAATGGGCGATCGAACAGCTCGAGGCGCCGGCGACGGTGGGACGGGGGCGCTATCCCATCACCAAGCTGGAATGTCCGCTGGTGGAGAGGGAGAGCGTGCGGGCCGTGGCAGGCTGACCGACCGGCCGACAAGGCAGGCATTTGGGTGATGAAAGCCGGCGCCGCGAGCGCCGGCCGGCCACGGACGTTCCCGCTGCCGGGGCAGCCAGGCGTGCCCTTTCAATTGGCACAGCAAGCGGTCTGGCCGCCGGCCCCGAGGCCGCGAAGGCGTGAAAAATGCCGGCCAGCGACGCCGCGAGAGCCCTATTGCGCCAAGATTCGAGGACATTTGTTCCAAGCGCGGCGTGTTGGTTGAACAGATTGGGTTGCAGGCATAGCCTTGCGTCGTCCACCGGGGCTCGCCTCGAGCTTGCGGGGGCAACAGGCGGCGGATCGCGGCGTGCCGCTGATCGAGGAGACGAACATGCAGCTCGAACAATCCCTTGCCGGCATGCGCCGGCGCGACCTTCTCAAAATGATCGGCATTACGGCGGGCAGCGCCGCAATGTACCAGGCCATGACCAGCATGGGGCTGGCGGCAGAGTCCGATTACAAGGGACCGATCAAGCTCGAAGGCGACCCGAAGGGCGCTTCGGTGCTCGTCCTGGGCGCCGGCCTTGCCGGCATGCTGGCGGCGCTGGAACTGCGCCAGGCCGGCTACAAGGTGAAGATCCTCGAATACAATGCCCGCGCCGGCGGCCGCAACTGGACGATACGCGGCGGCGACACCGTCACCGAACTCGGCGGCTACACGCAGAAATGCGAGTTCGACGAGGGGCTCTACCTCAATCCCGGCCCCTGGCGCATCCCCTACCATCACAACGGGCTGTTGGCCTACTGCCGGAGGCTCGGGGTGACGCTGGAGCCGTTCCAGCAGACCAATCACAACGCCCTGCTGCACTCGACCGAGGCCTTCGGCGGCAAGCCCAAGCGCGTGCGCGAGATCGAGACCGACTTCAAGGGCCACACGTCGGAGTTGCTGGCCAAGGTGGCCAAGAAGGGCCAGTTGGAAGGGCTTGTCTCCAAGGAGGACCAGGAGGTGCTGCTCGAGGCGCTGCAGTCCTGGGGCGCGCTGGACAAGGACTACAGCTACAAATCCAGCCTCGCGACCGCCGAATTCCGCGGCTACGAGAAGGAGCCGGGCGGCGGCATCGGCGCCGAGCCGGTGGCGGGTCAGATCATCGGCGCGTCCGACGTGCTGAATTCGCGCCTGTGGGGCAGCCTCGCCAACTTCTCGCTCTACGAATTCCAGACCACCATGTTCCAGCCGGTCGGCGGCATGGGCAGGATCGGCGAAGCCTTCGCCAAGCAGGTCGGCGACCTCATCACCTACAATGCCAAGGTCACCAAGATCGCCCAGAACGACAAGGGCGTGACGGTGACCTATGAGGACGCGAAAAACCCCGGAACCGCCCAGGAAGCCAGCGCCGACTGGTGCGTGTGCACCATTCCGCTCACCATCCTCAGCCAGATCGAAATCCAGGTCGGCGGCGCCATGCAGGCGGCGATCGGGGCGGTGCCCTATGCGTCCTCGGTCAAGGTCGGCCTGCAGATGAAGCGCCGTTTCTGGGAGGAGGACGAATCGATCTTCGGCGGGGTCAGCTACACCAACCTGCCGATCTCGCAGATATCCTACCCCAGCACCGGCTTCAACGCCGGCGGCAAGGGCGTGCTGCTCGGCTGCTACACATGGAACGGACCGAACTCCTACGAATTCACCGCCATGACCCCGCAGGAGCGCGTGCAGAAGGCGGTGGAATACGGCGCGCAGCTTCACCCGCAATACAAGCAGGAATTCGAGACCGGCGTTTCCTGGGCATGGCACCGCTCGCCCTTCACGCTTGGCTGCGCGGGCGACTGGACCGAGGAGGCACGCAAGGAGCATTACGACAATCTGTGCCAGATCGACGGCCGCATCGTGCTGGCCGGCGAGCATGCCTCCTACATTCCCGCCTGGCAGGAGGGCGCGATCCTGTCCTCGCTCAACGCCATCACCCGCCTGCACCAGCGCGTCATGCAAGGATGAGGTCATGCCGATCCCTTCGTTCACCCCGTATCCCGCGAGGCATCCCATCATGAGCAGCTCCTTCAAAAGACCCTGCGGTCTCATCGCCGCCATGGCCGCCGCCATGGCGTTCACGGCTCCCGGCGCGTTCGCCGATTCGGCCGGCGTCACGTTCAGCCAGGGCGATACTTTCACCGAAAAGGACGGCGCGGCGCTCTATGCCAATGTCTGCGCCGCCTGCCACCTGGACAAGGGGCAAGGCGCGGTCGGCGCCGGCCACTATCCGGCGCTGGCCAAGAACAAGAACCTGGAGACCGGCGGCTATCCGGTAAGCCTCGTCCTGCACGGGCAAAACGGCATGCCGCCGGTGGGGCAGATGATGAGCGACGACCAGGTCGCGGCCGTGGTCAACTATGTCAGGACGCATTTCGGCAACGACTACAAGGATGCCGTGACGGCGCAAGACGTGAAGGATGTCCGCTGATTGCGGATGTCGCCCGCACATGCGGCACCGCAAACCGCGCGGCGGGCATTTTGGCGCTCGCCGCCCTCTCGAATGGAAGGAAACGGGTCATGAAACCATCGATCGGGAAATCATGGATTGGGGCCGCCGTGCTGGCGGCGGGAATGCTGGCGGCCGGCGCGGCCGTGGCCGACGACGTCGTTCGCCACAAGATTCCGAATTCGGATTTTCCGATCCTGCGCGCCGTCGAGGTGCCGGCCGGCAAGACCACGGTCTATCTCAGCGGCGCCGTGCCGTCGGTCATCGACGAGAAGGCGGACAAGGCGACGGTCGCCGCCTATGGCGACACCGAGGCCCAGACCGGCTCGGTGCTGAAGTCGATCGACAAGACGCTGGCCGATCTCGGCCTGAAGATGGGCGACGTCGTCAAGATGCAGGTCTTCCTGGTCGGCGATCCCGCCAAGGGCGGCAAGATGGATTTTGCCGGTTTCATGAAAGGCTACACGAAGTTTTTCGGCACAAAGGACCAGCCGAACCTGCCGACGCGTTCGGTGGTGCAGGTCGCGGGCCTCGCCGGCCCCGGCTTCCTGGTCGAAATCGAAGTGACCGCCGTGCGGCCCTGAAGCCGGGGCGTTCGGCCAGCCCGTCGAGCCAGGATGCCGAACGGGCTGGCGAGGCGCGGATCTGGCGGGCCGCGAACCGGGGCGGCTGAAGCGGCCTCGCTCGCCCAGGCACCCACCGAAAGGCGGAGCCGGGCGATGTTGACCCGCCAGTGAGGGCTAAACCGCGCGGAGCCCACGCCCAGGCACTAGCCATTCGTCGAAGGCAGGTTGCGCGATCGCGGACGGAAAACCGCCTCACACCTTTCCCGGAATTGCCCTAGCCTCGCCTCTTCAGCGCAGGGAGAGCGAGATGACCTCAAGTTTCACCGTTCATGACGCCAGCGGATATGAGCAGCTCATGGGCCGCTGGAGCCGCAAGCTCGCGCCCAAATTCATCGACTTCGCCGGGCTTGCCGGTGGCGAAAAGATCCTCGACGTCGGCTGCGGCACCGGCAGCCTGACGTTCGAGCTGGCGAAATCCGCCGAGCTCGCGGCAATCGCGGCAATTGACTTTTCGCCCGTCTTCGTCGAGGCGGCGAAGCGGCGCAACACCGACCCGCGCATCGAGATCCAGCAAGCCGACGCCACCGCCTTGCCGTTCGCCGACGATGGTTTCGACCGCGCGCTGGCGCTGCTCGTGCTCCACTTCGTGCCGGAGGCCGGCAAGGCGGTGGGCGAGATGCGCCGCGTGGTGCGGCCGGGCGGCGTGGTGGCGGCCGTCGTGTGGGATCATCTCGGTGGCATGCCCGGCATGCGCATGATGATCGACACGGTGGCCGCGCTCAGCGAAGGCGGACGCCAGATGCGCAGCCGCTATTGCTTCCAGCCGATGATGCAGCCGGGCGAAATGAAGCGGACTTTTGTCGAGCAGGACCTGGCCGACGTGACCGAAACCGAGCTGATGATCCGCATGGACTACCGGGACTTCGACGACTATTGGGCGCCGATAGCGGCCGGCGAAGGCCCGCTCGGCAAATACATGATGACGCTCGATCCAGCCGAGCGGACGCGCAGCGAGGCCGCCGTCCGCGATGCCTATGAGGCCGGCCGGCCGGATGGCGCGCGGTCGTTTGCGAACGTTGCCTGGGCTTGCAGGGGCGTGGTGCGGTAAGGGCGCCGAAGAACCGCCCGTCCGCCATCTGCCGCCCAGGCCGGTCTCCATGAAGACGCACCGGCGCTATTGCGGCAGACCGGCGGCCTGCAGCGCCTCGCCGAGGCATTGCGCGACCGCCGGGGCGCAATGTACGGCGGCGAACTGCCGACCGTAGCGAAACGTCGGATGCAGCTCACGCACCCGCGCCGCTGCCGCCATCGCCTCGTCCAGCCGGCCGAGCTTGGCCAAGGCGGCGGCCAGTTGCACATAGGTGATGCTGTGGGCGGGATTGGCCTGCACCGACCTGTATGCGGCACGGCAGGCCTCGCCGTAGCGGCCGCGCAGCAGATGGCTCATCGCCTGCGCGTCGAAGGCGGCGAAGGCCCAGGGGTCGAAGGGGCTGAGCCGCATCCCGCGCTCGCTCCACGCGATGGCCTGCTCCGCTTCGCCGCTCCAGCCGAGGATGACGCTGCCCAGAATGTAGGTCAGGGCGGATGACGGGCTGACGGCAAGCGCGGCTTCCAGGGCGGTGAAGGCGGCCTTGCGGTCATGTCCATCCATGCCGATCGAAAACCCCGCAAGGGTAAGCGCGGCCGCGTCGTCCTGTCCGTGCAGGATGGCCAGCCGGGCATGGCGTACCGAAGCCTCGCGATCGGCTTCCTGCAAGCCGGCGCGAAGGAACAGGCAATGGTGGCACATGGCGGCGTTGCCATGGGCAAGCGCATAGGTCGGCTCGAGTTCGATGGCGCGTTCGAGCAGCACGAGCGCCTGCGTCACCCGCTCGGGCATGCCGGAATCCACGTCCGGCTGGGCGCGCAGCACGAGGTCGTAGGCATCGAGACTGTTGGGGCGCTTGCGCCTCACCCTCTCGATTTCGACACGCCGCAGGCTGGGCGCGATCGCGCCGACGGCCGCCAGCGCGATCTCGTCCTGCAGCGCGAAAATATCGGCGGAGGCGCGGTCGAAGCGCTCGGCCCATATGTGGGCGCCGGTCGAGGTGTCGATCATCTGGCCGGTGACGCGCACGCTGCCGCCGGCCCTGCGCACGCTGCCTTCGAGCACATAGTGGACGCCGAGCTCGCGGCCGACCTGCTTCACGTCCACCGCGCGCCCCTTATAGGTGAAGGAGGAGTTGCGCGCGATGACGAACAGCCAGTTGATGCGCGCCAGGCCGGTGGTGATGTCGTCGACGATGCCGTCGGCGAAATAGTCCTGCTCCGGATCACCGCTCAGGTTCGAGAACGGCAGAACCGCGATCGAAGGCTTGCCGGGCCATGTCAGCGTTGCCGCCTCGGGGCCGAGACCACCGATCGCGACCTCGGGCCCGACATAGCGATAGCCGTGCCGCGGCAGCGTCTCGATCCAGCTTCCGCCGCCGGCCGCGCTCTCCAGCATGCGCCTGGCCGCCGCGATCTGCACCGTCAGATTGCTGTCCTCGATCGCTTGGCCCGGCCATGCGGCGTCGATCAGCGCCTGCTTGGGAACCGGCTTGCCCGTGCGTTCGACAAGCAGCGCCAGCAGCGCGACGGCCCGTTGGCCGAGCGGCGTCGGCTGGTCACCGTGGAACAGGATCCCGGCTTCGCCGTCGATGCGAAAGGGGCCAAAGGCGAGGCTCGTTGCCATTCCCGAAGGAGATACCGTTTGCAATCTTTTCGCAATGATTTCGCAACGGCTTCACGACTGGCCGGCCGGGTAGAGGCATCCTGTGCCGGTGGCTGCGGGAAAAAGCAGCGAACCGATGGAGGATCAAATGAGCGCCGCCCCTGTCATCCGGATGCCCGACGAGAACAAGGGGGTCATGCTGCGTGGCCAGCCGATGGTGTTTCTCGTCACCGGCAAGGATACCAGACACACGAGCATGTTCGACTGGACCATACCGGCCGGCTTCGCCACCGGCCTGCATATCCATCGCGTGCAGGAAGAGACCTTCTATGTGCTTGACGGCGAATGTGTCTGGCACGTCGGCGCGCAGGTAATCCGGGCGACGCCGGGCACCTTCCTGTTCATTCCGCCCGGCGTGCAGCACAACATCACCAATGTCGGCGAAAAACCGGCCCGCGTGCTGATGACCGTCTCGCCGCCCGGGCATGAGCACTATTTCGAAGATCTTGCGAGGCTCGCCGCAAAGGGCTCCCCGGATCCGAAGGCGGTTGCCGCGCTGCGGAACCGCTACGACACCGACCAGATTTCTACGTTGACGACGAGTGCATAGGCGCAGTTGGTCGACAGGCGTAGTTGGCCTGCCTCCGGCGCAACTGTGACCTCCGGTGGCTGCGATGTCCGGACACAGCGAAGATGATCTCCACGGCCGAGAGGTGGCCCTCCAACGCGGGGAACCCTGCATCTGGATAAAAGCGAGCAGTGGTCTAATCTCCCTCGGGATTCCGACGTCTTTCGCAGGGGATACCCGAATGGCACTTGGCGGACCGCGCCCGACTTGGCTTACTTTCGACTGCTACGGCACGCTGATCCAATGGGATGAAGGGCTGATGGCCGCGATGGAGACGATCCTGTCGCGCAAGGGCCGCAGGATCGAGGCGCAGACATTCATCCCGGTCTACGACCGGCACGAACACCAGCTCGAGCATACCAGGCCGCACCTCTCCTTCGCCGAGGTGACGGCCAAGGCGCTGCAGCTGGCGATGCGGGATTTTTCGCTGGAAGCGGAAGCCGGCGACGCCGAACTGCTGACATCCTCGATCGGCCGCATGCCGCCCTTTCCGGAGGTCGTCGCGACGCTGCAAAAGCTGAAGCAAGCCGGCTTCAAGCTGGCGATCATCTCCAACACCGACGACGCCATCATCGCCGGCAATGTCGCGCAGCTGGGCGGCGCCATCGACCGGGTCATCACCGCGCAACAGGCGCAGGCCTACAAGCCGTCGCGGCAGATCTTCGAACACGCCTGGCGCACCCTTGGCGTGACCAGGGACGAGCTGGTCCACATCTGCGCCAGCCCGCACCTCGACCTGACCGCCGCACGCGACCTCCACTTCCGCGCGGTCTGGGTCGATCGCGGGACGGGACGACGCCCGCCGGCGGATTATGAGCCGGACGCGGTGGCGCGGGGGCTGGATGATGTGCCGGGGGTTTTCGGGCAGGCTGGGTGGGTTTAGGGGGTAGCTGCCTCTCGTTGTCGGTCGAGGTGATGAGGAAATTGCCCGCTACCTCTTCCCACCGCCTCGTTCATGTCCCATAGGCCAATGGCAATCTAACAACTGGAAACGCCGGCAGCACCCTGGATACGGGCGCTATCCGATCACCAAGCTGGAGTGCCCGCTGGTGGAGCGGGAGCGCGTCCGAGGTGGAGATTAACCGCGAAAAGATGGCAGCGCACGGGCCGCAGAGCGCGTCAAAATTCGGTAGCTTCATACCAGTCGACGCCTTGACTTGTTGGCCGGCGGTGGATTCTACCTTCAAACTCAGGGGAGCATGCAACCCTGAGTTCGAGAAATCCGAAGGCGAATCTCTGATATGAATATCCAGGCCCACGAGAATCTGAAGGCTACCATTTTGGAAATCGCCAATCGGCTGCGCGGCCCATATCGCCCGCCACAATACCGGCTCGTCATGTTGCCGATTGTCGTGCTGCGCCGACTGGATTGCGTTCTGGAGCCGACCAAGAACGCCGTGCTCAAGGAACACGCCAAGCTCACCGCGCAGAAGAAGCCGGAAAGCGCGATGGACACCCTCCTCAGCAAGGCGGCGGACCCGAAGCGCAAGAAAACGAGGCTTTACAATACCAGTCCGTTCACCTTCCAGCGGCTGCTCGGCGATCCCGAGAATATCGCGCCCAACCTAGTCTCCTACATCAACGGCTTTTCGCCCACCGCACGCGCCATCTTCGAGCGGTTCAAGTTCACCGACCAGATCGAAAGGCTCGACGCCAGCAACCGGCTGTTCACCATCGTAAAGGCGATGGCCGATGTGGACCTGCACCCCGACCGCATCGACAATTTGCAGATGGGATATCTCTTCGAGCATCTGGTAATGCGCTTCAACGAGCAGGCCAACGAAGAGGCCGGCGACCACTTCACCCCGCGCGAGGTCATCCGGCTGATGGCGAACCTCGTCTACACAGGCGAGCAGGACGTCTACACGCCCGGTATTTATCGAGAAATCTACGATCCAGCCTGCGGCACCGGCGGTATGCTGTCGGAATCCGAGAAGTTTATCGTTGGTGGCCCAGAAGACAATCTTGGCCAGAATAAATCGGCTAACCTCGCCCTATTTGGACAAGAGTACAATGACGAGTCCTGGGCCATCTGTTGTTCGGACATGCTCATCAAGGACGAGGACACGAAGAACATCGTGCTTGGCGATACGCTGGGCGACGGCAAGACCCGCGATGGCTTCGAGGGTAGGCAATTTCACTACCTGCTGGCCAACCCGCCATTCGGCGTGGAGTGGAAGGACCAGCAAAAGGTCGTCGAAAAGGAACACAAGGAGTTGGGCTTTGCGGGACGCTTCGGCGCCGGGCTGCCTGCGATCAATGACGGCTCGCTGCTATTCCTCCAGCACATGATTTCCAAGATGCACCCTTACAAGGAAGGGGATGAGAACGCCGTCGGCTCCAAGATCGCCATCGTCTTCAACGGCTCGCCGCTGTTTTCTGGCGACGCCGGGTCCGGCCCATCGAACATCCGCCGTTGGATCATCGAAAACGACTGGCTCGACGCCATCGTGGCGCTGCCCGATCAGCTTTTCTACAATACCGGCATCTTCACCTATGTCTGGCTTGTCACCAATCGCAAGGCCCCGGAGCGGCGCGGCAAGGTGCAGTTGATCGACGGCACCCGCTTTTTCAAGCGGATGACGAAGAGCCTCAACAACAAGCGCAACGAGATCACTGACGATCAGATCAGCCAGCTCACCCGCATCTATGGCAATTACCGGGATGGCGAGATGGCGGACGTGCGGATCAACGGCGATACCGAAAAGCGCGTCGTTTCCCGCGTCTTCGACAACCGCGAGTTCGGCTTCCTCAAGGTAACGGTAGAGCGCCCGTTGCGCATGAACTTCGAGGCAACGGCGGGGCGTATAGCCAAGCTGGACGGCCAGAGCGCCTTCATCAATCTCGCCACCTCGAAAAAGCGCAAGGATGAAAAGGCTGCCGCGCGCGAGATCGCGGAAGGGCGCGAACAGCAGGATGCCATCCGCGTCGCGCTGGCAACGCTCGAAGCCAAGGGCCGCTATATGGATCGTGAGGCATTCGAGGCCGACCTTGACCGCGCCGCCCAGCGCGCCGGGATCAAAGTTCCCGCGTCGGTCAAGAAGGCCATCTTCGCCGCGCTGGGCGAGCGCGACCCGGATGCAAAGGAATGCCGCGACAGCAAGGGCAGACCGGAGCCGGATGCCGAGCTACGCGACACCGAGAACATCCCGTTGCCTAAAACATTCAAGATGCCAAGGGCATTTTTGGAAGCGGTTGGAAAGCTCGGGAACTCCGAACATAAAGGGGCGAAGCTCCCCATGTTCTTTGGGCCGGATAAGCCAAACGAACACCTTGTCACGGCGATGACGCCGGCGATCGATGCCTATATGGCGCGCGAGGTGTTGCCCCATGTGCCCGATGCCTGGGTGGATTACGACAAGACCAAGATCGGCTACGAAATTCCCATCAACCGGCATTTCTACGTCTACGAGCCGCCGCGCCCGCTGGATGAGATCGAGACCGGCATCACCGTGCTGGAAGGCGAGATAGCTGGGCTGCTGAAAGGGCTGGTTGCATGACAACCGTGCCCGAAAAAGTGGAGCAGGCATACGGTCGCCTCCCTGCTGGATGGCGGCTTGAGAAGCTCAAGTTTTTCGCAGATGTGCGCAACAGCAACGTGGACAAGACTATTGCCGATGGCGAAGAGCCGGTTCGCCTCTGCAACTACACGGACGTCTACTACAACGACCGGATCACTCCTGACCTGGAGTTCATGCAAGGGTCCGCAACCGAAGCGGAAATCGAGAAATTCCAACTCAAGCGCGGTCAGGTGATCGTCACCAAGGACAGCGAGAGCTGGGACGACATCGGTATTCCGGCACTCGTTGCCGAGGACATGCCGGGTGTTGTCTGCGGCTATCATCTTTCGGTCTTTGAGCCGAATGGCGTCGATCTCGACGGCGGCTATCTCGCATGGCTTTGCCGTTCCGAACCGCTGAACGATCAGTTCAAGCTTGGGGCAAATGGCGTCACGCGCTTCGGGCTCGGACAATATCCGATGAAGAATGCCCTTGTCGCGCTCCCACCCCTCAAAACCCAGCAGCGGATTGCGCGGTTTCTGGATGAGAAGACGGCGCGGATCGACGGACTGATCGAAAAGAAGCGCGCTCTTCTGGACCGACTGACCGAAATGCGTCAGGCCCTCATCACCCGCGCCGTCACCAAGGGCCTCGACCCCGACGCCCCGATGAAACCCTCCGGCATCGACTGGCTCGGCGACATCCCGGCGCATTGGGACGTCAAGCGGCTGCGTTTCCTGGGTTCCACTCGTTATGGCCTCGGAGAACCCCCCGCGCAGGATGCCGATGGTATACCATTTATTCGAGCTACCGATATCTATCGCGGAAAGGTCGACCTAACGAGCGTACAACGTGTTGCACGCGATGACGTCCCTTGGCAGCGAAACCCGATTCTTAAGGCGGGCGAAATTCTGGTCGTAAGAAGCGGTGCCTACACCGGCGATAGTGCGCTCGTGACTGACGATATAAGCGGTTTTCTAGCCGGCTATGACATGGTCTTCACGCCTCTGACGGTGCGTCCCGAGTTCTTGGCCTTTACACTGCTCGCAAAGTTTATGGTTGAAGGTCAAATACTTCTCGCTAGACAACGGGCCGCACAACCGCACTTGAATGCGGAAGAGCTAGGCAACTTCATCTGTGCGGTTCCACCAATCGACGAGCAGGTAACTATGTCTGAACGCTTGCGCAGACATGTCGACGATATCGAGAAAACTTCGTCAAAAATCTCCAGCTCTATAGACAGTCTTCATACTTACCGGTCCGCAGTCATCACGGCCGCCGTCACTGGACAGATCGCAGATTTGGCATGACACTCGACGCATCCAGTTACTTCGACCACATCAAGGCCTACATCAGCGACGAATACATCATTCATCGCGGCGATGGGGGCGAGATCGTCCTTCGTGAAAAGTACTTCCGTGAAGGCGAAACCAAGAAGACGACACGGATCGTGCGGTTGCACTACAAGGGCAAGGCCTTTGCCATCAAGCTCGATGGCCGCAACAATCCGCTTTTCCACTTCCTTGATGACAACGGCAAGGAATGGTCGAAGCGATGCGACTTCGTCGTCTTCCAATGCTTCAACCGGAAGGTGATAGCGTACTTGTTCGAGTTCAAGACGAAGAGTCTGGATCCAGGTTCGATCATCGACCAATTAAAGTCTGGCGCGCATTGGTGCGCCTGCCTGCGTAAGGTCGTAGCTCAATACACCGGTGACAGCAGGCCGCTGAAGGTCAAAAAATTCGTGCTGACAGAAAACAATAACCCGGACAAATACCTAGATGCGGCCAATAAGTATCTCGCTCGCGATCCGTCTGTTCGTCACTATCATTATGATGACGTCGAGGCGCTGGGGCTCGACGAACTTGAGAATGAGTCCATAAATACGGTTTGAGGGGCGGTATGTCGGGGCACACCGAACATGATTTCGAGGCGGCGATTGAAGCCGGGCTGATCGGCGCGGGCGGCTATGCCAAGCGCGCGCCTGCTGCCTATGACGAGGCTCTGGCGCTGTTCCCCGACGATGTCACCGGCTTTCTGAAAGACAGTCAGGCGGCAAAATGGGGGCAGCTTGAAGCGCTGCTAGGAGCCAAAACCGAAGCGACGGTGCTCGATAGCCTCACCAAGGAACTCGACATCAAGGGCACGCTGCACGTTTTGCGGCACGGCTTCAAATGCTACGGCAAGACCTTCCGGCCGGCCTATTTCCGCCCGAACTCGGCAATGAACCCCGAGGCGGCCCAGAACTATGCCCGCAACCGACTGACCATCACACGGCAGGTGGCCTTCACCTCGGCGATGAAAAAGGCGGACGGCAAGAACCGGCGCTGCATCATCGACGTGACTTTGGCCGTCAACGGCCTGCCGGTGGCGACGGCCGAACTGAAGAACCCGTTTACCAACCAGCGCGCGGCCGACGCCGTGCGCCAATATTGCGATGCCCGCGACGAGCGCGATTTGCTATTCGCCTTCAAGAAGCGCGCGCTGGTGCATTTCGCGGTGGACCCTGACGAGGTGTGGATGACCACACGGCTGAAAGGCAAGGAAACGGTGTTCCTGCCCTTCAATCGGAGCAATAGTCACGGTGCTGGGAATCCGGCCGTCGAGGGCAACTGGAAGACCCATTATCTTTGGGATGAGGTTCTGCAGGCCGATAGCCTATTGGACATCCTCCAACGCTTCATGCACCTGGAAGTGAAGGAGCGGCAGGTCAAGACCGACAAGGGCGCGCGCACCATCACCAAGGAAACCATGGTCTTTCCGCGCTATCACCAACTCGACGCGGTGCGGAAGCTTGTCTCTCATGCACAAGCTAACGGATCGGGGCGAAACTACCTTGTCCAGCACTCGGCGGGATCGGGCAAATCCAACTCCATCGCATGGCTGGCGCACCGGTTGTCGAGCCTCCACGACGCCAACGACGAGAAGGTGTTTCATTCGGTGGTGGTCGTCACCGACCGGCGCGTTCTCGACCAGCAATTGCAGAACACGATCTATCAGTTCGAGCACAAGACCGGCGTGGTCGAGAAGATCGACGAGGACACCCAGCAACTTGTTCGCGCCCTATCGAGCGGTACACCCATCGTCATCACGACGATCCAGAAATTCCCCTTCATCGCGCAGGCGCTCGCCACGCTGGAAAAGAAGGGCAGCGCCGTGAAGATCGACACGGCGGGCAAACGCTTCGCGGTGATCGTGGACGAGGCGCATTCCTCACAGAGCGGGGAGACGGCGACCGCGCTGCGCGGGATGCTGAACAGGGAAGGCATCGAGGCGGCGATTGCCGCGCAAATGTCGGACGAAGAGGATGACGACCTGTCCGAGGAGGCAAAGGAGGCGATCCTGCGCGCCTCTCTGAAACGGGCGCGTCAGCCGAACCTTTCCTTCTTCGCCTTCACCGCCACGCCGAAATTCAAGACGAAGACGCTCTTCGACGAGCCGGGGCCATCCGGCACATCGCCGTTCCATGAATACACCATGCGGCAAGCCATCGAAGAAGGCTTCATCATGGACGTGCTCCAGAACTATACGACCTACAAGCGCTTCTTCGGCCTCATCAAGCAAGTGGAGAACGACCCGGAAGTGCCCCGCAAACAGGCGGCCAAGGCGCTAACACGGTATTTGGAATTGCACCCGGTCAATATCGAGCAGGTGGTTTCTGTCATCGTCGAGCACTTCCGCCTCTACGTCATGCACGAGCTTGGCGGGCGCGCCAAGGCGATGGTTGTCACCGGCTCGCGCCTTGCCGCCGTCAAGTACAAGCTGGCCTTCGACCGCTACATCAAGGATCACGGATACTCTGGCATCCGCTCGCTGGTTGCCTTCTCCGGCAGCGTGGAAGACCCGGACGATCCCGGCTCATCCTATACCGAAGTATCGATGAATGATGGTCTCGCCGAAAGCGAGTTGCCGGAAGCCTTCGAGCGCGACGACTACCGTGTGCTTCTGGTCGCTGAGAAATATCAGACGGGCTTCGACCAGCCGCTTTTGCAAACGATGTATGTGGTCAAGCGGCTCGCCGGCGTGCAAGCTGTGCAGACGCTCTCCCGGCTCAATCGCATGGCCCCCGGCAAGGCGCGTACCTTCGTGCTCGACTTCGCCAACGAGGAAGATGACATCTACAAGGCGTTCAGGCCCTATTATGAGGCGACGCCCATCGGCGAGAATGCCGATCCGCACCGCCTGTCGGAATTACAGCACAAGGTATTGGAATGGGCGATCTTCTCACCCGACGACGTCAATGCCTTCGCCGAGGTTTGGTATCGGGGCAAGCGCGATCATTCCGCCACCGACCATCGATTGATGAACGCTGCCCTCGACATCGTGTTGCAACGGTTCCTCGAAAAAGACGAGGGGGAACAGGACGAATTCCGGGGCCAACTCACCGCTTATCGCAATCTCTATGCCTTCCTCTCGCAGATCATCCCCTATCAGGACAGCGAGCTTGAAAAGCTCTACGCCTTCGTTCGCAACCTGATCGCCAAGCTGCCCCTGCCCGGCGATGGGCGGGGGTTCGCGCTGGACGACGAGGTTGCCCTCCGCTTCTTCCGGCTCCAGCAGATGACCGAAGGCTCAATCAACCTGGACTATGGCGAGGCCGATCCTCTGAAAGGCCCGACCGACGTGGGCACCGGGGGGTTCTCGGAAGATGGGGTGACGCTTTCCTCCTTGGTCGCGAAACTGAACGAGCGCTTTGGCACTGATTTCACCGGCGCCGATCAACTCTTCTTCGACCAGATACGCGCCAGCGCGGAAGAGGACGAAAAGATCGTGGAAGCCGCCAAGGCCAACACCCTCGCCAATTTCTCATCGTATCTGGAGCGGATGCTCGACGAGCTTTTCATCGACCGCATGGAAGGCAACGAGGAAATCTTCTCGCGCGTGATGACCGACAAGGAATTCCGCTCGGCAGCACATGAACACCTTGCAATGGAAATCTTCAAGCGCGTGCGCGACCGGAAAACGGCAGAGTGACGCGGGAGGGGAATGGCGCACCCGACAGGATTCGAACCTGTGACCTCTGCCTTCGGAGGGCAGCGCTCTATCCAGCTGAGCTACGGGTGCTTCCCGGCGGGCCGGAAAACGAACCGGGTGAACCGGCAAGTCACGGCTTCTTAGCGGAAGCGGGCGCGGGCTTCAACGGGCAATTGGAGATTGGCGGTTTCCAAAGGTTCGCCTCGCGGGTGGTGCCCCGTCGCGTGCGGCGTTCCCCCTCTCCGTCTCGGCTTCGCCGAGCCATCTCTCCCCCGCCCTTGGCGGGGGCGAGGAACTTGAGCCCCTCACTGCCCCGTCTCACCCTCACC
>NZ_VFWC01000014.1:0-130695 GCF_006442405.1 Mesorhizobium sp. B2-2-3 | reverse complement strand
CCAGCCTCCATCCGCTGGCGATAAAACCGGACAACTCACGTGCTACCTAATCCGGACAACTCATCTGCTTACGACACGGCGCCAGTTGGAACCTTGACAGCGGTTAAATCTCTGTTTAACAGCGCTCCCAACACCGGGCCGCAACGCCCGGTGGTTTGTTTTGCATGCGCAAGACCTCGACGGAAGCCAGTCTGTTTTCCAAGGTCTTGTTTGAACTGACGTGTCCCGTGGGTTTTTCGCCGCGTTGCGTGGAAAAACCCTGTCAGGTCTCGAAAACGGAGGCCAGAGGAGGGCGCGTTTCCTTCACCCGGACCATGAGGCTCCGGGTTATGTTGTTTTGAAAGGGAATGCGATGAGCAAGCGCGAATCCGCGAAGTACAAGATCGACCGCCGTCTCGGCGAAAACATCTGGGGCCGCCCGAAGTCCCCGGTCAACAAGCGTGAATACGGCCCCGGCCAGCACGGCCAGCGCCGCAAGGGCAAGCTTTCCGATTTCGGCCTGCAGCTGCGCGCCAAGCAGAAGCTGAAAGGCCACTATGGCGACGTTTCGGAAAAGCAGTTCCGCAAGGTCTATGAAGAGGCCGATCGCCGCAAGGGCGACACCTCGGAGAACCTGATCGGCCTGCTCGAGTCGCGTCTGGACGCGGTCGTCTATCGCGCCAAGTTCGTTCCGACCATTTTCGCCGCCCGCCAGTTCGTCAACCACGGCCACGTCAACGTCAACGGCAAGCGCGTCAACATCGGCTCGTACCGCTGCAAGCCGGGCGACGTCGTCGAAGTGCGTGAAAAGTCGAAGCAGCTGGTGATCGTCCTGGAATCGGTCGGCCTCGCCGAGCGCGACGTGCCGGACTACATCGAAGCCGATCACAACAAGATGACCGCGACCTTCTCGCGCATCCCGGGCCTGGCGGACGTTCCGTTCGCCGTCCAGATGGAACCGAACCTCGTCGTCGAATTCTATTCGCGTTAAGCGAAGGCTTTTTGCGAGACCGGAAGGGGCCGCCCATCGAGGCGGCCTTTTCTTTGTCGGCCATGTCCGCTAATCCGGGCGGCAACGAAGCTCCGAACGTTCGTTGCTCCAGGATTTGGAACCGACGCCATGAACATGCTGCCAGACGCTCAATCGCTTGAGCAGGCCGCCGACATCGAAGGCGGTTTTCACCCGCTGTTCGCCGATGTGCCGTCTTCGGTCGAGTTCAACAAATTGCGCAAGCGGCTGCTGCGGCTGACCCGCCAGGCGATCGAGGATTTTTCGATGGTCAGGCCAGGCGAGCGCTGGCTGGTGGCCCTGTCGGGCGGCAAGGATTCCTACGGCCTGCTTGCCATGCTGCTGGACCTCAAATGGCGCGGCCTGCTGCCGGTGGAACTGCTGGCCTGCAATCTCGACCAGGGCCAGCCGAACTTTCCCAAGCACATCCTGCCCGATTACCTCAATGCCCACGGCATTGCACACCGCATCGAATACCAGGACACCTACTCCGTCGTCACCGACAAGCTGCCGCAGGGCAGCACCTATTGCTCGCTCTGTTCACGCCTGCGGCGTGGTCATCTCTATCGCGTAGCCCGAGAGGAGGGGTGCTCGGCGCTGGTGCTCGGCCATCATCGCGAGGACATTCTCGAAACCTTCTTCATGAACCTGTTCCACGGCGGCCGTCTCGCCGCCATGCCGCCAAAGCTGCTCAACGACGAGGGCGACGTCATGGTGCTGCGGCCGCTGAGCTATTGCGCCGAAATCGATCTGGAAAAGCTCGCCGCGGCGATGCGGTTCCCGATCATCCCTTGCGATCTCTGCGGCAGCCAGGAAGGTCTCCAGCGCAACGCCATGAAGGCCATGCTCGACGATATCGAAAAGCGCATGCCCGGGCGCAAGGACACGATGCTGCGTGCGTTGTCCAACACCAGGCCGTCGCATCTGCTCGACAGGAAACTGTTCGATTTCGCCGCACTCGATGAAACGCTCTCCAGCAGGCAAGACATTTCCGATGACATTTGACGATACCGCGATCGACTGGCTGGCCAGCACCCTGGCCGAAGCAGCCGAAGCCGAAATCATGCCGCGCTTTCGCCGGTTGGGCGGCGGCGACGTCCGCCAGAAGACGTCGGCCGCCGACCTGGTGACGGAAGCCGACGTCAGTGCCGAGCGGCTGATCACCGCCAAGCTGCGTGAGCGCTACCCAACGGCCATGATTGTCGGCGAGGAAGCCTGTTCCGACAATCCGGCGCTGCTCGACGGTCTTGGCGATGCCGATCTGGCTTTCACCATCGACCCGGTGGACGGCACTTTCAATTTCGCTTCCGGCGTGCCGTTGTTCGGCGTCATGCTGGGTGTCGTGGTCCGGGGTGAGACCGTCGCAGGCATCATCCACGATCCGGTCGGCAAGGACTGGCTGATCGGCGCCAGGGGCGCCGGCAGCCATATCAGGCACGCGCATGGCAGCCTGGAAAAAGTGCGTGTCGCGGCGCCCGTGCCGATCTCGGAAATGACCGGCTCGGTCTCCTGGCAGTACATGGCCGAACCAGAGCGGTCGCGGCTGGCGCGCAACCAGACGAAAATCCTGTCGCAATTCGCCTATCGCTGCGCCGCGCACGAATATCGCCTGCTGGCCAGCGGCCATGCCCATTTCGTCGTCTACAACAAGCTCATGCCGTGGGACCATCTGCCCGGCGTGCTGATCCATGCCGAGGCCGGCGGCCACGCCGCGCGTTTCGACGCCAGTGCCTACCTACCGTCGCATGTCGGCGGCGGCCTGCTTGTCGCACCCGACCGGGAAAGCTGGCGCGAGTTGCGCAGCGAACTCTGGGCGCAATAGCCGGCTGCCAATTCGATTACCCAGCCGAGCGCCGCAAAGGCGACAATTCAATGCAGATCGGCAATGTGCCCCGAGACGGGTTGATTCTGCGGCTGGAACATCTTGCCGCGTTCGGCGATGAAGATCATCAGCAGGGCTGCGACCGAGACGCTGCAGAAGCCGGCGGCCAACGGCGTCACCGTGCCGTTGAAAGCCTGGCCGATCAGCGTGCCGAGAATGCCGCCGAGAAACGTCTGCATGAAGCCCAGGATGGACGAGGCCGTGCCGGCCAGCTGACCAAGCGGCTCCATAGCCAAGGCATTGAAATTCGCGCCGAGCGCACCGAAAGGGAGCATGGCGCAGGCAAAGAAGGTGACGAACAGCCAGAGCGGCATCTTCATTTCCAGCGAAACGACCAGCCAGGCCAGGCTGATGACCAGAAACAACAGCAGCGCGCTCTGCGACAGGCGGCGCATGCCGATGCGGCCGACAAGACGCGAGTTCAGATAGTTGGAGAAGGCGAGCACGCCGGCAACGCCGGCGAAGATGACCGGAAACAATTCGCCGACATTGAATATGTCGACATAAATCTGCTGCGCCGAGGCGATGAAGCCGAACATGGCGCCGAAGATGAACGTACTGGCGAAGGCGTAGCAGATCGCGACGCGGTTGGTCAGCACGATGCGGAACCCGCCGACAATGGCATTGACGGTCAATGGCCGGCGATATTCCGGATGTAGCGTCTCGGGCAGGCGCAGCAGCGACCAGGCCGAGACGACAAGCGCGCCGACGGCCATGGTGACGAAGATCAAATGCCAGGTCGCGAACAGCATGATGAACTGGCCGATGCCGGGAGCAATCACCGGGATCGCCATGAACACCATGAAGATCAGCGACATCACCTCGGCCATGCGCCGGCCATCGAACGTGTCGCGCACGATCGAGACGGCGATGACGCGGGTCGCGGCCGCACCGATGCCTTGCACGGCCCGGCAAAGTAGAAGCGTTTCAAAGCTTGGCGATATGGCGGCCGCGGCGGCCGCCGCCACATAAATGATCAGGCCGGCGACAAGCGGCGCACGGCGCCCGAATCGGTCCGAGAGCGGTCCGAAAAACAGCTGTCCGCCGCCAAAACCCAGAATATAGGCGGTGATGACATATTGCCGGTGGTTTTCGTTCTCGACGCCAAGCGAGGCGCCGATCTGCTGCAGCGCCGGCAGCATGATGTCGATGGCCAGTGAATTGAGCGCCATCAGCGCCGCGCACAGCGCGATGAACTCCCAGCGCGGAATGGGCAATTTGCTTGCCGATTGCGGTGCTGACGTCTGCTGGTCCACGGCAAGTCCGATCTCTCAAACGAAAACGCGCCGGTGGCCCGGCGCATTGGCTCGTCCTGGTCCGGGTCCCGGACGCAAAATTGCCGAGGCGGGGCTGCCCCGGTGCTCAGGGCATGTCGACGGCGACATGCCCAACCGAAATCAGGCGGCGCCTTTGACGCTCACGCCCTTCTCGACAAGGAATGTCTGCAACTCGCCCGCCTGGAACATTTCGCGCACGATGTCGCAGCCACCGACGAATTCGCCCTTTACATAGAGCTGAGGGATCGTCGGCCAGTTGGAGTACTCCTTGATGCCCTGGCGCAGTTCGGCCGAATCCAGCACGTTCACGCCTTTGTAGTCGGCGCCGATATAGTCGAGGATCTGGACAACCTGGCCGGAAAATCCGCACTGCGGGAAACCGGGCGTGCCCTTCATGAAAAGCACGACGTCGTTGCCCTTCACCTCGTTGTCAATGTAGTCGTTGATGCCGCTCATGGAATATCCTTTCCCGCCTGTGGGAGTCAGGCTCGAAGCTTTTCCATCAGATAAACCCATAGGTTGCCCGAAACAAGACTTTAGCCGCGTGGTGGCCTGAATGGCGCAAAAGATGCGGCGTTTTGGGCCAAGCGACTTTGGCGTTGGAAGCCCCTAGTCCGGCACGCTGGTCTGCAGCGCCAGCGCGTGCAGCACGCCGCCCATATTGCCCTTCAGCGCGTCATAGACCATCTGGTGCTGCTGCACGCGGCTTTTTCCGCGAAAGCTCTCGGCCACGACTTCGGCCGCATAGTGATCGCCGTCGCCGGCAAGGTCACGGATGGTCACCCTGGCATCCGGGATGCCCTCCTTGATCAGTTTTTCGATGTCGCGGGCATCCATTGCCATGGCAAGTTCCTGTTTTCGGGCGGGCTGCGGCATGGCTGCCCGTGCGATGAGAGTCGGAGTGAACCTAAAGCCTTTCCGGCCGGGATTGAAGCCGTTCCGTCCAGCCCCAGCGCGATTGTGGCTCACGACGCGTTCTCGCTCTGACCGCCGGCGTCGTCCGCGGGGTCGTCCTCGGGCGTCGAGAAGGTCCGCCCAAGGCTGAAGGTCAGCACATAGAGAGGAAGGTTGATCGCCAGGTTGGCAATCGGCAGGTAGGCGGTCATCCGCCAGACGGGCGAGAAGAACGGCTGGCCGTAGCCATCGCAGGCCAGCGAGGAGCCATACTCCCACAGTGCCCCCAATGCGGCCGCGACGGCGAAAAGTTTTATGCAGGTGAAGATGTGCCTTGTCCGTGCCCGGTCCGGCAGAAGCCGGCTCCAAAGCATCAGGCAGACAAGCGGAACTGCATAGAAAAGGTTTTGCAGGCCAAGTATCGGAAGCGTGTCGTTGGCCGCGGCGAGGAACTCCGCGCGTGTATCCAACCGGGCGCAGACCTCGCTCGATGTCGTCGACAGCAGGAAAAAGACGAACGGGCCGAGAAACCAGAAGAAGAACAGCGATGGCCAGAAGACGACTGCAAGCAGTGCCCGGACGGCCAGTTTCCTGTGGTTGAGCATGATTTTTCCGAAAAAATCGGTTCCCACTTTTCGGGATCACGCTCTGCTCAAATGGCCTGATCCATGAAGCGCGGGAACCAGCCTTCGTGCGCGGCGGTCAATTCGCCGAGCGGGATCGCCCGTGCCTCGCCGAGTTTCAGCGTGTTGCCGCCGGTCGAGCCGATCCAGGGCGCGAAAATACCGAGTTCGCCTTGCTGTTTGCGGATCGCGTCCCAGTCCTCACTGTCTGGATCGATTGACAGCGTCAGGAGATAGCGGCCCTGGTCCTCGCCGAACCAGACCGGAATAGGATCGGTGCCGGCCAGTCCGGGGACCGTCGCGCCGATGCCTGATGCCATCGCCATCTCGGCCAGCGCGACCGCAATGCCGCCGTCGGAAACGTCGTGAGCCGCGGTGACGATGCCGGACGCGATGAGGGCGCGCACATGGTCGCCGACACGCTTTTCATGGTCGAGGTCGACAGGCGGCGGCGGGCCGTCGCTGCGGCCGTGGATGTCGCGCAAGTAAACCGATTGGCCGAGATGCGTACCCCATGAGGCCGGCGCGCCGACCAGCAGGATCATCTGGCCCTGCGCAGCGAAGCCGGCTCGCACCATCTTCGACCAGTCGGCGATGAGCCCAACGCCGCCGATGGTCGGCGTCGGCAGGATGCCCTGGCCATTGGTTTCGTTGTAGAGCGAGACATTGCCGGAAACGATCGGGAAGCCGAGCGCGCGGCAGGCATCGCCAATGCCCTTCACCGCGCCGACCAACTGACCCATGATCTCCGGCCGTTCCGGATTGCCGAAATTGAGATTGTCGGTCGCCGCCAGCGGCAGCGCGCCGGTGGCGGTCAGGTTGCGCCAGCATTCGGCCACCGCCTGCTTGCCGCCCTCATAGGGATCGGCCTCGCAATAGCGCGGCGTCACGTCCGACGAGAAAGCCAGCGCTTTGGTCGGATGGCCTTCGACCCGCACCACGCCGGCATCGCCACCGGGAAGCTGCAGCGAATTGCCCTGGATCAGCGTGTCGTACTGTTCCCACACCCAGCGGCGCGACGACAGGTCAGGGCCGCCGAGCAGCTTCAGCAGTGCGTCGGCGACATCGGCCTGCGGAATGTCATTGGCCGCAAGCGGCGCCGGCTTCTTCGGCTCGATCCACGGACGGTCATATTCCGGTGCCTTGTCGCCGAGATCCTTGATCGGCAGGTCCGCAACCTGATCACCCTGATGTAGGACGCGAAAGCGCAGATCGTCGGTCGTCTTGCCGACAATGGCGAAGTCGAGCCCCCATTTGTGGAAGATCGCCTCGGCCTCCTTTTCCTTTTCGGGGCGCAGCACCATCAGCATGCGCTCCTGGCTTTCCGACAGCATCATCTCGTAGGCGCTCATGCGCTCCTCGCGCACCGGAACCTTGTCGAGCTCGAGCTCGATGCCGAGATCCCCCTTGGCGCCCATCTCGACCGCCGAGCAGGTAAGGCCGGCAGCACCCATGTCCTGGATAGCGATGACCGCACCGGACGCCATCAGTTCGAGACATGCTTCAAGCAGGCACTTTTCGGTGAAGGGATCGCCGACCTGCACGGTCGGGCGCTTCTCGTCGATCTTGTCGTCGAATTCGGCCGAGGCCATGGTGGCGCCGCCGACGCCGTCGCGACCGGTCTTGGCGCCGAGATAGACGACCGGCAGGCCGACGCCCTTGGCCTCCGACAGGAAAATCGCGTCCGTCTTGGCAAGACCCGCGGCAAAAGCGTTGACCAGGATATTGCCGTTGTAGCGGGCGTCGAAATTGACCTCGCCGCCGACCGTCGGCACGCCGAAGGAATTGCCGTAGCCGCCGACGCCGGAAACCACTCCCGCCACCAGGTGCCTGGTCTTGGGATGATCGGGAGCACCGAAGCGCAAGGCGTTCATCGCCGCGATCGGCCGCGCGCCCATGGTGAAGACGTCGCGCAATATGCCGCCGACGCCTGTCGCCGCCCCTTGGTAGGGCTCGATAAAGGAGGGGTGGTTGTGGCTCTCCATCTTGAAGACGACGCAGTCGCCGTCGCCGATATCGACCACGCCGGCATTCTCGCCCGGTCCCTGGATGACCCGCGGGCCGGTCGTCGGCAGCGTGCGCAGCCATTTCTTCGAGGATTTATACGAGCAATGCTCGTTCCACATCGCCGAGAAGATGCCAAGTTCGGTGAAGCTCGGCTCGCGCCCGACGAGGTCGAGGATGCGCTGGTATTCGTCTGGCTTCAGCCCGTGCGCGGCAATGAGCTCGGGCGTGATCGGCACGGAATTGGAAATGGTCATGGGCGGCGGTTTTTATCCGTGGGAGCTTGGGATTTTGAGTCTCCTCTTATCGCAAGCTTTGCGGCCGATACACCCATGGACCGACGAAAAGTGGCTGAATCCGGAGAAAGCCGCGGCGCCTTGAACGCGCGTCCCACCGGACCGGACTCAACCGATGCGCCTCGGGTCTTGCCTGGAGGCATCCTGAACCGCCGGCGCTCCAAGGCGATGCGGATCAGGAAAAACTGTCGTAGCCGGCGCGGCCTTCGTCGAGGAGCCTCCGGATCGCCGCAACGCCGTCCGCGATGTCCTTGCGCTGCCTCGGCTGCGAAATGCCGAAGCGCACACCGTGGAAGACCTGCTCGGAACGGCCCGCCTTGAACTCGTCTTCGTCGTCGATCAGCACGCCGTGCTCGAGGCAGGCGTTCTTGAACGTGCCGGAAAGCCAGGGGTCGGGCAAGGTCAGCCAGACAAAGGGTATATTGTCCCGCGACTTGAATTCGAAGCCGGCCAAAGTCTCGCGCACGATGGCGGTGCGGGCGTTGATTTCGGCGATGGCGCGTTTGCGTATGTCCGCGGCCTGGCCCGACAGCACCAGCCGGGCATTCACCTCGGCCAGCAGGAAAGGCATGCCGCCGGTCATCATCTTATGGGCAACACGGATGCGATGGCGATAAGCAGGCGGGCAGGAAAGCCAGCCGCCGCGAACGCCGGCCGCTACCGATTTCGACAGGCCGCCTGCGACGATGGTGCGCTCGGGTGCATAGTCGGCCAGCATTGGCGTCGGATCTTCGGTCAGGCCGCCGTAAAGATCGTCCTCGATAATGACGACATTGTATTCACGCGCGATCCGCGCGATTGCCTCACGTCGCGCTGCCGGCAGGATCGCCAGCGTCGGATTCTGCACCGTAGGCATCAGAAAGATCATCTTCGGATGCTTTTGCGCGCAGACGCGCTCGAAATCGTCGGGGTCGAGACCCTGATGGTCCGATGCCACCAGCGCCGTGCGACGACCGATCAGGCCGGCGCTGCGCGAAATCTGCGAATAGGTCAGGTGCTCGAAGGCGACGTAATCGCCGGGCGTGGTCAGTGCGGCGATCGCCGCCATGACAGCGGCATGGGTACCGAGCGTCGGCACGATCGTATCGGCGCTCGGTCGAAACGAGTTGCGCGACAGCCAACTGGCGCCGGCCTCGAACCAGCGCTCGGGAAAATCCCGCGTGTAGCTCGAAATCTCATGCGCATGATCCGAAGCCGTGCGCGACAGCACTTCGGTGACGATGGCGCCCTGGCCGACATCGGGCGCCGCGGTGCTGTCGAAGCGCAGCTTGCCGCGCGGCGCATCGATGTCGCGCGTGCCTTGCGCGTCCGGCGCTATGAAGTCGGGCTTCGCGTTCTGCCGGCCGAGGACATAGGTGCCGCGCCCGACCTCGCCGCTGACCAGCCCGCGCTCGCGCAGCAATTGATAGGCCCTGCCGACCGTGCCGACGGTTGCGCCGATGTCATAGGCGAGATCCCGCTGCGGTGGCAGCTTTGCCCCGGCGTCGATCACGCCGCGGTCGATATCTGACTCAATGCTGTCAGCAAGGCGCTGATAAAGCGGGCCGGAGCTGGCCGTGAGGTCGGGAAGCCAATTTGTCATGGTGACAATTTTGTATATTGCGTCGAACGATGAGTCAATTCACATGCGTTGTGTGGAATAAAAGAGTGCAATTTGCAGCTTTGGTAGAGCGAAGATGGATACAATCGAGACAATCAGCCAGACAACCGCAGGATTGTTCGCCGCGCGACCTGTGGACCGCGGCGGCTTTGTCAGCCGCATCGTGCGTATGGTCAAATCGCTGGGGCGCTGGATCGACGGCCTGCTGGAGCGCAGGCGCAGCCGGCTCGCCTTGCTGGACATGACCGACGACCAGTTGAAGGACATCGGCATTTCCCGCTGCGACGCCCATCGCGAAGGGATCAGGCCATTCTGGGAATGAACAGGCGCGATGCAATGTTCAATCCTGCTTGCGTGGCTGCACAACTGGCGCCCTGATCCGCGACAGGCCGCGGTCCGCAAGCACGGCGCCAACGCACAGCGCCAGGAAAAGGGCGGTGATGGCCAGCGAGGCGATGGCGACGCTGGCGATGCCGTACCTGGCGACATCGAGGAACGGGTAGGGCACTTCGCCTGTTATGGACGCCCCCGCCAGCGCATAGGCCAGATAAGCGAGCGGATAGAGCATCCACCAGGAAACGTCTCGCCATCGCGTCTTGCCGTCGGCACCGGCGGCCAGCCACCACAGCACGAACAGTGCAGGCGTCACATAGTGCAGCAGCACGTCGCACAGCAGGAACAGGCCCTGCGGCTGCCAGAGGCGTGCCAGCACGGTGGCGTAGACCATGAAGACCACGGTGATGGCGACGGCGACGCCTGCCCGCATCCGCGCTCCGGCAAAGGCCGGAAACCAGGCATGGCCGGCGGGCGACAGCAGCGACGCATGGACGAGCACCGCACCGATGTTGGTCAGGATGGTAAAGAAGCTGAAGTAGAAGACGACCGAACCGATCAGGCCGCGGCCGGCTTCCATCGAGGCCGGAACGGTGATCGAGAACTGCAGGAAAAGACCGGCCAGCCCTGCGACCAGACCCGCGACCTGCAGCAGCCGGCCCATCTTACGCGGCGGCGGCGCAGGCCGGATTGCCGGCCTGCCAGCGGGCGATGTCGGAGCCGATGCGCGCGCCGAGCGGCTCGGCCATCAGCGGACCGAACACGTCTACACGGCTCGAATTGCCTTGCGCCTGCACCACCAGCAGCGGCTTGCCGCCATAATGCTTGGCCGGCACCAGCAGGAAGCGCGGCGTGCCGCTGAACGAATTCAGCTCATTGGCCATCTGGTAGGATTTGAAGGCCGGGTCCTTGCTGGCGATCCAGCATTTGTGGGCGGAGATCGCCACCTGTTCCATGGCCAGCAGCGCCGCGCTCTTGCCGGAAGGCGGCGGAGCGCTCTTCGGACCCGACTGGCAGGATGCCAGCGCAAGGCCGGCGGCAGCCAGGAGAGCAAAGCGAGCAATCGTCAGTCTCATCGTCAGGCTGCCCCCAGGTTCTGAAAGAATTTCGGAAGATATCAGGCGGCGATGCCGAGCGCGCCTTCGAACAACGCCCGCCCGTCATTGCCGCCATGTGCCGCTTCGATCAGGTTCTCGGGATGCGGCATCAGGCCCAGCACGTTGCCCTGGCTGCTGATGATGCCAGCGATGTCGTTGATCGAGCCGTTGGGATTGGTGCCGTCCGCATAGCGGAACACCACCTGGCCTTCGCCTTCCAGGCGTGCAAGCGTCTCGGCATCGGCGAAGTAGTTGCCGTCGTGATGCGCCACCGGCGAGCGGATGATCTGGCCCGGCTGGTAGCGGCGGGTGAACATGGTGTTGGCGTTGGCGATCTCGAGCTTCACCTGCCGGCAGACGAATTTGAGCGAGGAGTTGCGCATGAGCGCTCCCGGCAGCAGGCCGGCCTCGACCAGGATCTGGAAACCGTTGCAGACGCCGATGACCATGACGCCCTTGGCCGCCTTTTCAGCGACCGCCCGCATCACCGGCATGCGCGCCGCGATCGCGCCGCAGCGCAGATAGTCGCCGAAGGAGAAGCCGCCGGGAATGGCGATCAGGTCGACATCCGGGATTTCGGTGTCGGTTTGCCAGACCGTGGCTGGCGCTTTGCCGGAAATCTTGGTCAGCGCCGCGATCATATCGCGGTCGCGGTTAAGGCCAGGCAGGAGGACGACGGCTGATTTCATTTTGGTTCGTAAGGCCTCTGGGTTTCGGCAAGTTGGGGCATCCGTGCCTCCGGCACAACCTCAGGTAAGCGTCACACTATAGTTCTCAATCACCGTGTTCGCCAGCAGTCTGTCGCACATGGCCTTGAGATCGGCCTCGGCCTTGGCCTTGTCGGTCCCGGCGAGCTCGACGTCGAACACCTTGCCTTGCCGCACCGAGCCGATGCCGTCAAAACCTAGCCCCGACAGCGCATGCTCGATCGCCTTGCCTTGCGGGTCCAGCACGCCGTTTTTGAGGGTTACGGTGATACGGGCTTTCATCGATGCTCCTGAATGATCGGTATCGGTCTGCGCCGGACCTGCCGTTTCCGGCAAGCCCGTTGCTGGCAATTAGTGCTTCATGCCCTTCGGCGGCTCGCTCGACGCGACGAGCACCGGTCCGGTTGGACGCGGCGGCTCGTTCTCGTTCATGATACCGAGACGGCGGGCGACTTCCTGGTAGGCCTCCACGAGGCCGCCCATGTCGCGGCGGAAACGGTCCTTGTCGAGCTTGTCCTGCGTCGCCACGTCCCACAGCCGGCAGGAATCGGGCGAGATCTCGTCGGCGACGACGATGCGCATCATGTCGCCCTCGAACAGGCGTCCGCATTCGATCTTGAAATCGACGAGCTGGATGCCGACGCCCATGAACAGGCCGGACAGGAAGTCGTTGACGCGAATGGCCAGCGCCATGACGTCGTCGATTTCCTGCGGGCTCGCCCAGCCGAAGGCCGTGATGTGCTCTTCAGAGACCATCGGGTCGTCGAGCGCATCGGCCTTGTAATAGAATTCGATGATCGAGCGGGGCAGGACCGTGCCCTCCTCGATGCCAAGGCGCTTGGACAGCGAACCGGCGGCGACATTGCGCACCACCACTTCGAGCGGGATGATCTCGACCTCCTTGATCAGCTGCTCGCGCATGTTGAGCCGGCGGATGAAGTGGGTCGGAATGCCCATCCGGTTGAGATGATTGAAGATGTGCTCGGAAATGCGATTGTTAAGCACGCCCTTGCCATCGACGACTTCGTGTTTTTTCTTGTTGAACGCGGTTGCGTCATCCTTGAAGAACTGGATCAGCGTCCCGGGCTCAGGGCCTTCATAAAGTATCTTGGCCTTGCCTTCATAAATGCGGCGGCGATTTTTCATTTGATTTTTCTCTGGATTTGCGGGCAGGCGGCAAGCGACCAGTTCCTGTCCGTCTGCCTAAATTAGTGTGGCGACGGTGGCGTTCAATGCCGGTGTCTATCGTAATCGCCTTGTTTGCTCAATCGGCAAATCCTTTCAATCAACTGCTTTCGGGACCGAAATGCCGCAGCGCAGCAAGCCACGAAGCGTATTGACCGGCCGCCAGCCTTTTGGTTTGTGCTTCGCCATCACATATTCATCAATGCCAGCGAATCGATTTCCATCGGAGGGACGCCATGAGCAACATGAAGGATCGCGAAGAGGGTTTTGAGCGCAAATTCGTGTTCGACGAGGAGCTTCGGTTCAAGGCGTCGGCGCGCCGCAACAAGGCTCTCGGCCTGTGGGCCGCGGAAAAGCTCGGGAAATCCGGCGCCGAGGCCGATGCCTACGCCAAGGAAGTGGTTGTTTCCGATATCGAGGAAGCCGGCGATCACGACGTCTTCCGCAAGATCCGCAAGGATTTCGACGCTGCCGGCGTCAGCCAGTCGGACCATCAGATCCGCCGCACCATGGACGAATTGATGGCGCAGGCCATCGAGCAGATCAAGAACACCTGATCCGGCCGAAGCAGGTTCCGCAAAAATGTCCCACAATTTTGCGACGGAACCTGCGGCAAAAGAATGACTGGACCAATCGACCGCCCGGCCCAGCCGGGCGGTTTTTCTTTGCGTTTCCCGTCGTTTCCGGCTGAAACTGCGATCCTTAGCGAGGAAAGAGCCGATGTCCCTGAAATCCCGCCTTGCGGCCGATGAAACGCTGGTCACCGCATGGTCAGGCGTGCCGGACGCGCTGACCGTCGAAATCCTTGCCAGGCAGGGCTTCGATGCGGTCACGCTCGACATGCAGCATGGCGGCCATCATGAAGACAGCGTGTTGCGCGGCCTGGCGCCCGTGCTTGCCACCGGCAAGCCGGCATTGGTGCGTATTCCCGTCGGCCGTTTCGACATGGCCAGCCGGGCGCTCGATTTCGGCGCCGAGGCGGTGATTGCGCCGATGGTCAACTCGGTGGCGGATGCAAAACTGTTCGCTGCGGCGATGAAATACCCGCCGGTGGGCGAGCGCTCCTGGGGCCCCACCTATGCCTTCCCACGCCATGGCAAGGGTGATCATGCCGAATGGCTGCGCGACAGCAACCAGCGCACCATGGCCTTCGCCATGGTCGAGACGCGGGCGGCGCTCGATGCGCTGGACGGCATCCTCGATACACCCGGTATCGACGGCATTTTCCTGGGGCCATCGGACTTCTCGATTGCCTGGTCGAACGGCACGACCGTCAATTCGACGCTCGAAAGCATGATGGAAACGGTGGGTTCGATCGCCGAGCGTACCCGCAAGGCCGGCAAACATGCGGCGATCTACGTCATCGAACCGGCCATCGCCGGCCGCGTCGTGGCGATGGGCTACCGCCTGCTGGCCACAGGGTCCGAGCACGCGCTGATTTCACTAGGGGCGAAGACGCTGTTGAAAGGCATCAAGGATTCGATCGGCGGCTGAGAGCCGCGATCCGGTCGGGGTCGTCAGGCCTTCAGTTCGGTGAGAAATTTGGCGAAGGTCATCGAACCTTCGGGCCATGGGCCGAAGCCTGAATCGGTGTTGAGGTGACCGGCTTCACCGGCATCGATGAACAGAGATCCCCAGGCGCCGGCAATGTCCTCGGCGACGTGGAAGGCGCAGAACGGATCGTTGCGGCTGGCAATCACCATGGACGGGAAGGGCAACGGCTCGCGCGAGTAGGGGCCGAACGTCATCAGGTGCCTTGGCCGTACCTCCGGATTGGCGACATCGGGCGGCGCCACGAAGAATGCGCCGGCGACCGGCTTGCGAAACTGCGGGACGGCTTGCACCGCCGCGGCAACGCCAAGGGAATGCGCGACGAGGACGACGGGCTTCTCGGCTTCATTGACCGCTTTTGCCACGCTCGCCGTCCAGTCATCGCGCACGGGCTTCGACCATTCCGCCTGCTCGACGCGCCGCGCGGTCGACAGCTTTGACTGCCAGCGGGTCTGCCAGTGCTCGGGTCCGGAGTTAGTGTAGCCCGGGATGATGAGAATATCTGCGTCTTTGACTTTCATGGCGCTGAGATAGCGAGCGTGATTGCCTCATGCAACCGTCGATGGACACGCTCCTGCTTGCAATGGTGAACACCATGTTCGCTTTTCGCTGTCTTGTGTGAACGATCACGATCGCCGATTTGTCCTCTGGAAAGAAACAGCCGTGAAGGACCGCATTTGGTGCTGACACGATGTACAATGATCGCCGGCGCCGGGCTCCTGACCTCGGGGTTTATGCCAAAGCGTCGCCGCAACGGAGACAATGATGAGCGAACTCCCCTTTGCCGCCACCACGCCGGTGAGCGTTGCCCGGGTCGGGCTGAAGGCGCGCGACGCCGAAGGCCTTGCCGCCTACTATCGCGCTGTTGTCGGCTTGCAGGAATTGAGCCGCGCCGATGGCGCGATCACCCTGGGCGCCGCCAACCGTCCGCTGTTGGTGCTGGAGCCGGATGCGTCGGCCAAGCCTGACGATCCGCGCAGCGCCGGCCTGTTCCACACGGCTTTCCTGCTGCCCAGCCGTGCCGACCTTGGCCGCTGGATCAACCACGCCATATCAGACAAGATCGCCATAGAGGGCGCTTCGGACCATCTGGTCAGCGAAGCGCTGTATCTCACTGATCCCGAGGGCAATGGGATCGAGATCTATGCCGATCGCCGTCCGCAGGACTGGACGTGGAACGGCGACAAGATCGCGATGGCGACCGAACGGCTGAACATTCCTTCGGTCGTCGCCGAAGTGCCGGCGGGCGATGCGGGCTGGCAGGGAGCGCCTGAAAACAGCATTGTCGGCCACGTCCACCTGCGCGTCGGCCGGCCGGAAGAGGCGGAAGCCTGGTGGAAACAGGAATTCGGCTTCGACACGGTGGCGAAGTATGGCGGCCAGGCTGTGTTCCTGTCGTCAGGCCACTACCATCATCATATAGGCGCCAATGCGTGGCAGAGCGCCGGCGCCGGCCGCCGCGACCCGGCCCGGTCGGGCCTTGCCTGGGTCGAGATGCGTTCCGACAACGTGGCCAGTGAAACGACCCGCGAAGATCCGTGGGGCACGGTGATCAGGACCATTCCCGGCAAAGCGTGATCGGCAGTTACGTCCTGCGGTACCTTCTCCTCGTATAGCGACGGGGAGAAGGAAAGCCCCTCACGCCTCTCCGAACACCCGCCGGAAGATCGTGTCGACATGCTTGGTGTGGTAGCCCAGGTCGAATTTCTCGCGGATCTCGGCTTCCGGCAAAGCGGCGGTGACGTCCTTGTCGGCCAGTAGTTCTTCAAGAAAATCAGCGCCTTGCTCCCACACCTTCATGGCATTGCGCTGCACCAGCCGGTAGGCATCCTCACGGGAGACGCCGGCTTGCGTCAATGCCAGCAGCACGCGCTGTGAATGCACCAGGCCGCGGAATTTGTTCATGTTCTTCAGCATGTTGTCGGGATAGACGAGCAGTTTGTCGATGACGCTGGTCAGCCGCGCCAGCGCGAAATCCAGCGTCACCGTCGCATCCGGCCCGATCATGCGCTCGACGGAGGAATGCGAAATGTCGCGCTCGTGCCAGAGCGCCACATTCTCCATCGCCGGCAGCGCGAAGGAGCGCACCATGCGGGCAAGGCCGGTTAGGTTCTCGGTCAACACCGGGTTGCGCTTGTGCGGCATCGCCGACGAACCTTTCTGGCCAGGCGAAAAATACTCTTCGGCTTCCAGCACCTCGGTGCGCTGCAGATGCCGGATCTCGATCGCCAGCCGCTCCACCGACGATGCGATGACGCCGAGCGTGGCAAAGAATATGGCATGGCGGTCGCGCGGGATCACCTGCGTCGATACCGGCTCCGGCTTCAACCCGAGCTTTGCCGCGACATGCTCTTCGACATAAGGCTCGATATTGGCGAAGGTGCCGACCGCTCCCGAAATGGCGCAGGTGGCTATGTCCTCGCGAGCATGCACGAGCCGCTCGCGGCAGCGCGAAAATTCGGCATAGGCTTGCGCCAGCTTGACGCCGAAAGTGGTCGGCTCGGCATGGATGCCGTGGCTGCGGCCGATGGTGACGGTATCCTTGTGCTCGAAGGCGCGGCGCTTCAGCGCCGCAAGCAGCGCGTCGATGTCGGCCAGCAGCATGTCGCTGGCACGCGTGAGCTGCACCGCGAAACACGTGTCGAGAACGTCCGAGGATGTCATGCCCTGATGGATGAAGCGGGCGTCGGGTCCGACGAATTCGGCGAGATGGGTGAGAAAAGCGATGACGTCGTGCTTGGTGACGCGCTCGATCTCGTCGATCGCATCGACGTCGAACTTCGCGGCATTGCCTTTTTCCCAGATGGTCTTCGCCGCCTGTTTCGGGATGACGCCGAGTTCGGCCAGCGCGTCGCAGGCATGAGCCTCGATCTCGAACCAGATGCGGAACCGGGTTTCGGGCGACCATATGGCCACCATTTCCGGCCGGGAGTAGCGAGGGATCATCGGTCAGTCCTGACGTGTCGAGAAATTTGCCCGCGTCCTAACAGAGGCGGACAAAATGCTCAACGCCGCCGCCGCGCAAACCAGAGGCTGGCGGCAAACAAGGCGAGGAACCCGATCGGGAAATAGAGCCTGATGCCCAGCACCACGAACTGGTAGAGCGCCACCGCCATCGTGAAGACGAACTGAAGCCCCCAGGTGAGGGTGAAGGTGGGTGCATGCCATGCGGCATAGTAGGACCGGTATTGCAAGGCATACAGCCCGGCGGTCAGGCCGATCGTCGCGGCGGCGAGACCCACGAATGCCGCCGCGAAGGCGACTTCCCAGCTCCTTCCGCGCGAGACCAGCCGTGCCGCGAACAGGCCAACAGGAAAGGCCAGAGCGCCGCCGCCTGCAAACAGCAGCGTCACGGTGCGGATTTTATCTGGCGTCACCCAACTTTCCAGCAACAGGTTGAGGAGCGCGCTGGCGCCCATCGTGGCGGCCCAAAGCAGCGCGCCGAGCAGCGCCGTGCCCGGCGTTGGTATGGCGCCGCGGAGGCGGCCCAGGGCGCGATGACGCCTGGCGGGGTGGACGAGCGGTGTCACAGGCGGCCGGTCACCGCGATCCAGCGATAGTCCGGGCCTTCGAAGCCATATTGGCGCACCGCGATCAGCACCGCATAGGCGCTGGGATTGTCCATCGAAAATGTCTGCACGGCTCCGATGCGGTAGCCGTTCGGGCAACCCCGGCTCTTGGGGATCGATTTGTCCTCGTGCAACAGCTTCGTCGTACCGCCGGCTTGCGCCTCGACGCGCAGCAGCCGAAAGCCATTGATCTCACCCTGGCTCTCGCAGCCCTTAGTCTCGTTCATGCCGATCTCGTCCAGCCGGAACTCGAGCGGCTGGTCGACTGGCGAGAAGATCGGACGCGGATTGACCGCCATCCGATGCGGGTCGGCGGACATCTCCGTTACCGGGTTGAAGCCTGCGGTGATGCCCTTGTTCGCGGCCAACTCCGCCTGGCTGACGACCGCTTCGCCCTTCTCGCGGGCCTGAATATGAGCCGCCGTCAACGTGGCGTTCTCGTCGTCGAGCCGGACGCGAATAGGCGTTCCCTGGAGAAAGCTGTCGTTGCTGGTGTCGATATAATAGCGATTGGCGTAGGGAAATCCCGATCCATCCTGCACGCCATATTCTTCGAACGCGAAGATGCCGCCGTCCTTGGTGAAGCCCAGGATTTCAAGCTCGGCGACATCCCCGGCCCGGGCGGCGACGACTGCGCAAAACTGCGCAAGCAGGCAAACGGCAAACAGAAGAAGGTTTTGCATGAGGTTTTCCGCCGGCCAACGATATCGCCATTCCCTATCACGACAAGATACCGGCGTCGCGCTGCCCGATAAAGCAAGCGCCATGCATCCAATCGCGGCCTCGTCTGTTATTGTCGGCAGTCCCAATGGAGAACCACCATGACCGACACCAGCAAAATTCGTGAGCATATGGAAGTGATCGGTGCCGATGGCGTTCATGTCGGCACGGTCGACAAAGTCGAGGGGCAGCGGATCAAGCTGACCAAGTCCGACAGCGGTATGGGCACGCATAAGGGGCACCATCATTTCATTCCCCTGAGCCTTGTCGCGGAGGTCGAGGGAAAGAAGGTCTGGCTGTCGGCGAATTCCGACGTCGCGGTCACTTTCGAGGAAGAAAAGTCCGACCCCACCTGATCGCGTATAAGTCAGCGCGAAGACCAGACCGGAAACAGATCGCCCTCGGCGGGCGTCGCGGCGAAAACGCCGCGCGTGATGGCGCGCGCCATCGTGGCGCCTGCCGCGGCATAAAGGTCGATTGCCGCGTCGGCTTCGAGCCGGATACCGCTCCTGCCGGTCGCCAGCGCGAAGACCAGATCGCCATCGGCCGGCGTGTGCGTCGGCCATATGGCCCGCACGAAACCGTCATGCGCTGACATGGCCAGGCGCTTTGCGGCGGCCTTGGTGAGAATGGCATCGGTGGCGATAACGGCGATGGTGGTGTTGCCGCCGGCATCCGCCTTGCCCGTGAACGTCTTGTCGCGAAACTTCAAGAGGATGCTTTTGGCGTCGTCCGGCATTGGCGAGGGATAGCCAAGCCCGCCGAATTCATCGCCGATCTCGAACGGAGCCGCCCAGAAATGGCGGCTTCGGCTGATGGTCACCGAGCCGATCGGATTGACCGCCGCCAGCGCGCCGATGGTGACGCCATTGTCAAGCAGCGTCGAAGCCGAGCCAAGCCCGCTCTTGAGACCGGAGGTCAGCGCGCCGGTGCCGGCGCCGGTCGTGCCGATCTGGAAATCCGAACCGGCGGCCTGCACCGTCTCGTAGCCGAGGTCGCGGTATGGCGGATAGCGGCCCCAATCCTTGTCGCCGCCATTGCGCAGGTCGAACAGGATCGCCGCCGGCACGATCGGCACGCGAAAGCCGCCGACCTCGAAGCCGATGCCACGCTCGCGCAGTGCTGCCTGTACGCCGGACGCTGCGTCGAGGCCGAAAGCCGACCCGCCCGACAGCACCACGGCATGGACCGTCTCAACCGAATTGTGGGGTTCGAGCAGGTCCGTCTCGCGCGTGCCCGGCGCGCCGCCCAGGATCTGGACGCCGGCTACGGCCGGTTCGTCGCAAAGGACCGTCGTCACGCCGGATTTCAGTCGGGCATCGGAGGCATTGCCGACGCTGAGACCGGCGACATCGGTGATCAGGTTGCGCGGGCCGGTGCGAAACATCAGTTGCTTTCCAACGGTACGAAGCGGGCGCCATCGAACCGGAAGACGCGGTACGGATTCCGGCTGAGGTCGCCCTTCGCATCAAAGCGCACCGGCCCGATCGCCGTGGTGAAATCATGCCCGATGAGCGCTTCCGCAAGCGGCCTGCCGGAGCTTGCGGCTTCCGCCATCGCCGCCTTGGCGGTTTCTACCGCCGCATAGGCCGGCAGCGTGTAGCCGTCCGGCACGATCTTCTGCGAGGCAAACACCTCGAGCACCTTGGGATTGGCGACATCGGCCCATTCCGGGGGAGCGATCATCAGCGTTCCCGTGGCATAGGGCACTGCGCCGGGCGGAGTGCGCAGGTTCTCGCCGCCGGCGAATACGATGCCGGCGTCGAGTTGCGCGGCGTCGCGACCCATGATGGCGATGTCGTCGCCGTCGCCACCGGCAAAGACATGGGTTGCGCCGGCCTTCTTCAGCCGGCCAATCAGACCGATCTGGTTGTCGAGCTGCGGCCGGAACGTATCGACGAACACCGGCTTCAGCGCCGCCTGTTCGGCCGCCGCCCGCAACGTCTCGGCGATCTCACGGCCGTAGATGGTGCCGTCATCGATGACGGCGAACAGTTCGTTCTGCCAAAGCCGGGTAAGGGTGTTGGCGACGGCATTGCGCTCGTCGTCGCCCCTCGGTCCGAGCCGGTAGACCGGCCAGCCGGTCTTGGGACGACGGTCAGTCAGGCTTTCGGTTCGCACGCCAACGGTGATGACGGCGATGCCTGCGTCCTTCAAGATCGGCATCGCCGCCTCGATCGCTTCCGTACAGAGAAATCCCACGACGACATTGACCTTGGCGGTCGCGAATTCCCGGGCTGCCGCGGCACCCCCATCGGCCGTGCAGGCATCGTCGATGGTCTTGAGCTCGATGCCGTTCGCCTGGGCCGCCACTTCGGCGCCGGCTTCGATCTGCCTGCCAAGGATCGCCGAGGATCCGGAGAGCGGCGCGGCAACACCGACGAGCAGCGTCTGGGCGTTGGCGGCGCCGGTCAGCAGCAGCCAAGCCAGCGCGGCAGATATCGTTGCCCCGGGTCGCATCCTGTCGAAGACTTCCTCCAAGCGAGCCCGGATGGTCCCGGCGCCACTCCCGCCAAGACCTAAAGGCTGCCCGGTCTTGGCGCAACACGCGAATTTCGGGATATGGGCCAAGCACTTCGCTTGTGGCTTGTCATATCTAGCCATATATAGCGATAGGGTTCAGGCTATGGAAAATCTCCGGTGTTGAAGAAGAACGACATAGGACCGCAGGCCTATCGCGACGCGATGAGCCATTTTGCCGGTCACGTCCATGTGGTGACCACCGACGGGCCGGCCGGCAAGCGCGGCGCGACGGTCATCGCCGCCTGTTCGGTTTCCGATACGCCGCCGACCATTTTGGTCTGCCTGAACCGTGAAAATCCCAAGAACGAGCCGTTCGTGAAAAACGGCAGGTTTGCCTTGAACACGCTTGCCTCGCACCAGGAGCCGCTGTCGATCGGCTTTTCCGGCATCACCGGCCTGCCGGTCGAGGAACGTTTCGCGCTCGGCGAGTGGGATGTGATCTCCACCGGCGCGCCGACCTTGAAGGGCGCGCTCGCCGTATTCGACTGCGAACTGATCGACACCAAGGACCTGGCCACCCATCGTGTGCTTTTTGGCAAGGTGACAGGCCTGCGCATGGGCGATAATTTGCGGCCGCTGATCTATCACGCCCGCGGCTACCACGTTCTGGAAAGCGGGGCAGAGGCGTCCACGGAGAAGGAATGACCGAGCTAAAACCGCGCCCCGTGCCGCGGACGATCGACGAGACGCTCGATCTCCTGACCGGCGCGGACTATGTGGCGGACCGGTCGTTGGCCACCGTGCTTTTCCTGTCGCTGCGCATGAAGCGGCCGCTGTTCCTCGAGGGCGAGGCCGGCGTCGGCAAAACCGAGATCGCCAAGGTGCTGGCCGAGGCGCTCGGCCGCCGGCTGATCCGTCTGCAATGCTATGAAGGTCTCGACGTCTCGTCCGCCGTCTATGAGTGGAACTATGCCGCGCAGATGATCGAGATCCGCATGGAGGAGGCGGCCGGCAAGGTCGACCGCTCCGACATGGAGCGCAACGTTTTCTCGGAAAAATACCTGATACGCCGTCCGGTGCTCGATGCGCTGACCGGCAAGGCCGGCGCCGCCCCGGTTTTCCTGATTGACGAGCTCGACCGTACCGACGAGGCGTTCGAGGCCTTCCTGCTCGAGATCCTTTCCGATTTCCAGGTGACGGTGCCCGAACTCGGCACGATCAGGGCGGAGGAGCCGCCGATCGTCATAATCACCACCAACCGCACCCGCGAAATCCATGACGCGCTGAAGCGGCGCTGCCTCTATCACTGGGTCGATTATCCCAGCGCCGAGCGGGAGTTGGAGATCGTGCGCCGCAAGGTGCCGCAGGCGAACAGCCGGCTTTCGGCCGAGGTGGTCTCCTTCATTCAGAAGCTCCGCCAGATCGAATTGTTCAAGATGCCGGGCGTTGCCGAGACCATCGACTGGGCCGGCGCGTTGACCGAACTCGACAAGGTCGCGCTCGACCCGGAAACCGTCTCCGACACGATCGGCGTGCTGCTGAAATACCAGGACGACATTGCCCGCATCGGCGAGGGCGAAGGCCGGCGTATCCTCGACGAGGTGAAGGCCGAGCTTTCGGCGGCGGAGTAGGGCTCATGGCCATGCCTCGCGCGGAACCCAGGGAGGCGACTGTCGACGGTCACATCGCCGACAACATCGTCTATTTCGCCCGTGTCTTGCGCAAATCAGGCATGCGCGTCGGTCCGGCCTCGGTCAAGGATGCCATCGAGGCGGTACTTGCCACCGGCATCGGCGCGCGCGACGATTTCTACTGGACGCTGCATGCCGTGCTGGTGTCGCGGCATGAGGACCATGCCATCTTTGACGAGGCCTTCCGGCTATTCTGGAAGTCGCGTGAGCTGATCGAAAAGATGCTGGCGATGCTTTCGCCGGTGGCGCCCGATACCAGGGAGAAGCAGAAGCCACGCGCGGCCGAAAGCCGTGTCAGCCAGGCCATGTTCGCAGGCCACAGCAGGAACCAGCCGGCGCGGGAAATCCCCGAGATCGAGGTCGACGCGCGCTTTACTTTCTCCGGCAACGAGGTGCTGAGGGCCAAGGATTTCGCTCAGATGAATGCCGCCGAGATGGCCGACGCCAGGAAAGCGATCGCCGAACTGCGGTTGCCCTTCGATATGGTGCGGACGCGCCGTTTCAAGGCCGATTCGCACGGTCGCCGCATCGATCCGCGTGCCATGATGCGCTCGGCCGCACGCACTGGGGGCGAACTGATCCTGCCGAAATTCCGCTCGCTCCGCGAAGTGTATCCGCCGTTGGTCGTGCTTGCCGACATTTCCGGTTCGATGAGCCAGTACACGCGCATCTTCCTGCATTTCCTGCATGCTCTGACGGAAAAGCGCCGGCGCGTGCACACTTTCGTTTTCGGCACCAGGCTCACCAATCTGAGCCGACAGATGCGCCATCGCGATCCCGACGCCGCCCTGGCCGACTGTTCCACCGCGGTCAAGGACTGGTCGGGCGGCACGCGCATCGGCGACACGCTGGCCGAGTTCAACCTGATATGGTCGCGGCGCGTGCTAGGACAGGGCGCGGTGGTGCTTTTGATCACCGACGGGCTGGAGCGAGACGAGGTCGACGGCCTGTCGGAGGAAATGGAGCGTCTGCACAAATCCTGCCGGCGGCTGATCTGGCTGAACCCCTTGCTGCGCTTCGACGGTTTCCAGGCGCGCGCCCGCGGCGTCAGGGCGATGCTGCCGCATGTCGATGAATTCCGTGCCGTGCACAATCTCGACGCGCTTGCCGATCTCTGCGCTTCGCTGGACCGGAAGCCTGGATATGCCGTCGATCCGCGGCGATGGATGGAGGGTGGCGCGAGGCGCGCCGCGTAGCCATATGCTGCTGAAGACACATATTTCCGGGAAAAACAGACCCTGAGAGAAGCAACGATGAGCGACAGCATTTATCTCGACGAGGCCCGTGACCCGCTGATCATCGCGGAAGGCTGGATGAAGGAAGGCAAGGATGTCGCCATCGCGACCGTTGTCGAGACCTGGGGTTCCGCGCCACGCCCGGCCGGCAGCCATCTGGTCATCGACGCCGACGGCAATTTCCACGGCTCGGTTTCGGGCGGCTGTGTCGAAGGCGCCGTGGTGACGGATGCCATGGACGTCATCGGCACCGGCAAGCCCAGAATGCTGGAATTCGGCGTCGCCGACGAGACCGCCTGGCAGGTGGGCCTTTCCTGCGGCGGCCGCATCAAAGTGTATGTGGAAAGGCTAGGCTGATCTTCGATGGATCCCTATGCGCTGAAAACACTCAACGCCGAGCGCCGCGCGCGCCGCGCCGCGATCCTGGTCACCGATCTTGGTGACGGCCGCGACCGTGTCGTGCGCGAGGGCGATCCGGTCGCCGGCGATCTCGGTGCCGCGATCAGCAAGGCGTTCCGCACCGGGAATTCCGGCTCGGTCGAAGCGGAAGGGCGGACCTTTTTTCTCAACGCGCATCTGCCGCATCCTCGCCTGGTGGTGATCGGTGCCGTGCATATCAGCCAGGCGCTGGCGCCAATGGCCAGGATCGCCGGCTATCCAGTCGAGATCATCGATCCGCGCACGGCTTTTGCCACGTCGGACCGCTTTCCCGATGTCGCTTTGCACGCCGAATGGCCTGAGGAGGTCCTGCAACGACAGCCACTCGACAGCTACACGGCAGTCGCTGCCATCACCCACGATCCCAAGATCGACGATTTCGCGCTGAAGGCGGCGCTCGACGCCAGGTGCTTCTATGTCGGGGCACTCGGCAGCAGGAAAACCCATGCCAAGCGTGTCGAGCGCCTGTTGGCGCTGGGCGCCAGTTCCGAGCAGATCGGTCGCATCCAGGCGCCGATCGGTCTCGATATCGGCGCGGCCAGCCCCGCCGAGATCGCCGTCGCCGTGCTGGCGCAGGTCATTCACGCGTTTCGCTCGCGCGGCCTTGAAGCCAGGGAAGCCGCAGCGTGAAATTCGGCCCGGTTCCTATCGAACAGGCCGAAGGCGCCGTGCTTGCGCACGCGACGACGGTCGGCGAGCGACGTTTCCGCAAAGCGCATCGGCTGAGTGCAGAGGATGTCGGGGTGCTGAAAGCGGCGGGCATCAGCGAAGTCGTCGCGGCCGTGCTTTCTCCCGGCGATCTGGGCGAAGACGCCGCCGCCGAACGGATCGCGACCGGTATGCGCCACCGCAATGTCGCGGCCAAGCCTGCCGCGACGGGGCGGGTCAACCTTCATGCCGAAGCCGCTGGCGTCTTCACCGTCAACAGCGCGATGATCGACGCCATCAATGCCGTCGACCCAACCATCACCATCGCCACGCTTGGCCAGCATGCGCCGGTCGAAAAGGGCCAGATGGTGGCAACCGTGAAGATCATTCCCTTCGCCGTCGGGTCGGCGCTGGTCGATGCGGTCATGGAAATCTGCGCCGGCGGCGAGATCTTTGCCGTCAATGCCTATCGGCCCATTCGTGTCGGTGTTATCCAGACCGTCTTGCCGGGCGTCAAGCCGAGCGTGCTCGACAAGACGCTGCGCGTCACCGAGGCACGGCTGGCGCGTTCGGGCGGGCGGCTGACGGCCGAGCGCCGCACGCCGCACGAGGTTGCGCCGGTTGCCGAGGCGGCCGCCTCGCTGGCGCGCGATAACGACATGGTGGTGATCTTCGGCGCTTCGGCCATGAGCGATTTCGCCGACGTCGTTCCGGCCGCGATCGAGGAAGCGGGCGGTACTGTCATCCGCGCCGGCATGCCGGTCGACCCCGGCAATCTGCTGGTGCTCGGCAGGCTCGCCGGCAAGCAGATCATCGGCGCGCCGGGCTGCGCCCGCAGCCCCAAGGAGAACGGCTTCGACTGGGTGCTCGACCGGCTGATCGCCGGCCTCGACGTAACGGCGACCGACATCGCCGGCATGGGTGTCGGCGGCCTGCTGATGGAAATCCCGACACGCCCGCAGCCGCGCGAACCGCTGCCGGCCGTAAGCCGGCTCAAGGTCGGGATCGTGCTTTTGGCGGCGGGCCGTTCGAGCCGCATGGGCGGGCCGAACAAGCTTATGGCGCTTTTCGACGGCCAACCGTTGGTCCGCCGTACAGCAGAGCGCGCGCTCGCCTCGAAAGCTTCGGGCACGATCGTCGTCACCGGCCACCAGCGTGAGCGGGTGCGCGGCGCGTTGTCGGGCCTGGACGTGACCTTCGCCGACAATCCCGATTTTGCCGATGGGCTCTCCACCTCCCTGAAAGCCGGTATGGCCTATCTGCCGGGAGATGCCGCCGGTGCGATGATCGTCCTCGGAGACATGCCGGGTGTCTCGTCCGGCGATCTCGACCGGCTGATCGATGCGTTTCGCGGGGCAGGAGGCAATTCGGTGGTCCGCGCCTCGCACCTTGGCAAACGCGGCAATCCGGTCCTCCTGCCGCGCTCGCTGTTCCCGGCTGTCGCGCATCTCGAAGGTGATACCGGCGCACGCCACCTAGTCGAGGCCGGAGGACTTGATGTCGTCGATGTAGAGATCGGCGAGGGCGCATCCGTCGATGTTGACACTCGCGAGGCGCTGGAAGGCGCCGGCGGCGTGCTGCAGGATTGACAAACCCGGGCCGAATTACGCAAGCCTGCGGTATGGCTTCCGGTTTCATTTCGTTAATGTCAACGCTTCTACCCCCCTCTGGCCTGCCGGCCATCTCCCCCTCAAGGGGGGAGATTGGACATCATTTCGGCTTTCGCCAATCTCGACGGCCGGCAGAAGGGCGCCCCCGCCGAAACTGCCAATCTCCCCCCTTGAGGGGGAGATGGCCGGCAGGCCAGAGGGGGGTGCTCACGCTCTCTGCCTTTCTGATTTCGATATTTTTCCTGTTTTCTGCTGCCCAGGCCTCTGCTCTCCAACTAAAACCCTTCAAGGACGATCTGTTCGCCTATCCCGCGACGCTCTCGTCAGACGGCGCCTACACGGTGATCGACTACCGCGAGATGCGCGACATCAACCAGCGCGACGAGGTGCCGGAAAAGCGCGTGCATGCACAGTATACCGATACCGGTGTGCGCAAGGTGCAGCAGGATTTGCTGTTGAAAACCGATGCCGGCGACGTCCGGCACATCGCCGTAGGCAAGACGCAAGGGGCTTCCGTCATCGTGCTCTACCTGCACGGGCAGGGCGGCAGCCGCAAGCAAGGTGTCGATGACTTCACTTTCGGCGGCAATTTCAACCGCATCAAAAACCTGATGGCAGGCAATGGCGGCCTTTATCTCAGCCCTGACTTCCCCGATTTCGGCGACAAGGGGGCGGCACAGGTCGCGGCGCTGATCGAGCACTATGCGCAACAGTCGCCGGGCGCGAAGATCTTCGTCGCCTGCGGCTCGATGGGCGGCGCATTGTGCTGGAAGCTTGCCGCCCGCACGGACACGGGCGGGCAAATCGATGGGCTTCTGCTGCTTGGCTCGCTGTGGGACGAGAGTTTCTTCTCCAGCCCAGCCTTCAGGCGCCACGTGCCGGTTTTCTTCGGTCAGGGCAGCCATGACGTGGTCTTTCCCGTGGCAAACCAGGAATCCTTCTTCCGGTCCATCATCGCCAAGTCGAAAGCCTATCCGACCCGCTTCGTGCGCTTCGAGACGGGCACGCACGGCACCCCAATCCGCATGGTCGACTGGCGCCGCGCGTTGAATTGGATGCTGTCGAAGGCGCCGTGATCGGACCTCGCGGGGCTCAGGGAGCGGTGTTGTAGTCGACAACCGTTTGCGGGTTTTCCTCGCCGTCATAGGAGGCGTCGACGTCGTACTGGACGAGTGAAAAATCGCCGTTGCGGAACAGATAGGTGCCTGCTGACGAGGCATCGCCGGCGCCGCGCCACTTGTTGAAGGTGGTTATCGTGTGGGCGTCCTGGTCGTAGCTGGAATTGGTCGCCCAGCCGGTGGTCCGGAAGCCGACGATGTGCATGGATTCGACCTTGCCTTCGCTGTCGTTGTTCACGTAGCGGATGTCCATCTCCGGTTCGGTGAACTGCAGTTGCCTGACGCCGTTCGCCTCGTCGGTCATGTAGTAGATCGAGCTTTCATTGTAGGCGGCCGCCGAGCAGGAAAAATGGAACAGGCGCGTTTCCTTGTCGGGATCGCCGGCCGCCGCATCCTTGTCCCTGTATTTGATGGAAAAAATCTCCGGCTCCTTGGCCGCGAGATCCTTGTCGCATTGGTCGCTATAGCTGGCCAGGAAAGCCTTCTTGGCCTGCTCCAGCGCTGCATCCCTCTTCGGAGGTGGCGGGCCGTCGCCACAGCTAGCGGGCACAGCCTGCTCGTAATCCGCGCTCGACGGCTTCAGCGCTCCGCTGTCGATGAAGATCGGCTGGAATGGCGGCGCCTGAATCTGGGCATTGACCTGGCGCAGCGTGTAGCAGCCGGCAAAGACCTTCGCCTCGCCCTTCTTGTCGGTTGCCTGGATGGCGACCGGAACGCTGTAGTAGATGCTGCCTGCCGCGCCCTCGTTGGATACGGCGCCGGTCCTGACATCCACCTTGTCGGTACCGTCATAGCCCTTGACGAAGCTGTCGAAGTCCTTGGCCGGCTTGGTATCGCCATAGTAACCCCAGGCACGTGCGAATTCATGCCGGTTGATGGCACTGTAGAGCGAGCGGACAACTGCCTCGGCGCTCGACCTGTCATCGACGTAGGGCGCCTCGTCGGCAGGTGCCGACTGGGCGATCGAGGCAAGGGAGAACAAGGCAGTCGCTGCGAGAAAAGCGTGTCTCATCGGGAATCTCCACGCGGTAACGGAGATTCTACCACGGTGATTGCGGCGACGTGGTGACGCCTTGCGGGTATCGCTTGAAGAATCGCCCGGGAAGGCGCTAGTTCGCGCTCGCGGCGCTTCAACTGCCCCGGGAGATAATTGCGTGACCCTATCCATGTATGAAGTATCGGTGGCTGTGTTTTCGGCCCGGTTGAAAGCGCTGTCCAGCGTGCTGTCCACGGCCGAACAAAACGCCGGCGAGCGCAAGATCGACCCGCAGGTGTTCCTGACGGCGCGGCTGGCGCCCGACATGTTCGCCTTGACCAGGCAGGTGCAGATCGCCACCGACCATGCCAAGGGAGCCCCATCGCGGCTCGCCGGCCGGGAGGTTCCCAAATACGAGGACAACGAGGCGAGCTTTGCCGAATTGCATGCGCGCATCGCTAAGACGCTTGACCATCTGGCGACGTTCTCCGCGGCCGATCTGGAAGGTTCGGACGAGCGGATTGTCGAGGTCAGGCTCGGCGGGCGCGAGGTCTCGATGGCCGGTTTGCAGTATCTCCTGCATCTGGCCATGCCCAACTTCTATTTCCACCTCACCACCGCCTACGACATTCTTCGCCACAATGGCGTGCCGCTGGGCAAGGCAACGTTCCTGGGCTCGCGTTGACGGATCACGCCATCAAGGCGTTGCCCGTCCGGAGCCGGAATATCCCTGGCTGGCCGAACTAGCGAACGGACATTTCGCGGGCGATGCGCGGGAAATCGGCGGGCTTGATGCCGATGTCGGCGCGGTCCGCATTGCTCATGGAATGCAGCAGCGCGAGCGCGGCACGATAACGCAGATGTTCCTGCGGCCGTGGCCGCGCAAACATTTCAGTGAAGAACCCCATAATCCAGGCCCCTGTTGGACCTCCCAGCGTCCGAATATAGGGGATTCGTGACAATTGTGCAGTGCAGCATTTGCAGGCCTGCCATGCTCAGCAAATTTTTCTGCCATGATCCTGCATCGCCTGAAACTTTCGCAGATCGCGAATCGTATCCCTCTTGCTGGCACATGGCCGGTTTTTCCTCGCCGCTTCTGGCGAATTCCGGACTGCACCAACCGCAGTCCGGCTTTTTGTGACTGACCGGGCGTGGTCCAGCCCCGTAAACCTTCAATTGTTAAAATCGGCGGCATGCATTTTTAACGAGCGGACCCTAAGGTGGATGTCTCGGACACACCGTGAGACTGGGGAGGCTGACATCGTTACCAGCGCCAAGCGGGATTTCGCTTCGTTGCTCGATGATCTCTTCGTTGCCTCCGACAAGGACGGGGGAGGCGAAGAGGCCGCCACTCGCCCGTCGATTCCGTTTGACTATCTTTCCGTCGCCGACGAGCTCCATTCGGGCCGCATCAAGGTTTCTGGCAGCGGATTTGCCACGGAATATCGCGAGGCAGGCGCGGATCTCGCCGCAGAATTCGCGGCTCTGCTCGATCATGCGAAGCTGGCACTTGCGGGCGAAGAGACAAGGCCCGAAGAAAAACTGCCGCCGATCGATCCCGAATCGATTGCCGTGGAATTGGGATTGGACACGCCTAAGGCTGTCGCCGATTTTGGCCGCATGCGCCGCAGCTTCGCCTTTTCGAACCATCCTGATCGCGTCGCGCCGCACCTGCGCCAGCGCGCCATGATCCGCATGCAGGTGGCTAACATGCTGATCGACGAGGCCAAGCGGCGCGCCCTGGCAGGGGCTCGCCGCTAGCGCAGTCTGGTTCACGCAAAAGTCGGTTTGCCGAGGCTTGGAGAGCGCCTCTGCTTTCTTGTAGGATGAAAATTCCTTCCCCGCGCAGCCGCGCAAGCTTTTCCCGCCGGAGCACACTTCCATGCACAAACGCCGTCTCGGTCGGACCGATCTTCTTGTCACCCAGATCTGCCTCGGTTCGATGACCTGGGGCCAGCAGAACACCGAAGCCGACGGCCACGCCCAGATGGACCTGGCCTTTTCGCGCGGGGTGAATTTCATCGACACTGCCGAGCTCTACCCGATCCCGCCCAAGGCGGAGACGCAAGGGCGGACCGAGAAGATCATCGGCAGCTGGATGAAGGCAAAGGGCAACCGCGACAAGGTGATACTCGCCTCCAAGGTCGTCGGTCGCACCGCAAACAGCTGGTTTCGCGGCGACAGGCCGTCGCAGCTGGTGCGCGCCGATATCTTCGATGCCGTCGACAAGTCCCTGGCCAGGCTCGGCACGGACTATGTCGATCTCTACCAGATCCACTGGCCGGAGCGGGACATACCCTGGGGCGCCAATCCGACGCGCGTCGGGGCCGTGGCGCGCCGCGCTGATTCCGTCGGGGCGCCGACCGGAGAAACGCCGATCGCGGAGACGCTTGCCGTCTTCGATGACCTGGTGAAGGCCGGAAAGATCCGCCATTTCGGCCTGTCCAACGAGAGTTCCTGGGGCGTCATGCGCTTCATTGCAGAGGCTGACAAAGCTATTGGTCCACGGGTCGCCTCGATCCAGAACGCCTATAATCTGGTCAACCGGACCTTCGAGGTGAACCTCGCCGAAGTCTGCGATCGCGAAGAGGTCTCGCTGCTTGCCTATTCGCCGCTCGCGCAGGGCTATCTCTCGGGCAAATACGATCACGGCGCGCGCCCGCAGGGGTCGCGCTCGCAGCTCTTCAACCGCGGCCAGCGTTACGAGACCCCCAATGCCGCCGAGGCGCAGCTTGAATACAACGAGCTGGCGCGCTCCTTCGGCCTGGAGCCGGCGCTGTTCGCCAACGCCTATGTATCGAGCCGGCCCTTTGTCACGTCGAACATCATTGGTGCCACGACCATTTCGCAGCTGGAAATGGCGCTGTCTTCAGTGGAGGTTGTCTGGACCGAAGAGATGCAGAAGGCAGTGGACGCCATTCATCAGCGGGTCGGCAATCCCTGTCCTTGATCGACTCGGAAGTTGAATTGTCTGGGAATAACAGCGGGATGGAGACGATGGTGGATTTTCCGATCGAAACATTGCGTGGAAAATTTCCCGCTCTCGCTCTGACCGATGGAGGTCTCAGGCGCAGCTCGACCTGTCAGCGTGCCTTGGTGCCGAACCCGGTCAGGAAAGCGGTGAGGTTGTCACAGAGTTCGTCGCAGAGATAGCCGCCTTCCTGGACGATTGTCGTCGGCAGGCCGAGCTTGGCGATGGCTTCGCCGATGCGCGAGAAACCTGGCGTCGTCACCGAAAGCCCGCCGAACGGATCACCCTCGAACGCGTCGAGCCCGAGCGCCACGACCAGCGCGTCGGGCGCGAAGGCGCGGATGCGCTGGAACGCCACCTGAAGCGCTTCCAGAAACGCCGCGTCGGCGGATTTGCGTGGCAGCGGCAGGTTGAAATTATAACCGAGGCCGGGGCCTTCGCCGCGCTCGTCGGCATGGCCCCAGAAGAACGGATAAAACCGCACCGGATCGGCATGCAGCGAGACGGTGAGCACGTCGGGCCGCCCATAGAAAATGCCTTGCGTGCCGTTGCCGTGATGCAGGTCAACGTCAAGGATCGCCACGCGTGCCGCCTGTTTGCGCAGTACCTGCGCCGCCACAGCCGAATTGTTGATGAAGCAGAAGCCGCCGGCGACATCGGCGAACGCATGGTGACCGGGCGGGCGGCAAAGCGCATAGGCGGCCGGCGCGCCCGCCATCACCGCTTCCGCCGCTTCGACCGCGCTCCAGGCGCTCCACAGCGCGCTTTGCCAGGTCTCGCCAGAGATCGGGCAGGCCGTGTCGGCCATGTGGTATCCAGCCTGGCCGACCGCGGAGGCCGGATAGGAGCCGTTGCGCACGATCGGGTGAATGTTGGGGATCACTTCCGCCGAGGCACCCTCGATGCGTTGCCAACGCGTGTAGATATGCTCCAGGAAATCGAGATATTCGGGCGTGTGCACCGCCGCGACCGGACCAAGTCCGTGATTGCGCGGCCGCTCGATCGTGCAGCCGGCCGATTTTGCGCCTGCTAACAATCTCTCGACGCGCTCCGGCTTTTCGGGATTGGGCTGCGGGGCGCCGCTGGAAAGGAAAGCCTTGGGGTCGTGGCGCTTCTGCTCCTGCGCGTAGAAGGCTTTCATTCTTTTTCCTCCGGCGCGTCGGCAAAGGCGAAGAAAGCGTCGCCGATGATCTTCTGCGTCTGCTCGTAGCTCGACCAGGCGATGCCCAGCCTTTCATAAAAGGCCTTTGCGCTCTCATTGTCGGTATCGACGGACAATCTGAGATAAGCGCCGCCTTGCTTGCGGCACTCGGTCGCGACGCGCCGCAGCAGGCGCTCGCCGATCCTGCGACCGCGAAACCGGTCCTCGACATAGAGGTCCTGCACATAGACGCCGGGCCGCCCCATCCAGGTCGAGAAGATCGGGAAATAGAGGCACAGTCCGGCGAATTCGCCATCGACTTCGGCGATCAGGGTCGAGAAGGCAGGTCTTTCGCCAAAGCCCCAGGTCCTGAGATCGTCTGGCGTTGAGACGATTTCTTCGGGCGCGCCGATATGGGTGCCGAGCTTCAGAATTGCGGCATGGATGGTTTCGACGTCTTCGATTCGTCCGGGGCGGAGGAGGATTTTTTCCGGACTTGTCATGGCAAGCAGGGAGCCAAGGTGTGACGGAGCACTATCATCTCAGCCAGTCGCATTAAAACGCTACCCTGTCGCCACCCTTCAGCGCCAGCATGTCGCGTGCTTCGGCCGGGGTGGCAACCTCCAGCGACAGTCCATCGAGAATGCCACGGATACGGCCCACCTGATCGGCATTGGATTTCGCCAGCTGGCGGCCGTCGTAGAGACTGTCTTCGAGCCCGACACGGACATTGCCGCCCATGGCCGCGGCGATAGAGATCAGCGGCATCTGGTGGCGGCCCGCGGCCAGCACCGAGAACTGGTAGCTGTCGCCGAACAGCTTGTCGGCGATGCGCTTCATGTGGATGAGATTGTCCGGATCGGCGCCGATGCCGCCAAGAATACCCAGCACGAACTGGATGAACAGCGGCCCCGACACCAGCCCCCGGTCGCGGAAATGCGCCAGCGAATAGAGATGGCCGACATCGTAGCACTCGAATTCGAAACGCGTGCCGCAGCCCTTGCCCAGTCTCTCGAGAACGCCCTCCATATCGGCGAAGGTATTCTTGAAGATCGTGTCGCGTGTGGCTTCCAGCAGCTTCGGTTCCCATTCGTGTTGCCATTCCCTTGGCTTGTCGAGCATCGGGAACAGCGCGAAATTCATCGAGCCCATGTTGAGCGAACACATTTCGGGCTCGGCCCGCAAAGGTGCCGCCAGCCGCTGGTCCAGCGTCATCAGGGAGGAGCCGCCGGTTGTGATGTTGATCACCGCCGACGTCGCCTGCTTGATGCGCGGCAGGAACTGCATGAACACGTCCGGATCGGCCGTAGGCCGTCCATCTTTTGGGTCGCGGGCATGCAAGTGCAGGATCGAGGCGCCGGCCTCGGCCGCGGCGATGGCATCCGCCGCGATCTGGTCCGGCGTTACCGGCAGATAAGGCGACATGGACGGTGTATGCACCGAGCCGGTGACGGCGCAGGTGATGATGACCTTTCTCGGCGCCATTGTTTTATCCCCGGCCTTCGACCGGAAGGTCGAGTTCGGCAGCCAGAACTTCGAGCGAGTCGCCGATGATGGAGATGATCTCGCCGACCTGCTCGCTGGTGACGATCATCGGTGGTGCGACCATGAAATTGTCGCCGTCGACACCGCCCTTGACCTTGCGGCCATAGATGATCAGCCCGCGCTCATAGGCGAGGTCGAGCAGGCGCTGCGTCGCCTTCCTGCTCTGGTCGATCGGCCGCAGCGTTTCGGGATCGGCAAGCATCTCGGCGCCGGTGAGCAGGCCCTTGCCGCGCACGTCGGCGATGAACGGGAAGCGCTTGGCTAGCTCTCGCAATCCGTCCATCAGCACATCGCCCATGGCGGCGGCATTGGCGATCAGGTCGAGGCGGCCCATTTCGCCGAGCACGGCCAGCCCTGCGGCGCAGGCGAGCGGATTGCCGGCATAGGTATGGCCGTGCTGGAAGCCGCCGGAGGCGAGCAGCGGCTGCACCAGCCGCATCGGCGCCGCCAGCGCGCCGAGCGGCGCGTAACCCGATCCCAGGCCTTTTGATAGCGCGACGATGTCCGGCTTGCAGTTCCAATGGTCGCCGCCGAGGAATTTTCCCGTGCGGCCGGCGCCGCTCATCACTTCGTCATGGATGAGCAGGATGCCGTAGCGGTCGCAGATTTCGCGGATGCGCCCATAATAACTGTCCGGCGCGACAAGCGCCGCTGTCGCCGCGCCGCCGATCGGTTCCATGATGAAGGCGACCACGCTCTCCGGCTCCTCGGCCAGGATCTTCTCCTCCAGCATGTCGGCATAGCGGAGACCGCGCTGTTCCATCGAGAGATTGTCGCGGTCGCGCCAGGCCGCCGGTGCCGGCACGGTCGGCATCACCCGCATCATTGGCGTGAAGGTCTCGGCCAGCGCGTAGTCGCCGGTGATCGACAGTGAACCCAGCGTGCCGCCGTGATAGGAGGGGAAGCGCGTGATCACCTTCCAGCGGCTGGCTTGGCCGGTAGCCACCGCCCACTGCCGCGCCAGCTTAATGCACGATTCGGTCGCTTCCGAGCCGCCTGAGACGAAGAAGATGCGGTCCATGCCTTCGGGCAGCTTGCCGGCCAGCTCACGCGCCAGCTCTTCTGCCGGTTCGTTCTCGAAATGCAGCCGGTAGGCGAAGGTGGCGCGGTCCATCTGCCGCTTCATGGCGTCGAGCACATTGCGGTTGGAATGACCGATATTGGCGACCATCGGGCCGCTTGATCCGTCGATGAAGCGGCGGCCGTCCTGCGTCCACATATAGATGCCCTCGGCACGGTCGATCAGCGGCCGGCGCAGGCTGGAGAGATAGAACAGATGCGATTGGCGCCGGGCTTCGGTGTCCGGGGCGGCGGTCTGGGCTTTCGACATGTCAGGACTTTCCGAGATAACGATCGAGGACATTTTGGGTAACGCGTTCGACCATCGGGTCCTGCCTCAGCAGGCCGGCGACCCATTCGCAGCTTCCGGCGTGGAAGACCTCGCCCTTGCCGCGCGGGAAATTGACGATCATGCCGTTGCCGCGTTTGACTTTTTCCAGATTGGCGTCGCTCCGATCGCCGAACAGCGTCTCGGCGCTGAAGCGACCATCCTCGTCGGTGAGAAACTGATCCTCGATCGGGATATCGGCGCTTTCCTCGACCTGGCTGGCCATGCCGACGGCGAGAACCTGCAAGCCGTCCGGTGCGCCGCTGGTCGCGGTCGGGTAGGGAAGGCCGCCGCGGATTTCGAAATCCAGCCCGTCGACCTCATAGCCATAGACATGGCTGTCGGCGCCAAGCAGGTCGCCATAGTAGATGCCGGTTCCGGCAAAGGCCCAGTGCTCGGGCCGATACACGGGAAAGCCGCGCACGCCGCGTGGCGCGCAGCCGCCCCATCCGGCATAGAGGCCGCGTGTGGCGTTGAGCCCGAAGGTCGCCGAACCCGGCCGGCCGATCTCGGGCGCCTCCCAGGAATTGGTGGCGCGGGTGACGTCGCCGCCGCGATAGGCGGGGTCCTCGGCTCGGGCGCGGTATTTGTAGCAGACCTGCCGCCGGCCTTCATCCTCCAGCCGCGTCTGCCACATGAAGTTGCCGGCGAAGCGCGCCGCATGGCCGCCACGTTCGACGTAGCTGTCGACCGCATCGCGCATTTCCCAGGTCCAGTACTCGTCATGGCCGACAAAGACGGCGCAGTCGTAGCCATCGAGAATGTCGGGCGAGAAATGCAGATCGTGCTGGCTGGCGAGATCGACGGCGTAGCCCGCCCGTTCGGCGAAGCGGAAGAAGTGGCTGTCATAGCTCGCCCAGCCCGACGATGCGTATTTCTTCGAATGGCCGGTGGCGAGCGCCCATTCCATGTGTGGATAGCGCGGCACTGTCTTCGGCGGCACCGCGACTTCCAACGGCACACGCGGCGCCTCCTTGGGCAGCACGACGAAGCCGCGGCACCAGGGGCGCTGCGTCGAGACGATCGGAGAATATCCGTTACGGTCCGGCCCGGTGATGCCCTGGTAGTGATTGGAGCCGCCCCAGGTGTTGTAGGCGAGCCAGGTGCCTGTCGCCGCCACCTGCAGCACACGGCCTGGCTTCTTGCCGGGCAGGGGCGCGACGATGAAAAGATGATGGGATTGGATCGGCTTGCCGTCGCGGCCTTCAGCAGTCAGCGTCACCCGGTAAGCGCCGGACGGCCAGTCGCTGCCGACGCTGAATTCGAACGAGGCTTCCCAGCCGCAGCCTTCGGCCGAGCACTGGTCTGGACTTTCCTGCCAACGCGCCGCAATGCCGGACTTCTCGAACACCTTTGTCTCGGTGCCGCCGTCGCGGACGATCGTCATGCTGAAGGACGGAGCCGTCGAACTGACATGCAGCGTCACTGTCTCGCCGGCGCGGTAGGAAAAGCGGTCGCTGTAGCACCAGATTTCGCCGCGCTCGCCATCCATGCCCGGCCACTCATAATAGTGGCCGCGCACTGCGTGCCGGCGCTGCTCCGGCGTCAGTCCGAAATCGGGGAATTCAGTGGTCAATCTGGTCATCGTCGTACTCAGGCGGAAAGGTATTTCTTGAGGAAGGTGCGGGTGCGTTCTTTTTGCGGGGCGCGGAAGATGTCGCCCGGCGGGCCTTCTTCCACCACCACGCCGCCATCCATGAACAGCACCCTGTCGGCCACTTCGCCGGCAAAGCGCATTTCGTGCGTTACGATGAGCATGGTCATGTGCTCGGCGGCAAGCTGCTTCATCACCGCGTTGACCTCGTCGACCAGCTCCGGATCGAGCGCCGAGGTGGCCTCGTCGAACAGCATCACCTTGGGCTGCATGGCCAGCGCGCGGGCAATCGCGACGCGCTGCTTCTGCCCGCCCGAAAGACGCGAGGGATAGGCGTCGATCTTGTCGGAGAGCCCGACCTTGGACAAAAGACCAAGCGCCAGCGCACGAGCTTCGGCTTTCGGCATGCTTTTCAGGATCACCGGCCCCATCGTGATGTTCTCGATCACGGTCAAATGCGGGAACAGGTTAAAGTGCTGGAACACCATGCCCATCTGCTGGCGCACCTTGTTGATGTGCCTTTCGAACGCCTGGCCATGCAGCTTCTGGTTGACCTGCAGGCCGTCCAGCCAGACCTCACCGCTGTTCAAACCCTCGAGATGGTTGATGGAACGCAGCAGCGTGCTCTTGCCGGAGCCGCTCGGGCCGATGATTGCGACGATCTGCCCACGTTCGACCGATAGGTCGATACCTCTGAGGACCTCGACGGCGCCAAACGATTTGCGTGCGCCGCGGACCTCGACCATCGGCCGCTGCGTGCTCATCGGGAAACCTCCACATGTCTTTCGAACCTATGCAGGGCCGCTTCGAGCGCGAGGTTGAGAATGTAGTAGAGCGCGGCGGCAGTGATGTAGAATTCGAAAGGGCGAAACGTTTCGCTGATCGCCAGTTGCGCCGAGTGAACCAGCTCGGCAATGCCGATGACCGAGACGATGGAGGATTCCTTCAACAGCGCGATCAAATTGCTGCCGATCGGCGGCGCCGTGTTGCGGATGGCCTGCGGTATCACGACATGGCGCAGCGTCTGCCACTTGCCGAAGCCGATGCTGCGTGCACCTTCCGTCTGGCCGACATCGACGGCCACGATGCCCGCGCGGATGACATCGGCATTGTAGACGGCAAAATGCAGTCCAAGGCCGACAATGCCGGCCACGAGGGCAGGGATGTCGATGCCGACCTGCACCAGGCCAAAATAGATCAGGAAGAGCTGCAACAGCAGCGGCGTGCCCATGAACACCCACATGAAGGCGCGCACGGGGTAGGCCAGGATTGCCGGCGCGTAGAGTACGACAATCGCAAAGAAGATGCCGCCGGCGAAGCTAAGCGCTCCAGCCGAGACCGTCAGCACTGATGTCCACCAGGCGCCGGTCAGCAGAAGATCCCAGTAGGGCGCGACGACGGTGAAATCCAGGCCTTGCATTGTTTTCCGCCCCTCAGATGATTGCGAAGCGCTTGTCGAGCATGTCGACGATACGGGCGACGGCATAGACCATGACCATGTAGAGCAGGGCCGCGACGCCGAAGATCTCGAACGGCTTGTAGGTGGAGCCGATGAAGCGCTGGGCGGTGTAGGTCAATTCCACGACCGAGATGGTGGACACCAGGGCCGAGCCTTTCAACAGCGCGACCGTGTTGACGCCGAGCGGGCGGATCATCAGCCGGGCGGCTTGCGGCAGCACGACCTTGCGCAAGGTCTGGAACCGGCCGAATCCGATTGTGCGGGCCGCCTCCGTCTGGCCCCGGTCGACCGCCACCACCGCGCCTCGGATTGACTCCGCCATATAGGCGCCGATGTTGAGGCCGAGGCCGATCACGCCGGCCGCGAACGGATCCAGATTGATGCCGATCTGCGGACCGCCGAAATAGAGCACGAAGAGCTGGATCAGGCACGGTGTGCCACGGAACAGGCTCACATAGAGCGTGCCGATGGCCCGCAGGACCGCCGATCTCGACATTCTTGCGGTCGCGGCCAGTGCTGCCACGGCCAGCCCCAGAACCAGGGCCAGCGCTGTCAGTTCCAGCGTCACCAAGGCGGCTTCCACGAAGAACGGGAAGACGCGCTGCATCAAGGAGAAATCCATGGGAATGGCCCGGCGCAGTGGCTTTCGGCTTCAGGCGGCCTGGACCGCCGAAGCCTGGCGAAGTTAGCGGATGTCGCTGCCGACCCAGTGCATCGATATCTTCTCGTAGGTACCATCGGCCATCATGCCGTCCAGCGCCTTCTGCATGGCGGCCTTGAGCTCGGGATTGTCCTTGCGGATGGCGATGCCGATGGCGACGCTGCCGCCTTCGATACCCGGCGTGTCGAGCTTGCGTACCTTCTCGCCGGTCTCCTTGACGGCGACCATGACCGGAATGTTGTCGACGACGATGGCGTCGACGCGGCCCGCCTTCAGCTCAAGCAGCAATTCCGGCAGCCCCTTATAGGTGCGGATGTCCCAGCCGCCCTGTTGGCGCGCCCATTTCTCATGTGTTTCGCCGAGCGTCACGCCAATGGTCTTGCCCTTAAGTTCGTCGAGGCTCTGCACCTTGGAATCCTGGTTGACGAAAACCGCACGGCCGGCGTGATAGTAGGGGCCGACGAAATCGACCACCTTCTCACGCTCCGGCGTGATCGTCATCGAGCCGACCACGGTGTCGTATTTGTTGGCGAGCAGGCCGGCGATGATGCCGTCCCAGGCGGTCGTGATGATGGTGCCCTTGACGCCGATACGCTCGGCGATGGCCTTGCCGATATCGGCGTCGAAGCCGACGACCTCGTTCTGGTCGTTGACGAAGTTGAAGGGGGGATACTGCCCGCTCATGGAAATCTTCAATTCGCCCGCCGCCTTGACCTTCTCGAGGTCATCGGCCCTGGCCGAGACGTTAGCGAAGGAAGACGCAAACAGCAGCGCCGCGACGGCAATGCCGGAAAATACCTTGTTCATTTGAAACCTGTCCTCTGGATGGAGCGCGAAGGCTTGTTCTTGGGAGGCGTTGGGGCGCACTCCTGACGGCAATGATTGCCTTTGCGGTAGCATTGCGCAAATAGATAATGGAAATAGGGAGCATAGATATCAGGAATGGCATTGCCGCGCCCCGAACGGCTGGTCTGGGATCTGGACTGGAACCTTTTGCGGACATTCGTCGTCATCGCGGAGGTGAAGAGCATCACGCGTGCCGCCGAGAGGCTGAACCTCAAGCAGCCAAGCGTCAGCAATGCGCTGCGGCGGCTGGAAGACCGGGTCGGCCGGCGGCTGGTCGAACGCGATGCGACGCGCTTCGAGCTCACCGAGGTTGGACGGCTTCTCTACGAGCAGAGCATCGAGGTGTTCGGCACCATATCGCAGCTGCCGCTCTTGATGCGCGGCATCAGCGACGATGTCACCGGCCACGTCATGATCGCGACCGCCAGCCATGTGGTCTCGCCGCTGTTCGATCGGGCGCTGTCGGAATTCCACCGCAACTATCCGCGCGCCAGCATCACCATTTCGGTCGCGGCAAGCACCGAAGTGGCCAAGCAGGTGAGGGAGCGCCGTGCTTCGTTTGGCGTCTGCCTGGTCAGCCAGCGCGATCCGGCGCTGCAATACGACATGGTCTATCGCGAGTTCTTCGGCTTCTTTTGCGGGCCGCGGCACAGGCTCTATGGGCAAACCGGACTGACGCTCGCCGATCTCCGCGACGAGCCGTCAGTATCGTTCCAGACCGACCATATTTCGGATGCGCTGCGGCCGGTCGCACTGTTGCGTAGCGAAGCACGGCTGAACGCCGATGTCGTGGGCGTTTCGTCGAGCCTGGAGGAGGTGCGGCGCATGATCGTCGCCGGACTCGGCATCGGCCCGCTGCCGCTGCATGTGGCGCGGCGCGATGTGGCCGACGGCGCGCTGTGGCGGCTGCCGCCCTATGATGCGCCGCCGGCCATCGATATCTTCCTGCTGGTCAATCCGGACAAGGCGATGAACCGCGCCGAGAAGGCGTTGCTATCAGGGCTGCAGGCGCTGATTGCCGAGACGCCGCTCGAGGACCGTATCTACAAAGGCTGATACGCAATATCGACTGCGCGGCGGCAGACAAACCCGGTTGCCTCCGCCCTATTCGTCGCCACGCCCTTGGCCCTCGTCAACAAAGCGACTATCTCAGGACAAGGCGGCGTTCCGCCCGGGGGGTCGACATGCTCAGAGTGCAGAAGGTCAAGGTCGACGACATCTACGTGCCGACGGCGCGTAAGAAGACGCTGCATCCCGAGACGGTCCGTCATCTCGCCGAGGACATTCTGGAAAATGGCATGAAGATGCCGATCCAGGTCCGTCACGACGGCAAGCGTCATATCCTGGTAGAAGGCCTGCATCGGCTGGAAGCGGCCAAGTGGCTCGGCGAGACCGAGATCGATGCCTATCTGGTGCAAGCCAAGCGCCACTGATGCGTCCTCGATTTCGCCGTTGGTCCCCATCCACGGGAAAGCCCCAGAATTTCTCCTTGATGATGTCGGTTTGCATTTCGCTGGTTCGTCCTTGGGACGGAAGCCGGTCAGACCAATATTCTCGATCGGTTTTCGCGCGGGTTGGGGCCGATGCACCAGCCAGCTCAAGAACGCACCGACACACGGACAGACTGGAGGAGATTGATATGTCCAAAGCCCTGCTTTTCGCCATTCTTGCTTCGGCCGCGGCGCTTCTCGCCTGTCCGGGCATCACCAACGCAAAAGAGGTAAAATCTGCCATGACGACCGAAGCGAAGACACCGCCGAAGCCTGAAAAATCCGGCCTGCTGCCGATCAACGGCCTGAATTACTATTATGCCGTCCACGGCAAAGGCGAGCCGCTGCTTCTGCTGCATGGCGGTCTCGGCACAGCGGACATGTTCGCCCCCATTCTGCCGAAGCTTGCCGAACATCGCACTGTCATCACCATCGATCTGCAAGGCCATGGTCGCACCGCACTTGGCGACCGGCCGTTCACGCTGGAGGCGATGGGCGACGACATGGCTGATATCGTTAAACGGCTTGGTTACGGCGAGGTCGACGTCATGGGTTATTCTCTGGGCGGCGGTGTCGCCTTCCGGATGGCCGTCCAGCACCCCGAAACGGTGCGCCGGCTTGTGCTGGTCTCGACCGGCTATGCCGCCGACGGTTTCTATGACGAGATGCGCCCGCAGCAGGCGCGAGTGAGCGCGGCAGCGGCCGATTTCATGAAGGACACGCCGATGTACAAATCCTACGTCGCCGTGGCGCCGCATCCCGAGGAGTTCCCGAAGCTGCTCGACACGCTCGGCAACTTCATGCGCCAGAACTACGACTACTCGGCCGATGTTCCCAAGCTGAAGATGCCGGTCATGCTGGCCTACGGCGACAGCGACATGTACAAGCCCGAGCACGAGATCAAGTTCTACCAGATGCTCGGCGGCGGTTTGAAGGACGCCGGCTGGATGCGTGAAAACCTGTCGCGGAACCGCCTGGCGATCCTGCCCAACCGGACCCACTACGACGTCTTCTTCGCTCCAGAGCTGACGGCCGCCGCGCTGCCGTTCCTCAACGGCGAGACCAAGGTGAAGAGCTGGGACGAGGTGGTCGGCGAAACCGAATAGCTTGCCGGCATTGGCTGCCGGCGGTCTCCCTCGAGGCGGCCGGCAGTTTTATCGCTGCAGTCGATGGGATCGTATCAATGCTTTTGAATTGACCCGATATCCGGCCTCGATAGTCTCGCATCAAATCTTCTCGGGAATGGATACGGCAATGGCTAACTATCAGGGCGGATGCCTGTGCGGGGCGGTGCGTTATCGCGCCGACGTCGAGCCCGTCAACGAACGCATCTGCCATTGTCGGCTTTGTCAAAAGGCGATCGGCGCCGCCTTCAATGCGCGTGTGCTGTTTCGCATCGACGATGTGACGGTCGAAGGGCCGTTGGCGACCGCGAACAGCTCGCCGGATATTAAACGCGGGTTTTGCCCAAGCTGCGGTACGACGATGTTTTCGCGGCGCGATGCCGCCGGCATTATAGGCGTCACCACCGGGTCACTCGACGATCCATCCGTCTTCAAACCGCAGATGCACATCTGGACCGCCTCCAAGCAGCCCTGGGTGGCGCTCGATGACGGCTTGCCGCAGCACGAAGGCGCGCCGCCTGCCTGAGGTCTCCGGCCTCCCTTCCCGCCTTATGAAAGAAGGTGGATCGGCGCTTGAGCGCCGAAACCGATGAGCTGTGCCGGATGAAGCGGGCCAACAGAAGGGTGAAATTACGTGACCGTGACAAAAATTAATCGAAACAGTCACGAAATAACCGAAACAGTCACGCGAAAGCCGGCAAAGCGTCATTGGCGAGCCATCATTGTCTCCCTATTTAACCGGTGCGGGCCGGCATTCGAGGAGACGACGGATGAACGACAGCATCAGTACCCTGGACGAGCTTTTGAGCGATCCGATGGTCCTGCTTGTGATGGAGCGCGATCGTGTGCGCCCGGAACAGGTGCGCATGCTGCTCGAACGGGCGCGTCGGCCTTCCGTCGAGGAGCCGGTTGTGCCGCCGGCGCACGTGATCGCCAGGGCGTGCCAGAAACTCTGGCTGTGCCCCTGATCGCATCGTGATTTCCTCCAGTTTTTGCAGGCCGACCCGCCGGGCCGGTCTGGCCACTGCCTGGTGCTGCCAACGCGCCGAGGCGGCGCGGTGTTGATATTCGAACGCGCCTTCCGCACTCGCTGACGCCCATTCCCGGGTGCCAGTTCACAAATCCGTAAATTGATTTTCCGTCCCATGGCGGTATGGCTTGCCCAGGGGCCGATCGCCCCAGTCGTTCCCCGCGCAACTCCGATCTCTCTGACATGGAATTCGACATGGCCGACAGCTGCATGCAAGGCATGGACATGGGCTTTGTCGGCCTGGGCTACGCCAAGGTCGCATTTCTCGGCTTGGTGCAAGGCATCACCGAACTGCTGCCAATTTCCTCGACCGCCCACATGCGCGTCGTCCCGGCGATGCTGGGCTGGCAGGATCCCGGCTCCGCTTTCTCCGCCGCCATGCAGCTTGCGGCCCTCGCCGCGGTGATCAGCTACTTCTGGAACGATGTCAGGGACATCCTGTCCGGTTCGGTCAGTGCCTTGAAACGGCGCGATTTGGCCGACCGACATTTCCGGCTGGCGCTCTGGATCGTGCTGGCGACGATCCCGATCGTCATCGCCGGCGTGGCTCTGTCTGGCCTTCTCAACGCCTGCAATTCGCCGCTGCGCGGCCTCGGGGTCATCGGCTGGGCCTGCATCGTCATGGCACTCCTGCTGGCGCTGGCCGAACTCCGTGCCCGCCATGCGCGCACCATGGGCCAGGCCTCCATGGCCGATGCGCTGCTCGTCGGCATCGCCCAAATCGGCGCATTGATCCCGGGCGTCTCGCGGTCCGGTTCGACCTTGACGGCAGCACTGGGGCTCGGCTTTAAGCGGGAAGAAGCGGCGCGCTTTTCATTCCTGCTGGGGCTGCCGGCCATCGCACTCGCCGGTCTCAAGGAGCTCTGGGAACTGCACAAGGCCCATCTCGATGCCCATGGCTGGTCGATCCTCGCGGTCGGCCTGGTCGTCGCCTCGCTATCCGCCTTCTTCGCCATATGGGGCCTGATGCGCGTGCTGGAACGCTTCTCAGCCTGGCCTTTCGTCATTTATCGCGGCGTGCTCGGCATCGCCTTGCTGCTGGGCCTGGCGATGGGATGGCTTGCCTGAAGCAATCCCGGAAAGCGCGCAGCGGTTTTCCGCGGCGTCAAACAAGGGACTAAAAGGCAACTCCAGGAATGTGCGAGCCGGTGTTGCTTCGGCGCAACCCCGGTCGGGCATGCGTCGATCGCCAAAGATGTGATCGGCCGCCTTCATTGACTCCAGGCAAAATCCATCTTTAACGTTCTGTTAACAAAAATAGATGGGTGGGGCCGTATGGCATCCTCGGTGGGTTGGCGCCGCAAGGCGAGGGGTTTGGGGTTTGCGTTGGCGCTGACGGCTTTTTGTTCGGCCGCGGGTTTGGCGAATGCGGGACCGCTTTCCATGACTATCGGCGGGCAAACCTCCCAGCCGATCGGGCACTATGATTTTTGCAAGGTCCATTCTGCCGAATGCTCCATCCGCTCGCCCGCCAACGCTCCGGAGAGCATGACCGGCCAGCTGTTGCGGGAAATTTCCGCCGTAAATCTCTCGGTCAACACCCGCGTCAAGCCGATGAGCGACATGGACAACTACGGCAAGGATGAGTGGTGGGCCTACCCCGATAACGGGTTTGGCGACTGCGAAGACTACGCGCTTGAAAAGCAGCGCGAGCTCCAGGCCGCCGGCATTGCAATCGCCAATCTGCTGATGACGGTGGTGCGCAAGCCGGACGGCGAAGGCCACGCCGTGCTTACGGTGCGCACCGACAAGGGCGATTTCGTCCTCGACAATCTCAGCGACAAGGTTCGCCTCTGGAACCAGACAGGCTATCGCTACCTGAAGAGACAGGCGAGCGACAACAGCGGTCGCTGGGTTTCCATCCTTGGCGGCGACGAGCGGCTCGTCAGCTCTGTTCAATGATGTCGCCGATGTCTTGCGTCGGCAGCCGCACTTCGACCTTGGCCGTTTGATCCATTCCCGCTTGGGACCGTTCTTGCGTCGTGCCGGCGAATGCTGGCGGCGGCTCGTTGGAACCGGCAATCCGGTGCGCGCATGGATCTTTTGACTGTCCTCCAATCCGCGCCATTACTGCTCGCGCTGATCAAGACCGCGCTGCCGTCGGCGGCGGCGATCGGCATGGGAGTCGGCCAATGGTTCGCCTCGTTGCCGCCGTGCCGCGATTTCGTCTTCGAGGTCACCAGCTACCTGGTCTGCGAGGTCGATCCCAGGCAATATCGGATCGAATTGTTCTGGAAGGATCCGGCCGGCAAGCCCTATCAATCGCTGCACAATCTCGACGATGCCCAGCGGCGGGCCGGGCGCACGATGCTGTTCGCCATCAATGCCGGAATGTACCATCCAAACCTCGCGCCGGTCGGCCTGTATGTCGAGCGCGGGCAGGAACTGGCCTCGGCGAAGGTCGGGTCGGGAAGCGGCAATTTTTCGCTCCAGCCCAATGGTATTTTCTACATCAGCGACGGCAAGGCCGCGGTCCGCGCGACAAGGGATTTCTTAGAGAAGCGTCCGCCCACCGATTATGCCACGCAGTCCGGGCCGATGCTGGTGATCAACGGCAAGTTGCACCAGAAATTCCGGGCCGACAGCACCTCGCGCAAGACGCGCGACGGTGTCGGGGTGCGAAAGGACGGCGTCGTCGTCTTCGCCATTTCGAATGGCACGGTGACATTCCATGCATTCGCACGCCTGTTTCGCGACGGGCTCGGCTGCGACAATGCGCTGTTCCTCGACGGGTCGATATCGAGCCTGCTCGCGCCGGCCATCGGCCGCAATGACGACTACTGGAACCTGGGGCCGATGATCGGCGTCTTCAGGCGATAGGATCGGCAGGCCTAGATTGCGCTTGTCACCGCGCACGGCCGACACTCGGAACCGTGCCCAACATGCTTAAAAACTTGATTCAATCTTTATTGGTAATTTCTCGCTCATAACTAGACCTGGTTTGTCCGTCGGCCGTTGCCTTCGGTCTGTTGTGTTTGAGTACAGGTCCAGATGCGGTTACCAGGCGCCGTCAGTTTCGTGATCGCAACGCTGTGCCTTGCCGGCTGCTCGTCGACATCCGGCATGGACGCGCTGGACATCCAGAAGCCGTCGAACGAGATCACCAACTCGGTGGTGCGACCAAGCGCGCCGATCGCATCCGCCCCAGTGACCAAGGCCGAACGGAGAATGGCAGCCGAACGCAGGATGGCGGAAGCCATGCCGGTGGACGAGAATGTCCGACCTTACGGCCTGGCGGAGGAAGAGACGGTGGCGTTTCCGGCGCCCGACCTGCCGGACAGCGTCGAGCCGCCGGTCGTCGAGCCGGCGGCGCTTGTATCGCCGCCGAAGCTCTTGTCACGGGCGGCACCGCCGATGCTGGCCGGGCCTGTCACGCGCTACGGCTTTCGCGATGCCAAGCCGATCAATTTCGGCCGCTCTTCGCCGCGACACCTTGCCGTGCATGGCGTCGACGTGTCGCGCTGGCAAGGCAACGTCAACTGGGAGAAGCTGCGCGCCCAGGGCGCCAATTTCGCCTATATTAAAGCGACCGACGGCGGCGACCATCTCGATCCGATGTTCACCAGGAATTGGCGCAACGCCGACGCCGCAGGGCTGAAGCGCGGCGCCTATCACTTCTTCTACTGGTGCCGCACCGCCGGCGAGCAGGCCGACTGGTTCATCCGCAACGTGCCCAGGGTCGAGGGCGCCTTGCCGCCGGTGATCGATGTCGAATGGAATGGCGAATCCAGCTGCAAGCGGCGGCCGTCGCGCGAAAAGGTGCTGGAGAAGATGCAGGTGTTCATGGACAAGCTTGAACGCCATTACGGCCAGCGGCCCATCATCTACACCGCGCCCGATTTCTACCGCGACAATCTTCGCGGCGAATTCCTCGATTATTCGTTCTGGCTGCGCGCCGTGGCGCAGCACCCCTCAAAGGTCTATCCCGGCCGCAAATGGCTGTTCTGGCAATATTCCGGCTCCGGCCTATCGCATGGCGTCACCGGCCGCATCGACCTCAACGTCTTCCACGGCGACGAGCGCCAATGGCGCGCCTGGGCCGGCGGCCGGCAGATGGTGGCCGACGCGGATTGAAACAAGCCATCAGGCTTGGCGTGCTTCGCTCTCCCAGGTCTCCGCCGGTTTGGCCAGCAAATGGGAGACGATGATGAGCATCCGCGGAGGCTTCGGCCGTTTCAGCGAATAAGCAAGACATTGCCGTCGTCATGATGTCTATGTGCGGGCTCCTGAACTCCGGGGGAGATGAGTTGGAACTCAAATTTCTGTTGGTCGGCTTTGCCTGCGCGGTCGCCGGCGGGCTGTCGATCGTCACTTTCCTGAAATGGCGAGAGGTCAAAGCGGTCAGCCGCTGGTTGCCGGCGCCGGGAAAGATCATCTCCTCGCGCGTCGAAGCGCGCGAGGTCCGAAGCTCCGGCTCCGGGTCTGACAGCAGCGATTCCACCGAGATCCGCAATTTTCCGGCGATCACCTTCGAGTACAAGGTGGATAAGAAGACATTTCAGAGTTCGCACTACAGCGTGCAGGAAAATCTGGGGAATTTCGAAGTCGCCGAAACCCTTGCGCGATTTCCCCGCGGCGCAGCCGTGACCGTCTTCTATAACCCTGTCGATCCGGCCAAGGCCGTGATCGAGCGCACCATGCCGGAGGGCGCCTTCAAATTCATGGTGCAGCTTTCCGCCGGGCTGGTGGTCGGCGCCCTGGTGTTGGTGTTTTCCGTCGGCGGTGTCCTGGAGGCGATCGGCCCGTATTTGCCCAAGCCGCAGTATGTCGGTGCGGCGGCTCTGTTGCTGTTCATGGGCCTGTTTGTCCTGCGCATGGGCTTCGTCCAGAAATCGATGGCCGAGCAGGCGGCAAAATGGCCGGTCGCCGTCGGCCGCATCGACGCGTCGGGCCTGCAGGCGATCAAAACCCGCGAGCGGACCGGGAGCTATCGGCCCTGGCGTACTGTTTTCAAATCCCGCATCGTCTACAGCTATGGCGTCGCCGGCCAGCGATACAGTGCCGATCGCGTCGCTTTCGGCGCCAGCGTGACGGCTTCGTTGCCAGGCCTCGTCGGGGCTCAGGCGCGGTGCTATGTCGAGGGCACCAAGGTGGACGTGCACTATGACCCCGCCAACCCTGCTTCGGCGGTGCTCGAATGCAGGGTGCTCGGATTGTGGGTGCTGTGGGTCTGTTCGGTTGGCTTTCTCGGCAGCGCTGCTTTTCTGGTCGGGCTGGTCTGACGCGAACGCCTCAGCAATGCACAAGAAGTCCGCTGTCGAAGCCAGGCCAGGTGAACCGCATCGTGGCGCCATGCCTCTCGATATGGATGACACGAGTGAAGGGCTCCTCCAGTGACGGGTACGATCCGTAGCACCGGCTAGCATGTACCACCCAGCCGGTCGGCGACTTGCGAAATGACGCGTGCTCGCAGCCGAACTCGGGCAGCGACAGGGCCGCTCGGTCTACGGAGTAGACGGTCTGGCGTTGGATGTCGGCGGCCGCGTGGCAGTTCAGTCGGTCGCTGGACCAAGTCCCGACATAGGGCGACGCCGCCAGCGCAGCACCAGTCGCGAATGCGGACATTGCCATCGTAATCACCAAACGTCGCATCACCACCCCTCGATCAGTGCGCTCGACCATACAGGCTGTTGGGTTGCGAGAGATAAGTTTTCGTCCAAGGAGCCGACAATGCAGCCGTTCCGGATTTCGCTTATGCTTTTGCGTGGATGATGCGACTGTGCGGGACGGTATGCGGCCAGCATTTGGCTTTCACAACGCTTTCCCACGGACATTTGATGATCACCCGTAAACTGGCCTTCGTCTTCGCGGGTCTGCTCAGTTCGATGCAGGTGGCGAACGCCGGGGAATGCTTGCTGAGCCATGCCACCTATCGGGAGCAGCGCTCCGGTGCGGTCATGCAATTCCGGCCGCTCGCCAATGAGCCGGCGGCACTGACGGCGCAGGTGTTTTCGCTGGCCGTGCCCAAGACCGATATCCGCCTCCCGGCCGATATCACCTGGACCAACGGCAGGAATTCGTTGCCGCTCGGCACCATCCGCCATCCCTGCACCGACGATGACCGCGAAGCGGGGCTGCAGGACGGCAGCGGCCTGTGCAGGATATGGGAGGGCCAAGTCTATGCCTTGACCGGAGGCGGCGCCGAGCAGTTGAACTCGCGCGAAGCGACGCCGGCGCCGAAAGGGCTGCTGCTGCCGGATTTCGGCGTGGCTTTCACCGATTGGGTCGACTTCGCCAACGCCAACCCCGGTGGCTCGGCGTGGGATGTCTTCACTTTGACAGGATGCAGCGATGAATAGCGCCATGATATCGATCGTCTGGGGCAGCGCCCTGTTTGCGTCCGTGGCAATATCGGCCGTGGCACGAGCGGATGAACCGGCGCCGTCGCGCCCGCCCATCGACAAATGCGCCTGGGAAAGGCTGACCGACAAAACCGTCGGGCTCGCCGCCTGGGTGCAGCGCTGCGATTTCGGTTTCCGCCAGATCCACTTTGAGTTCGCAGGCGAGGCGCTCGCCGTCAAATACAGCGATGGCGGCGCGGCCGATCCTCTGGTTGAGGTATTCGACATCAAGCCCGGCGAAACTGCCGAAGCCGCGTTGCAGCGGCTGTTCCTGGAAAAGACCGACAACGCCGTCGGCGCACGCTGCGTGCTCGCCCCCTACACGGAAGGAACCGTGCCCGCCGGTGTCAAACGCTATACATTCAGCCCCGACGCCGCCTACGCGAAAGAGCTGAAGGCACTTGCCGACCCCAACGAGGTCCCCGAACCGCCCTGCGGCGACTGGGGCGAGATGCCCGATGGCATCCAGTATTTCGAGATACCGGCGGGTGCGGCGCAAAAGCTGCTGTTTGTCCGGATTGGCCAGGACGAGCCGCTGTTTGATGAGCAGACGCTGCGAGTGTTGCCGGCGGAATAGGTGCTGAGGTCAGAGGCTGATCTGGATTGGAAGGATCGCAGCGGCGCCTTCTATGCCTCTACATATTCTGCCAGGCTGACACTTTCGGGCACATCCAACCCATCGGCACGCAAGCCCTCGATATGAAAGCGTATTGCGTCGCGAATCTCGGTTTCCACCTCAGGCACCGTCGCGCCGGTCGCGATACAGCCGGGCAGGTCCGGCACATAAGCAGAAAAATTATCTCCTGCTTTTTCAATCACCACAGCGTAACGCATGTCGTCACTCCTTTAACCCGGACTGCTTGAGGATGCTGTTCAATGTCCCTGGTGCAACCTCTTCAGACGACTTGCCGGCCACGGTGACGCGGCCGGCTTTTATCTTGTGCTTATATTGGCGATGGCTGCCCTTGGTTGCAACCAGATACCAGCCATCGGTCTCCAGCAAGCGAATGACTTCGCGGACTGTAAGCCGAGGCGGCATCAGCTCTCAGCTGCACCCGCTCGTGCTTCCACACGTATCGCACTTCTCGCAGGTGCCGTTCCGCACCATGGTGAAGTTGTGGCATTCCGAGCATTCGTTGCCGGTGTAGCCCTGCATCAGCGATTGCTGGCGCCGGGTGGCGGCGAGCGCCTTGGCTTCCGCGGCTTCGTGCGCGGCGGCGTTGGAGAACAGCCCCTCGGCACCCGAAGCCTCGGCTTCCTCCTCGGCGATGTCCTCGACCAGTTCCCTGGCGCGTTCCTCATAGTCGCGCTTGTAGGCGATGGCCTCGTCGCTCGCCGGCTTCAGCGCCAGCACGTTGGAGCCAGAGAAGGCCGTCGGCGCCACGCGGGCAGGGGCCGTGGCCGGGCCAGACCCGCCAAATCCCTTAGGCTCGGCGCCCGACACCAGCTTGACCGGCGAGGCACCGCGATAAAGGCCCTTGGAGAACGGCGTGGCCTTGCCTTCGGTGATGCCGCGGCCAAGTGCCGTCTTGTCAAAATCCGACTGGTCGACATGGGCGAGGTCGTGGCGGTTGAGATAAGAGACCGCAAGTTCGCGGAACACGTAGTCGAGGATCGACGTCGCGTTCTTGATCGCGTCATTGCCCTGCACCATGCCGGCCGGCTCGAACTTGGTGAAGGTGAAGGCTTCGACAAATTCCTCCAGCGGCACGCCATATTGCAGGCCGAGCGAGATGGCGATGGCAAAATTGTTCATCATCGCCCGGAAGGCAGCGCCTTCCTTGTGCATGTCGATGAAGATCTCGCCGAGACGACCGTCGTCGAACTCGCCGGTGCGCAGGTAGACCTTGTGGCCGCCGACGACCGCCTTCTGCGTATACCCCTTGCGGCGGTTCGGGAGTTTCTCGCGGTCGCGGTAGAGACGCTCGACGACGCGCTCGACGATCTTTTCGGTGACCTGCACCGCACGCTGCGCGGCAGGCGCGGCGACCAGCTGTTCGATCGCCTCGTCCTCGTCCTCCTCGCCATCGGCGAGCAGCGAGGCATTGAGCGGCTGCGAGAGCTTCGAGCCGTCGCGGTAGAGCGCGTTGGCCTTCAGCGCCAGCTTCCACGACAGCATGTAGGCGTTCTTGGCGTCCTCCACCGTGGCGTCATTCGGCATGTTGATGGTCTTGGAAATGGCGCCGGAAATGAAAGGCTGTGCCGCCGCCATCATCTGGATGTGGCTGTTGATCGACAGCGAGCGCTTGCCGATCTTGCCGCAGGGGCTGGCGCAATCGAACACGGGGAGGTGTTCGGCCTTGAGGAAGGGCGCTCCCTCGAGCGTCATCGCACCGCAGACATGGATGTTGGCGGCTTCGATGTCCTTCCTGGAGAAGCCCAGTGCCGGCAGCATCTCGAACGAGAAGTCGTTGAGCTGCTCGTCGGTGAAGCCAAAGGTCTCCTTCACCCAGTCGGCGCCGAGCGTCCACTGGTTGAAGACGAACTTGATGTCGAAGGCCGACTTCAGCGCCGCGTTGAGCGCCGCGATCTTGTCGTCGGTGAAGCCCTTGGCCTTGAGCGAGCCGGGGTTGATGCCGGGCGCCTGGTTGAGATTGCCATGGCCGACGGCGTAAGCCTCGATCTCGGCGATCTGGCTTTCCGAATAGCCCAGCGTGCGCAGCGCTTCCGGCACGGCGCGGTTGATGATCTTGAAATAGCCGCCGCCGGCAAGCTTCTTGAACTTCACCAGCGCGAAGTCGGGTTCGATGCCTGTTGTGTCGCAATCCATGACCAGTCCGATCGTGCCGGTCGGCGCGATGACGGTCGCCTGCGCGTTGCGATAGCCGTGCTCCTCGCCGAGTTCGATGGCGCGGTCCCAAGCAGCCTTGGCGTGCGTCGCCAACTCCTGCTGCTTGAGGTCGGGAGCGACCAGCGGCACCGGGTTGACGGCCAGCTTCTCGTAGCCGTCCTTGTCGCCATAGGCGGCGCGGCGATGATTGCGCATGACGCGCAGCATGTTCTGCGCATTGCGGTCGTAATCGGGGAAGGCGCCGAGCTCGGACGCCATCTCGGCCGAGGTGGCGTAGGCGGTGCCGGTCATGACTGCGGTGAGCGCGGCGCAGATGGCGCGGCCCTCATCGGAATCGTAGGGAATGCCCGAGGTCATCAACAGGCCGCCGATGTTGGCATAGCCGAGGCCCAGCGTGCGGTAGTCGTAGGAGAGCTTGGCGATCTCCTTTGACGGGAACTGCGCCATCATGACCGAGATTTCCAGCACGATGGTCCATAGCCGCACCGTATGCTCATAGGCAGCGATGTCGATCGTGCCGTCGGCATTGCGGTAGGGGAGCAGATTGATCGAGGCGAGATTGCAGGCCGTGTCGTCGAGGAACATGTATTCCGAACACGGGTTGGAGGCCCGGATCGCACCGGCGGATGCGCAGGTGTGCCAGTCGTTCATCGTCGTGTTGAAGTGCAGGCCCGGATCGGCGGATGCCCAGGCGGCGTAGCCGATCTTTTCCCAGAGATCCCTGGCCTTCAGCGTCTTCAGCACCTTGCCGTCCTTGCGGGCGGTGAGATGCCAGTCGGCATCATCCTCGACGGCGCGCAGGAAATTGTCCTTCAGCGACACCGAATTGTTGGAGTTCTGGCCCGACACGGTGAGGTAGGCGTCGGAATCCCAGTCGGTGTCGTAGGTCTTGAACGACATCGAGGTGTAGCCCTGCTTGGCGAACTGGATGACGCGGTAGATATAGTTCTCCGGCACCGCGTCCTTTTTGGCCGCCTTGATCTCGCGCTTCAGTGCGGTGTTGACGGCGGGGTCGAAGCAGTCGTCGTCATGGCCTTCGCAGTTGACGCAGGCCTTCATGATCGCTTCGAGATGCTTCTTGACGATCTTGGAGCCGGTCACCAGCGAGGCGACCTTCTGCTCTTCATTGACCTTCCAGTCGATGAATTCCTCGATGTCGGGGTGATCGGCGTCGACGATGACCATCTTGGCGGCGCGGCGCGTCGTGCCCCCCGACTTGATGGCGCCCGCAGCGCGGTCGCCGATCTTGAGGAAGCTCATCAGGCCGGACGAACGGCCGCCGCCGGACAGCTTTTCGCCCTCGCCGCGCAGCAGCGAGAAATTGGAGCCGGTGCCCGAGCCGTATTTGAACAGGCGCGCCTCGCGCACCCACAGATCCATGATGCCGCCCTCATTGACGAGGTCGTCCTGCACGCCCTGGATGAAGCAGGCATGCGGCTGCGGGTGCTCGTAGGAGGATTTCGACTTGGTCAGCTTGCCGGTGAACGGGTCGACATAGAAGTGGCCCTGGCTCGGGCCGTCTATGCCATAGGCCCAGTGCAGGCCGGTGTTGAACCATTGCGGCGAGTTCGGCGCCACGCGCTGGGTGGCAAGCATGTAGGCAAGCTCGTCGCGGAAGGCGCGCGCGTCTTCCTCCGACTTGAAATAGCCGCCCTTCCAGCCCCAATAGGTCCAGGTGCCGGCCAACCGGTCGAAGACCTGGCGGGCGTCGATCTCGGACCCGTAGCGCTCGGCTTCCGGCAGCTTGGCAAGTTCGGCCTCGTCGGCGACGGAGCGCCACAGGAAGGAGGGAACATCGTTCTCCTCGACCTTCTTCAGCCGCGCGGGGACGCCGGCCTTGCGGAAATATTTCTGCGCCAGGATGTCGGCGGCGACCTGGGAGAATTGCGCCGGCACGTCGATATTGTCCAAGCGGAACACCACCGAGCCATCCGGATTCTTGATCTCGGAGAGCGCCTTGCGGAATTCGATCTCCGCGTAAGCCGATTGTCCCTGTCTGGTGAAACGACGCTCGATGCGCATTGTCCGGTCCCTTTTGTCTATATATAGCGCTTTCGTCGGGAGATTTCTGCTCCCAATGCGAAACGCGCATGTCCGCCGTCTGCCGGCGTTCGAAAACGGCCGGCTCTCCATTTTCGCGGTCTTCGTCCGCCTTGCTGGTCAAACTTCTTGCGAAGCGCCTGTCCAACTCACCGACGAACCCGCGGGTCCCTCAAAACTGATTTTTTCCGATTCCCTCACTCGAGGGAAATTCACATTATCTAGCGTCGAACCTGCCTGCAAACACTAAATATAGTGTTAACAGACAATTTATTCCAGTCCGACAATTCTCCCTTTTATCGCCCACGCCCCCACAATCCCAACGCTTCCGCCAGCCTCGTAAACAGGCGGAAATGTGGGGAAAAACGCACATAATCCGGGAAAAAGACCGGGCTCAGAACTTTCCGGTCGCGCTCTCAACAGGAGCGCATGGCCTATAAAAGGCGACTCGTTTTGCGCCGTCAAGGATTCGTTTGCGTAGCTTTTGTGACCTCAACATCTTGTGTGTCACACATGTGGATAACGGGGATAGAATGGAGCTGCCGCGGTAGCCCCCGGCCGAGGGGACAAAGACGCGCTTGTCAGGCTTCGCGACGGCTCCGGGGCGTGATCCAGGCACAGACCATCTGGCGCATCCGGCGTCGCGGATCAGCCGTAATGCGTCCTGGGCTTCGGCTCGGTTCCGGTGAAGTGCACCCCGATCCGGCCGTTGCGGCGCCAGCGGACCTCGCATCGATAGCCGATGCCGTCGACGGGCACATAGAGAAGGAAATGATCCGGAATCGTTGCTTCGGGCGGAACCTTGAGTTCGGCGCCACCTTCATTTTGATTGCGCAGCGTGCAGCCAACTTCCGAATTCGAGATGCCCGTGATGATCGTGCCGCCCTTGAGCACGCGCTGGCGATGCTCGCGCTTGTGCTCGTCGGATCTCTCTGGATTGGGATTTGCGGGATTTGTCATCGGTAAAACGCCAGGATCGGATCAGATCCTATTACGTCTTCATTAGAAAAGCATTCACGCCGCAGGCGCCCCCGTCCGAGCTGCTTGGTGGCGCGGCCGGTCCCGGTTCAGGCAAACCGACGCGGGTCGGCGCAGAAATAGGCGATGATTTGGCAAAGATCCGGTTCGTTGACCATGCGCACCGCTTCGCTCGAATTGACCCATTTGCGGGTGCGGGAGCGTTTTTCCTTCCAATGGTCGGCGACCTTGTCGACATGCAGCGGGAACACCAATACCTCGCATGGCACTTCCTCGCCGGAGGCCAGGGCCTTGGCGTAGAAGTAGCGGCCGGCCTCGAGATGCGAGATCGTCCCGCGCAGTCCGGCTTCCTCGACAGCCTCGCGCGCCGCGGCTTCGCAAAGCGGCTCCCTGGCTTCAGGCCAGCCCTTCGGAAGCACCCAGCGGCCGGTATCGCGGCTGGTAATCAGCATGATCTCGACGCTGTTTCCGGTTTCGCGCCAGGGCAGGGCGGCTACCTGCAGACGGCACGGCGCGGTGCCGAAGAGTCGCCGGACCCTTTCGGCCAGATGGTTGTGCGTCGTTGGCCTCGTCAGCATCGGAGAAGCTAGCCCCAGCCTCCAGAATCGTTTGCCGTCTCACGAATCTTACGGCTAATTATCGGCAATAAAAGTAAAAACTTTCATCAGGATGGCCGATTTTCGCCAATAGACGCCGATTTCCGCGCGCCAGCCAGCCTCGCGAGACCCTTTGCCTAGTGGATGAGACTTCCCTGCGGCTCGATTTGCAGCAGGTTGCTTGCCGCGAATCAGCCGGCGTGATCGTCGGCGATCGGCTTCTGGTAGGTGAAGCCCATGTCCCAGGGAAAATAGATCCAGGTATCCTGACTGACCTCGGTGACGAAAGTATCGACCAGCGGCCGCCCCTTCGGTTTGGCGTAGACGGTGGCGAAATGCGCCTTCGGCATCATGGCGCGCACGATGCCAGCCGTCTTGCCGGTGTCGGTCAGGTCGTCGATAATCAGCACGCCCGCGCCGTCGTCGGCAAGCAGGGCCGGCGTGACCTCCTTCAGCACCTGCAGCTGACCCTGGCTGCTGTAGTCATGATAGGAGGCGACGCAGACCGTCTCGATAACGCGTATGCCAAGCTCCCGCGAGATGATCGCCGCCGGCACGAGGCCGCCGCGCGTGATGCAGACGATCGCTTTCCATTGCGCCTTGTTGGTGCCGGCAAGCCGCCAGGCGAGCGCGCGCGCATCGCGGTGGAACTGGTCCCAGGAGACCGGAAAGGCTTTTTCGGGAAGGGACATCTTTCGCGCACTCCGCAGCACGCGCGGTCGCGCGCAGAAAACAGGGGAATGCGCGCGGAAGTAACTGGAAAACCTCGCGCTTGGCAAGAGCGGCCGCAAACGACACTGTGAACTTACCGCGACAGGAAAGCCGCCACCGGCGCGGTGCGCAGCACGGAGCGCGTCACTCCGCCGAACAAGAGCTGGCGCAGCCACGAGTGGCTGTAGGCGCCAAGCACCAGCAAATCGGCGCCGGTCTCCGCGATCCTGGTCTGGATCACCTCGTCGACCGAGGTGCCGCCCGATCTCTGCACCGAGACACTCACGCTGGCGCCATGACGCGACAAGGCGGAAGCGATTTCCGCTCCGGCGGCCTCGGGGCGTTCATCGAGCGTGTCCGGCGGATCGATGACCAGAATGTCGGTTTTGTCGGCCTCGATGATGAAGGGCAGCGCATCGAAGGCGGCGCGTGCGGCCTCCTTGCTGCCGTTCCAGGCAAGCAGCACACGCTTGAAGGTGGTGATCAGCGGACCCAGGTGCGGCACTACCAGCACCGGCCGTCCGGCGTCGTAGACCAGTGTGTCGACGTCGGCGCTCGCATCGCCGCCCGTCTCGCGCTGCGCGGCGATGATCAGGTCGGCGGCACGCACGCTTGAAATGCCGGTCAGGGCGCTGTCGCCGGAAAAACTCTCCAGGCTGTGCCATTCGAAGGACAGGCCGGAATTCTCGATATGCCTGAGAAACGCGGCCCGCAGCTTTTCGGCCCGTTCGCGGTTCATGTCGGCCGAAACCTGCAGGAACTCGGTGTCGGGAAAGCCGGTGGCCGACGTGTAGGGCACCGGAAGCGCTTCGGCGTGGATGCCGATCAGATGGCTCTGGAAGCGGCCGGCAAGCGGAATGGCGAAGTCGAGCACGCGCTCCGCGTCCTGCTCGTTCTGCAGAATGGCGACGATGGTCTTGAAGCGCATGGTGATCCCCTCATTTTGCGAGCGATCCGCCCGCGGCAAGGAAACGTCGCCGCGTTGTGCTTGGTTCCGGCCTGGACCGGATCAGCTCGCGCTGCTGGCAAAGCCGGCCACCATCGCCTCGACATCGGCGCGCGCGGCGTCCAGGGCCTGCTGGCTGCGGGCACGGACCACCAGTTCGGTCCAGAACTTGCCGTCGCCGTATTTCGGATAGGAGCCGATGATCGTGTCCGGATGCGCTTTCTGGATCTCGCCCAGCGGCCCGCCGACGAGACCTTCGCCGAACGGGCAATGCACCGCTGCCGACAGCATTTTCGTGCCGGCTTTCAGCGTCGGCACGACATTGTCGAGCATGGCCTGGAAGATCGAGGGCACGCCCGCCATCACGTGGACATTTCCGATGCGGAATCCGGGCGCGACCGACACCGGATTGTCGATATGGTCGGCGCCGCGCGGCATTCGGGCCATGCGCTTGCGGGCCTCGGTGTATTCGATGCCGCGAGCGGCATAGCTTGCTTCCAGCAGGGCATAGGCCTTGGCATCGTATTCGCACGGCACGCCGAAGGCCTTGGCAATCGAATCGGCTGTGATGTCGTCATGGGTCGGGCCGATGCCGCCGGTTGTGAACACATAGGTATAGCGGGCCCGCACCGCATTTACCGCGGCGACAATCTCGTCTTCCTCATCGGGAACGATGCGCACCTCCTTCAGGTCGATGCCGATGGCCGTCATGATGTCAGCCAGATGGCCGATATTCCTGTCCTTGGTGCGGCCGGACAGGATCTCATCGCCGATGACGAGCATGGCGGCGGTAACGATTTCGGACATCGATGGCTCCGGCAAAAACGGGTCGCCTGAAATAGCGCGGCACGCGGCCAGCGGCAATGCCATCCGACCGGTGAACAAACTGTGCCCGCATACGCGGTATTCCCCGAATATTGGCGCCCTAAGTACCCTGGCGTGGCTGGGGCGGGCGAGGATCATCACGTCAAGGAGACGCAAATGGCGAAAGTACTTGTTCTCTACTATTCGAGCTGGGGTCACATGGAGCAGATGGCCAAGGCCGCAGCCGAAGGCGCGCGCGAAGCCGGTGCCGAGGTGACCATCAAGCGCGTCGCCGAACTCGTGCCCGAAGCGGTCGCCAAGGCCGCCCACTACAAGCTCGACCAGGAAGCGGCGATCGCCAGCCCGCTGGAACTGAGCGACTATGACGCGATCATCGTCGGCGCCTCGACGCGTTACGGAATGATGTGCGCGCAACTGAAGAACTTCTTCGACCAGACCGGCCCGCTATGGGTCAAGGGCGCGCTGATCAACAAGATCGGCTCGGTGATGTCTTCGACCGCGACCCAGCACGGCGGCGCGGAACTGGCGCTGATCAGCACCCAGGCCATGCTTCAGCACCACGGCATGATCATCGTTCCCCTGTCCTATGCCTATCAGGCTCAGATGGGCAACGATGTCGTGCGTGGGGGGGCGCCCTACGGCATGACCACCACAAGCGACAGCGACGGTTCGCGCCAGCCTTCGGCGCAGGAACTCGAAGGCGCGAAGTTCCAGGGCGGGCGCGTCGCCGAAATCGCCGCGAAGCTGCACGGCTGATCGTTGTGCCGCCGGTGCCTGCCGGCGTTGCTCCTGCTGGCGATGCTTGTGGTCCACGCCGTGGATCGTCGCTTCACCGACGCTTCACAAGGAATTCAAGGAACCATTCGGCTGATGACTGGTTTGCCCCGTGTCGCACCCAAGGCGACGAAGACAAAACGGAGTGATCCAATGTACAAAAAACTTTTCGCGGCATTCGTTCTGACGGCCGGTCTTGCCACATCGGCGATGGCGCAGTCGACGGACGGCAGGTATTACAACCATGACAGTTGGTGGAACAATTGGTCGCTGTTCGGCAATGAGGATTCATCAGCCATCGACCAGAGCACCACCGGGAGCATCAACGCATACGGCTCCGGGTTGAGCACCCAAGGCAATACCGGTGGGATGGGCCCATGTGCTCACAACACTCCAGGTCCGGACGCCAATGCTCAAGGCAACGTCAATGACCAGTACTGCGGCAAATAATCAGCCGTAAGTTTCCCTGCTGACCGTAGGGCGTTTTCTCTCCCGACGTCCGCGGTCGGCGCTCCGGGGCGGCCGGCCTTTGGGGCGATCGGGCTTTGGGCTGAAAGATCAGTCGGAAACCTCGGTCTGCGGCCGGTCGCGTCCATCAGCCAGTTCCTCATGCCATTTGCCGTCGGCATCCTCGTACTGGATGCCGTCCGTCGACCCCGCGACCTGCTGCTCGGCAGAAGCGATCTCGGCGGCCCGCAACGCGTCCTGATGCGTGGGAAACGTCTCCGAGAAGGTCGCTCCGACCTTGTAGGCCCAGCCGCCGTCATGCTCGACGATCTTGTAAGTCAGCTTCGCCATCAATAACCTCCGGTTTAAAGGTCCGTCCGCTCAATGCAGGCGGTCGTCGGACAGCTTGTCGTCTGGCACCAGCACTTCCGATTCCTTGGCGGCTTCGATAAGGGCCCGGCGCGCATCCGCTGTCGAACGATAACCTTCCAGCACTTTGAGGCAAGTGTCGAGAGCATCACGATGACGGGGGCCGCGATTGAGCGGCCAAACCGTCATCAGGCACTCCGCCGCCTCCTGGGTACTGCGGATGTGGCGATATTTGCCGACATGGCCGAGTTCGACCACGACCGGTGTTTCAAAAGGCTTGTTGTCCATCATGGCCGCAACGCAAAGCAGTCAATTTGGTTGCAACCGTGTCCTCAGCCTGCGCCCAAACGTCCCAAACCTCCTTGGAAGCTCTATTGCGGCGGTCGTCCGACGACGCGTTCCGCCCTTCTCGGAAGGGTCGCTCAGTCCGCCGCCTTCATCCAGTGCTGCATCGTCGTCACCGAGCGCGCGAGCTGCGGCGCGGGATGGATCGTCTCGCTGAACGTGGCGGCCGCTCGCCACCCCCAGCGCGGGTCGGCGAGGAAGGCGCGCGCCAGCGCAACCATGTCGGCGCGGCCTTCGGCGATGATCGCCTCTGCCTGCTTGGGATCGTCGATCAGACCGACCGCGCGGGTAGGGATGCCGGCGCCCCTGCGCACGGCTTCCGCCAGATGTACCTGATAGCCGGGGCCGGAGGGCAGTTTCTGCAAGGGCGAATTGCCGCCGCTCGAGCAACAGAGATAAGCGACGCCTTCGGCCTTCAGCGCTTTCGCCACTTCGATCGCATCCTCGACGTCGAAACCGCCATCGACCCAATCCTTGACCGACAGCCGGGCGCCCAGCATCAGTTTTGGCGCTGCCTTTTTCACCGCCTTGGCGATCTCGACGACAAGACGCATGCGGTTTTCCAGCGAGCCGCCCCAGCTGTCCGTGCGTTGGTTGGAGAGCGGCGACAGGAACTGGAAGATCAGGTAGCCGTGCGCCGCGTGCAGCTCGATGAAGTCGAAGCCCGCGCGTTCGGCCCGCCTCGCCGCCTCGGCGAACCGCTCGATGAGCTGGAGGATCTCCTCTTCCTCCAGCGCTCGCGGCACGTTCCAGCCGGTATCGTAGGCGATTGCCGAAGCCGAGACGGTCTGCCAGGGATCCTCGTTCGGCTGCAGCGGTCCGCCGCCCTCCCAAGGCTTGCGGTTCGAGGCCTTGCGGCCGGCATGGGCAAGCTGAGTGCCGAATTTGGTGCCGGGTGCGGCCACGCGCCTTGCTGCGTCCAGGGCGCGGCGCGCAGCGGCTTCATTGTCTTCGGAATAGAGGCCGAGGCAGCCATGGCTGATGCGGCCACGCCGCTCGACATCGGTCATCTCGACCGTCACCATGCCGGCGCCGGACATTGCCAGGTTCATCCAGTGGTGGAGATGCCAGTCGCTCGCCGAGCCGTCCTCGGCCGAATACTGGCACATCGGCGCGACGGCGATGCGGTTGGGAAAGCTCAAGCCATCGAGCGTGATCGGCTGGAAAAGCGATGTGGTCATGAACGAAACTCCGGGAATAGGATGCGCTATTTAGGCGATCGATCGCCGCCATGCCACACACGAGAGAGTGAAATGCTTGCTGGACCAACCGCTGCCCCGATTGCGTGAACGCTGGTTCGCGGCTACGCCTCCCGGGCAACGTGGAGGCAGCCGATGGAAGATCGTATCCGCATCCGTTCTGAAGAAATCCTATCCGACGACTGGGCGGTTCTGAAGAAGACCGTCCTCGACTACCGTCGCCGCGACGGACAATGGGAGACACAAATCCGCCAGACTTACGATCGCGGCGATGGCGCGGTGATCCTGCCCTATGATCCCCATCGTTCGACCGTGCTCCTGGTGCGCCAGTTCCGCTATCCCGCCTATGTCACCGGCCACCGCGAGCCGCTGGTCGAGGCCTGCGCGGGACTGCTCGACGAAAACGATCCGGAGACCTGCATCCGCAAGGAGGCGGAGGAAGAGCTCGGCTATCGGCTGAACCATGTGGAGCGGCTGTTTTCGCCCTACATGAGCCCAGGCAGCGTCACCGAGCGGCTCTGGTTCTTCACCGCCCTCTATTCGCCCGCCGACCGCATTTCGGCCGGTGGCGGCGCAGCGGACGAAGGCGAGGACATCGAGGTGCTGGAAATGCCGCTCGACGAGGCTCTGGCCGGCATTGCCGATGGCCGCATCATCGACGCCAAGACCATCATCCTGATCCAGCATCTGAAGCTCCATCCGATCGCTGTTTGACCGATACCGGTCGCCCCTGCGGGACGAAGAATCGGTGCGGGGCGAATGAAAACGAACGTGTTTTGCACAACGCTTTTTTGGGACTGCATGGCCCTAATTGACGAGATCGCCTAGGTAGTTGAAACGAAAGGCGCGCGGACGTGGCGGAATTGGTAGACGCAAGGGACTTAAAATCCCTCGATCTCTGATCGTACGGGTTCGATTCCCGTCGTCCGCACCACCTTAACTCTACTTCAATGCTCTGCAGAGCCTAGCCGCCACCAACGGGTGCCACCCGGGTCTTCTAGCGGCGGCTCGGCGACCGTGCGCCGAGGCGCGCCGTCGGCTATGGGCCCTCGGCGAACGTTGCCACGATCCGCCGACCTGAAACGGCGGATCGTGGCGTTCAAGCGCTCACTGGATAATCTTTACGATCTTGCGTGTGCCGGGATCCACGACGACGGTGTGATTGTCCACGACGACATAGCGATATTTGACGTTGGGAATTTCATGAAGCTCGACTGTATCGGGCAGGGCGGTCCCGACATTGAGCTCAACGCCGGGAATCTTGACTGAGGCCAGAGGCTGTTTCTTTACGTATTCTTGTATGACGGTTTCGTCCTGCGGCTGAATGACCACATCCTGTGCGGCGGCGGCACCGATGCCGGCAAGCAGCAGGAATCCCGCTACGACGGTTGTAAGATCGGTTCTCATTGTTGCTTCCTTTCTCTCTCGTTGGGCTTGACGCGAAGCGCGGTGGCGCCCGAAGGATTGCCAGGGTTGGCAAGGGCTCCCAATGCTGGCCATCGATCAGGGGAACCATCGTTCAATGGCCTGTCAGGCAATCGCTCTTAGACGCGTGGGTTCCAAACAACCGTGGGTTTGGGCCTTTTGCGCGCCACGATCTGACTTTGGTCGCATGTTCAATAGGACCCAAGCCCCAGCAGTGGAACCGCCGGTAGGAAGCGTGCGTTGCGTTTGCTAATGATCTTCAACTGGAGGCCGATCATGGCAGCCGGCCCCGCTGTGGTAAATTCTGGCGGCAGCGCTGCCGTGGCCATTGTTCTGGCAGGCGGAAAAAATATTTGGCGTCAAGATTGACGCTCCCAAAGCCAAAGTGCCGTCCGCATCGGCGAATCCGGCAGCTCCGTCGAACGGTGGCTGATGTCAATCCGACGCTTCGTGAGGCAAAGCATGACCCCTGGTTCCATCAAAACTGATGGCCGTGACCGTGTCACAATCCCCGACAACGACAATCACATGGCTGGCGTCGACACCAAGCCGCTCTTGAAAAGTATCCAGAGCGACGATTTTGCTGACGCGCTTTGCGCGAGAGCCGAGCGGTTCGCGACCAAGGTGGTCGTGGCAATGGCGATTTGTTTGACATCGACACTGGTCGCCGGCGTTTATTTTTTACTGGCGCCCTCTTGAGGGACCAGAAGCTCAAGCTGGAGAGCACGACCGGCCTCTCATACCCGGGCTGCGATTAAGCACTCATTTTCAACAGGGAAGACCCGCCTGGCTTCCTTCCCTTGTTGTCGGTCCGCCGCTCGCGGGCACGGCCCGGCAGGGTTGGCGATCAGCCGGGCCGGATTGCACAATATTAGTCGTTGCTGTCGTAGATCACCACTGGGTGACGCCGGTGGTGACGGCGTTCAGTTGAGCCCGTTATGACGACGGTGTCGCGGCGATGATGCCGGCGACCTTGGTCATAGAAAGCCACCGTGCCATGGCGCCGATGATGGAGGCGCTGGCCCTGATCGTTGATCACTGCCACGTGACGGTGATGATGGCGATGGGTTTTGATGACGACGTCGGCTTCTGCCGCCGAAGCGACAACCGGCATTGCAACGAAAACGAGCGCCATGGCACTTGTCAGAAAAATCGCTTTCATAAGTGTTTCTCCATTCCAGATCCCTCGGGGTAGTTTCACGACAGCTCAAGCCGCACGAGATCTCGATTTGAGCTTTCTGCCTGCGAACTGAGCAGGGGGTTGAGGGTGCAATGATGGCAACCCTGCTCTCGTGGGCACATGAAGGACCATTGCTGCACCCGTTCAACAAATGAAAGGAATGCGAGTACGTTCCTTGCAGGAGAGCTGATCGGACCTCTGCTGTAGGTATTCGGACCAAGGTCTTGCTGATGTTCTTGGACCTTCGTCCGCACTTGCGGGTTCGATGGCTCTTTTCTCGCTGCAATTCTTTGAGTGTTCACTGCGCGATCGGGCGCGGGTACTGCGATGGCGGACGCGCGCCTGCGTGCGAGGGCAGGATCATAAACGGCACGCGGCATCAAGTGCTGCGCCGGTGACGTTCAGACAAGCGGGCATGGTGATACTGGTGCGATCACGCAATTCCGCGCGCCGCAGGCAATGATACGGTGTCTGCGCGGCGGATCTGATCCGTCGAGGCCGGCGTCTACCAGGCCCAACCCATCCCCCCGCCCACTGGGGACGCCGGCCCCTCAGTCCTTGGAATTGCCGTAGAATTGCCGTCGCGGACCATGCGAGATCGAGCATGATCCTGCCCGGTGACCGGGCGCGGCGATGGGGCTCAGAACTTGTAGCTCAGATTGATGCCGACCGTATTCAGCTTCACATTCTGGTCGCGATCGAGAAAATCGTCCGGCGCATCAAAATGCTCCTTACTGAAATCATAGTAGCGATACTGCGCCCCGACGACGAACCTGTCGGTCAGCGCATAGTCGACGCCGGCCCCAACCGTCCAGCCTATGCTGGTTCGCGTGTTGTCGAACGAAGTACCGGCATCTTGGGAGGTTTCGATGCCGGCAAAGGCGACGCCGCCGATGCCGTAGATCAGGAACCGATCCATCGCATAGCCGGCCTTGGCATTGATGGAACCGAACCACTTGACATCCGTGCCGAGCAGATTTCCCGCACCCAGTTCTTCGGCGCCCTTTGCCGAGGAATAGTTAAGCTCTGCTTCGGCGCCGAGCACAGCCTCGTCGAATTGCCACAGACCGGCGACATGGCCACCGACGAAACCGCCGTCGAGGTCTGGCGAGGCGGCAAACGGCTCGCCCTCGGTTCCCGAGATGTCGGAACTGCCCCAGCCATAACCGCCTTGCAGGCCGGCATAGTAGCCGGTCCAGTCGAAACCGGGGGCGGTCATCGGCACATCGGCCACAGGTTCGGCTGCGAAAGCCGGTGCGGCCAGAGCGGCAAGAAAACCGACACTTGCAAGCATTAGGCGACGCATCGAACTGCCCGAACGAAGAGCTGGAAGATCCTGGCAGGCACGGTAACCCGATTTGCGGCAAAACGGAATCGCATTTCTGTGCGGCCGATTTACGCTCTCCGTCGGTCTTGGAACAATCGGGAGAAAGTGTGAGGCTGGTCAAAACCGTGGCGGCTTGGCACAGTCGGGCAAACAGGAGTCGCTTCATGGCGAACACGCCGTCGGGCAGCAAACCCAGACCATGGACTGAAATGGCAACGCATCTGGTCGATGTCGCCATGGGCAGGAAACCCGCCGATCTCGTCATCCGCAACGGGCGCTGGGTCAATGTTCACTCCGGCGAGATCGTAGCCGGCACCGACATCGCTATTGCCGGCGGCCGCTTCGCCTATTGCGGTCCGAACGCCGGCCATGCCATCGGGCAGGGCACCAAGGTGGTCGATGCCGGCGGGCGCTATCTGGTGCCCGGCCTTTGCGACGCGCACATGCATGTCGAGAGCGGCATGGTGACGGTGACCGAATTCTGCCGCGCGGTGATCCCGCATGGCACGACTTCGATGTTTATCGATCCGCACGAGATCGCCAATGTGCTCGGCCTGCCCGGCGTGCGGCTGATGCATGACGAGGCCGTCGCCATGCCGATCAACGTGCATGTCCAGATGCCGTCCTGCGTGCCCTCGGCCCCCGGGCTCGAACATGCCGGCGCCGAACTGACGGTCGCCGACGTCGCCGAGGCGATGGGCTGGGAAAATATCATCGGGCTGGGCGAGGTGATGAATTTCCCTGGCGTAGCCGCCAACGATCCTGTGATGTCGGGCGAGATCGCCGCGACCGTGAAAGCCGGCAAGACCGTCGGCGGGCACTATGCCTCGCGCGATCTCGGCCTGCCGTTCCATGGCTATGTCGCCGGCGGCCCGGAGGACGACCATGAGGGCACGCGCGCCGAAGATGCCATCGCCCGCGTGCGCCAGGGTATGAAGGCGATGCTTCGGCTGGGCTCGGCCTGGTACGACGTCGCCTCGCAGATCAAGGCGGTTACCGAGGGCGGCATCGATCCGCGCAATTTCATCCTGTGCACCGACGACAGCCATTCCGGCACCTTGGTTCACCAGGGGCATATGGACCGCGTGGTCCGCCACGCCATCAGCCAGGGCTTGAAACCGGTGACCGCGATCCAGATGGCGACGCTCAACACCGCTCAGCATTTCCGGCTGGAGCGCGAGATCGGATCGATCGCGCCGGGGCGGCTGGCTGACCTTTTAATCGTCTCGGATCTCGCCGAAATGACCATCGACGAGGTCTATGCGCGTGGCGTCAGGCTGGCCAAGGCCGGCAAGCTCGACATCGACATTCCGGTCTACGACTATCCCAAGGCGGCGAAGAACACCGTCAAGCTCGGCAAGAAGCTGAAGGCCCACGATTTCGACATCACGGCACCCAACGGCGCGAACGAAGTCCGGGTCCGGGTCATCGGGGTCATCGAAAATCAGGCACCGACGCGGGCGCTGGAAGCGGATCTCGCCGTCGAGGACGGGCTGGTCGCCATGGATCGCCGCAACGACGTCTGCCAGATCGCGCTGGTCGAGCGCCACAGGGGTACCGGCGGCGTCACCAATGCCTTTGTCTCCGGCTTCGGTTACATCGGCGATTGCGCGATGGCGTCGAGCGTGGCGCATGATGCCCACCACATCATCGTCGTCGGCACCAACAAGCGGGATATGGCGCTGGCGGTCAACCGACTGGGCGAGGTCGGTGGCGGCGTCGTGCTGTTTTCCAAGGGTAAGGAACTGGCACTGGTCGAAATGCCGATCGCCGGGCTGATGTCGGACGAGCGGGCCGAAATCGTCGCGGCCAAGGCCGACAAACTGACCGAGGCCATGCGCCAGATGGGCTGCTCGCTGAACAACGCCTACATGCAGCACTCGCTGCTGGCGCTGGTCGTCATTCCGGAGCTCAGGATTTCCGATGTCGGCCTGATCGACGTGACGACCTTCCAGAAGGTCGACCTCTTCGTATAAGAGCAGTTGCGGTCGCTTCGCTCATCCGCCGGTGGCGATCGTCAGCACCTTGAACGGCGTGGTGATGACGATCTCGGCAACCGAGCCGACGGCCTTGCCGAGGCCTTGGCCGAGATTGTTGAGCTGCACTGGAGGTTCGTCCGACGCCAGGCCGGCCGGGGCCCGCAGCCGGTCGCCGAGCAACTGAACCAGGATCGGATTGTCGGCGAATTTGGCGTGGTTCAGCCGGTCGCCACCCTTGGTCTGGCTGAGATCGACCACAGACACGCCATAGCTGGCCAGATCGGCCGCGTCGCCATAGTCGCCGACGCGGGGCTTGTCGCCCGAGATCAGGGAAGACAGTTTGAGCGCCCGGTCGTCCGCGGAAAGCAGGATGGCGAACGGTTTGTCCGGTTTGCCGTAGCGGATCATCTGTTTCTTGAACACGTCGACGTCGATGTCGGGCGAGGCCAGGATGACATAACCAAGCTTGCCGTCGAGATCGCGGTCGCCGGTGATGGCAAGCTGGCGCAGCGCCTCCATGGTCACCCATGTTCCCATCGAATGGGCGACGATGTCGATGCTCTTAGCCCGCGTCTTGGCCAGCATCCTGAGCGTTGCCTCGAGGTCGTCACGCGCCGCGTTGGCGCTCTCCTTGTCGTAGATGTAGCCCGTCGCCTTGCCGCTCGAGGCCCAGGAGAACAGCACCGGCGTGCCCGGATATTTCGTGTCGTGCGCGATCTGCGTCAGCCGGTAGATGCCGTCGTCGAAACCATTGTTGAACCCGTGCACGAAAACCAGCGCACGGTCGCCGCGCATGGCGATGTCGGCACCGACCGCCTTGGCGAATTGCGGCGCATCCGCATAGAACGCGACATCCTTGGCGGTGAAATCCTTGGCTGGATTGCTGTTGGCAGACCCCCGGACACGCTCGATCATGCCGACCTTGTGACTTTTCGGCACGGTGACGTCGACCCGGGCGAAGCTGGTGGTCAAGGAGCGATCGCCGTCGAATACCTGCCGCGGGTCCTTGGTCGCCTTCTGGCGGGTGGTGGCGACGAATATCTCGTGGGTGGCCGCGATGTCGGACGCGGGTACGGCAACCGTCGTCCTGTTCAGCAGATCGTGCGTGTTTCGGCCGGCGCAGCCTGCGACCAGCAGCGTGAACGCAATGACGACGAAACTCTTCGAATGCACCGTCACACGCCGGCTCCCGCAAAGGAGGACGTCAAACGCGTGACGTCGCTGGATATTTCGATAAGGCCAGAGGCCGGCGCGGTCCAGTTCAAAGTTGGTCGAGTCTGTCGCAAGGCCGAGCGGGCCACGCGAACCCGCGGCGATGCATCTATTGGCCGAGCAGGCTGATGCGGTCGGTCACGTCGCGGTCGCTGGCAAATCCATCGTCTTCGCGCAGCCGTTGGCCGATCATCTTCACCAGCGCGGGATTGTCGGCGAATTTCGTATGGTTGAAACTGTCCGCTCCCTTGATCTTGGAGAGGTCGACGACCGTTACGCCGTAGGATGCAAGGTCGGCGGCGTCCTTGTAGTCGCCGACGCGCGGCCGCGCGCCGGCAATCAGACCGGAGAGCCGGAGCGCGCGGTCATCATCGGACAACAACAGGATGAACGGCTTGTTGGGTTTGCCATAGCGGCGCATCTGGCTCTTGAACACGTCGACATCGATGTCGGGCGATGCGAGCACGACGTCGCCGAGCTTGCCGCCGAGATCACGGTCGCCGGTGATGGCGAGCTGGCGCAGCGTCTCCATGGTCACCCAGGTTCCCATCGAATGGGCGACGATATCGATGCGCCGCGCGCCGGTCTGCGCCAGCATGCGCAACGTCACTTCGAGCTGGTCGCGCGCAGCGCTGGCGCTTTCCTTGTCGTAGACATAGTCGGTGGTCTTGGCGCCGGATGCCCAGGAAAACAGCACGGGTGTGCCGGGATAGCCGGAATCGTGGACGATCTGGGTCAGGCGGTAAACGGCGTCGTCAAAGCCGGTGTTGTAGCCATGGACGAAGACCATGACGCGGTCGCCGCGCGCCGCGATGTCAGCACTTAGCGCATTGGCGAATTTCGGCTGGGTGTCGTAGCCGACGACCTCGGAGGCCATGAAATACTTGGCCGGATCGTTCGACTTGCCGCGCGAGCGGCGTTCGATCTGCCCGGTCTGGTGGATGCCGGGCACGGTGACGTTGACGCGGGCGTAGTTCAGCGTGGCCGATCGCTCGCCGTCGAAGACCTTGTTCGGATCGTCGGATTTCTTGCGCGTGGTGGCGATGAAGATGCTGTGATTGCCGGCGATCTCGGTCACCGGCGCTGCCACGATGGCGCTGCCGAGCAGTTCCTGGGTCTGCTGTCCCGCGCAGCCCGCGACAAGCAAGGCTAGGCCAATGGCAAAAATCGTCTTCAACGGCACGTCTGAAATTCCACTCCGGCCCGAAAAGGCCAATCGCCTCCGCAAGTCTCCCCCGACAGCGCAAGTGCGGCGGAAGTAAGTCGTGCCCAGCCGAAAAGCGGTCGGCGTCTCGCGACCGCCGCCGCAGTGTTGCACGAAAGCCAGACTGCATCAGGGCGAGCCCCGACGGGCCTTGGCACCCGCATGGATTTTAAGAATTACATGAACAATCACCTCCAACTAACGGCAAATATGTCACTAAACGCCGACCGCTTGGGAACATGAGTGACGGGCAATGGTTTCACGGGGTCGCCTGTGCAATAGACGGAATCGGGTTGCTTGGCGGCAAGGCTCGCGACAAAAGGGCGTTCCGCAGCCAATCGATGATAGACGTTCCCAAACGACATGCGTTCAAGGTGGCTTTCCGATGACCAGCTTCTCTTCCCGTGTTGCCACCGCTGCTTCCGCGATCCGCCGGATCTTTCCGGAAACGCCGCTGCAGGAGAACGACTATCTGTCGAAGAAGACCGGCGCGCGGGTGCTTTTGAAGCGCGAGGACCTGAGCCCGGTGCGCTCCTATAAGATCCGCGGCGCCTTCAACTTCTTCCGCAAGGCACTTGGCGAAGGCAATCAGGCCGAACTGTTCGTCTGCGCTTCCGCCGGCAACCATGCGCAGGGTTTTGCATTCGTCTGCCGCCATTTCGGCAAAAAGGGCGTTGTATTCATGCCGGTGACGACGCCGCAGCAGAAGATAGACAAGACGCGGCTGTTCGGCGGCGACTTCGTCGAGATCAGGCTCGTCGGCGATTTCTTCGACGATTGCTATCGCGCCGCCATCGAATTCACCGAAAGCGCCGGCGCTCATATGGTGCCGCCCTTCGACCACAAGGACATCATTGAGGGACAGGCGACGGTCGCCTATGAGATCGCCGACCAGATGCCCGGCGCGGGCATGCCCGACATCGTCATGCTGCCGGTCGGCGGCGGAGGTCTGGCCGCGGGGGTGACGCACTACTTCGCCGATCAGGGGCGTGAGGCGCGCTTCGTCTTTTGCGAACCGGCAGGGGCGCCAAGCCTGCGCGAGAGCCTTGCGGCGGGAAAACGGCTCAAACTCGCCAAGGTTGATAATTTCGTCGACGGCGCGGCGGTCGCCGAAATCGGCCGTGAGCCCCTGCGGCACCTCAAGGACTTCGCCGCCGACACGGTGCGGCTGATCCCGGAAAACCGGCTCTGCGCGACCATGATCGAGATGCTCAATGTCGAGGGCGTGGTGCTGGAGCCGGCCGGCGCGCTGGCTATCGATGCGCTGAAGGATTTTTCCAGGAAGGAAATCCGCGGCAAGACCATCGTGGCCGTGGTTTCGGGCGGCAATTTCGATTTCGAACGGCTGCCGGACGTCAAGGAACGGGCACTGCGCTTCGAGGGCCTGAAGAAATACTTCATCATCCGCTTTCCGCAGCGGCCGGGCGCGCTGCGCGACTTCCTTGAAATGCTGGGGCCGGACGACGACATCGCCCGGTTCGAATATCTGAAGAAGTCGGCACGCAATTTCGGCTCGGTTCTGATCGGCATCGAAACCAAGGATCGCCGCAATTTCGACCTGCTGAAAGCGAATTTCGAGGCCGAAGGCGTCCAGTATCAGGATATCACCGACAACGAGACATTGGCCGGGTTCATCATATGAGCGGAAACGTCTTCATCGCCCTGTTTTCAGGCATTAATGTCGGCGGCAACCGCATCGTCAGGATGGCCGAGTTGCGGGCGTTCTTGGAGGATCTCGGGTTTTGCGATGTCGCTACCTACGTGCAGAGCGGCAATGCGGTGTTCCGGGCCAAGGAAGGTGACGCCGCCACGCTGACCAAACAGATCGAAGCGGCTTTCGAGGAGAAATGGGGTTTTCATTCGCGCATCATGGTGCGCGATCTCGGCTGGGTCGAACGGCTGGTCAGGGAAAATCCCTATCCGGAGATTGCCGAGGAGCCAACCAAGCTGCACGCGTATGCGCTGGAGCGCGCGCCTACCGCCGAGGAGGCGGCACGGCTGGCCGAAAAATGTACGGGTCCGGAGCGGTTCGAGATCAAGGGCGACGTGCTTTACCTGCATGCACCCGGCGGACTGGGCAAATCGGTGTTTGCCAATCTGATCCCACGCGTACTGAAGGTACCTGGCACTGCGCGCAACTGGCGCTCGGTGCTGGCGCTGCTGGAGATGGCCGGCAAGCCCGGCGGCGGCTGATTAATGCCTGCCGTAATGCGCGGACAAGAGCCTACGCCGCCTCGGCGCGTTTCCAGTCGAACGTCAGCTCCTCGCGAAACGCAAAGCGTTTGATGTGGTCGGCGACGACGCTTTCGAGGCGTTCGATAGAGCCGGGGTCGTCGCTCGTCGATACGGTGATGTGCAGCGCAGCTCCATCGGCATCCATGATGGTGCGGCCGAGCGAAAGGTCGATGGCGCCATGGTTGGGATCGAATTCCACGGGGAATTTGTGCGCCCAATGTTTGCACAATTGCTGCAGATAACGGCTTGCATGTGCGGTGGTGACATCGGCATGGCTGGTCGTCATGAAGGGATCTCCGAGGGTGAAACGCACGAAACGGCGGCCGCTTTCGAAGCGGGCGCTATCGCCGCATAGATAGGCGCAAGCTCGCCCGCCGCCATAGGCCGGCTGCCGACCGCTCGAAAAGGTGATCGATCACCAGCTTCCGGTGTTCGGCATCGACGCCCACGGTTCGGCCTTTGCCTTCGCCGGACCTTTCTGCAGAAGTTCGATCGAGATTCCGTCCGGCGACTTGACGAAAGCCATGTTGCCGTCGCGCGGCGGCCGGTTGATGGTGACGCCGTTGTCCATCAGCCGCTGGCAGGTGGCGTAGATGTCGTCGACTTCATAGGCGAGGTGGCCGAAATTGCGGCCGCCCTTGTAGTCTTCCGGGTCCCAATTGTAGGTGAGCTCGACCAGCGGTGCTTTCTCGTCGATGCCGCTTTGCTCGTCTTCCGGCGCGGCCAGGAAGATCAGCGTATAGCGGCCCTGCTCGTTCTCGTAGCGGCGCACTTCCTTCAGGCCGAGCTTGTTGCAGTAGAAATCGAGCGAAGCATCGATGTCGGCGACGCGGACCATGGTGTGCAGATAGCGCATGTGATTTCCTCGACTTGTTGGGTTGCGGCGCAACATAGGGGTGGGCCGTCCAAAGGGCAAATCCCAGGCGGCCGCCGGCGCCGCCAAAGAACAAATCCGGTATTCGCATAATGAACCGTGAAAAAAGGCACGTCAGGTCTTGCACTCACCGGAAGCCGCAGTGTTAATCTGGTGTCAAGAATCAGTTGCGGTGTTCTTGAAAAAAGGGGGCATTCTTATGGGGGAAAAAGCCTCTTTGACGGGGCGGGCCGAAACCCTTGGCGACGCCATGAAGCGCGACGAAGGCGGCGATGCCGTCGATCTGACCGAAATATCCGGCGCCATCAAGTGGTTCGATGTAGCCAAGGGCTATGGCTTCATCCTCCCGGATGACGGCGTTTCAGGCGACATCCTCCTCCATGTGACATGCCTTAGACGGGATGGTTTCCAGACTGCTCTGGAGGGAGCGCGCGTTGTCTGCCTCGTCAAGCAGGGCGAGCGCGGATTGCAGGCTTTCCGGGTTCTCTCGATGGATGTCACCACAGCGGTCCATCCGGCGGAAATGCAGGAACAGCGCACCCATGTCTCGGTGACGCCCGAAAGCGGGCTGGAGCGTGCCTTGGTGAAGTGGTTCAACCGCACCAAAGGATTTGGTTTCCTGACCCGGGGCGAGGGCACCGAGGACATCTTCGTCCATATGGAGACCTTGCGCCGCTACGGCATCACCGAGCTTCGGCCGGGGCAGGTCGTGCTTGTCCGCTTCGGGCGCGGCGACAAAGGCCTTATGGCTGCCGAAATCCACCCCGATATGGGAACCTTGCCGGTCGCGCATTAGGGCGGTTGCCGAGGATTTTCGCATGACACATAGGAACTGGCTGACGGCGGGCGCAATGTGCGTCCTGGCTGCCGTCATCGTCGCCGCGGGCGCCTATTTCTATTCGCCTGCACCGACGGCGGCCGACAGCCGGGTGATGACCCTGCCGGTGGACCCGACGCCGCTGGTCGTGGCGACGAAAGGCGGAGATCGCTCCTTTTCCATCGAAATCGCCGACACCGATGCTGAACGCGAGGCCGGCTTGATGTATCGCCAGGACATGGCGGACGATCACGGCATGTTGTTCGTCTTCGACATGCAGCAGCAGGTCAACTTCTGGATGCAGAACACGCCGATGCCGCTTGACCTGGTTTTTATCGGCCAGGATGGCAAGATCCGGGCGGTCAAGCACGGCGAGCCGCAATCCCAGGCGCTCATTTCGCCCGGCGTGCCGGTGCGCTTCGTGCTTGAGCTCAAGGCGGGCACCGCCGCCAGGAACGGTATCGATTATGGCGACCTGGTGCGGCATCCGGCCGTTGGCACCATATCAGGCCCCGAGGTGCCGCCATCGGACAATGGCGATGCGCCGAACGGCGGTGGCGGTTGAGGACGCGGGCAGTATAGCCGATGCAGTTTTTTTCCCATGACGGGTTCGACATCGCCTTCCTCGATCGCCAGCCGGGATCGGGCCGGGGCGATCCTGTGCTGATGATCCATGGCTTTGCCTCCAGCCATTACGTCAACTGGGTTTCGCCCGGCTGGTTCAAGACGCTGAACGATGCCGGCTACCGCGCTATAGCGCTGGACAATCGCGGCCACGGCTCGTCATCGAAAAGCTACGAAGAGGCAGATTACACCCCGGCCCGGATGGCCTCGGACGCGGCTGCTTTGCTCGATCATCTCGGCATCGAGCGCGCCCATGTCATGGGCTATTCGATGGGCGCGAGGATAGCGGCATTCCTGGCGCTATCGGATCCCGACAAGGTAGCGACGCTGGTCTTCGGCGGTCTCGGCATCGGCATGATCGACGGCGTCGGCGATTGGGATCCGATCGCGGCAGCCCTCCTTGCCGACGATCCGGCCAAGACCACACATCCCCGCGGCCGTTCGTTTCGCGCCTTCGCCGACCAGACCCGCAGCGACCGCCGGGCGCTCGCGGCCTGCATCGCCACCTCCCGCGAGTTGCTGAGCGAGGATGAAATTGCCCGGATCGCCCAGCCGACGCTGATCGCCGTCGGCACCACCGACGACATCGGCGGCTCGCCCGACGAGCTTGCCACGCTGATGCCCAACGCCAAGGCTTTCCACATCGAAGGCCGCGACCATATGCTGGCCGTCGGCGACAAGACCTTCAAGCGGCGTGTGCTGGAATTCTACGCCGAAAATCCGCTTTGACCCGGCGCAAGAGCCCGATAAAACCTGATGCACAAGCCAGATGTCACGCTGGTTTTTGCAGCGCTTCGAGCGATCGGGTGAGATTCAGCCTGGCCTGCTGCTCGAAGCGCCGACGGAATTCCTCGCTGTGGAAGATGTGCGGGCGTGTCAGGAAGCTGTTCAGCACCGCGCCGCGTCCGGCCCGCCAGATCGGCTCCTCCACCCATTGATATTCGGCGCGGATCGCGCGCTCATAAGCATCGAATGCATCCGGCGCTGCGCCGAGGATCGACAGGTCCATGTCCAGGAAAAGAGCGGCGTCATGCATCGCGGCCGTGTCTTCGAAGCCCGGCAACTGGTGTGTTGCGGTGGCAAGGATCATGGCGCTGATGCGGCCGAGGCGCTGGGCGTCGATGCGGCCCGTGAGCTTTTTTTCCGCGAGCGCCGCGCTTTGCGCCTCATTGTCCTTGGCCCGGCTGTCGTAGACGGCGTCGTGGAACCAGATCGCCGCCTCGACGGCCTCGGGATCGCCGAGCAGCTTCCGGTACTCGCCGGCGAGCGCCAGCATCGCCTCGATATGGGCAAGGTTGTGGTAGTGGCGATCCCGTCCCTCATAGAGGACGGAAAGCTCGCGTTTGAGGGCATTGTCGAGCAAGAGTTCATTTTCCATGCCGGCTTGAATTCCCGCGAACCAAATCCATTTGACAGAGCACTAAGGAAAATTGAGTTCAATCGTGCTATGATCTGGCTTATATGTGCGGCCCGATATTAGGCAAGGCGGCAGGACGACGTCGATGAACAGCATCAGCATTTCCCGACACAGCGCGTTGCAGCCGGTCGATCCGATCTGGCGCTCGATCCGTGACGAAGCGATGGACGCGGTCAATCGCGACCCGCTGCTCGCCGCCTTCCTCTATTCGACCATCCTCAACCAGGAGAGCCTGGAGGAGGCGGTCATCCACCGGCTGGCCGAGCGGTTGGCGCACCAGGACATAGGCTCCGATCTCATCCGCCAGACCTTCAAGTCGATGCTGGCCGACGACAAGGACTGGCCGACCACCGTGCGTGTCGACATCCAGGCCTATTACGACCGCGACCCGGCCTGCGACCGCTTCATCATGCCGGTGCTCTACTTCAAGGGTTTTCACGCCATCCAGACCCACAGGCTGGCGCATTGGCTGTGGAATCAGGGGCGCAAGGATTTCGCGCTCTATCTGCAAAGCCGTTCGTCCTCGGTCTTCCAGACCGATATCAATCCGGCGGCCCGCATCGGCAAAGGCATTTTCATCGACCATGCCACCGGCCTGGTCGTCGGCGAGACAGCGGTCATCGAGGATGACGTATCGATCCTGCACGGTGTCACGCTCGGCGGCACCGGCAAGGCCGGCGGAGACCGTCACCCCAAGATTCGTCGTGGCGTCTTGATCGGCGCCGGCGCCAAGATTCTCGGCAACATCGAAATCGGCCATTGCTCCAAGATCGCCGCCGGTTCGGTGGTGCTGTCGCCGGTGCCGCATAACAAGACGGTCGCAGGCGTGCCGGCTCGCGTCGTCGGCGAGACCGGCTGCGACCAGCCGTCGCGCCAGATGGACCAGCTTCTGCCGTCGCAGACGATGGACCAGGTCGTCAGCTTCGACATCTAGTTTTACTGAGGGGCGTCGCGGAGTTTCGCACTGCTCGCGCCGGCGGCTTCCATTGCCGTGCAATACGGCGAGCTTGCCTTTACATGGCCATCGTCGACGTGTCAGAAGCGCCGTTCAAACGAGCAAGCCCGATGATCGGAGAAGACTGTTGAAGCCTGACGAAATCAGAAAGCTGGACGCCTATTTCAAGCGCGTCTTCCAGAACCCCAAGCTCGAGGTCAAGGCACGGCCGCGCAAGGAGGATTCGGCCGAAGTCTATGTCGGCGACGAATTCCTCGGCATCGTCTTCAAGGACGAGGATGACGGCGACTACAATTTCTCGATGGCGATCCTCGACATCGATCTGGGCTGATCCTTGCATCCCATGGCGATGCCGGACGCAAACGCGACCGGCCTTTCCCGTCAACGTCCGGCCTTTAGGACACGCCCGGCCTCGGCGGTGATTGCCGCGTCAAGCGCCTGCCAATCCCCCAGAAATTCCTTCGGGAAGCGATAGGTGAGGCTGAGATCCTCGCCGACATGGATGTCGCGCTCGCAAGGCGCCAGCGATTGTTCTGCTGCCGGCCCGCTCAGGCAGCGGGCCACGAATGGGTCCTTGCCGGGCCGGTTGCCGACAACGAGCACCTCGTTGAGGTAACCTGATTTCGCGTTGAAACCGTAAATCGTCGTGCCGCCCGGACCTGCCGTGCCGGGCTGCACGATCAGCGCGCTGTAGATCGGCCCGAAACGTCCGCTCATGTCGCGAGACATCATTTGCGGTTCGAAGGACAGGAAGACGATGCTTTTGGCTGGCCCCGTGTGGTTGAAATCGCCGCGGGCGGCCTCGCTGTAGCCATCCATCTGGGGATAGCGCAGATAGAGGTCGAGCCGCGAGGCGATGCCGTCGCGCCGCGCCTGTTCGAAACGGATAAAATTGGCAGGCACGGCGATGACATTGTTGCCGACCACCACCTTGCGCATCGTCGCATCATCCGTGTAGCCGGCCATGGCGATCGAATGGCCGAACCATTTGCCGCCCAGGCTGATTGCGACCGACAGCAGGGCGAGTGCTGCGAAGGCGTAGAACACCCGCTTCATCAGCGTGGAATCGACCACGGTGAATTGGGGGTCGTCGGCGATCGCTGCCTGCTTCATCTCTGTCCCCGGATTCCTGTCCCGTGACGGCACGCATCGCACGGCACGGCTCTTGCAGTCCTTCCAGCGACTGTGCGATTTCATGGTAAACGGAAGGTAAAGATGGGCCCGGTTGAGCTAACTGCGTTCGCTTTTCTTGTCGGGTTGACGGCTTGTGGGCTGGTCGGATCGGCGATGGAGTTGGTTGCCGGGCGCAAGGTCGCGTTCACCGAGCCTTATGTGTCCTCCGCGCACGTACTGCGTTCGCTCGCCGCCACCGCGTGCGCCGGGCCGTTCATGCTGCTCAACGATGCCTTGGACGCCCGCCGCGACGGTCGCATTTCGTCGGTGGCGCTGATTTCCTGTGGCTGCACGGCGGTCGCCTGGACGCTGGCGCTCGGCATCGTTCTTGTGGCCGTTGCGTGTTGGGAGGTGCCAACCTAGGGTCGTTCGACTTTCAGGCTTGAGACGAATCGGAGACCAGAAATGCCGCTTTATGCGATCGATGGCACCGAACCGAACTTCGCGGATGCGGGCTCAAACTGGATCGCGCCCGATGCGACGCTGATCGGCGACATCAGCATCGGCCGCAATGCCGGCTTCTGGTTCGGCGTCGTCATCCGCGGCGACAATGAACCTGTCGTGATCGGCGCCGACACCAACGTGCAGGAGCACACGGTCATGCACACCGATCCCGGCTTCCCGCTGACCATTGGCGAAGGCTGCACGATTGGACACCGGGCCATGCTGCATGGCTGCACCATTGGCGACAACAGCCTGATCGGCATGGGCGCAATCGTGCTGAACGGCGCCAGGATCGGCAAGAATTCGCTGGTCGGCGCCGGCGCGCTGGTCACCGAAGGCAAGGAATTCCCGGACAATTCGCTGATCGTCGGCTCGCCGGCCAAGGCGATCAGGGTGCTGGACGAGACGGCGATCGCGAGGCTGCGAGCCTCGGCCGCGCACTATGTCGCCAACGGCAAGCGCTTCAAGGCGGGGTTGAAGAAGGTCTAGGCCAGAAATGGCGGAGCCGGCCCGGGGACGGGGCCGGCTCCTTAGACCCGGTCGTTGGGACGGGGAGGGTGGGGACTCGACCGGGTTTCTCCTTAGGCGCATCGCCTTGATGCGTAGCGCCTGGTCTCTGGTTCACGCGTGCCGGTCCCCTAACGCTGCGCGTTGATCGCCATGGATCGACGCCTTCAGCGGACGCTGGCGACCGCGTCGGCGCGGCCGTCGTTGATCGTCACCCAGACGCCGGAATTGGTATCCGACTGTCGCTTGAGGTAGGTGTAGTCGGTGTCCGTCCAGGACAGGACCTTGGTTTCCAGATTGTCGAGGATGAATTCGCCGAGGCTGGTGCGCACGGTCAGCACCGCGTGGCCGTCACCGTTCGGCTGGCGCGCGACCGTCATCAACAGGTTGCCGGCCGGAACGCCGGCGTCCATCAGCTCGCGGCGCTTTTCCAGCGCGTAGTCCTCGCAATCGCCATAGCCATTGTCGGGATAGGCCCAATATTCCTCGACGCCGTTGTTTTCCATGTCGGTGCGCGGCTTGACGCGGGTATTGACCGAATTGTTGATGCTGAGGATCGTCGCCCACAGCTTGCGGGTCAGTTCGACCGGCGCCCCCTTGGGTGTCCGCTCGCTGCATTCGCCCGGTATGCGCTGGCAGAATTCATAGTGTCCGACAGGCTGTGTGGTGCGGCCGCCGGTGTGCATATAGGCCGGTCCCGCGGCATATGCTGATCCCCAAGCGGAAAGCTGCATCGCCATTGCCATCAGCAACAGCTTGCCTCTCGTTTTCTTCATTGTTTTTGTCTCCCCGTTCGAGGGAGACATTGCCACAGGTGGATTTATTCGACGCAAAAGCGCGCAGTAGATATTGAGTAAAACGTCCCTAGAATAGGTATCAAATTTGAAACTTTTGAGTGGTCAATCGTTGTCGTGAAATACAAAAAAACCGGCCGCGAAGGCCGGTTTTGATCTTAACGCTGTTCGGCCTTCAGGCGCGCGGCGTGTTGAATTCCGAATCGAGCGTCTCAGGCCGCTGGATGACGGCGAATTCGATGGCGACGCCATCCTCGAAATGACGCACGATCTGTCCGCGCATGGTGCCGAGCATGACCTGGACGCCGATCGCCGGCTTGACGTCGATCTCGATCGCGGCGCCGGAGAGCGACAGGTCGATGATGCGGCACTGGTACTGACGGCCGTCGGTGAGCTGCAGGATGCTGGTCGGGTTGCGGGGGGCGACGCGCTCGTGGCGGCGGTCTTCCGGCAGATCGAGCTCGTGCTTGTTGGCGAGCCACGTCAATTGCGCGGCGAGCTTGTCCTTCTTGCGGTCCGACGCAATCACCGTCATTGCGAAACCGTCCTGCAAGGTGCGGGTGACGACGCCTTCTATGCGGCCGATATGGTCGACATAGGCGATGACCTTTTCACCGGGCATGCCGATGCGGTCCGTGCGAAACGCGACGTTACCCGGCGACATATCGACGACCTGGCAAGGATGTTCGGTGCGGTCTTCCAGCATGAAGCGCCCGTATATCTTGACCCGGACGCGCTGAAAGTTACGTCTCTCAGCTTGGGACGGCGCGTAGTCGACCGCCGCTGACCTCATGACTGCCTACACCCCGTTTGGCATCCCCGCGCGCCGATGCCAGGGACTTCATCCCAGAACTACAGCAAAGCGGGTTAACAAAGGGGAAAAACGGGCAGGCGGGGCTGTAGGATCGTCAACTATTCCTCGCGCCCGCCATCGAAGACGACGAGGTGGCGGATGCGGCGCGCTCGGCCGAGCGCGGAGATGGTTTCGGGCGCCTCCAGTTCGGCGGGAACAAGCGAGGGAACGTCGATCGCCGGCCGGCTCGCCAGCAACTCTTTTTCGGGATCGATGACACGGATCGAATCGATCAACGCGTCCGTGAGCGGGTCGGCGCCCAGCCAGAACGGCTTCTCCACAGCGCTGATCACGCCAAGGCAACGCGGGTTTTCGACGCCGCCATCCAGCGGCAAGGCAAGCAGTTCGAACTTGTTGGAACGGCCGTTGCGGCTGAAGCCCTCGAACATGATCAGCACGACGGATTTCTGGTCGAACACGCCATGGATCAGCTTCGAGACCAGCCGCTGGTCCTTCTCGCGCCATAGCGAGGGAAAGGAGAACCCCTTGAGTTCGCGGCCATAGGAGGCGCAGAGCCTTGTGCCGGCCAGCCGGAACACCGCTTGCCCACGCGTGTCCCTTTCCAGGATGAAAGTGTCGGCCAGCAGCGACTTGATATCGGCCGGCTCCACTTCCGAGCGCTTCGGGGCAGGGCGTCCATCACGCAAGCGGTTCCAATACTGGAACAGCGTGATCGATCCGTTCTGGTTCATGCTAAGCAGCTCCGCGCATTCTGTCGTCTGATGTCCCATCGGTGAACAGAAGGGCGCCCTCCGATGACCTACATGCGTTGCGGAGCAGGAAGCGTGCCAGCGTCGTTAACACTTGTTCACGGGTCGGGGCCGTTAAGGTTAACAAGTGGTTTACGTTGCGCCCGGTCGAGCCGCGTGGCACACAAAAACCACTCCAGAAGCGGTCGTTTCGCGACGATCGGCAGCACTCCAGTCAAGAGTTCGGGGGAACAGGGGACTCGACAGCCGTTCAAGGGAAACCTTGGACGGCTTTCTTTTGATTCGGCACTTTTGATTCGCGCTCGGCGATTCGCCCTTTGTGGTCCGGCGGGCAGTGGTCTAGATGCTCGCAACGACGAATCCTGGACCGAGTGCTAGTGCGCATGAGTGAACCTGTAAGCCCACCGGAAATAGAACAGGCGGATCGCGAGCCCGAGCCGCGTCGCGAGCCGATCTTCAACCTGCCGCCGATCGTGCTGGCGGTGATCGCCATTTGCGTGGCCATCTACCTGTTGCAGCAATACGTGCTGAGTGATGCTCAGCAAATGACACTGCTTTACGATGGGGCCTTCATCCCTGTCCTCTACACCGGCCAATACGGCTTCGACTGGTTCCTGTTCACGCGGCCCTTCACCTATGCCTTCATGCATGGTGGATTTGCGCATATCGCCATCAATATGGTCTGGCTCGCTGCCTTTGGCTCGCCGTTGGCCAATCGGCTCGGAGCGTTCTGGTTCGCGTTGTTCTTCGCCGCGACGGGACTGGCTTCAGTGGCGCTTTTCTGGGCCATGCATCCATATGGCGAAGCGCCGCTGGTCGGGGCTTCCGGTGCGATATCGGGCATGATGGGAGCGGCGGCACGCTTTGGCTTCCGTACGGATCGTTCGGCGGGCAAAGCCGCTTTCGCCGGCCCCGTGCTGCCGATCGCAATGGTGCTGCGCTCGCGTGGCGTGATGATCTTCCTTGCCGTTTGGATGATGATCAATCTTGTCACCGGCCTTGTCGGCTTCGCCCCCGGGGTCGACAGCCAGATCGCCTGGGAGGCTCACATTGGCGGCTTTATCGCCGGCTTCTTCGGCTTGCGCTGGTTCGATAGGCGTTGGCAGCCGCTCGACTGGGAGACGACCGACCGCCGCACTTGAAATGCAACCGATCGCGGCGCACGATGTTCACTCTTACGTGAAAGCCGGTCAGGGCAGGAACCGGTTGGCAAAGTAGAGGAGGACGCCATGACGGTTAAGGCCATTCTCGAGCAAAAAGGCCACGACGTGTTGACGCTCGGGCCGAACGAAAAACTGAGCGAAGCCATCCGTATCCTTGCCGAACACAGGATCGGGGCGTTGGTCATCACCAATGGAGACCGCAAGATCGTCGGCATCCTGTCCGAACGCGACATCGTCCGCGTCGTCGCCAGGGAAGGCGCGGCGGCGCTCGACATAGCCGTTCGTTCCGCGATGACGCCGAAAGTGAAGATCTGCAACGAGAATCACACCGTCAACGAGGTGATGGAGATCATGACCCGGGGCCGCTTCCGCCATCTTCCGGTGGAAAAGGACGGCATGCTCGACGGCATCGTGTCGATCGGCGACGTGGTCAAGCGTCGTATCGAGGATGTCGAGCGCGAGGCTGAGGAAATCCGCGCCTATATCGCTACCGCCTGAGCGGCAAGCAACCGCCGGCCGCGCAAACGGTCGGCGGGGCGATAGTTACCTGTTGTCGAGTTCGGAGCGGACGAGTTGGAGCCCGCGCCGCGTGATGCGGTAGGGGCCGCCGCCCGACGACGAAACCGCCTTCTTGCGCTTCAGCTCCCGAAACAGGTCGAGATCGACGTCGGGGTAGTGCCAGCCGTCGCGGGTCAGGCATTTGACGGAGGCGATCCGTTTCTTCTCACTTTTTTCGATCTCAATGCGTCCGCCCTGCGCGAGCAGGTGCAGAACGCGTTGTTCAATACGCGAAATATCCATGGGAGAGTTTCCGGGAAAACAACAAAAGCCGCCGCCGCGAAGCTTCGCGGCGCGGGGTTTCAGGTTTTCTGCCCTGCCTCGCTATGAGGTCAGGGCCTTACCGGGACTGAGCGTAAGTGGACATCCACTCTCCATTGGGATGGATGGCCTATAGGCGAAAGCGGCGGAAAAGGCCAGCGGGCGGCTTTACGCTTGTCTCGCGATGCGGTTTGCACTAGCGAATGACTTTAATTTTTAACGTGAAACTCACGTCCGAACGTGAGTTCGGTCCCCGTAATTCGCAGGCTACCATGAGCATCATCGACACCCGCACGCCCGACGCGAAACGCCTTATCCCCGGCGCCACCGGCGACTGGGAAATCATCATCGGGCTCGAGGTCCACGCGCAGGTGACATCGGAAGCAAAACTCTTTTCCGGCGCTTCGACGTCGTTCGGCGCTGCCCCCAACGCCAATGTCAGCCTGGTCGATGCGGCAATGCCCGGCATGCTCCCCGTCATCAATGAGGAATGCGTCAAGCAGGCGATCCGTACCGGCCTCGGCTTGAAGGCGCAGATCAACCACAAGTCCGTCTTCGACCGGAAGAACTATTTCTACCCGGACCTGCCGCAGGGCTACCAGATCTCGCAGTTCAAGCAGCCGATCGTCGGCGAGGGCACGGTGATCGTCTCCGTCGGGCCGGACCGCCAGGGCGAGTTCGAGGACATCGAGGTCGGCATCGAGCGCCTGCATCTGGAGCAGGACGCCGGCAAGTCGATGCACGACCAGCATCCGACCATGTCCTATGTCGATCTCAACCGCTCCGGCGTGGCGCTGATGGAAATCGTGTCGAAACCGGACATGCGTTCGGCCGACGAAGCCAAGGCCTATGTCACCAAGCTGCGCACCATCGTGCGCTATCTCGGCACCTGCGACGGCAACATGGACGAAGGCTCCATGCGCGCGGACGTCAACGTTTCGGTGCGCCGGCCGGGCGGCGAATTCGGCACGCGCTGCGAGATCAAGAACGTCAATTCGATCCGCTTCATAGGCCAGGCGATCGATTTCGAGGCGCGCCGGCAGATCGCTATCATCGAGGATGGCGGCACGATTGACCAGGAAACGCGGCTGTTCGACGCCGTCAAGGGCGAAACCCGTTCGATGCGCACCAAGGAAGAGGCGCACGACTACCGCTATTTTCCCGATCCCGATCTGTTGCCGCTGGAATTCGACCAGGCCTATGTCGAAGCGCTGGCCAAGGAGTTGCCGGAACTGCCCGACGACAAGAAGGCGCGATTGATCTCCTCGCTCGGCCTCTCGACTTACGATGCTTCGATCCTGGTGTCGGAAAAGCCGATCGCCGACTATTTCGAGAAGGTGGCCGCCGGCCGCGACGGCAAGCTCGCGGCCAATTGGGTCATCAACGACCTGCTCGGACAATTGAACAAAGCTGGTAAGGACATTGAAAACGCTCCGGTTTCGCCAGACCAGATCGGCGCTATCATCGACCTGATCAAGGATGGCACCATCTCCGGCAAGATTGCCAAGGACCTGTTCGAGATCGTCTGGAACGAGGGCGGCGACCCGCGCCAACTGGTCGAGAGCCGCGGCATGAAACAGGTTACCGACACCGGCGCTATCGAAAAGGCGGTGGACGAGGTGATCGCAGCCAACCCGGACAAGGTCGAGCAGGCGCGCGCCAAGCCGACCATGGCCGGCTGGTTCGTCGGCCAAGTGATGAAGGCGACCGGTGGCAAGGCCAACCCGCAGGCCGTCAATGACCTGGTCAAGGCCAAGCTGGGCATCGAGTAGACTATGTTCGTGCGCACCGCCGGGGATCGCGACCTCGCCGCCATCCGGGCGCTGCTGGTCGAGACCTGGCATGCGACTTACGACGCCATCTATGGCGCCGAACGGGTGGCAGAGATCACCGATGTGTGGCATTCGATCGCCTCGCTCACGGCGCGGCTGGCGAAGCCAAACAGCGAGTTCCTCGTCGCCGACGATGGCCAGCGCATTGGCGGCATGGCATTTGCCGAAGCGCTCGATGGCGGCGGCGTGGTCATGCTGAAGCAGCTTTACGTGCAGCCCGGCCTGCAGGGCCGGGGCATCGGCGGCATGCTTCTCGACGAGATCATCGAAAGCTTCCCTGAGGCCCGCGCCATCCGGCTGGAAGTGGAAGAGAAGAACACGCGCGCAATTGCCTTCTACCAGGCGAACGGCTTCGTCCAGACCGGCCGCACCGACAATTGCGGTTCGGCCCAATCCGCTATCCCGGCGCTCGTCTATGAAAGGCCGCTTGCCGCATAGCAGCGGACCTTTCGGGTGCGCAATCCGGCGGTCGAATTCAGCGATCGAGCCGCAGCCTAACTGGTGGAGACGTCCACATTGTCGATCAGCCTGGTCTTGCCCAGCCAGGCGGCGGCGAGCAGGCGGCCCTCGTGCCCGCGGCGCCACGGCGTCAGCGTCCGGCTCTCGCGAGCTTCGACATAATCGATCTTGTGGAAGCCGGCCGCGAGTAGGGCGCGGCTGGCTTCGCCTGTCGCGCCGTTCTGGTCGGCGCCGGCCGCCAGCGCCGCGGCTGCCTTGCGCAGGATCACGTTGAGCCGGCGGGCGATCTGGAGTTCGGCCTCACCGAGATAGGCGTTACGCGATGACATGGCGAGGCCATGCGCGTCGCGGATCGTCGGCGCGCCGATGATTTCGACGGGCAGGTCGAGGTCGCGGCAGAGCTGCCTGACGACGCACAATTGCTGATAATCCTTTTCGCCAAAGACCGCGACGTCGGGCGACGCCTGCAGGAGCAGCTTCGCCACGACGGTGGCGACGCCTTCGAAAAAAGTCGGTCGAAAATCCGATTCGAGCCCGGCGGAGGGACCGCCGACCGAGATTTTGGTGGCAAAGCCGGCAGGATACATCTCACCAACCCCAGGCGTGTAGGCAAGATCGGCTCCGGCCAAAGCCAGCTGGTCGAGATCGCGGGCGAGCTGACGTGGATATTTGTCGAGATCCTCGCTCGGCGCGAACTGCGTCGGGTTGACAAAGATCGAGACGATGCAGCGCTCGGCTCTTTCAAGCGCGATCCTGACCAGCGATAGGTGCCCTTCGTGCAAGGCGCCCATTGTCGGCACCATGGCGACGCGAAGGCCGTCGCGCCGCCAGTCGCGGATCCGCGCGCGAAGGCCGGCGACCGTGTCGACGACGAGGGGCCGGCTCATCGGTTGTCCTTGCCCAAGGTGGCCGAAAACACATTTTCGGAACCGGGGAATGTCCGGTCTCGTACCTCGCTGGCGTAACGTGCGGCCGCCTGCGAGACCACGCTGCGCAAATCGGCGTACTCCTTGACGAATTTCGGCACGCGGTCGACGGTGAGCCCGACCATGTCGTCTATGACCAGGATCTGGCCGTCGCAAACGCCACTCGCGCCGATGCCGATAGTCGGAATGGCGATGCGGCGGGTGATTTCGGCCGCGACCGCTTCGACCGTGCCCTCGATGACCATCGAAAAGGCGCCGGCTTCTTCGACGGCGCGCGCATCGGCAAACAGCGCTGCCGCATTCTCGTCGGTCCGGCCCTTGATCCTGTAGCCGCCATCCTTCTCGACGGATTGCGGCAGCAGGCCGATATGGCCCATGACCGCGATGCCGGCATCGACGACCGCGGCGATCTGCCGGGCCATACCGACGCCGCCCTCGAGTTTCACAGCCTGGCAGCCGGTTTCGCCAACGATACGCCGCGCCGAGGCAACCGCTTGGGCAGCCGAATCCTCATAGCTGCCGGCTGGCATGTCGACGACGACGCAAGCCCTGGCCGAGCCGCGCATCACCGCTTGCCCATGCGCGATCATCATCTCCAGCGAGGCGCCCAGCGTCGTTTTGTGGCCATGCAGGACCATTGCGACGCTGTCGCCGACGAGGAGCAGATCGACATGCTCGTCGAGCAGGCGGGCGATGGGGTAGGTATAGGCGGTGAGACAGACGATCGGCACGTCACGCTTTCGGCGGCGAATGGCGTCGGCACCGATGCGAATGTCGGCGGTCGGCGATTTCCTGGCCAATCGTCACCTCCCTCGGCCAACGGTCGGCCGGATACCCGCACGGGGCGCGCGCAGAGCTTTAGAAAGGCTGAGGGTGGTTGGCAAGCACCATACGGCGCCGGCAATGCATCACCGGCTTGTGTCGCCTTACCGGCGCGCCATTTGCGCCCTCTTGGCGGCAAGCCCCTTGCCTTCACGAAGGGCTGACGCCATAAGCAGGAAACGGACGCCATCGGCGCGAGGGTTTGAAGATGAAGACTTTCCTTACGCAGTTTTTCACCTGGTGGAACGGCCAGACGCTTGGCACGCGCCTGCACACCTGGCGGCACGGCAGGAAGGTCGGGCAGGACGAGGTGGGCAACGTCTACTACGAAGGCGGTGTCGATTCCGAAGGACGCACGCGCCGCTGGGTCATCTATCGCGATTATTCCGAGGCTTCTTCTATCCCGCCCGGCTGGCACGGCTGGATTCATCACCGCGTCGACGTCGCGCCGCCGAGCGACGATTACAAGCCGCGCGACTGGCAGAAGCCACATCAACCGAACCTGACCGGCTCGCCCTCAGCCTATCGTCCGAAGGGCTCGGTGCTGACCAACCAGCACCGCCCGCAGGTCACCGGCGACTACGACGCCTGGACGCCCGGATCATAAGCGGGCGTCGGTCCTTTATCGCCACAATTGGTGTCTAGCAGCTTGCTCATCAGAAAACGGCGACTAGCCTTTGTGATAGAGAGAATCACCCGGGCGCTAACCACCGGTATCCCTGCATGAGCATTTTCAGCCTGACATCGATGGGCGCACTGATAGTAGCCGCCGGGCTCACCGTTAGCACCGCGGCACTTGCCGCTTCGCCAACGCCGGCCGCACCCGCGCCGGCGCCGGGATCGGACCGAATCACCAACCCGGTCGCCGAATTCGCCGGCATCGACAAGATCACCGGCCGCATCATCACCTTCGACGTCTATATCGACGAGACGGTGCAGTTCGGTGCTTTGCAGGTGACGCCGCGCGTCTGCTACTCCCGGCCGCAGAACGAGGAGCCGAAGACCGATTCTTTTGTCGAAGTCGACGAGATCACGCTCGACCGCAAGATCCGCCGCATCTTCACTGGCTGGATGTTTGCCGAAAGCCCTGGTCTCAATGCCGTCGAGCATGCCGTCTATGACGTCTGGCTGAGGGCCTGCAAGCAGAAGTCGGATGTGCCAGCGCCCGATTCGGCCAAGACCGATGCGGCCAACCCCGATACGGCCCAGCCGAATGCCACGGCCGCTCCGGCTGCGGCCGAACCGGAAGCCACGGAACCGCCTACGACCAGCACCAACTGATCCTTCGGAACCGCCCTGAGGGCAACGCGTTGGGCCCTGACGGCCACACGATGCGCGCCGGGAGGATTTTCCGATGTCTGCCAGAAAGCGGATCACCGCCAGCATCAAGGAACTGCTTGAGCTCGAAAAGGGCTTCTGGACAGGCGATTCGGCATTTTTCGCGGCCAATGCCGACACCGAGTGCCTCGTGGCATTTCCGCAGATGGCCCAGACCATGAGCAATGCCGATCTCGCCGAAACCGCCGCCGATCCCAAGCGATGGCGTGATCTCGAGATCGATCTCAAGGGCGTGGTCGAACCAGGCAGCGACATCGTCATCCTGGCCTATGAGGCGCATGCCGTGAAGGGCAATGGCGAAGCCTACGCGGCGCTGGTCAGCACCGGCTATGTCCATCGCGTCAACGGCTGGAAGATGATGTTCCATTCGCAGGCTCCGCTGGAAACGAAGGTCCGCTGACGGGCTGGATCATCAGGGGAAAAACACCGCTTCACCCTTCAGCGCGTCGGCCAGCATCTTCTCGTATTTGCCGCGCGGCACGTCGATTGCGCCGAAGCGCTTGAGGTGTTCGGTGGTGAACTGCGTGTCGAGCAGCGCGAAACCGCGCGCCTGCAGGCGTTCGACGAGATGCACAAGGCAGATCTTCGAAGCATCCGTTTCCCGGGAAAACATGCTTTCGCCAAAGAACACCCTCCCCAGCGAGACACCGTAGAGGCCGCCGACCAGCCGCTCCTCGCGCCAGGCCTCGACAGAATGGCAATGGCCGATGCGATGCAACTGTACATAGGCCTCGCGGATCGGTGCGTTGATCCAGGTGGAACGGCGCTCCTCGCGCCTTTCGGCGCAGCCATCGATCGTCGCCTCGAAATCGAAGTCGAAACGGATGTCGAAGAGGTTTCGCCGAAGCGCCTTCTTCAGACTTTTCGGCGTGTGGAAGCGGTCGAGCGGAATGATGCCGCGCGTCTCCGGCCGCACCCAGAACACTTCCGGATCGGCGGCGCTTTCGGCCATCGGGAAGACGCCCGAGGCGTAGGCCTTGAGCAGAAGGTCGGTCGGGATACGATAGCCTGGCGCGTAGGGGCGAGTCATCGCTTCATTATAGCGGCAAGTCCGGGGCTATTCGCCTTTGGCCAGATATTTTTCCAGCCAGTGGATGTCATAGTCGCCATTGGCGATGTCGGCGTTGCCGACGAGGTCGCGAAACAGCGGCAACGTCGTCTTGATTCCGTCGACGACGAATTCGTCCAGCGCCCGGCGCAGCCGCATCATGCATTCGACGCGGTTGCGCCCGTGCACGATCAGCTTGCCGATCAGGCTGTCGTAGTAAGGCGGGATCTTGTACCCTGAATAGACGCCGGAATCGACACGGATGCCAAGGCCGCCTGGCGTGTGGAAATGGGTGATCGTGCCGGGCGAGGGCGTGAAGGTGCGCGGATCCTCTGCATTGATGCGGCACTCGATGGCATGGCCCTGGAAGCGGATGTCTTCCTGCTTGACCGAAAGACCGCCGCCCGAGGCGACACGGATCTGCTCATGCACCAGATCGATGCCAGTGATAGCCTCCGTCACCGGATGCTCGACCTGCAGGCGCGTGTTCATCTCGATGAAATAGAACTCGCCATTCTCGTAGAGGAACTCGATCGTGCCGGCGCCGGAATAGCCGAGGTCGGCGATGGCGTTGGCGCAGATATCGCCGATGCGCGAGCGTTCCTCGGCGTTGAGGGCGGGTGAGTTGGCCTCTTCCCAGACTTTCTGGTGGCGGCGCTGCAAGGAGCAGTCGCGCTCGCCGAAATGCACGCCCCGGCCAAAGCCGTCGCCGAACACCTGAACCTCGATATGACGCGGTTTTTGCAGGTACTTTTCAATATAGACGGCGTCATCGCCGAAGGCCGCGCCCGCTTCCGAGCGGGCCGTCTGCAAGGCGACTTCGAGGTCGGCCTCGGTATGCGCCACTTTCATGCCGCGTCCGCCGCCGCCGGCCGACGCCTTGATGATCACGGGATAGCCGATCTCTGCGGCGATGCGCTTGGCCTCCTTTTCCTCGGTCACCGCACCGTCGGAGCCGGGAACCACCGGGATGCCGAGGCGCTTGGCGGTGCGCTTGGCTTCGATCTTGTCGCCCATGATGCGGATATGGTCGCCGGTCGGACCGATAAAGGTAATGTTATGCGCGGCCAATATGTCGGAAAACTTGGCGTTCTCCGACAGGAAACCGTAGCCGGGATGCACGGCGTCGGCGCCGGTGATCTCGCAGGCGGCGACGATCTGGTGGATATTGAGATAGCTGTCGCGCGATGGCGGTGGCCCGATGCATACGCTCTCGTCGGCGAGCCGAACATGCATGGCGTCGGCGTCGGCGGTCGAATGCACCACCACCGTCTGGATGCCAAGCTCCTTGCAGGCACGCAGCACCCGAAGCGCGATTTCGCCGCGATTGGCGATGAGAATCTTCTGGAACATTAGGGCCGCTCTACTCGATCACGACGAGCGGCATGCCGTATTCGACCGGCTGTGCGTCCTCGAACAGGATCGCCGTCACCGTGCCGGCGCGCGGCGACGGGATCTGGTTCATCGTCTTCATCGCTTCGATGATCAGCAGCGTCTGCCCTTCCTTGACGTTCTGGCCGATCTCGATGAACGGCTTGGCATCCGGCGAGGGCGCCAGGTAGGCGGTGCCGACCATGGGGGAGGCCACGGCGTTTTTCGACACGTCGGCCGCGGCCGGAACGGCTGCGGTGGCAGGTTGGGCCGCTGGCGCCGGCGCAAAGGCCGGCTGCGGCGCGGCTATCGCGTGAACCGCCGGCGCCTGCCGCGATACGCGCACCTTCAGGTCACCCAGCTCGACTTCGATCTCGGTGAGATTGGTGTCGTTCAGTATGCCCGCCAGGTCGCGGATCAGCTGCTGGTCAACACCGGTCTTCTTTATCGACATTTTCGAGCCTTCTGTTTGTTGGCCGGTCATAGGCGTGCGGCCAGCGCCTGAAGCGCCAGCGTGTAGCCGAGCGGCCCAAAGCCACAGATCATGCCGACAGCGACCGGCGCGACCATGGAGACGTGGCGGAATGATTCCCGCGCATGGATATTGGAAAGATGGACCTCGGCGACCGGCAGCGGCGCCACGGAACGAATGGCGTCGTGAATCGCGATCGAGGTGTGGCTATAGGCGCCGGGATTGATGACGATGCCGGCGGCCTTGTCGCCGGCTTCCTGGATCCAGTCGACGAGGTCGCCCTCGTGGTTCGACTGGCGGAAATCGATTTCGAGCCCGAGCGCCGCGCCCGCCTCTCTGCAGTCCTCCGCGATGGCGGCAAGCGTCTTGCCGCCATAGATGCCTGGCTCGCGCTTGCCGAGCGCGTTGAGATTGGGACCGTTCAGGACGAAAACCGTTTTCAAAAAATGCCGACCTTTTCCGGCACCGGCGTCAAACCGGCGCTGGGCCCTCTATAATGGGCATAGACGCCCGCGGAAAGAGCGCAAGTGCGTTCTTTCACTGTCCACAACAGGCGGAAATGCGCCCGTGAAGAAAACCCGCGGCCGATCAAAGCGCGGCTTTCGCCGCCTCGATCTTCTCCGCCAGGACTTCCTGTCCGAGCGCCCCGAACACGACCTCGTTGCCGACGACATAGGACGGCGTTCCGGTGATCGCCAGCTTGTTGGCGAGATCGTAGGTCTTGGAGAAGGCTTCGGTGATGGACGGGTCCTTCATCTTTTCACGCAGCGTCGCTTCATCGGCGCCGAGCGAAAGCGCGACCTTGATCGCCGCCGCCTCGGTGGCGCGACCCTGGCCGCCGAGCAGCGCATTGTGGAACTCGCCGTACTTCTGCGGCATCATCAGGTGGAAGGCCATCGAAACGACGCTGGCCTTCTGCGAATCCGGGCCGAGGATCGGGAACTCCTTGAGCACGAAACGCAGGTCCGGATCGGCCTTGGTCAGCGCCTGCATGTCTTCGATGGCGCGTTTGCAGAAGCCGCAATTGTAGTCGTAGAACTCGACGATCGTGACCTTGCCGTTCGGGTTCCCGACCACGCCGTCGAAGGAGGAGTTGAAGATCTGCTCCTTGGCGCCCTTGATGACGCCGAGATGGGCAATGCGCTGCTCTTCCTTCTGCTTGGCCTCGAGCGCATCCTGGACTTCCAGCAGCACTTCCGGATTCTTCAGGAGATAATCGCGGATGATGCCTTCGACCTCGGTGCGGTCGATCTTGGTATCGGCCGCTGCCGTCTGAAGCGGTTGCGCCGCACCGGCTTCCGCGATTTGCGGGCTGCCGGCCACGAAACCGAACGCCAGCATGGCAAGGGCTATCGCAACTCCCGTGGTGCCCAGCAACAGTGCCTTTTTCATCGTTCCGTTCCTTTGCCTGTTTTCCGGTCTGGCTGCGTCGCAGCGCACGGCCGGAAGGTTCACTATACCTTGCCCGACGGCTTGTAGTTTATGATGTCCTGGGCGCGTATCCATCGCGGCTCGCCGCGTTTGAGTTGCTGCTGCGCTCGCATGGCGAAGATCTTCGCATCCTTGTAGTTACCGGAATAGAAATGACCCTCGGCCGTGGCGAGCTCGGCGCCCGGTATATCTCCCAATTCGCCATAGGCCTGCGCCAGATAGCGGTATCCCACGGAATTTTCCTTGTCGCGTCGCAAGCCGTTGTTGATCTGCACCACGGCCTTTTTCAGAGCGTCTGGGGTGCCCGTCGCCATCAACGCCTGGCCGAGCGAAACCGGCAGCAATCCAGATCGCGCCTTGTCCAGGCTGACTGCCTTGGCGTAGGCATCGGCAGCTTCCTTGGGCTTGTTCGCCTTCATCAATATATCGCCGCGCAATTCCTGGAAATAGGCGTTGCCGGGCTGGGCTTTGATCAAGGCGTTGGTCTTGGCGAGTGCGGTGGCGATGTTGCCGAAAAGATAGGCCGATTGGGCCTCGCCATACTGCGCGGCAAGGCTGCCCTGCATCTTTCGCATCAGCCGCGACGCGGCGGCCTGGCCTTCCATGTAGACAGCGATCTTCACCCGCATCATGTCGTGGCGCAATTGCAGTGCCGGCGCATCGACCTTGTCGAGATAGGGGCTCTGCTTGACCAGCACTTCGAGGTTGGAGATTCGATCGCGCGGCATTGGATGGCTGATCCGGTAGGGATCGACCTGCGCGCCCGACAGCGACAAGGCCGTCTGGAAACGCTGAAACGTCTTCAGCATGCCCATGCCGGACTGGCCGGTGGCGTTGAGATAGGTGATCGCCGAGCGGTCGGCCGTCATTTCCTCGGTGCGCTGATAGGCGAGAATGCTGCGCTGCGCCATCTCGCCGCCGCCAGCCGCCACGCCCACGCCGGCGCCGGCAAGTCCGCGGCTGTTGGTGGTCGCCCCGGCGACCATGGCGCCGGCGCCCAGCAAGGTTGCGATGATGGCCATCGTCTTGGCGCGCTCGAGCTGGTCACGCAGTTTCTGCTGGTGGCCGCCGGCGATATGGCCGGCCTCGTGGGCGATGACGCCGATGATCTCGTTGGGCGTTTCGGCTTCCATCAAGGCGCCCGTGTTGATGAACAGCCTGCGTCCGGTGACGAAGGCATTGAAGCTCTGGTCGTTGACCAGGACGATGTCGATGCCGTCATTCGCCAGACCGGCGGCCTTGAAGATCGGGCGGGCGTAGTCGCGCACCAGCGCCTCGATCTCGGCATCGCGCACCACCGGCACGTTCTGGGCCAAGGCGCTGATGGAACCAGACACCGCGACGGCGACGCCAAGCGAAAGCGTCGCAACGACGCGCGCTACCCGGGCAACCATCGATTTGGGTCGGCTCAACATGACGTGTCCACTGGTAGACGAGCGGGCGAAAGATGAAAAGTCGGCACCGGAAAAACTTCCTCAACTTGTGATCCTCACACCAATCGGGCATTTGTGCGGCGCATGCGCCAGGACGTGGTGCGCTCAATCGTCGGATCGAGGTCAAAATGGTCGTTTCGCTCTCACGCCGTGGCAATGTCGAACCCTTCCACGCCATGGATGTGCTGGCCGAGGCGAACCGGCTGAGAGCGACGGGCGCGCCGGTCATTTCCATGGCCGTCGGCCAGCCGTCCGATCCGGCTCCGGCCCGCGTTCGTGCCGCGGCGGCCAGGGCTTTGCAGGACGGGCGTATTGGCTATACCGATGCGCTGGGCCTGGCTGGATTGCGCAAGGCGATCGCGGAACATTATGGGGATCACTACGGGCTTGATGTCGCGCCCGACCGGATCGCGGTCACGACGGGATCCTCGGCCGCCTTCAATCTCGCCTTCCTGGCAATGTTCGATCCCGGTGACCGCGTCGCCATCGCAGCGCCGGGCTACCCCGCCTATCGCAACATCATGGCGGCGCTGGGCATCGAAGTGATCGAGATAGAGCTCGGCGATGCGGCCTATCTTCATGCCGCTCACCTGGAGACCGCGCATCGCGAAAAACCGCTGAAGGGCGTGCTGTTCGCAAGTCCGGCCAACCCGACCGGCGCGGTCATTCCGGCCGATGATCTCGCGGACCTGGTCCGGACGGCGGAGGCGCTCGGCATTGCCGTCATCTCCGACGAGATCTACCACCGGCTGGCCTATGCGGCGCCCGACACCACGGCACTCGCCTTTGGCACCGGTGTCACGGCGATCAACTCCTTCTCGAAATACTATTGCATGACCGGCTGGCGCATCGGCTGGATGGTGCTGCCGGAAGCGCTGGTGCGGCCCATCGAGCGCATTGCGCAGAGCCTCTACATCTCGCCGCCGGAACTGTCGCAGGTCGCCGCAATCGAGGCCTTTGCCGCTACCGAGGAGCTGGAAGCGGTCAAGGGTCGCTATGCCTGGAACCGCGAGCTCCTGATGACGCGTCTGCCGGAGCTCGGCTTTCCGCTGGCCGCACCGATGGATGGCGCCTTCTATGCCTTTTGCGACGTCACCCGGCACAGCAATGACAGCATGGCTTTCGCCCGCAAGATGCTGGCCGAGGCGCATGTCGCGGCCACGCCCGGCCGTGATTTCGACACCCAGGCCGGGCACCGCACTATGCGTTTCTCCTATGCCGGCAGCCATGACGACATGGTCGAGGCATTGGCGCGCATCGAACGCTGGCTGAGGTAGATCCATGCCGGAACTCGAGCAGGCCCTGGCCGAAGTCGCGGTCGAAATGGCCGAACGCACCGATCGCGGCGAGGTCGCCACCTATATCCCGCAACTCGGCAAGGTTGATCCCAAGAAATTCGGCATCGCAGCCGTCACCAATGACGGCCGTGTGCTGATGGCGGGCGACGCCGACCAGCCCTTTTCGATCCAGAGCATCTCGAAAGTGTTCACCTTGACGCTGGCGCTGGGCAATGTCGGCGACGCGCTGTGGAAGCGGGTAGGGCGCGAGCCTTCGGGCAATCCGTTCAACTCGATCGTGCAGCTCGAGCATGAGAACGGCATTCCGCGCAATCCCTTCATCAATGCCGGCGCCATTGTCATCTCCGACATCCTGCTTGCCGGCCACCAGCCGCGCGAGGCGATCGGCGAGATCCTGCGCTTCATCCAGTTCCTCGCCGACGACGAGACCATCATCATCGACCGCGAGGTGGCAGCGTCGGAGCGCGCCACCGGCTATCGCAACTTCGCGCTCGCCAACTACATGAAATCCTTCGGGAATCTTCATCATGCGCCGGAGCTGGCGCTCGGCGTCTATTTCCACCATTGCGCCATCGCCATGAGCTGCCGGCAGCTGGCGATGGCCGGCCGGTTCCTCGCCAATGGCGGCAAAAATCCGGCGACCGGACATTCCGTGGTGTCGGTCGAGCGGGCACGCCGCATCGGCGCCATGATGCTGACCTGCGGCCACTATGACGGCTCCGGTGATTTTGCCTTCCGCGTCGGCATTCCGGGCAAGAGCGGCGTCGGCGGCGGCATATTGGGCATCGTGCCCGGCGTCGCCTCGCTCGCCGTCTGGTCGCCCGGCCTCAACGCCAACGGCAATTCCAAGCTGGGCTCGATCGCCCTGGAAAAGCTTGCCAGGATGATGAACTGGTCGATCTTCGCGCCGTAACGTTCCGGCAAACCGGATATGAAAATCCCGCGCCGTCTTTCGACCGGCGCGGGATTTTTTTTATTCAGGAAGTCAGTTCAAAGGGCTGAAATCTCAGAAGAAACCTTTCCGCTGCCACCAGCCGGCGCGCTTCGGCTTCTCTTCGGTCTTGGTTTCCGGCTCTTCGGCGACGGTCGAGGAAACCACCGGCACGATCGGCGCATCGATGGCCGCCGGCTTGCGTCGTGACGGACGGGCCTTCGGTGTTTCCTCGGCGGTCGCTGCCGCCGCCTCGTCCGATGCCGTGGCTGGCGTCTCGGCGGGTGCCGGAACGGCCAGTTCAGCGATCGGCTCCTCGGCGACAGCCTCGGCGGCTGCCTTCTTCGGCTTGGCTGCGCGCCGCGGCTTCTTGGGCTTCTCGGCGGTCGTCGCCTCGTCGCTCACTGGAGCCACCGGCTCTTCCGCAGCCACGACGGTTACCGGCTCGATCGCAGGCTCGCTTTCGGAAGCATCGACCCCGGAAGGTTCGGTCGCTTCATCGGCGCTTGCCTCGGCCTCGCCTTCGCCGTCCTCGCGCCGGTTGCGTTTGCCGCCGCGCTTGCCGCGGCGACGCTTCTTGCCCTGGCCCTCGTCGGATGCTTCCGCCGTTTCGGCAGTTCCGGCCGCGGGGACCGGAGCCTCGTCGCCGGCTTCCGCCTCGTCACGGCTCACCGGGCTTTCCGATGTGGACAACTCGTCGGCCTGCGCCGACACGGAAGCACCGTCGGTGTGGCCATGTTCTCGATCGCGATCCTTGCCGCCGCGGCGTCTGCGACGCTTGCGGCGCTTGCGGTCGCGGCCTTCGCCCTCTTCGCCGGGCCTCTGCTGGTGCTGACCTTGCTGCGGCTGACGCGGCTGTTCGGCCTGGGCCGGTGCTTCGTCTTCCTCCTCGACGATGGTCTCATCCTCGGGCTCTTCCGGTTCGACATAGGCCGGCAGGGTGCGTGCCTCGACGAAGCCTTCAGGCTTTTCGGCCAGCGCGCCGCGGAAGATCGCATAATGCTGCGAACCGACCGTGTCGTCGGCCTCGAGCGTGATGGTCAGGCCGAAGCGGCTTTCCAGTTCCACCAGCGTGCCGCGCTTGTGGTTGAGCACATAGAGCGCGGTCGCCGCGGGCGTGCGAACCGTGATGTGGCTGCGCGAATCCTTGAGCAGGAACTCCTCGATCGCCCTGACCACCATCAGCGCGACAGACGAATCGGAGCGCACATGGCCGGTGCCGCCGCAATGCGGGCAAGGCTTCATGGTCGATTCCAGCACGCTGGCGCGGATGCGCTGGCGCGACATCTCCATCAGGCCGAAATGCGAGATGCGGCCGACCTGGATGCGCGCGCGGTCGTTCTTGAGATGATCCTTCAACCGCTTCTCGACGGCACGGTTGTTGCGGTTCTCCTCCATGTCGATGAAGTCGATGACGATCAGGCCGGCAAGGTCGCGCAGCCTGAGCTGGCGGGCGACTTCCTCCGCCGCTTCCAGATTGGTGTGGAGCGCGGTGTCCTCGATCGAGTGCTCCTTGGTCGAGCGGCCCGAATTGACGTCGATGGCGACCAGCGCCTCGGTCTGGTTGATGATGATGTAGCCGCCGCTCTTCAGCGTCACTTGCGGCTGCAGCATGCGGTCAAGCTGCGCCTCGATGCCATTGCGCACGAAGATCGGCGTCGTATCGCGGAACGGCTGAACCACCTTCGCGTGGCTCGGCATCAGCATGCGCATGAAGTCCTTGGCCTCGCGGTAGCCCTCTTCGCCGGAGACGAGGATCTCGTCGATGTCCTTGTTATAGAGGTCGCGCACCGAACGCTTGATCAGGCTGCCTTCCTCGTAGACGAGGGCAGGGGCCGTGGACTGGAGCGTGAGATTGCGCACGTTCTCCCAAAGCCGCATCAGATATTCGTAATCGCGCTTGATCTCGGCCTTGGTGCGGCTCTCGCCTGCGGTGCGCAGGATGACGCCCATGCCTTGCGGCACTTCGAGATCGGCGACCACTTCCTTGAGGCGCTTGCGGTCCACAGCACTGGTGATCTTGCGCGAAATTCCGCCGCCGCGCGCCGTGTTCGGCATCAGCACGGAATAGCGGCCGGCAAGCGACAGATAGGTGGTGAGCGCTGCGCCCTTGTTGCCGCGCTCTTCCTTGACAACCTGCACCAGCAGGATCTGGCGGCGCTTGATCACTTCCTGGATCTTGTACTGGCGGCGCATCGGCTTACGGCGGTTGCGCGCTTCCTCCAGGGCATCCTCGGCGCCGACCGATTCGACCTCGTGATCGTCCGGATGCGAAGACTGAACCTCTTCCAGCATGCCGCGATCATCGTCGCTGGATTCACTGCCCTGTTCCGTCAGCGGGACGGGTTCGGAAATCACGTCGGCGTCGACGGAGGCGGCGATCGACGTCGGGCCGCCCTCGCGGGTCTCGCCTTCGTCCTGTCCGGACGATTCGTCGCTCTGCTCGGGGGAGGCTTCGCCATGATTGGATGCATCCGCGGCCTGTTCCGGGATATCGGCCGCATGTTCGATGGTTTCCGAACCGTGGGAAGTGTTCTCCGAGATGGCGTCATTGCCATTGTCGGCGTCGCCTGCCTCGCCGGCCGTTTCGGTTGCCTCGTCGGCATCGGCCCCGCTCGCATCGCGCTTGTGTTCTGCGCGGTCGCGGCCCTTGCCGCCGCGCCGGCGCCCGCGCCGGCCGCGATCGCGGCTCTGGCGGTCGTCGCCTTCGCCGTCCTCATCGTCCTCGTCCTCGGCTTCCTGCGCTTCGGCGCGCAGCAGCGCCTGACGGTCGGCGACGGGGATCTGGTAGTAGTCGGGGTGTATTTCACTGAAGGCGAGGAAACCGTGACGGTTGCCGCCATATTCGACAAAGGCTGCCTGAAGGGAGGGTTCGACGCGCGTTACGCGGGCGAGATAGATGTTTCCTTTGAGCTGCTTCTTGTCCTGTGATTCAAAGTCGAATTCTTCGATACGATTACCGCGTACGACGACAACGCGTGTTTCCTCCGGGTGGGAGGCGTCTATCAGCATTTTGTTGGGCATTATTTCGTTTCCCCCCGGCAGCCGTCAGCCGCAGCTTGCGGCGCAAGGGCCGCTGCTGTGTGTCTGGATGAATGTGGGTGCCGGATGTCTGAATGTCCGCCGGACGGTGCCTGCGCGCCATGGCGGTGCCGCCCGCAGCCATATTGGCGCGGTTTGATGCGGACCTTTCCATGATTGCGCTTGAAGCCATCGTCACCAGCAGAACCTTTTGAACCAAAGCCCGGAAACCGGACCAGCTTGTTTGCTCATACAGAGCCGGCGCGGGACAAACCCGGCCGTTTTCCTCACGCAGGCGATTCCCCCGCCACGGGCGCACACCTGCGAAATTCGTCGCGATCACCTGAACCCTTCTCGCATGGAGCGAAAGGAGCCGCCTTTCGTCTCACCTGTAGCGGGAAGCTGCGGAGGAGGGCGGTTCCAGGATTGCAGTGATCCACTATCGCTTTTATGATTTGGCGGGTTGGAAGGCAACCCCGTTTTCCGACGCCGGCAAAAGCGGTTCCGCCACGTAAGCACGGGTCCGGGCCTCGCGTGAAAAGGCTTGGTTAACCTTCTCTGGATACCAATCGTTAATCGAGTTCGCGGCCTAACCGGCACTTCGACTACATGACCGGGCGCCTTGGCGCCAAACCGGGAGCGACTGCAAAGAGATGGGACTGGCAGGCTTCACAGACAAGGGCAGTCGTGCCGGCGGCCGTTTGCTCGCGATCTTCTGCCTCCTGCTGTCGATGACCATTTCGTTGGTCGCCAACGCCGCCGATGCCCCGCTCACGGCAACCGGTTACAAGATGGCGGGCGATGCCACCAAGATGCGCATCGTCATGGATTTCGACCGCGAGCCCGACGTCAAATGGTTCCTTTTGCGCGGGCCCAATCGTCTGGTCATCGATCTGGCGAATACGAAGTTAGCCATCGATGCCAAGGATTTGAAGCCTCGCGGGCTGGTCAAGGGCGTGCGCCTGGGTGAGTTGGAGGCAGGCGTGTCGCGGCTGGTTCTCACCGGGAAGGGGCCGTTCGCGGTCGACAAGCTCGATGTTCTCAAGAACGAGGACGGCGCGGGCTACCGCATCGCCATCGACATGTCGGCGGCCTCCGAACGCGAGTTCGACACTGCCCTTGCCAATCAGGCGCTGACCACCGGTTCCACGGTTTCGACCGACAAGGGCGGGCGGGTCGGCACCGGGCCGGTCTCCAATCCGGGCCATCGCTTCACCGTCGTCATCGATCCGGGCCATGGCGGCGTCGATGGCGGTGCCGAGGGCCTGAACGGCACCGTCGAAAAGAACGTCACGCTGGCTTTCGCCACGGAACTGCGCGACAAGCTCGCCGCCGTCGGCAGATACGATGTCTTCATGACGCGCGACACCGACGAATATTTGCGGCTGGACGACCGCGTGCGCATCGCTCGCCAGCATGAGGCCGACCTGCTCATCTCCATTCATGCCGACACCATCAGCCTCAAGGGCATCCGTGGCGCGACCGTCTATACCGTTTCCGACAAGGCTTCGGATCCGGAAGCGCAGGCGCTTGCCGACCGTGAAAATCTCTCGGACCAGTTCGCCGGCATGGTGATCAAGGACGACAACAAGGAAGTCACCGATATCCTGATCGACCTGATCCGCCGCGAGACCCACACCTTTTCGATGAGTTTCGCCCACACGCTGGTCGGCCAGTTGTCGACCAGCGTCGGCCTCATCAACAATCCGCAGCGTTCCGCGGGATTCAAGGTGCTGAAAGCGCCTGACGTCCCCTCCGTGCTGGTCGAACTAGGCTATCTCTCGAATGCCAAGGACGAGGCGCAACTGCTCGACGCCGACTGGCGCGGCAAGGCGGCGCAAAGCATCACCAACGCCGTCGCGCTGTTCGCTTCCGCGCGTGCCGGAACGGGAACCGGGGGCTGAAATGCCTGACGACGCCTGCAACCACAGGCAGCGTTGCGCGGCGACAACACCCGACGCTTTTATTTCCGACTCACGGCCGCGAAATCCGGCCTTGCCGTATTTTGCCCACATGGTAGCGACATGGGTTTTCGATTACGGGTTGGGACCGGCTCGAATGCTTGCGCGGAAGGCGGCTTCGTTTAGGAAATTCCCGAACCAAGGACTGGAGCGGGCATGATTCGTCTCATTGGCTATTTCTTCGGTATCGGCACGACGCTGGCCCTGCTGGTCGCGGCGGGGGTTGCCATCTATATCGGGCATTTGTCCAAGGATCTGCCCGACTATGAGGTGCTGGCCAAGTACGAGCCGCCGGTGACCACCCGAATCCATGCCTCGGACGGCGCGCTGATGGCCGAGTACGCGCGCGAACGGCGCCTGTATTTGCCGATCCAGGCCATCCCCGACCGCGTCAAGGCGGCCTTCCTGTCGGCCGAGGACAAGAATTTCTACAACCACCCCGGCATTGACGTGACCGGCCTGGGCCGCGCTATCATCGTCAACCTGCAGAATTTCGGCTCGGGCAGGCGTCAGGTTGGCGCCTCGACGATTACCCAGCAGGTGGCGAAGAATTTTCTGCTGACCTCGGACCAGACCTACGAGCGCAAGATCAAGGAAATGATCCTCGCCTTCCGCATCGAGCAGGCCTATTCCAAGGACCGCATTCTCGAACTCTACCTCAACGAAATCTTCTTCGGTTTCGGCGCCTATGGCGTGGCGGGTGCCGCGCTCACTTATTTCGACAAGTCGGTGAACGAGCTGACCGTGGCCGAGGCCGCCTATCTGGCCTCGCTGCCCAAGGGGCCGAACAATTATCACCCCTTCAAGCATGCCGACCGCGCGCTTGAGCGCCGCAACTGGGTCATCGACCAGATGGTCGAGAACGGCTACGTTACGCGCGAGGAAGGCGACAAGGCCAAGGCGGAGCCCCTCGGCGTCACACCGCGCCGCAACGGCACCTATCTGTTCGCCGGCGAATACTTCACCGAGGAGGTGCGCCGCCAGATCATCGCCCGCTACGGCGAGAACGCGCTCTATGAAGGCGGCCTGTCCGTCCGCACCACGCTCGACCCGAAGATCCAGCTCATCGCCCGCAAGGCGATGCAGAACGGCTTGATCAAATACGACACGCTGCGCGGCTACCGCGGGCCGCTGAAGACGATCGACGTGTCCGGCGACTGGGGTGTGCCGCTGGGCAATGTGAAGGGACTGGAAGACGTTCCCGAATGGAAGCTCGCAGTCGTGCTCGACAGTTCGGCATCCGGCCTGTCGATTGGCTTGCAGCCGGCACGCCAGGCGTCGGGCGACATCGTCAAGGAGCGCGTCGAAGGCACCGTCAGCAAGGAAGACATGGGCTTTGCCATGCGCCATGTGGTCGGCGGCAAGACGGTCAGGGCCAAGTCGCCGGCCGATGTGCTGAAGCCGGGCGACGTCGTCTTCGTCCAGAAGAACGAAGGCTCCGACGACGCCTACAGCCTGCGCCAGGTCCCCGAAGTGGAAGGCGGCCTAATCGCCATGGATCCACACACCGGCCGCGTGCTGGCCATGGTCGGCGGCTTCTCCTACGCGCAGTCGGAGTTCAACCGCGCCACCCAGGCCATGCGCCAGCCCGGCTCTTCGTTCAAGCCGATCGTCTATTCCGCGGCGCTCGACAATGGCTATACGCCGGCGTCGGTGATCATGGACGGGCCGATTACCATCCAGAGCGGCAACACGACCTGGACGCCGAAGAACTACGACGGCACGGTCGCTGGTCCGGCAACCCTGCGCTCCGGCATCGAAAAGTCGCGCAACCTGATGACTGTGCGCCTCGCCAACGACATGGGCATGAAGCTGGTCGTCGAATATGCCGAGCGTTTCGGCGTCTATGACCATCTGGCGCCGTATTTGCCGATGGCGCTGGGCTCCGGCGAGACGACGGTGATGCGCATGGTTTCGGCCTATTCGATCATGGCCAATGGCGGCAAGTCGATCAAGCCGACATTGATCGACCGTATCCAGGACCGCTACGGCAAGACCGTCTTCAAGCAGGACGAACGCGGCTGCGAAGGCTGCAACGCGGCCGAATGGCAGAACCAGCCCGAACCTGAGCTTGTCGATAATTCCGAACAGGTTCTCGATCCGATGACCGCCTACCAGATCACCTCGATGATGGAAGGCGTCGTCCAGCGCGGCACCGGCGCCACCATCGCCGAGCTCGGACGCCACATCGCCGGCAAGACCGGCACCACCAACGACGAAAAGGACGCCTGGTTCATCGGTTACACGCCGAACCTCGTCGTCGGCCTCTATATGGGCTACGACACGCCGCGCGGCCTTGGCCATGGCGCCACCGGCGGCGGCCTCGCCGCTCCTATCTTCAAGGATTTCATGCGCGTGGCGCTGGATGGCACGCCCAATGTCGACTTCAAGGTTCCCGAAGGCATGAATCTGGTCGCCATCAACCGCAAGACCGGCATGCGGGCCAATTCGGGCGATCCCGGCACCATCATCGAGGCCTTCAAGCCGGGCACCGGGCCAGCCGACAGCTATTGGGTGATCGGCATGGGCGCTGACGGGTCCAATGCCTCCGGCGGCGCGCTGTCGCCTCAGGCCAACCAGGCCATCCAGTCGGGCGGCGGCGGCCTCTACTGACGGGTATGCATGCAGGATTGGGCCGGCCCTGGGCCGGTCCAATTTGCTTTACAGGCGGCGGCGCCGTCCCTATGTATCGCGCCGACCAGGCGTCACTTTCAGCAACAGGATAAAACATCAGGCCATGCGCGCGGAAACGCAGAATATTGTCGACGAGATCAGGCAGGCGATTACCCTGCTGAGGAGGCATCTTTGACTGGGATCAGGCCATAAAGCGGCTTGAATATCTCAACGTCCGCGCCGAGGACGCCAGCCTCTGGAACGAACCGCTGGAAGCGCAGAAGCTGATGCGCGAGCGCCAGGGCCTCGAGGAAGGCATCGCGGCGGTCAGGGGCCTGACCCAGGCGCTGGAAGACAATATCGGCCTGATCGAACTCGGCGAGGAAGAGGGCGACGAGAGCGTCGTTGCCGAGGCTGAGGCAGCGATCCGCTCGATGCAAGGCGAGGCGAAGGCCCGCCAGGTCGAGACGCTGCTGTCGGGCGAAGCCGACGCCAACGACACCTATCTCGAAATCCACGCAGGCGCCGGCGGCACCGAAAGCCAGGACTGGGCCTCGATGTTGCTGCGCATGTACACGCGCTGGGCCGAGCGCCGCCGCTTCAAGGTCGAGGTGCTGGAAGTGCATGACGGCGAAGAGGCAGGCATCAAGTCTGCGACGCTGCTGATCAAGGGCCACAATGCCTATGGTTGGCTGAAGACGGAATCCGGCGTCCATCGCCTGGTGCGCATTTCACCCTATGACAGCAACGCGCGCCGGCACACATCCTTCGCCAGCGTCTGGGTCTATCCCGTCATCGACGATACGATCGAGATCGACGTTTCCGAATCCGACGTGCGCATCGACACCTATCGTTCGTCCGGTTCAGGCGGCCAGCACGTCAACACCACCGATTCGGCGGTGCGCATTACCCATCTCGCCACCGGCATAGCGGTCGCCTGCCAGGCCGAACGTTCGCAGCACAAAAATCGGGCAAAGGCCTGGGAGATGCTGCGCTCGCGGCTTTACGAGGAAGAGCTGAAGAAGCGCGAAGCCGTCGCCAACGCCACCGAAGCATCGAAGAGCGACATTGGATGGGGTCACCAGATCCGCTCCTACGTGCTGCAGCCCTATCAGCTGGTGAAGGATCTGCGCACAGGTGTCGAAAGCACCAGCCCGTCGAGCGTGCTCGATGGCGACCTCGATGACTTCATGGAAGCCTCGCTGTCGCAACGCATCGAGGGTGGTGCTGGGGAAGCGGTGGCGGACCTGGATTAGGGCCGGCGCCTACAGTGCCACACATTTGGATTGGATGATGGCTCGCAAGCTTGTTGGAAAGTGCTTCTGCGGCGCGGTGCACTATGCGGTCGCTGACGAGTTCCTGTACGCGGCGAATTGCCATTGCTCGAACTGCCGGCGCACGACAGGTTCGGCTTTCAAGCCCTTCGCGGGCATCGAACGCGCCAAGTTTGTCCTGACCAAGGGCCACGACATGTTGCTGGTCTTCGGCGACGACAACGGCCATGACGCGCACTGCAAGCGGTGCGGTTCGCTGCTCTATTCGGTCGTGCGCCAGGGCGCCTTCGTCCATGTCGCGATGGGAACGCTCGTCGACAACCCGAGCATCCGCCCGACCGAGCATATCTTCGTCGGTTCCAAGGCGCCATGGTACACGATCAGCGACGGCCTGCCGCAGTATGACGAACACGTGATCACAGGACCTGCTGGCGAATAGGCCGGAACTTCTCTCGCTGAATCTCGTTATCTGCGATCCCGTCTGCTGGGCATGGTTGTGCCTGCCTATCCAATCAAGAGACGGCGCCTGTTTTCTGTTGCCGATGCGCGGCATTCAGCCTGCGACATCGGCATGCAGTGGTTTCTTGCGCCGACTCACAAATCGGCCCACCATCCATGGTCGAGGGGAGACAAAAGCATCTATGGCCGGGCGCGGCAGAAATGCCTGCTGACGATCCGGCCGCTGGGAAGACACGTTTCAGGAACGGGCAAGCGAAACGCTTGATGCTCGTCGAAAGGAGCGCTTCCATGTCTGCTGCCCCATCAAAATCGGCTCGGGCCGCGGTGGGCCGACTCATGCTCTGCCTGCTTGCAATCGCAGCGATTGCGTTGCCGATGGCGCCTGCCTTCGCCCACGACGCCAAGCCTACAGCGGCGAAGCCGCTGGGTTGGAGCTATCCATTCGCATGCTGCGCTAACTACGATTGCCGCACGGCCCATACGGGCGAGGTTTTGGAAAAACCCGAGGGTTATGTGATCGCCGGCACGGGGGAAGTTGTCCCCATGACCGATAAGCGTGTGAAGGACAGCCCGGACGGCGAATTCCACTGGTGCGCGCATCAAGCGGGTCTCGACGCGGGTAAGACGATCTGCCTGTTCGTGCCGCCGCGCTCCTACTAGGCCCGAAAGGCGCAGCGGCGACCGGCCCGGACCGCGATGGGCGGGGGCCTGCTGACGGACGGTTGCCAGGACCGCTCCTTTGTGTTGCGTTGCCTGCGGGCGGCGGACAAGGGAGAGGTGACGTCCATGACCATCAAGGGAAGCTGCCACTGCAAGGCGACGATATTCGAGGTTTCGCAAGCGCCGCAGACGCTGACGCAGTGCACTTGTTCGTTCTGCTCGAAACGCGGCTCGCTTTGGGCCTACTACACTCCTGCGCAGTTCAAACTCCTCACGCCGCAGAAGAATGTTTCCTTCTATCAGTGGGGATCGAAGACCGTTAAGCACGGTTTTTGCGACACCTGCGGCTGCGGGACCTTCACCGAAACACCGGACTGGTCGAGCGGAGAGCCGGATTTCGACAATCCCAAGATCAGCGTCAACTCGCGGTTGTTCGACGATTTCGACCTGGACAAGGTCGAAGTGGTGGCCATCGACGGCAAGAATCTCTGGTAGATTCCTGGACGCCCAATCGGGAAAATCGTGCCCCGGGGAAAAGCCGTTGCCGGTGTTTTCCCGTTCCGCTTTTCGCCGCATTTCATGGTACAAGTCGCGCGAAGGGCTGATTTGGCGCCATCGCAAGGCGTGACTTGGAGAGGGACAATCCTATGAAGAAGACCGTGCTCGTCGTCGTGGCGACGGCTGTGCTGGTGAGCGCCTGCACCACCACCGATCCGTATACCGGCGACCAGAAAATTTCCAACACGGCGGCCGGTGCCGGCCTCGGCGCCTTGGCCGGCGCCAGCCTTGGCCTGCTTGCGGGCGGCAATGATCGTCGCAACGCGCTGATCGGCGCCGGCATCGGGGCGCTGGCCGGCGGCGCCATCGGCGCCACCATGGACCAGAACGAAGCCGAACTGCGCCGGCAGTTGGAGGGCACAGGCGTCAGCGTCACCCGCTCCGGCGACCAGATCATCCTCAATATGCCGTCCGATATCACCTTCAACGTCGATCAGGATGCGGTGAAGCCCGGCTTCTACCAGGTGCTGAATTCGGTCGCGCTGGTGCTGAAGAAGTTCAAGCAGACCACGGTCGACGTGTTCGGCCATACCGATTCGACCGGCGGCGACCAGCATAATTTCGATCTGTCGCAGCGCCGCGCGCTGGCGGTCGCCAACTACCTGGCTGGCCAGGGCGTCGATTCGCGCCGCTTCGCCGTCACGGGATTCGGCAAGACCCGTCCGGTAGCGTCCAATGCCACCGCCGAGGGTCGCGCTCAAAACCGTCGCGTCGAGATCCAGCTTTCGCCGCTCACCTGAGCAGCATCGATCAGAATGCAAAAACGGCCTCGCAAGGGGCCGTTTTTGTTTGCAAAATGCGACCGACGGCCAAGCCTGCGGCCCCCGGGTTCTTCCATGATCTTACGGTGAGGTCGGCTTATCGACCGTCGCTCGTTGGGTCAGGCGCTGCCGCCGGACGACATGGGCAACGATCAGTCCATGAATGAGCAGCCCGACCGCAAGTCCAAGGATATGGAAGCCCGTTCCCGAACCGGAAAGCGTCAGGATCGACCAGATGGATGCGGGTACGAACAAGACAATTGCGGTGATGAGCCCGGGGTTGTAGCTGCGCATCCTGATGGCCTGCGCGACGTGAACCAAAGCGTTGATCAGGGTGGTGTAGGCGGCGATCAGCCCTATCCCGGCATTGACCGTGACAGCGAGGGTGAAAACCAGGGAGTAGATGCCCCATACACCCGGTACGTTGATCACAAAGACATCGAAGCGGGTAAGCAGCGGCGCCCCGCCGCCGAGCATCTTGTTGACGAAAAGCCGGAACCGGTCCTCGGCGTGCTCCTCGTATTGGTGGAGCATGTAAATCGGGATCAGCAGGAAGACGGCGAGCTCGGCTGTCTCCAATCGAGCAGCCAGCCCGATCGCCACCACGCACAGGGTGAGGCCGGCGAGCACGCCACCATAGACCCAATCTTCCACCAGACGCTTCATCACGCCACCTTCGGCGAGGCCGCGCGTCCTTGCAACACACGACGATATCAGACCTTGGCAACGATGCGCATGAAGGCCGGCGTGTCGTCGCCGAAGCCAACGGTGGTGTCGCTCGGCGATGACGGCAACAGCTTCACCGGCCGCGACCGCCGCGCTCAGATTGAGATTGGCGTGCCAGAGAATTAGCCAGTCCTAAATAACCGCTTTCCCGCAGCCATGGAAAGGAATAGCATCGTCGCTGTTCCGGAGGGGATGAGGCGGTACACTTGGCCGCGCAATAAGCATTTTCTTTTTCAGCCTCGGTCTTGCACGGCCAGATCAAAAAAATCTGGGAGGAATGCATGACAAGAACAGCCAGCCTTGGGCGCTGCGGCGTCTTCGCTTTAACAGGTCTTGTAAGCGCATGGTTGGGCGTCGCGGCGGCTCGAGCCGAGGATGCCAACAAAGCTGACATCGAGGCCTTGAAAAAGTCGCTCGCCAAATATGAGGACTACACCGCGGCTGTCCGCGACCTTTATCTGTCGACGGTCGGCTGCGTCTACTATAGCGGAGAAAAGATATCCGGAGCGATGTACTACCCGAAAGGCGCCATGGGCATCCATTTCGTCAACGTCCCAAGTGTCGGCCAAAAACTCGACCCGATGCGCCCCAATGTGCTGATCTACGAGCCGACGAAAAACGGTCTGCGCCTGGTCGGGGCGGAATGGCTTGTGCCGCTGACGCCGGACGTCAAAGAGCCACCGAAGCTGTTTGGCCAAACCTTCATGGGTCCGATGGAGGGACACTATCCGCTCATCCCGAGGGAGTTCGTCCACTACGATCTTCACGCCTGGCTGGGTGATAATCCCAACGGCATGTTCAGTCCGACGAACCCGAACGTGAAATGCAACAAGGCCGAGTTTCCGATGTTGGAGAAACCGACCAAGATGATGCCCGGGCCGATGTAACGGCGACCCCAGCCAGGAGCTTGCCGGGAGGGCAAGCCGGATGGCCGTCTTGTCTTGGAACCACTCGTCGGTCAGCCCTTGGCGACGATGCGCATGAAGGCGGGCATGTCGTCGCCGAAGCCAACGGTGGCGTCGTTTTCGTCTTCTCGGTTGCGGGCAGGGCGACGGTCATCGCGCTGGGGCCTGGTGTCGCCACGTTCCGGTGCACGTCGCTCGCTGCGCGCCGCGGAGCTCTTGCGCTCGGAATTTTCCGAGCGGATAGCGTCCTTGCGCGTGCGCCGCTCACCAGTGTCGGCGACCGTTTCCTCGGCCGCGACCGGCTGTTCCTCGCGCACGGTTTCCGGTGCCGCGTCTTCGCCATGCTTGGCCTGGCGTCCGCCTCTCTTGCGCTCGCCCCTGTCCTTGCGGTCGTCGTCCTTGCGGCCGGCACGACGCGGTGCACCGCGGCCACGGCGCGGAGCTTCGTCCTCGCCTTCGCTGGCCACCACCGTCGACAGGTCACCGTCATGCCACTCGATCTTGGTGCCGATCAGCCGTTCGATGGCGTCGATATACTTGGTGTCGGACTTGGTCGCGATGGTGAAGGATTTTCCGGAGCGCCCGGCGCGGCCGGTACGGCCGATTCGGTGGACGTAATCCTCGGCGTGGATCGGCACGTCATAGTTGAAGACGTGGCTGACATCGGGAATATCGAGGCCGCGCGCCGCCACGTCGGAGGCGACCAGATACCGAAGCTTGCCGTCCCGGAAATTTGCCAGCATCTGCATGCGTGCGCGCTGGTCCATGTCGCCATGCAGCGCGCCGGCGTCGAAATCATATTTCAGCAGCGAGCGGAACAGCTCCGACACCTCGATCTTGCGATTGCAGAAGATGATGGCGTTCTTCAGCTCCGCATCCTCGGCTTTGATCAGGTTGCGCAGCGTCTCGCGCTTGTCCCAGGGTTTGGAACCGGACTTCACCAGCCGCTGGATGATGTTGGTCGCGGCGGAGGCGGCCTTTGAAACCTCGACGCGCACCGGCGCGTGCAGGAACTTTTCGGTCAGCTTGGTGATCTCGGGCGGCATCGTCGCCGAGAAGAACAGCGTCTGCCGGGTGAAGGGGATCATCTCGCAGATACGCTCGATATCGGGAATGAAGCCCATGTCGAGCATGCGATCGGCTTCGTCGATGACGAGGATCTCGACGCCGTTGAGCAAGAGCTTGCCGCGCTCGCGGTGGTCGAGCATGCGGCCGGGCGTCGCGATGAGCACGTCGGCGCCACGCTCCAGTTTCTTGTCCTGTTCGTCGAACGACACGCCGCCGATCAGCAGTGCGATGTTGAGCTTGTGGTTCTTGCCGTATTTGATGAAGTTTTCCTCGACCTGCGCCGCAAGCTCGCGGGTCGGCTCCAGGATCAGCGTGCGGGGCATGCGGGCGCGGGCGCGGCCCTTTTCCAGTCGTGTCAGCATCGGCAGCACGAAGGAGGCGGTCTTGCCGGTACCGGTCTGTGCTATGCCAAGCACATCCTTGCCCAGAAGCGCGTGCGGAATGGCGCCGGCCTGGATCGGCGTCGGCTTGAGGTAGCCGGCGTCGGTGACTGCGGAAAGGACCTTCGGCGATAGGCCGAGGTCCGCGAAAGTCAACGCTTCTTGAGCGGTCTGGGTGTCTGAGGACAAGTTCTGGCTGTCTTTGGCTGTTCGGGGAAGCGCAACGGCATCCGTCGCGGCAGGCGCCGCGCGCCCGCAAGATCATCACTGCAACTAGGCGCAAGCCCGCGATTTGTCAACACAAACGGCCGGCAATGGCTCGATTGTGAAGTCGTAACCTTAATTACTATGTCTGATCCGGCCGCTTATCCGCGCGCCGGCTCAATATCGGCTCAATAACGGAACTGTTCCGCCAGTATGCGTTCGTTCCAGGAGTGATTGGGATCGAACAGCAAAGTTGCGGTCGCCGTCGCAGATTCCCTCACCGTCACGGAAGCTACGGCCTTGACCTCCGTATGGTCGGCGGCGGCGTTCACCGGCCGCTTTTCCGCCTCTAGTATATCGAAGCGCACGGTTGCCTTGTTGGAAAGCAAAGCGCCGCGCCAGCGGCGCGGGCGAAACGGGCTGACGGGGGTAAGCGCCAGCAGCGGCGCGTCGAGCGGCAGGATGGGCCCATGCGCCGAAAGATTGTAGGCGGTGGAGCCAGCCGGCGTGGCGATCATCACGCCGTCGCAATTCAGTTCCTCGAGCCGTACCTGGTCATCTATGGTGATGCGGATCTTGGCCGTCTGATAGGACTGGCGCCATAACGCCACTTCGTTGATGGCCAGCGCCGAGACGGTTTCGCCATCCGAGGTAACGGCCTGCATCTCCAGCGGACGGATCGTTTCGGCGACCGCGGCGGCGATGCGCTCGGCGAGACCTCCGGAACGATATTCGTTCATCAGGAAGCCGATGGTGCCACGGTTCATGCCGTAGACCTTTTTGCCGGTTCCCATTGTATCGCGCAAAGTTTGCAGCAGGAAACCGTCGCCGCCCAGGGCCACGACGACATCGGCTTCCGCGACCGAATGCTGGCCATAGCGCGCCGACAGGCTTTCCAGCGCCGCTTTGGCGTCAGGCGTGCCGGACGAGACGAAGGCGATGCTGTTGGCGGCTTTGCTCATGGCTCCCCGACGGTGACCGGTTGGCGGCTGGGCCGGGGTAGCATGGGCGGGCCTGTGTGCAAAGAGAGCCCGCAGACGTGCGGTTCGAACCGGCAGTCGCGAATCATATCAGGGAACGAGCCAATGTGATGGTTAAGGCCGGGCTTAAACTCTCGTAAAGCCCCATGGATCATGTTAGCCGGCATGGGTGGCGTGGGGGCGCCCACAGCGATCTTATGCCTTTCAGGATACGAAAGACGCTGTGGCACTTTTGATCGTGCGTGAATCCTTCGAGAGTCGAGCCCGATTCCGGGGACACGCGCCAGCCGGGACCAACATATTGCTGGTAACACGCCTGATCATCATCTCCGTCGTGCTGGGAAGCTTCGCGCTTGTCTTCGCCGAACTGGTGCGCCGCTCGGAAGAAACAAGCCTCAGGCCCTTGCCCACTGCCTCGCGCTGCGGCGACGCCGCCGGTATGCCTTGTCCGCAAAGGGCGCTGTAGATCAAAACAAGCTGATTGCTAGGAGCGTGGTTGCAGATGGCAGCCGGCCTGGCGTTTCTGTGCCAGATACTCGTCGATCAGCTGCCGATAGCGCACCTTGCCGAAACTCGGGAAATGGCCGCCATGCACGACCGAGACGTCGAGGTCGCGCATGGCAAGCAGCGTCTGCAAATAATCATCGATATCGGAATGGTAGACGTCGTCGATCAGCGGGCCGTCATAGATGATGTCGCCGGAAAGCAGGATGCGGGTCTTCTTCTCGTACAGAGCGATACCGCCTGGCGAATGGCCGGGCGTGTGGATCACCTCGAAGGCGCGATCGCCGAGGTCGACGATATCGCCATGTTCGAGCAGGCGGTCCGCCGGGGCGGGCATGATGCGATAGCGCGCCGTATCCCAACCTTGTGGCTGGCGATCGAACATCTCTTCATTGGCGTAGCGGTCAGCCACCGTCCATTCGTTGCGCGGATCGGTCAGAATCTCCGCCTCGGCGCGGTGCACGCAGCGGTCGGGAAATTCATGGTGGCAGCCTATATGATCGAAATGCGTGTGGCTGGCGACGCAGGTGAGCTTGCGCTCGCTAACCAGCGGCACATGGCGCCTGAGGCTGAAATGGCCAAGCCCGGTATCGAACAGCAGGTCGCGGTCGCGACCGCGCACATGCCACATATTACAGCGGAAGAACGGTTTGATCCATGGCTCGTGGATCAGCGTGACACCGTCGCCCATGCGGATGGTTTCGTACCAGTCAGGTGCGTCGACGACCGCAAGCATGCCCATGTTCAATCCGTCAGCAGGATGATCTTGTCTGTATCGCAGGAAACCGAGACCGTGTCGCCCGGCTGCACGACGGACGTCGCGGGCAGTTTGGCGATGAATTGCAGCGTGGCGTCTTCAGTGGAGACCGCGAGCACGCGCTTGAAGCTGCCCTGGAAAACGACATCGCTGACCTGCGCCTTGCCCAGCTTTGTGGCGCCTGAGGTCGCGCCCAGGGCAAGGTGCTCCGGCCGGATGGCCAAGGCAACCGCCGATCCCACCGGCAACGCTCCGGACGCCGAGACCGGCCCGACCTGTGTTGCGACAGTGCTTGTCCTGTCCATCATCTCCGCCACCGTTCCGCGAAGAATGGTGCTCTCGCCCATGAAAGTCGCCGAAAAGCGTGTCTTTGGCCGCGCATAGACGCGTTCGGGCGGCCCTTCGTCCTCGATGCGGCCGTCACTCATCACCACGCAGTGGTCGGCCAGCGCCATCGCTTCTTCCTGATCGTGGGTGACATGGATGAAGGCGGTGCCGACGCGCTTCTGGATCGCTTTCAATTCGTCCTGCATCTGCCGGCGCAGCTTGAGGTCGAGCGCGCCGAGCGGCTCGTCGAGCAGCAGCACGGCGGGCTCGATCACCAGTGCGCGCGCCAGCGCTACGCGCTGCCGCTGGCCGCCGGAGAGCTGGTGCGGCTTCTTGTCGAAGGCGGCATCCAGCCCGACCAGCGCCAGCGTCTCACGCGCCCGCGCGGCGCGTGTCGCGCCATCGACGCCTTGCATGCGCAGGCCAAAACCGACATTGCCGCCGACGCTCATATGCGGAAACAGCGCATAATCCTGGAACACCGTCGTTGTCGGGCGCTTTGCCGGCGGAACGGCGGTGCAGTCCTCGCCTCGGATGAACACCTTGCCTTCGCTCGGTGTGACGAAGCCGCCCAAAATCGACAAAAGCGTCGTCTTGCCGGAGCCCGACGGTCCGAGCAGGATGGTGTAGCTACCGGGCTCTATCCGCAGCGATACGTCTTTCAGCACCGCCAGCTGGCCGAAACGGTGCGAGACCCCGCGGATGTCGACCAGGGGCGCGCTCATGCCGGCTTCCTCCGCAGCAATGTCAATTCGAACAGCACGACCAGCACGATGGAAACGGCGAACACCAGCGAGCCGACTGCGTTGGTCTTGGGGTTGAGGCCAGAGCGCAGCAGATTCCAGATTTCGACCGGCAGCGTGGTTTCGAAGCGTGTCAGCAGGAAGGAGATCACGAATTCGTCCCAGGAAAAGGTCATCGACAGGAAGAAGCCGGCGAAGATGGCCGGCGCCATGACAGGCACAGTAATCAAGAGCAGCACTTTCCATTCCGGCGCGCCGAGATCGCGCGCGGCGCGCTCGATGTTGATCTGGTGGTCGCCCATCTGGCTGTAGACGATGGCGAAGCAGAGCGGCAGGTTGATCACGACATGGCCGATGCCGGCGGCCATCAGCGATTTCGGCACGCCGGCCCAGTTGAACAGCACCAGCAGCCCCATGCCGATGATGAGATAGCTGACGGTAAGCGGTAGCGTGATCAACCCTCGCAGCAGGGCCGAACCCGGCAGCACGAAGCGCGCGAACGCCCAGGCGCTGAGGAAGCCGAGCGTGACGGCCGCGAGCGACGAAAGGACGGCCACCAGCAGCGAGTTCACCAGCGCCGAGGTCAGCCGCGTATCGGACAGGACGGCCTGGTACCAGCGCAGCGACGGGCCGGTGAAGGGCGGGATGGGGAAGGAGGTTGCCTGCAGCGAGAACAGCACGAGCACGATCACCGGCAGGAAAATGAAGGCATAGATGGCGATCGCGTAGAGACAGGAAGCGGTTCGGACGATCAGGCGCATCTCAGGCCCGCTCGATCTTCAGCCAGCGGGCGCAGGCGAGATAGGCGATGGTCACGACCGCCATCAGGATAATCGACAGGGCGGAGGCCAGCGGAAAATCGCCGCGCCGGCCGATCTGCATCATCACCAGCTGCGGCATGACCAGCTCGTTGTTGCCGCCGAGGATCTGCGGCGTGATGTAGTCGCCGATGCACAGCACGAAGGTCAGGAAGGCGCCGACCATGATGCCGGGCAAGGTCAGCGGCAGGATGACATGCAGGAAGGTGCGCACCGGCCCGGCGCCGAGATCAGCGGCGGCCTTGCGGTAGCTCGGACTGAGCTGCTTCAAATTGGCGAAGATCGTCAGCGTCAAAAGCATGACGAAGAAATGCACGAAGCCGGTCACGGTGGCGAAGCGCGTATTGGCGAGCTGCAGCGGTTCGCTGGTCAAGCCGATGCCGGTCAGCGTCCGGTTGATGACGCCGTTCTGCGCCAGCACCAGAAGCCAGGAATAGGAGCGCACGACATAGGACGTCCAGAACGGCAGCACGGCCAGCATCAGCGCCAGCCGCTGCCAGCGTTCCGGCACCTGTTCGGCCAGGATCCAGGCGAAAGGATAGGCGAGCAGCACCGAGACCACGGTGACGATCGCCGTCACCTCCAGCGAATTCACCATCGCTTGCCAATAGGCAGGATTGGTGAAGAACTGGCTGTAATTGGCTGATGTGAAGCCGCCGCCCTCATGCGACGTCAGGCTGGAAAGCCCCATGGCGATGAAAGGCAACACGAAGAACAGCAAGGTCCAGCCGAGCGCCGGCGTAACCAGCGCCCAGGGCAGGGCCTTGTTCGCGGTGCTGCTCACGACGGCCGTCTACTGCGCCTGCAGCATCTCGGTCCACATGTCCTGCATCTTCTTGTCGAGATCGGCATTCGGCGCCGGATAGGCCTGGGCGCGGGCAAGGAATTCGGGCTGCTCGTCGAAGCGCAGGATCTTCTTCTGGTCGTCGGTGAGTGCCGCCTTGCTGTTCGCCGGCATGCCCCAATAGCAGGACGAGGTGGCAAGCCGCGCCTGGCCTTCCGGGCTCATGATGTACTGGATGAATTTCAGCGCCACGTCCTTGTTCTTGGAGTCCTTGAACATGGCCAGCGACTGCGACCACAGCACCGCTCCCTCCTTGGGGATCGAGAAGTCCAGCGCCGGGTTCTCCTTGGCCAGGCCCGCCGTCACCCATTCGCCGCCGCCGACCAGAATATCGACTTCACCGGTGGCGAGCGCTGTCTGGCTGGCGGTCACCTCGCCGACCAGCTTGGCGTTGGCCTTCATCTTGAGCAGTTCGGCCTTGAGGGCGGGAAGATCGGCCTCGGTGAGTTCAGCCGTTTTCTTGCCGATGGCGAGTGCCGCCATGCCGATGACCGGCAGGTAATAATCGTAGATGGCGACCTTGCGCTTGTACTTGTCGCTTGTCAGCGACGCCAAGGATTGCATGTCGGCCGGGTCGACCTTGGTCTTGTTGAAGCCGATCGTGTTGTAGCCGAACTTTTCGGTGATGCCGTAGCGCTTGCCGCCGACCACGGTAGAGTTGTCCATCTTCACCTGCGGAAAGAGGTCGCCCAACGGCAGCTTGTCCTCCGGCAGCGGCTCGAACAAGCCTTTTTCCACGCCGCGCGGCACGTCGATGCTGTCGATCACCATCACGTCCCAGTCGCCGGGTTGCGACTGTTCGACGATGGCGAGCCCCGCGCCGGTGCCCTCGAATTCCTTGACGTTGACCTTGACGTTGTTGGCCTCTTCGAAGGGCTGCAGCAGCGCCGGGTCGGCATGATCGCACCAGATCAGGGCGTTGAGATCGGCGGCCTGGCTGGCGCCGGCTGCTGAGAGCACCAGCGCCGTGGCGCCGCAAGCGGCGCCCAGATGTCTCTTCAGGATTGAAAGCGGATTGTTGGCTGCGGATCGTGCGGACATCGAGTGTTCTCCCTTGCCTTTGTGGCTTCTTGCAAAAAGTTGAACCAATTCTAAAATTGAGTCAATTCTGTTTTTGTGGCAGACCAGCCGGCATGAGTGGATTGAGGGCAAGGCAAAAGGCCGACCGGCACCGCCGCATCATCGAGGCGGCGGCCGAGCTTTTCCGCGAGGCCGGTTATGAAGGTGCCAAGATCGAGACGATCGCCGCCCAGGCCGAAGTGTCGATCGGGACGATTTACAATTACTACCAGAATAAGGGCGACATCCTCGGCGCCATCGTCTCCATGGAGGTCAACGAGGTGCTGAATGCCGGGCGAGGCGTGGTCGACAGCCCACCGGCCAATGTCGGCGATGCGCTGGACACGCTGATCGGCATCTATATCGAGCACTCCTTGCACTATCTCAGCAAGGAGATGTGGCGCCAGGCGATGGCGATCTCGACGCAACTGCCCGACAGCCCGTTCGGCCAAGCCTACACGGCGCTCGACCGCGCTCTGACGCAACAGATCCGTGCCCTGATCGCAAGGCTGCAGGAGATCGGCCTGGTGCGGCGCGACATCGACGGGCAGGCGGTGGGTGAGCTGGTCTTCAACAACATGAACATGATGTTCATCGAGTTCGTGAAGCGCGACGAGGCAAGGATAGCGGAACTGCGCGCGGCGATCCGACGGCAGAACCGGATCCTGGTGGCGGCGATCGGGGTGTGAGGATGGAAGCGACCGCGGCATGAAACCAGCTTCCGCTGCCAGTGTGACTGACGATGAGTGCCAACGGCGCCGCCCGTCTACACCGCCGGGCCCCGCGCACGGTAGGGCCTAGCGGCTTGACGTTGGGGGGGATTGACAGCGTAGCCGCTGGACCTAGCGATCCCTTCGAAGCATCGACTGAAGGGAAAGCAGACGCGCGGCCGCAGTGGCGCAGGTAAAATCAGTGATCGGTCGGATCGATCTTTGTCAGGCGCTCTCGCGCTTCGGTCACGCGCCGCTGCGCGGACCTTATCCTGCTGCAGAGCGCGAGATTGATGCCGACGCCACAGTCTCCGTCCAGCATTTCTTCCGCTCGTTTGAGGGCGAGTTCCGCTCGGCCAATTCGCTGCCTGGCTCTGGCCAGTTCTATGTCCAAGAGTTCGATCATTGTTCCGCTACAGAGTTTGCGGTCCCTTCGATCGTTAACCGTCTCCGGCCGGGTTTGGTTCCGGGTTGGGGCTCGAGACTCAGGACAGCAGGAGAAAGTCGCCGCTTCGGCACCGACCTCATTGCACGCGAAGTCGCCTCTTGAGTTGAATTTGAAATCTGATACAACTTATAGGAGTGCGAAGGGGAGAGGTTAATGGGGACGTTTTCAATCTGGCATTGGGCGATCGTACTGCTGATCATCGGCGTGCCTGTTTTCTTTGCGGTTCGCTCAGCCGTGAAGCCGTCACAGGGCCCGGCGGCTCTTGTAGGATTCGGTGGCTGGCTTATGCTGCTTGCGATCGGTCAGGTTTTGTCGCCGCTGCGCACGCTCGCCGACTTGGCCAATTCGGTCGAGGGTTACCGGCAACTCTTGCCCCTGCCAAATGGGCTGCTTGCGGTGTATAGCGAGGTTGCCCTCAATCTGGCATTTCTGGCGCTTCAACTGGTTGTGCTCATTTCGATGCTGCGGCGAAGCCGACGCTTTCCACAATTGTTTCTGTTTCAGTGGATTGCGATACCGGTTGTGCTCGTCCTGGACACGATCTTGATCTCATCAACTCTAGGCGTCCCGGTGAGCCAAATCTTTGCTGGAGATGCGCTGATGACACCCGTTCTGTCGTTCATCCTCACCGGAGCCTGGGTCGCCTACGTCTACAAATCCGTCAGGGTGAAGAACATGTTCTGCGGCGAAGTGGCAGCCGGCCAGGTCGCGACGGCCGCCTAGCGAGAGTCCGCTGGGTTTCGGAGGACACTTCTTCGTTTCGCGAGATCTGGTGTTCTTATAACGGGCTCTGGGTGGCCTGCCACCCGAAGCTCGAAGAGCGAAGGGTGGTGCCCCCGGCAGGAATCGAACCCGCGACCTTCGGTTTACAAAACCGCTGCTCTACCAGCTGAGCTACAAGGGCATGCGGCACGGGTTAGCCATATTTGCGGCGCCAGTAAAGACAAATGTCCGTTTTGAGGTGCTCCTGCCGCTGCGAAGCAACAGACACGGCATCCTGAAAACGGCCAATTCGCTTCCTATATCCTACGGCAGGTGCAATCGCTCGGGCGAGGCCGTCGCATGATCAGATTTGTCATCATCCTGCCGATCGTCGTCATAGCCTGGATGCTGCTGGTGAAGCTCATCAGGAACCTCAAGAACGCCAATATCGACTGGACCGGCGTTACCACCATCATCGGCTTCATCGCGCTCGCCTTCTGGCTGCGCCATGTCACGGGCATGGGGTGGTGAATAGTAGTCAGTAGTCAGTAGTCAGTAGTCAGTAGTCAGCCTGCTGCTCATAGCCTACTACTCACTACTCACTACTCACGATTCATCCCGTCTCCGGCCTTGCCGAAAAAAATCTCCTCCACCTTTCGAACCTTTTCCCGCGCCGCGCCGACTGATGGTCAGAGGCGAATGGGTCGCCTCGATCAAAAGATCCAGGAGATCATCATGTTCAAGCGCACTCTCACCTCAGGCCTCATTGCCATCTTCGTCGCCACCGGCGCGCTCGTCGGCACCGTCGGCACGTCGTCAGCCCACGCCATGCACAGCCATCATCACCACCACCACAATCATCACAAGAAGCACTTCAAGAAGTTCTGGTGGAAGCACCACAACCATCATCACCACAAGCACGGCAGGGTGATCATCTTCCTTTGATGGAGGGACCCAATTCTCCCGAAAGGGCGGCTTCGGCCGTCCTTTTTCGTTGGGCGAAATGGGACCGGTCATCAATGTCTAGCCAGGCTCTTGCAGGTCGCCGTCAGCGCGACCTCCTCGGTTCACGCCCAAAAAAAAGATTCGAACCTTTTTCTTGTGCCGAACGACAGAAGATCAAGAGGCGGATGGGTCGCCTCTCCAAACGAAGCAAGGAGATCATCATGTTCAAGCGCGCACTCGTTTCCAGCCTCATCGCCACCACTGTCGCCGCCACCGCTCTGGTCGGCACCGTTCAGCCCTCGGCGGCTCATTCGCATCACCACCACCATGGCCTCGGCATCGGCATCGCCGCCGGCGTCGGGGGTTTTGTCCTGGGCAGCCTGCTTGCCCAGCCCCGCACCGTCTACGTCGACGAGGGCGGCGGCTCGTGGCACGTCCGCCGCTGCTTCGATCGCTATTCGAGCTACGATCCGGACTCCGACACCTACATCGGTTACGACGGCTATCGCCATTACTGCCGTCTCTGAGAGGAGGAGCACCGTTCAGCACCAGAAGAGGGGCTCAGGCGAGCCCCTTTTCTACGCTTGGATGGCGGCACACCTGTTGGATTAGCCGACTTTCACGGAGACGCCTGAAAGTCCTCGGTTTTGTCGATGCGATCGGCAATGTACAGGCATTTCCCGAAGGCCTAATCTGCTTTGGCGATGATCTGCGGGCGATATGGGGGAGGGTGATCCTTGGACGAGCAGGACCCGAAAGAGGAACAGGTCGAAATCATTTTCCGCAACGGCACGGTCACGGCCGTCGGCATCCTGCTGGCGTTTTCGCTGGGATTCATCACGCATTGGGCCGCCAATCCGATCCCGTGGCAGACCTATCATCTCGTCGCCGTGCTGCCGATCCTGGCCGGCATCGCCTTGCAGATGCGGGCACTGTCGCTTCTGCTCGACACAAAGTGCCTGCGGCTGAGCGCCTATGAACGCGCCAACCGCATCTTCATCACCGGCCTCGTCTTCACCGCCTGCGGTGTCGGCATGGCGATCCTGCTCGATTTCTTCGATCTTGCGAGCAGAAGCGCGCTGCCCGGAGCAGGTTGATCATCCGGTTTGCACGCCGCCGATCATCTTTGTGACCTCGGCCGCGGCGCTGTGCACCAGCGGGCCGATCTCGGCCAGCCTCTCAGGCGTCACCCGAACGGTCGGCCCCGACACCGAGACACCGCCGATCGGCTCGCCGAATTCGTTGAAGATGGCTGATGCCACGCAGCGCATGCCTGGGTGCCGTTCCTCGTCGTCGACCGACCAGCCGCGCAGCTTGATCGTCGCGAGATCATGTGCGAGGGCAGGGATGTCGGACAGCGTCCTGTCGGTAAAGCGCTGCAGGCCGGCCTTGCGCAGGATGGCTCCGACGCGCTCCGGCTCGAGGTGGGCCAGCACCGCCTTGCCGATGCCGGATGCGTGAAAAGGGCTGCGCGTGCCCGGTCGGAAGAAGGCGCGAATTGCCTGGTGCGTCTCGACCTGGCTGACGAACACCACGCAATCGTCCTCGGCGACGCCGAGATTGGCGGTCTCGCCGGTTTTCTCCATCAGCTCCTGCATCACGATGCGCGCGCGGTCGACCAGCTTGCGGCGGCGCAGGAACGCCGCGCCCATCCGGTAGGTCTCGACGCCGATCGACCAAAGCTGGTCCGAACTGTCGAACTCGACCATGCCGTGGTTTTCGAGCGTCGTCAGCATGCGGTAGGCGGTAGAGGCAGCCAGGCCGCTTTGCGCGGATATCTCGCTCAGCGACAGGCCGCTGCCTTCGGCAACGATGGCCAGGATGCGCAAGGCCCGGTCCAACGACTGCACCGAAGCCGCTTCCGACGGGCCGTTGAAGGCGCGCGGCCGGCCGCGCTGGCGTTTTTCGGCGGTTTCCATGACGCCATCATGCCCGATTTTCCCGAATGGACAATGAAAAAGTTTTTCACTCTTCTGCATTGCCATTTTTTGGAAAACAAAAAGAGAAAGGAAATCAATTGGCAACGGCAGCTTCCTAGAAATGAAAAAATATTCTGAAAAAATTGAAAAATAGGCCGCTTGCTGACATTCTCGGTCATCCAACAATCACAACCCTGTGGAGGGCCGGAACAATGGCCAGGATGCGCGCTGTCGACGCTGCGGTTCTCGTTTTCGAAAAGGAAGGCATCGCCTGCGCCTTCGGCGTGCCGGGAGCGGCGATCAATCCGCTCTACTCGGCCCTGAAGGCGAGGGGCACGATCCGCCATGTGCTGGCCCGTCATGTCGAGGGCGCCTCGCACATGGCCGAAGGCTTCACCAGGGCCAAGGCAGGCAATATCGGGCTCTGCATCGGCACGTCTGGCCCGGCCGGCACCGACATGATCACCGGGCTCTACTCGGCCGCAGCCGATTCCATCCCGATCCTCTGCATCACCGGCCAGGCGCCGCGGGCGCGGCTGAACAAGGAGGATTTCCAGGCCATCGACATCGCCGCCATCGCGTCGCCCGTCGCCAAATGGGCGGTCACCGTCATGGAGCCTTATCTCGTGCCGATGGCGCTTCAGAAGGCATTTCACCTAATGAGGTCTTCGCGCCCGGGACCGGTGCTGATCGACCTGCCGGTCGACGTCCAATTGGCCGAGATCGAGTTCGACATCGACGCCTATGAGCCGCTCGCGCCGTTCAAGCCGGCGATGACGCGCGCCCAGGCCGAGAAGGCTCTGGCGATGCTCAACGCCGCCGAAAAGCCGCTGATCGTCGCCGGCGGCGGCATCATCAATGCCGATGCGTCGGACCTGCTGATAGAATTCGCCGAGATCACCGGCGTGCCCGTCATCCCGACGCTGATGGGCTGGGGCGCGATCCCCGACGACCATCGGCTGATGGCCGGCATGTGCGGCCTGCAGACCTCGCACCGCTATGGCAACGCGACGATGCTGGAAGCCGACTTCGTCTTCGGCATCGGCAACCGCTGGGCCAACCGCCACACCGGTTCGGTCGATGTCTACACCAAGGGAAAAAAGTTCATCCATGTCGACATCGAGCCGACGCAGATCGGCCGTGTGTTTGCCCCGGATCTCGGCGTCGTCTCGGATGCGGGCGCTGCGCTGAAGATGCTGCTCGACGTCGCCACCGAATGGAAAACGGCCGGAAGACTGCGCGACTGGTCGGGCTGGGCGAAGGAATGCCAAGGCCGCAAGAAGACCATGAAGCGCAAGACGCATTTCGACCAGGTGCCGCTGAAGCCGCAGCGCGTCTATGAGGAGATGAACAAGGCGTTCGGGCGCGACGTCACCTATGTCACCACGATCGGCCTGTCGCAGATCGCCGGCGCGCAGTTCCTGCATGTCTACAAGCCGCGCAACTGGATCAATTGCGGCCAGGCCGGCCCGCTCGGCTGGACACTGCCGGCAGCCCTTGGCGTGCGCGCCGCCGATCCCGACCGCACCATCGTGGCGCTGTCGGGCGACTATGACTTCCAGTTCATGATCGAGGAACTGGCGGTCGGCGCGCAGCACAGGCTGCCCTACATCCACGTCGTCGTGAACAATGCCTATCTCGGCCTGATCCGCCAGGCGCAGCGCGGCTTCTCGATGGATTACGAGGTCAGCCTTGCTTTCGAGAACATCAACCGATCGGACGATCCCGAGGCCGGCTACGGCGTCGACCACGTCGCTGTTGCCGAGGCGATGGGCTGCAAGGCGGTCAGGGTGCGCAAACCGGAAGAATTCGCCGGTGCCTTCAAGGAGGCGCAGCGGCTGATGAAGGAGCATCAGGTTCCCGTAGTGCTCGAATTCATCCTCGAACGCGTCACCAATATCTCGATGGGCACCGAGATCGACAAGATCACCGAATTCGAAGACCTTGCCGAACATCAAGAGGATGCCCCGACAGCGATCGTGATGCTCGACTAGGACGGAAGAAGGACAAAAAGAATGCCGCGTTTTTCAGCCAATCTTTCGATGCTCTTTGGCGAGCATGACTTCCTCGAACGTTTTGACGCAGCTGCCCGCGCGGGCTTCAAAGGCGTCGAATATATAGGCCCCTACGACCATGCCCCCGAGGTGGTGGCCGCGCGGCTGAAGAAGAACGGCCTGACACAGGTGCTGTTCAACCTGCCGGCGGGCGATTGGGGCAAGGGCGAGCGCGGTATCGCCGTTTTGCCGGACCGAGTGCCGGAATTCCGCCAGGGCATCGCCAAGGCGATCACCTACGCGCAGGCGCTCGGCTGCTCACAGGTCAATTGCCTGGCCGGCATCGCGCCCGCCGGTGTCGACCGCAAGGTGCTCGAGGATGTCTTTGCCGAGAACCTCGCCTTCGCGGCGGAGAAACTGGAGCAGGCCGGTATCAAATTGCTGATCGAGCCGATCAACACGCGCGACATTTCAGGCTTCTTCCTCAATTATTCCGACCAGGCGCTGGCGCTGATCGACCGCGTCGGCTCGAAGAACCTGTTCCTGCAATACGACATCTACCACATGCAGATCATGGAGGGGGATCTCGCCCGTACCATGGAGGCAAACCTCGGCCGCATCGCGCATATCCAGCTTGCGGACAATCCCGGCCGTCACGAGCCGGGGACGGGCGAGATCAACTATCCCTTCCTGTACGAGCATATCGACCGCATTGGTTATTCCGGCTGGGTCGGCGCGGAATACAAGCCGAAGGCCGGAACTGAGCAAGGGTTGGGGTGGTTCCGGGAACTGGCCGGGCAGGGAAGCGCGGCGGCTTAGCTGTCGAAATCGAACTCGCGTTCCTTCACGCCCTCCTCTGGCCTGTCGGCCATCTCCCCCACCAAGGGCGGAGGTTGGATGTCACCGGCGGCTTCGCTAAATTTTGAACCGGGAAAGTTGGGGCCAGCGCCGAAACTGCCAATCTCCCCACCTGTGGGGGAGATGGCCGGCAGGCCAGAGGGGGGCGTGAAGGAACGCAACCTCAACAAGACGGAGAACCACAATGGAAACCATCGGCTTCATCGGCCTTGGCATCATGGGCGCGCCGATGGCGGGACATTTGCTGGACGCCGGCTACACGGTGATCGCCAGCGACCACCGCTCCAGGCCACAGGCCGAACTGGTGGCCAAGGGACTGAAAACTGTCACCGGCCATGCCGCCGTGGCGAAGGCCGCCGATATCATCATCACCATGGTGCCCGACACACCGGAGGTGGCCGAGGTGCTGTTCGGCGACAACGGCGTCGCATCAGGTCTTTCCAAAGGCAAATTGGCCATCGACATGAGCTCGATCTCACCGATCGAGACCAAGGTCTTCGCCAAAAAAATCAACGAACTGGGCTGCGACTATCTCGATGCGCCGGTCTCGGGCGGCGAGGTGGGAGCCAAGGCCGCATCGCTCACCATCATGGTCGGCGGCGAGGAGAGGGCGTTCGAGCGCGCCAGGCCCGTTTTCGAGAAGATGGGCAAGAACATCACCCTGGTCGGACCGAACGGCGTCGGCCAGACCACCAAGGTCGCCAACCAGATCGTCGTCGCGCTGACCATTGAAGCCGTCGCCGAAGCGCTTGTTTTTGCTTCGAAAGCCGGCGCCGACCCCGCCAAGGTCAGGCAGGCGCTGATGGGCGGGTTGGCCGCCTCGCGCATCCTCGAAGTGCATGGCGAACGCATGGTCAGGCGCACCTTCGCGCCGGGTTTCCGCATCGAACTGCACCAGAAGGATCTCAACCTTGCGCTGGAAGGGGCAAGGGCGCTCGGCGTCTCCCTGCCCAACACGTCGACCACCCAGCAACTGTTCAACTCCTGCGCCGCCAATGGCGGCGCCAGGGAGGATCACTCGGCCCTGGTCAGGGCGCTGGAGCGGATGGCGGGACATGAGGTAGGGCAGTAGGGCAGTAGGGCAGTAGGGCAGTAGGGCAGTAGGGCAGTAGGGCAGTAGGGCAGTAGGGCAGTAGGAGCCGCCCGTTCCGGGCCGATTTGCAAACCCTACTGCCTTGTTGCCGTACTGCCCTACTGCCTCAGGAATTTCCGTGCCGCATAAAGGCTTACCGCCGCCGCGTTCGACACGTTGAGCGAGCGGATGGCGCCGGGCATGTCGAGGCGGGCCAGTGTCGTCACCGTCTCGCGCGTCTTCTGGCGCAAGCCCTTGCCTTCCGCGCCCAGCACCAGGGCAAGCTTGTCGCCGGCAAAGCTCGTTTCGAGTTCGGCCGGGCCGTCCGAATCGAGACCGATTGTCTGGAAGCCGGCCTCATGCAGTTGCGCGAGCGCGTCGGCCAGGTTCTTGACCTCGATCTGGTCGATATGTTCGAGCGCGCCCGAGGCGGATTTCGCCAGCACGCCCGATTCCTGCGGGCTGTGGCGCGCCGTGGTGATCAGCGCGCCGGCATCGAAGGCGACCGCCGAGCGCAGGATGGCGCCGACATTGTGCGGATCGGTGATCTGGTCGAGCACCAGCACCAGCTTTGTATTGCCGAGAGCGTCGAGGCGCTTGGGCTTCAGCGGCTCGGCCTCGATCAACGCGCCTTGGTGCACGGCATCCGAACCCGTGATCTTGTCGATGTCCCTGGGTTCGACCAGCTCCGCCTTGAAGGGCAGAGCCGCGAGGTCGGCCAGTCCCAGCCGCTCGGCGGCATTGCGCGTCACCAGCATTTTCCGGATCTTGCGGCGCGGATTGTCGAGTGCCGCGCGCACCGTATGCAGGCCATAGAGCCGCACCAGCCCGTGGGCTGCGTTCTCGCCCGGCGGCATGGGCTGGCGCGGCCGGAACGCCGGCGCGCCGCCGCTCTTTTCGTCGCGGTGTGCACGACGCAGCTTGGCGTAGTGGGTGTCTTTCGGGGTGCCGGTCTTGTTGCTCATGGCCGGCTTCTATAGCGGTCTCCGGCGGCCAGGGATATGGCCCGTCGCCGTAGCCGGCGAACAACATCGAAAAACCCTTCCCACGCGGTTGACACCCACTGGCCTTGCCGCCATAAGGCGCTTCGCTGATTTCGGAGAAGTGATACTCGGGTCCGGATCGGCAAGAATGCCTCGTTGCATGGCTCCGGCGGCAGACTGGAGAGGTGCCCGAGTGGTTAAAGGGGACGGACTGTAAATCCGTTGGCTTAGCCTACGTTGGTTCGAATCCAACCCTCTCCACCACTGCCGGCCCGGAAGCCCTGAAACGTGAAAGCATCGGAGGCGAAAAGCGCATGGCGCTTTTCCGTGGAATCCGGTACTTCAGTGCACGGCGCGGGTATAGCTCAGTGGTAGAGCAGCAGCCTTCCAAGCTGAATATGCGGGTTCGATTCCCGCTACCCGCTCCAGATCTCCAACCCACGCCATCGGCAAGCTGAAACGCTGCGCGGCCAAGTCGCGCAGCGCTCCAGAGGATGGCTGTCCACTGGCTTCAGCTGTTGAAGGCCGACGCGACCTGGTGTTGCTGCGGCACCTGGCCGTTCGGCGTCAGCTTGTCGACGATGCCAGGCAAGGCTGCGGACAATTGCTTGAGCAGTTCCTGCTCGTCGAGTCCCGTCCGTTGCGCGATCTCGTGGATGACCTGCGGTCCGATCGCGTTGCCCAGGTCGTTGGCGTTGATCGGTTGGTTCTGGCCGGTGCCGACCCAGGAATCGGCGACGTTGCCGTGGCCGGAGTTCTTCAATTTGTCGAGCAGGCCGCCCAGTCCGCCAAGCAGGCCGCCATCGCCGGCAGTGGTTTCACTGGGCTCGGCCGGTACGGGAGCTTGGGGTTGCTCCGGCTGTTCGGCACTCCTGCCGCTGAGCATCTTTCCGACCAGCAGCGCGCCGAGCGCGATCATCAGGGGTTTGGTGATGTTGCCGCCCGGAACGGCATTGTCAAACAGTCCCATCGTGGATCTCCTTGTCAACCAAGCCCGTCCCATCGTCACAATGACGCAATCGGGCGGAATTTCAAGCTGGCTTGAGCTTTTGACAATCATATGAAAATGATGGACGCGGCAGGGGATTGGAGAGGAAAAATGTCAATCATCAGCTGGATTATTCTGGGAGTCATCGCCGGCTTTCTTGGCAGCAAGATCGTCAACAAGAGCGGCCAGGGCATGATCATGGATATCGTGCTCGGCATTGTCGGCGCCATTGTCGGCGGCCTGATCTTCAGCGCTTTCGGCGCGTCGGGCGTGACCGGTCTCAACATCTACAGCCTGATCGTCGCGGTGGTGGGCGCCGTGGTCGTGTTGTGGGCTTACCACCAGTTCGCCGGCAAGCGGACTATTTAGCACCAGTCCCATTCCGAAGGTTCGGGATGGGATTTTATCCGTTCGCTTGTCCATGACCTTTCCCGAAACCGGATCCCGCCTTTCGGGTCATGCGCCGTCGTCTGTCCATCATCGGCGGTGTTTGCCACCGCGGAGCGCCGTCTGGCGCGTCCTATCTGACCCTCTTGAGGATCTCGCGGGCAGCGTGTTGAGCTTTGCGGCGAGACCCCCGGCGATAATCGGCCGCAACTGGAGCCGACTTAGGCCACGACAGTCAGCCGGCGCTTGCGCTGGTCGAGCGAGACGATGGCCAATCCGCTACCGACAACCAGAAGGATGCCGCAAATCGCCAGCGCGTTTGGGAATTGTCCGAACACCAGCAGGCCCGAAATCATCGCCCAGACGGTGAAGCAGTAGTAGAACGGCGCCACTGCGCTGGTCGGCCCGACGCGATAGGCCATGAAGATGAAGAAATGGCCGAAGATCAGGAAGAACCCGGCTCCGGCCATGAGCAGCAAATGATGTGCTCCGGGCATGATCCAGCGCTCTGAAACCAGGTGTGCCGCACCGGCGCCGATCAGCACCACGACGACGGCGGAAATCGCCACGATCATTCCCGGCACCTCGGCCGGAACCCGCCTGCCGGTGAGATCGCGCGCGGCCGACAATGCCGCGTTGCCGAGCGCCAGCAGGGCATAGACCGAGATGCCCTGCATTGTCGGTTGCGCCACCATCAGCGCGCCGATGAAGCCGAGGCCGATCAGCGCCATGCGCTGGCCGCCGATGCGCTCGCCGAACAGGATGGAGGAGCCGACCAGCATCAACAGCGGCGTGACCTGTCCGAGCGCGGTGGAATCGGCAATCTGCATGTTGGCGAGCGCCACGACGTAACAAAGGATGGCGGCCAGTTCGAGCAGGTTGCGGTGCAGCACGCGCTTGTCGAAGATCAGCGGGATCTGTTTGCCATAACCAAGCGCAAACAGCAGCGGAAAGCCCCAGAGCGCTGCCGCCGCGCCGCGCAGGAACAGCACTTCATAGGACGGCAGGCCCGCCGTGGCGAGCTTCATCATCGTATCGTTGACGAGATACGACCCGGTCGAGACGATCATGAACAGGGGGCCGCGAACGGCTGTCGGGATGAAATGCATCGGTGCAGGAAATCAGAGCGGGAACACCGCCGCAATGGGCCATGAAGCGCCGACAAATCCGACAGCGACCGACGAGCGGGGCGCGGGAGGCCGGCGCGATTGCGCAGGGGTTTAGGCCATTCCATTTCACGCGGCACGTTCCTATATCAGCGCCATATCCCCGCAATCGGATCACGGGTTCGGGCCGAGTGAGAAGGCGCCCGGGCAAAAGACGCTTGTGTTTTTTGGCCTTTGTCGCTAATCGCCCCGCATTCGACTGAACTGAAGGTCCAGGCCGTCCAAGGAAAGAGACTATGGCAAAAGGTAAATTCGAGCGCACCAAGCCGCATGTGAACATCGGCACGATTGGCCACGTTGATCATGGCAAGAC
>NZ_VFWC01000013.1:0-171683 GCF_006442405.1 Mesorhizobium sp. B2-2-3 | reverse complement strand
GAGATCCACACGCCGATGTGGGTGGTGAGCGATGCCGCGCGCGAGGCGATCGACCTGATCGAGCGCGCCATCGAGAAGCGCCAGGTGCTGACCATCGACTATTCGGACGAAGCCGGCCGCGGCACCGCCCGCGACATCAGGCCCTTGGGCCTTTGGTTCTGGGGCAAGGTGTGGACGCTGGTCGCCTGGTGCGAGATGCGCGACGATTTCCGCGCCTTCCGCATCGATCGCATCGCCTCGGTGGTCATCGCAGGCCGCGTCTTCAAGCCGGAGCGCGGCAAGCAGCTCGCCGATTTTTACCGGGCGGTGGAACGCAGCGAGGATTACGGCATGGCGCCGGACCGTGCGGCGCGAAGCTGAGGTCTCCCAACCCGTAAAAAAGCCCGCTCGAAGCGGGCTTTTCGGTCGAGTTCGCGAGAATTCTACTCCTCGTCGTTATCCCTGTCCTTCGACTTCAGAGCCGAGAGCTTGGCGAACACGGCGTTGGCGTCGAGTTCGGCATCCTCGTCCTTCGGCTTTTCGGGAGCCGGAACCAGGCGCTCGGTCAGCGCCGCCGGCAGCAATGTGTCGCCGACCGGCTGTGCCTGCTCGCGGCCGCGCGATGCGCGGTTGACTTCCATGTCAAGATCGATCTGCGAGGCGAGACCGAGCGTCACCGGGTCCATCGGCTGCAGGTTGGCAGAGTTCCAGTGCTTGCGCTCGCGGATCTGCTCGATCGTGGACTTGGTGGTGCCGACGAGGCGCGAGATCTGCGCGTCCTTCAATTCGGGATGGTTGCGCACCAACCAGAGAATGGCGTTCGGTCGGTCCTGACGCTTCGACAGCGGGGTGTAGCGCGGCCCCTTGCGCTTGGATTCCGGCACCCGCACCTTGGGGTCCGAAAGCTTCAACCGCTGGTTCGGATCCTTCTCGGCACGCGCGATCTCGTCGCGGGTCAACTGGCCGGTCATGATCGGATCCATGCCCTTGATGCCTTGCGCCGATTCGCCGTCGGCGATCGCCTTGACCTCGAGCGGATGCAGCCCGCAGAACTGTGCTATCTGCTCGAAGGAAAGCGCGGTGTTGTCGACCAGCCAGACAGCGGTCGCCTTTGGCATCAGCAGCGTATTGGCCATTTTTAAAAATCCTTCTCGTTCGCCCGCGTTCCCGCGCGGGCGGTGGTTTAGAGCCACCAAAATGGGAAATTCGCAGGTTATATAACCGCTCTCCGGCGGTTCCGCAATGTTTTTGGGAAGGCGTTTTTGGGAACGCCCGTCGATCTGGCAACCACACCGGGGCAGATCAATCACGGGCGGCATGAAAATGGTGCCGCGAATATGTTTGGGGTCCAGAAAGACAAAACCCGCCGGACAGGTCCGGCGGGTTCGGAACCGGCGACGAGCAAGCGTCTGCGGCGGCTCTGCTTTGCGACCCCGCCTTGCGGCGGGGCGGTTCTTGAAGTCAGATCGCCTGGCGGGCGATCTTTTCGATGTCGGCGCGGTTGATGCCGAGATCGCTGAGCTGGCGCGCGTTGAGGCGGTTCAGTTCGCGCACGGTCTCGTTGTACATACGCCAGTTACGGAAAGCGCGGATCGGGTTCATGTCAGTCCTCCAAATGGGGTGTTCGTTTCGATGATGCTCAAATAGTCATCATCGAGCGGCACTTGAATGGCTGATTTTGCATAGCAATGATGCAAATGCTGCATTGCACCATTAAGCTTTTGTTCAGCTTGCAGGCAGGAGCCGGGTCGCGGGTATGAGCCCGCCTCGGCCAGCCGGGCATCGGCAATGTTCCCGTCAGCCGACGTCGAGCACGATCTTGCCGATATGATCGCCTTCCTCCATACGCTCATGCGCCCGCCAGGCATCGGCAAGCGGGAAGATCATGTCCATGACGGGCGCGATCCGGCGCGTGCCGAGCAACGGCCACACCTGCGCTTCGAGCGCGGCTGCCAGCGCCGCCTTGAACTCGACGGTGCGCGGCCTCAGTGTCGAACCGGTATGAACAAGCCGCTTGACCATGATTTTCGAGAAATCGGCGCTCGCCACCGCGCCGCCTTGCAGGGCGATCTGGACGATCCGGCCCTCGACCGCCGCGGCCTCGTAGTTGCGCGCCACATAGTCGCCGCCGACCATGTCGAGGATGACGTCGGCACCCTTGCCGCCCGTCGCTTCCTTGACCGCTGCGACGAAATCCTCCTCGCGGTAGTTGATCGCCCGGTCGGCTCCGAGCTTCAGGCAGGCATCGCATTTCTCCTTGTTGCCGGCCGTAGTGATGACATGGGCACCGAAGGCCGATGCAAGCTGGATCGCCGTTGTGCCGATACCCGAAGAGCCGCCATGAACCAGCAGCGTTTCGCCTTTCTTCAAGCCGCCGCGCTCGAACACATTGTGCCAGACGGTGAAATAGTTTTCCGGCACGGCCGCCGCTTCCGTGTGGGTGAAACCGGCCGGCAGCGGCAGCACGCTGCCGGCATGAACCTTGACATATTCGGCATAGCCGCCGCCGGGGGTGAGCGCGCAGACGCGCTCGCCAAGGCGCCAGCGAGAGATTTCGTCGCCGAGCGCGGCCACTTCGCCCGACGCCTCCAGGCCCGGCAGGTCCGACGCACCGGGCGGCGGCGGATAGGCGCCCTTCCGCTGCTGCACGTCGGGCCTGTTGACGCCGGCGGCGCGCACCTTGATCAATATCTCGCCGGGACCGGGCACAGGCACATCGCGCGTCTCCGGTTTCAGCACCCTGGGCCCACCCGGCTCGGAGATCGCGATGGCCGTCATCCTTGCCGGAATTTTAGATCCGCTCGCCATGAAATCTCCCGTCTTTCCTCGCCGCATTCTTGCCGGCTGTTTGCATCGACGCCCCTGCCCTATGTATGCTCATTGGCAAATCAGGCAAATGGCCAATCGGTATGGCGGAGGAGGAGCACAAATGGCGATCTTCGACGACGAACCCAAGAAGAAGGCGCGTCCGCACGAGATCGGGCAGGACCTGTCGCTGCTCTCCGTCGGCGAGTTGTCGGAACGGATCGGCATCCTGCGTGACGAGATCGCCCGGTTGGAGGCTGAACTCAAGTCGAAGGACAGCACCAAATCCGCGGCCGAGGCGCTGTTCCGCCGCGGATAAGGCCGAAAAGACCCGCCTCCGAAAAGCCCGAATGCGACTGTCTTCAGACTCTGCGTCTCTCCTCGATTTCAGCCGGATCAAAAAATGCTCGCAGCCTACAGACCGATCCTTTCGCTGCTTCGGGGCACCGCCTTCCTTTTGGCAGCGTCGGGATTGCACGGCTTGCTGTTGCCGCTGCGCGGCCAGGTGGAAGGCTTCTCCACCGCATCGCTTGGCCTGATGGGCACAGCCTGGGCCGGCGGCTTCGTCACCGGCTGCTTCTTTGCACCACGTATTGTGCGCCGTGCCGGCCACGTGCGCGCCTTCGGCGCCTTCGCCGCGTCCGGCGCCATCGTTGCGCTGCTCACCGGATTGGTCATCGACGAATATGTCTGGATCCTGTTGCGCGCCTTCACCGGCTTCACCATGGCCGGCGCCTTCATGGTCATCGAAAGCTGGCTGAACGAAAAGGCCACCAACGAGAATCGCGGCACCGTCTTCGGCCTCTATATGATGGTTACCTATGCCTCGATCATGGGCGGGCAGATGATCGTCGCCGGCGGCGACGTGAAATCGGCCTCACTCTTCATGATCACCGGCATCCTGTTCTGCCTTTCGCTGATCCCGACCGCGGTTTCGACCGCCTCGCACCCCAAGCCGCTCCAGGACGTCAAGCTCGACGTCAAGGGGCTCTACGCCAACTCGCCGGTCTCGGCCATCGCTTGCGTCCTCATCGGCATCGCCAACGGCGCATGGGGCACGCTTGGCGCCGTCTATGGCGCCCGCATCGGCATCTCCACCGCTGAGATCGCCTTGATGATGAGCCTGGTGGTGGTGGCGGGTGCCGCCATGCAGCTTCCGGCCGGGCGTTTCTCCGACAAGACCGACCGGCGCTTCGTGCTGGCGGGTGCCGCTTTCGGCGCTGCGCTGTTCGCGCTCTTGATCTTCCTGTTCGAGCCGCGCTCCGGCGTCTTCGTCATCGTCTTCACCGCCGCCTACGGTGCTTTCGCCTATACGCTCTATTCGATCGCCGTGGCGCATGCCAACGACCACGCCAGTGCCGAGGACTTCGTCAAGGTTTCGGGCGGCCTGCTGCTGCTCTATGGCTTCGGCACCATGATCGGACCCTTGCTGGCGGCCGCCCTGATGGGCTGGATGCGTCCGGAGGGCCTGTTTCTGGCGACCGCCTTCGCGCATCTTTCCCTGGCAGGCTACACGCTGCTGCGCATCAGCCGCCGCGCGCCGGTGCCGATCGAGGACCGCGACGCCTTCAAGACGCAGCCCGCCGACCGTTCGGTGACGCCGGAAGCATTGCGGCTTGACCCACGAAGAAAAGCAGAAGCAAACGGTTGAGATTCGAAGAACTTTGCCCCACAAATGAGGCATGATGCTTTCCGACGCCTTCATGGCGATCGCCGATCCCAACCGGCGCCATCTCCTGGAAGAACTTCGACGCGGTCCCAAAACCGTCAATCAACTGGCAGCCGGGCTGCCGGTCTCACGTCCGGCCGTATCGCAGCATCTGAAGGTGTTGCTCGATGCCGGCCTTGTCCACGCCAAGGCCGAAGGCACGCGGCGCGTCTATACGGTGAGCAATGCCGGCTTCCTGAAACTCAACATCTGGCTCGACCAATTTTGGGAGACTTGATCGTTCCTGTTCAAACGACCGGTCACGCACCACGATCAGCCATCATTATAGGGGAAGAGCTTGAAATAGGGCTGCGCCTCCTCAATCACCTGGGCGAAGGCCGGCCGCTGCAACAGCCGGTCATGGTAGCGACTCACGGCAGGATATCTGTCGCCGAATGGCTCGACCTTGTTGGCGTAGAACAGGGCCGGCGAGGCCGCGCAATCGGCCATGGTGAAGGCGTCGCCCACAGCCCAGTTCCTCGACGCCATCTCCTGCTCGATGATCGCATAGGAATTGCGCAACTGGTCGCGCGCCTGTTCGACGCCGAACGGATCGGTCCTACGTTCCGGGCGCAGCCGGTCCCCGACGATCTTCTGCATCGGTTCCTGCACATAGAGATCGTAAAAGCGATCGGCCTGGCGAACCGCGATTGCGAGGTCGATATCGGCGGGGACGAGGTCGACCGGTCCGGGATAGTGCGCGGCCAGATACTCGATGACGAGGGTCGACTCCAGCACGGTGCGGTCGCGCGCATCGTCACGCAAAGCGGGCATCTTGCCCCAGGGCGCTATCTTCAGGAAGGCCGCTCGCGACTGCTCGTCGCCGAGATCGACGATGACGGACGCGAACGGCGTGCCGTTCTCGTAGAGCGCGATCAGCGGCTTCCAGCAAAACGAGGCCAGCGGATGATAGTGAAGCGTCAGGGACATTTTTGCTCACCTGTCTCGGGGTTCACGTCGTCTAGTACCGAAATGTTTACTTAACTATTGCCCAAACTTGTGGCGTCAGGACCGCGCTTTGAGTGCCAATCGGCCCGGATATGAGCAACGATGCCGGTGACGATCACATCCCAATCGTCCGGATGCAGTTCGTGGCCACCGCCTTCAACCCGGAGGAGTTTCGCGCCGGCGACCGCCCCGGCCAGCGCTTCGCCATGCTCGACCGGAAAGATGGGATCGGCCGTACCATGGATTACCAGCAGCGGCGCGTTCATCTCGTGCAGTCGGCCCCTCCATCGATCACTATCGCCCTTGAGCAGGAAATGATTGGTCGCGCTGAGCAGGCCGCCGGAGCGATCATAGTCCCGCTCGATGAAGGCTCTCATGCGGCCCTCGTCGAAGGGATGCGCTGTGCTGGCGATCGCCTTGGCATCTTTGATCATGAAGTCCATGACCTGGCGGCGATCCGACCAGTCAATGTGCGCGCCTTCAGCCGAATGTTTGATATAGGCATCGCTGGTCTGCGGCAGGTTCGAGGTGTCCACTCCCATCGGCGAGCTGCTGATCACGGTCAGCGACGCGACGCGGGACGGATGCTTGAGCACCACGAGCTGCGTGATCATGCCGCCCATCGACATGCCGGCGATATGCGCCTTGTCGAGGCCGTGGCTGTCGAGAACGCCGATCGCATCGTCGGCCATGTCGTCGAACGTGTAGGGCGGCTCTCCCGGCGGATATTTGGTCGAGCGGCCGGTATCTCGATTATCATAGCGGATTACGAACAGTCCCGCGGCGGCGAGTTTCCGGCAAAACGCCTCCGGCCACCACAGCATTGAGGCCATCGCTCCCATGATCAGCAGCAGAGCGGGGTCGGCGGGGTCGCCAAAGGCTTCGGATATGATAGTGGGGCGTCCAGTCTTCGTCATCGCGTCGCCTCCTCATCTGCTTGCATTTTGCAATCGGTTGCACCATAATAAAACCGATACAATAATGCAACCGGTTTTGGAGAAGTCGAATGAACATCGATCGCCGCTCGGGTTGCCCGATCAATCTTTCGCTGGAAGTGTTCGGCGACCGCTGGAGCCTGATCATCCTTCGCGACATGATTTTTGGCGGCAGGCGCCATTTTCGCGAGTTGCTCAACGGGTCGATGGAAGGCATTGCTTCCAACATACTGGCCGACCGGCTGAAGCGGCTGATGGATCTGGGCATGCTGACCAAGGCCGACGATCCTTCGCACAAGCAGAAGGCGATCTACAGCCTGACCGAAATGGCGATCACCCTGGTGCCGATCCTGGCCCATCTCGGCGCCTGGGGCCGCGTCTGGCTGCCGGTCAGCGAGGAATTGTCGATCCGGGCCGAGCTTCTGGAAAAGGGCGGGCCGCCGCTATGGGAGAAATTCATGGATGAGTTGCGCCACGAGCATCTCGGCACGCCCCTCGATGCAGCGTCCGGCCCCTCTGTACGCGCGACCCTGCAGGCCGCCTATGAGGCCGTGCTCGCCAGCAAGGCTCTCGGCGCCAACCCGACCGCGTGACCAACTATTTTCCCCGTTGAATGGCCGGCTCTGCTACAAGAGGCCGAAAATCACGTCACGAGATTGGAACAGACTCTTGGTTGAGAACTCTAGGGATACTGCCCGCGCGCGCGCCGATCTGCGCTTCAAGAAGCACGAGGAAGCGGCCACGGTCCGACAGAAGGCGATGGCCGAGTATGTCGCCGAGAGCGATGCCCGCAAGGTCAAGACCGACAAGCTGCGGGCGCTGCGGCTGGCCAAGGAAGCCGAAGACCTTGCCAACGCGCCGGCAGTGCCCGCCAAGAAGCCCGCCCGCGCCAAGAAGAAGTAGCACGCCGCTCCCGGTTGCTTCGTTGCCGGCCCTGAGCCGGTGGCCATTGATCGCATTTGGTGGATCGCGGCATAGGCGCGATCCGGATCGGCGCGTTCACCCCGCTTTCCACGAAGCAATTTCAACCGGAACCTGGATTGCCTCGTCCGGCTGGCTGCCGATGATATCCGTTTCAAACAGGAGATCGCCATGACCGCACTGCCGCTCGACAAAGCCCTCGAGATCATCGACGCCGCCTTCGCCAAGGGCGCGGAGCTCAAGCTCAGGCCGCTCGGCGTCTCGGTGCTCGACGCCGGCGGCCATCTCGTCGCCTTCCAGCGCCAGGACGGCGCCTCGTTCCTGCGCCCGCAAATGTCCGCCGGCAAGGCCTATGGCGCGCTCGCCATCGGCATGGGCTCGCGCCGCGTCGAGGCCTTCGCCAAGGAGCGCCCGCATCTCATGACCGGCATCTCCGACGTCTCGGGCGGACGCGTGTTGCCGGTCGTGGGCGGCGTGCTGATCCGCGACAAGGCAGGCAGCATCATAGGCGCCGTCGGCATTTCCGGCGACAGCTCGGACAATGACGAAGCCGCCGCCATCGCCGGCATCGAGGCCGCCGGCTTCACCGCCGATCCGGGCTGAGGCTAATTCAGGTTGATATCCCTGCTCGCCGACCGCATCGACACCGAGAAGCCGGCGAGCACGTCGAACAGCGCGATGATCATCAGCGTGAAGAAGACCGAATGGGCGGCGCCCTTGACCAGTAGGAACTCGACCAGGAAGGCCACGAAGACCAGCGTCGACAACAGATGGTCCATGATCGAGGCGTTCGTAGTGCGCGCCGATTTCACGATCTCGACGAAGAGGAAGATGAGCCCGATCAGCACCATAAGGTCGCCGAGCGTCATCGAGAACACCCCGCCGGACATCATGCCGACGGAAAAGACCTCGCTTGCCCAGGGATCGTCACCGCTGCCGAATATTCCGAGCAGCCCGAGATTGTAGAGGACAAAGGGCACGATCAGCAGCGGGACGGCACCGAACATCTGGCGTCTCCATTTGGGGGCACCCCTTTGTAGAGTGCGCCACCGGCACGCCGTCAAGAATTTTCGCAGCACGCCCCAAACACGCTAGAAGACCGAATGCAACAACGATGTCAGCCGGTTGTCCGGCCGACATCTTTGAAATCGAGCCGCGGGATGCGTGAACGCGCACGCCGCTCGCGATCAGCGCTTGAAGTAGCCGGCGCGCACGGCCGCGCCGATGACGTTGAGGATGATATGGCCGGCCGTCATCGAGGTGATCTCGTTGACGTCGCGCGCCGGCGCGATCTCGACGATATCCATGCCGACCAGCCTTCCTTTGCCGACCAGCCCCTTGATGAGCTCAATCGTCTGCCGGTAGCTGACGCCGCCCGGCTGTGGCCCCTCGACCGCCGGCATCACCGCCGGATCGAGGCCGTCGGCATCGATGGTGAGATAGTAGCGACCGCCGTCGGGAATTCGCTTCAGGAGCGCGGCGGTGCCGATGTCCTGCCATTCATTGGTGGTAATGATGTTGGCGCCATAGGCGCGGGCGGCCTCGACCTCCTCGGTGCGCGCGCTGCCTTGGCCGCGAACGCCGACCTGAAAAATATCCTTGATATGCGCCATTTCCGAGGCCCGCCGGATGGTGCTGGAATAGCCCTCCTTGACCCCGTTGACGTTGTCACGCCAGTCGAGATGTGCGTCGAGCTGAACCAGCGTGATCGGACCCTCGCCATCGAGCGCCCGGAAGATCGGGATCGGAATGCCGTGGTCGCCGCCGATTGTGATCGGCAGTGCGCCCGCGGCGCGGATCTTGCGGATCGCCGCTTCGGCTCTGCCATAGTGCCCGACATGATCGGCCGCCGCGCCGGGAACGTCGCCGACGTCTACCACCTTGATGTCCTTGCCGTCGAAGACTGGCCCACCGATGTCGAAATCATAGCGGTCGAGCGCCTGGCTGATCCGCTGCGAGGCGCGCCGCACCGCGGTCGGCGCATTGGTCTGGTCGTTGATCAGCTCGTCGATCGTGTAGGGATCGCCATAGGGCATGCCGATGATGGCGACATCGGCCTTCAGTGTGTCGAGGTCATCGACCAGCGGAAAGTTCATGAATGTCTGGAAGACGTCGCGCGGCGCGGTGGTGAGTTTGGACATGGGGTCTCCTCTGCGTTGAAGCTTTTTTGGATCAGGCGCCACGGCGGGCTGCGAGATGGGGCTGCAGCCTATGCTCCAGGCTGCGCGAGATCGCTGCCACGAAGGCCGTCAGCCCCCAGTACAGCAATGCGATGGCGGTGAAGATCTCCACCGGCGAGAAGGTGCGGCCAATGATGTTCTGGGCCATGTAGGTGAGTTCCGGTACGGTGATCGCCGACAGGATCGCCGATTCCTTGATCAGCGTGATGGTGAGATTGGTGGCCGCGGGCAGGATGTAGCCGAGCACCTGCGGCACCAGGATCTTGCGGAAGATGGTCAGGTAGCGCAGTCCCAGCGCGTAGCCGGCCTCGACCTGGCCGTACGAAATCGACTGGATCGCGCCCCTGATGATCTCGGCGGAATAGGCGCTGGCGTAGGCCGACAGCGCGCCGATCGACACGACCACGGGCGAGAGCCTGACACCGAACATCGGCAAGGCGTAGAACAAAAGGAAGATCTGGATCAGGAACGGGATATTGCGGAATATTTCGACATAGGCCGAGACGATCGCCGTCGGCACCCGTCCGCCGCGCAGCCGGATCAGCGCCAGCACGGTACCGAGCGCGAAGCCGAACGGCAGTGCGACAGCGCACATCAGCGCCGTGTTGCCGAAGCCCTTGGCGAGGATCTGCCAGTTGTCCGCTATGACGGAAAAATCGAAGCTCATGCGCGTGCGCCTCGCGCCTTGAGTTCCAGATGCCTAGTCAGCAGGCTGCATGATAGCAGCACGACGAAATACAGCACCGCCGCGATGCAGAAGGCCTCGACCGGCCGGTAGGTGACGTTCATGATGTTCTGCGCGGTGCGGGTCAGTTCCACCACCGCGATCACCGACAGGATCGAGGATGCCTTCACCAGCATGGTGAACTCGTTGACCATCGGTGGGATAATGGCGCGGAAGAGCTGCGGCAGGATGACCTTGAACCAGGTCACGGCAGGCTTCAGCCCGAGCGCCTTGGCCGCCTCGTACTGGCCGGCGGGAATGCGCGTCAGCCCGGCGCGCAGGATTTCGGCGACGAAGGCCGCGCTGTTGAAGCTGAGCGCCAGCACGCCGGCCAGGAGCGGCGGCAGGTCGATACCGACGAGGCCCGGCAGCACGTAGTAGACCATGAAGATCTGCACGATCAGCGGCGTGCCTCGGATGAAGCTGGTGTAGACCGCGCCGATCCAGCGGATCACGCGCCAGCGCGACCTGCCACATGCGAGCAGGCCGAAGCCGATCAATGTGCCCACCAGAAACCCCAGCGCCGAGACGCTCAGCGTGATGCCGGCGCCGGCCAGGAATTCCGGCAGGAAGGTCAGCGTCTTTGAAAAATGGAACATTTTTCAGCTCGAATGATCCCTGGACGTCCGGGCCATCCGAGACCGGCGCGTCCAATGACTGGAACCACCGGTCCGGCAGCGCCGGGCGCCTGGTTGGGGGCTTAGAGCGCGCCAGGCGGCAGATAACCCTCGTCGGGCGTCTTCATCTCGAACCCGAACCATTTGAGCTGAAGCTCCTTCAGCTTGCCGCTGTCCTTCAAGTCGCCGATTTTGGCGTTGATGAAGGCGCGCAGATCCTTGTCCTCCGGCCGCACCACCCAGGAGAGATAGGAGAATTCGCCGATCGAGCCGACGACCTTGTAGGTATCGGGAACGTTCTTCATCAGAACGGCCGCCGAAGGCGAGGCGATGACGATGGCGTCGACCTGGCCGGAGGCCAGAGCGACATGGGTCTCGGGGAAGGAGGTGAACAGCTTCATCTCGCCGACACCCTTGCCGCCTTTATCCTTGAGCTCCTTGTCATAGGCCTCGATGATGGGCTGCACGGAGGAGGCGAGTTGCGTGGCCACCACCATGCCGTTGATGTCCTCCGGCTTCTTGATGCGCTCCTCGTCGACGCGCACGACGACGACGTTCTCGAACGAACCGGTCGGCCGCGTATAGGCGTATTTCGCCGCCCGCTCGGCGTTGATGCCGGTCGAGGTCGCCATCAGGTCGAACTTCTTGGCCAGCAGCCCTGGCAGCAAGCCTTGGAAAGGCAGGTTGAGCTGGTCGAGCTTCACGCCGAGCTGGCTGACCACATAGTCGAGAATGTCCTTGTTATAGCCGACGATCTGGCCGTCGCGGACGAATTCGAACGGCTCGAACGCGGCCTCGGTTCCGACGAGGATGGTGCCGCGCTGCTTGATTTGGTCGACCAGCCCATCGGCATGGGCGGTGGCAGCGAACGGCAGGAGGAGCGGCGCGGCGGCAAGAAGGGTCAGGACGCGGCGGCGCGAAGCGGAAAGAAACTCACCCATTGTTACCCTCTTTTTTCTTCGGTTTTGCTGTGCTGGTAAGCCCGGCCGCTATGCTTGAAGACGCGACCGATCATGTAGCTCTCGGAATCCTTGATCCCGGGAACGTTGGCCAGTTCACTGACGAGGAAATCGTGCAGGCTGGTCGTGGATGGCAAAGTGAGCTGGATGATGATGTCGAACGGCCCGGTCATGGCGTAGACGCTGTCGACGAACGAGTATTCCGACAGTTTTCGAGCAACGCTGATGATGTGCTCGCGGTCGACGTCGAGCCCGACAATGGCCGCAATGCCGACATCGCTGCGCAAAGGGCGCACGACCGCCTGGATGCAGATATCCGGGTCCTCGAGCACACGGGCCATTTTCCGCCGCACCGTCGCTTCGGTGACGCCGATGCGCTTGGCGATATCCACACTCGACATCCGCCCATCGACTTTGAGTTGGGAAAGGACGGCCTGCTCGGTATCGTCGAGATCACTTGTGCTGACGAAATCCCACATCGAATTCCCAATCTGTGTCGATTTCCGACTATAAATTCAAAAATCGCATAAGAAACCGTCTATGGCAATCCCACAGATTGCGAAAAACACCAGCGACGCTGCCTCCGGCGATTGCCGCGCATCGGGCTCACGGTTCGATCATTGGGAAAAGTCGTGTCGACCGAGTCGAAGGCGATGTGAGGTATGCAATCGGCCATGCCTCGAGGATGCGCGATGAGGCGGCGTCCGGGCCGATCGGAGATCAAGGCCTGGAGACGCAGCTACGCTGTCGGTCGTCGGTCCCGCCAGACGCAAAAAGACCGGCCAGCGGCCGGTCTTTTTAGCTCAAACATCAGGAAAGCTGGTCTCAGCTTTCCTTGGGCGTCAGCACCTGGCGGCCGCGATACATGCCGGTCTTCAGGTCGATATGGTGCGGGCGGCGCATTTCGCCGGAGTTCTTGTCCTCGACATAGGTCGGGGCCTTGAGGGCGTCTGCCGAGCGGCGCATGCCGCGCTTGGACGGAGAGGTTTTTCGTTTCGGAACGGCCATGGATATGCTCCACTACATGGTCAAAAGCCCCGCCCGCCCTCGTGAAAGGGCCGTGTCAGGGGCCGGAATCTGAGAAAGTCGGGTGCCTATACACGCCCGGTGCCGTTTTGGCCAGCGCTGCCCGCGAATTTTTTTATGTCGGCTACTGGAGGCAGCCGACATAAGCGCCGGATCGGCCGGCGCGCCGCTCGATCAGGTTGGCCAGCCTCCTCAGCCCCGGCCCGGGCTTGGCCGGGTTGCGGGCGATCGGATTTGGCAAGCTGACGGCAAGCAGCGCGGCCTGACGGCGCGACAGCTGTTTTGCCGAAATACCGAAATGGTGCCGCGCCGCCGCCTCGATGCCGTATATGCCCGGCCCCCACTCGGCGATGTTGAGGTAGATTTCCATGATGCGCCGCTTCGACATCACCGCGTCGAGATACACGGCCAGCGGCAACTCGACCACTTTACGAACCGTGCCCAGCGGACGAGACCACAAAAACAGGTTCTTCACCGTCTGCATGGTGATGGTCGAGGCGCCGCGCGTCCCCTCGCCGGCCAGCGCGTCGTCGACGACACCCCGCAATTCGCCGAGGTCGACGCCGCGATGGAAACAGAACTGTCCGTCCTCCGACATGATCACCGAATTGGCCAGCACCGGTGCCACGTCGTCGATCGACACCCAGCGGCGGTCATAGCCGGAGAAGGTGGCAAGATCCTTCAGCATCAGCGTCGACACCGGATGCACGAAAGACGGCAGATAGAGAAAGGTCAGCACCGTAGGGATAAGCGCCAGCACGGCAGCCACGACGATACCGCGCCGGACCCAGCGTTTGAGAGCACGACGGTTCACGCCACGGGATCTCGTCGCCATGTCCAGCTTTTCGGTTTCATGATCGACGATCGGTTCCGCCAAGTCGCCCAACCCGTGTCTCTCCCTCCCCCGGCATAATGGCGCTTGTCTTCTTGCGCAACGTCTGAGTGTCGGCTACCGGTCCGGGCCATGACGAATGACGATGAAATGGCGTTCGAAACGGCGCTCGTCGCACGGGCCGCCGCCGTCGAGACGTTGCTGCGGCGATTGCTCGACGACCGCGCGCTCACGGGCGAGATCGCGCGGCCCGAGCGCCTTATGGCGGCGATGCGGCACGGCGTGCTCAACGGCGGTAAGCGCCTGCGCCCCTTTCTGGTGATGGAAAGCGCGGCCCTGTTTTCCGCCGACGGCGAAGCGGCACTGCGCGTGGCGGCCGCACTGGAATGCGTGCACTGCTATTCGCTGATCCATGACGACCTGCCGGCGATGGACGACGACGATCTGCGCCGCGGCCAGCCTACCGTGCACAGGGCCTTCGACGAGGCGACCGCCATCCTGGCCGGCGACGCCCTGCTGACGCTTGCCTTCGACATCCTCGCCGACGAGACCACGGCGCTGCCGGCGGAGCGGCGGGCCGCCCTTGTGCTGGCGCTCGCCCGCGCCGCCGGGACCGGCGGCATGGTCGGCGGCCAGACGCTGGACCTCGAGGCCGAGCGCATCGCCCCGGACGAGGCCGGGATCATCCGGCTGCAGGCGATGAAGACCGGTGCGCTGATCCGCTTTGCCTGCGAGGCGGGCGCGGTCGTCGCCGGCGTGCCTGCCGGGGATCGCGAAAGACTGGCCGAGTTCGGCTCGGCGATCGGGCTTGCCTTCCAGCTTGCCGACGATCTTCTCGATTTGACCGCGGATGCCGCACAGATGGGCAAGGCGACGGGCAAGGACGCCGCCGCTGGCAAGGCAACGCTGGTGGCGCTGCACGGGGAGGCATGGGCACGCGCCCAGTTGCATGGCCTTGTCCATCAGGCGCATGCGCTGCTCGAACCCTATGGCGAGCAGGCCGGCCTGCTGAAGGCAGCCGCGACCTTCGTGGCGACGCGCAACAATTGAGATCGGGGCAGACCCCGAGGCTTGGCGTGAAGGTTTCTGTTTAACGGGCCAATCGGGAGGATCAGGTTCGATGTCGACCAAATTGTTCGATCTCAGCGGGCGCACCGCCCTCGTAACCGGCTCCTCGCAAGGCATAGGCTTCGCCTTGGCCAAGGGTTTGGCCGAAGCCGGCGCCAGGGTGATCCTCAACGGCCGTGACGAGGCAAGGCTCGCCACCGCGATCAGGCAGATTCCCGGAGCGGAAAAGCTGGCCTTCGATGCTACCGATCATGAAGCGGTTCGCTCGGCGGTCGACGGTTTCGAACTGGACGGCGGAGCGATCGACATTTTGGTGAACAATGCCGGCATGCAATTCCGCGCGCCGCTCGAGGAGTTTCCCGCCGATGCGTTCGAGCGCCTGCTGCAGACCAACGTCGCCAGCGTCTTCCATGTCGGCCAGGCCGTGGCGCGCCATATGATCAGGCGCGGCCGCGGCAAGATCATCAACATCGCCAGCGTGCAGACCGCGCTCGCCCGTCCGGGCATCGCGCCCTACACGGCGACGAAAGGCGCGGTCGGCAACCTGACCAAGGGCATGGCTACGGATTGGGCCAAACATGGCCTGCAATGCAATGCCGTTGCACCCGGCTATTTCGATACGCCGCTCAACGCTGCCCTTGTCGCCGACCCTGCGTTCAGCACCTGGCTGGAAAAGCGCACGCCAGCCGGCCGCTGGGGAAAGGTCGAGGAACTGGTCGGCGCCTGCGTCTTCCTGGCCAGCGAGGCCTCCTCTTTCGTAAACGGCCATATTCTCTATGTGGACGGCGGCATCACAGCGTCGATCTGATCCGCCGCGCCGAACAGGCAGGCGCGCCAAATGCTGCCCGATCGATAACCGGTTGACGCGGAGCTGACATCACTCGTGGCAGCATTCCGCTGTTCGAAGATACGCGGCTGCGGTGGTCTCACTCCCGGCCAGAGCGTTTGGGGACCTTGCGTTTCGGGAACAATTGCACCCGTCGCGACGTTCGGGACCAGAAGCAGGAGGCAACCCATGAACGACAACAAGCATCGCAAACAGCCGAGGCCAAGCGATCGCGACTTGCGCAACGATCCCGGCATCGGCGCATCCAAAGGCACCATCAAGGGTGGCGACATTCTTGACGACGACGAGGAACTCGATGGCGAAAATACTTTTCGGGGCGATGTCGAGAACGACACCACCCCGCAAGGCGGTGTGAACCCCGACCAGACCGGCCGGACGAACAAATAGAGGGAGATATCCCATGACCGGCAAGAAGACCCACGAACAGCAGGTGCAAATCATCGAGGAGCGGGTGAACACCAAGAATGCGGACAAGAATTTCAACGCCGAGGACGAACTGAAGCGGTCGAAGCAGGAAAGAACGGCTCGCCAGCAGGGCCAGTCGCTCAGGGGCGGCGACGTCGATCTGGTCGATGCCGATGACCGTGAAATGCTTCGCGGCTCGAACCAGGAATCCCGGCATCACAAACGGCCCGCGGATTGAAATAATATCCGAAGCTTGACCGTCCCTTGAAGTGGCGCGGCCCTTCATCTCGGCGCAGCCGGCAGGCTACATGGGAGGCTGCGGGAATCCGAAATTCTCGGTCGCCAGAACGAAATCTTAATGTAAATCAAGCGTAATCCCGACCGTTAAAATAATGCGTATGTGTTGGGGTTGCGCATGCCGGAATATTCTTCCTTCATACGGTCCATCCGGAGCCGTTATCTCTCAGGATTGCTGATCTTCGCGTTGGCTTCGCTGGCGATCATGCTCGCACTTGATCGCGTCAATTCCTTCCGCCACCAGATCGATGCCCTGAGCAGCAACCTTGTCATCTTTACCCGCGATCTGCGCAACGCGACCAGCTTCGCCGAGACGACGGGAACCGCCTGGCGAGCGGAGACGCGCGATGCGCTGACCGCGTCGGCGCGCGGCCATTCGGAACGCCTGACCAGCGAGATTGGGACGCTTGCGACCCAGATCGCCGCATTGCGTCCACGCCTGTCGACAAAGACGATCAACGAGCTCGAATCCGCTTCGGTCAATGGCGACCTTTTCTGGTCTCCGCGCGACATGATTCGAAACTTCAACCTGATGTCGGTGGCGCAGAAGGTCGATGAGTGGAGCTATCGCGAAATCCGCAACCAGAACGACCTGTTTGCCCAGCCGATGCTGGTCCGCGTCCGCACCGCCATGGACGACGAGCGCCATTTGGCCGATGCCTCCAGTGACCGGCTGCTGCTGTGGGCGAGCGGATTGCTGTTCGCGGTGCTCTCCATCGCCGCTTTCTGGATCTTCCGGCCGATGGAGCAAGCCATCCGCCGCGCCTTCGCCGAATCCGCCGAGTCGCTGTTCAAGGCCGAGGCGGCCGACCGCGCCAAATCGGAATTCCTCGCCAATATGAGCCACGAAATCCGCACGCCGATGAACGGCGTGCTCGGCATGGCCGAGCTGCTGGCCAAGACTGAGCTGACCGCGCGCCAGAAGACCTTCACCGACGTCATCGTCAAATCCGGCAATGCGCTGCTCACCATCATCAACGACATCCTCGATTTCTCCAAGATCAATGCCGGCCAGCTCACGCTCGACCCGGCGCCGTTCCGCCTTGCCGAGGCGGTCGAGGATGTGGCCACGCTCGTCTCCGCCCATGTCGCCGAAAAGAACCTCGAACTGATCGTGCGCGTCGACCCGCGCCTGCCGGCCTACGTCGTCGGCGACGCCGGGCGGTTCCGCCAGATTGTCACCAACCTGCTCGGCAACGCGGTGAAGTTCACCGAGAAGGGCCATGTGCTGATCGACGTCGGCGGCGAAACCGTCAATGACGTCGTCCAGCTCAAGTTGCGCGTCGAGGACACCGGCATCGGCATCCCGGCCGAAAAGTTGCAGAACGTGTTCGAAAAATTCGCCCAGGTCGACGGCTCCTCGACCCGCCGTCACGAGGGCACCGGCCTTGGTCTCGCCATCGCCGCCCGCCTCGTCGACCTGATGGCCGGCAAGATTGGCGTCGAGAGCGAGATCGGCCGCGGCTCCGTATTCTGGTTCGCGGTGCCCCTGCCCGTGCATCGTGCCGAGGCTCGCGACGAGATCGTGCCGGTCGACGTCACCGGCGCCCGCGTTCTGGTCATCGACGACAATCCGGTCAACCGCGAGATCCTGCTCGAACAGCTCAGGAGCTGGAGCTTCGACTGCGCCGCCGCCGAAAGCGGTGCGGTCGGCTTGGCTTTCCTCGACCGCGCCTGCCAGCTGGGGGCCGCCGTCGATTGCATCATCCTCGATTACCAGATGCCCGGTATGAACGGCGCCGATGTCGCGAAAGCCATCGCCGCCGACAGCCGGCTGTCGGCCATACCGGTCGTGCTCCTGACCTCGGTCGACCAGGTCGATTTCGGCAAGATGATCATTGATTTCGGCATTGCCGCGCACCTGACCAAGCCGGCGCGCTCCGCGGTCCTGCTCGGCACCGTCATCTCGGTCGTCCAGAAAGCCCGCTCGCAGGTCGGCAGGGCGCAGTTCGTTCGCGAACCCGTACCGGCGCTGCCGCAGGCGGCGCCGCCCGCCTTTACCGTCATCCGCGGCCCGGCAATGCCAGCCGTCCCCGTGCCGGAACCGACGGTCGCGCCGAATGGTCCGATCGACATCCTCATCGCCGAGGACAACGAGGTGAACCAGTTGGTGTTCGGCCAGATTCTCAACGGGTTGGGCTTGAGCTATCGTATAGCCGGCAACGGCCGCACGGCGGTCGAGATGTACCGCTCGTTGCGCCCGAGGCTGATCCTGATGGACGTCTCCATGCCGGAGATGAACGGTTACGAGGCGACCCGCGCCATCCGGGCGACGGAGGCCTCGGATGGCAGCCACATTCCGATCATCGGCGTCACCGCGCATGCGCTGAAGGGCGACCGCGACAAGTGCATCGAAGCCGGCATGGACGACTATCTGCCGAAGCCGGTTTCACCCGACCGCCTCGGCGCCAAGATCGGCACCTGGCTCAGCGAAACGGTGGTGGCGAAGACGGCATAGCTATACCGTCGACGCCTCGGACGCCGCATCCAGATGATAACGGCGCATCCAGTCGAGGCTTGTCTCGTCGGCAAGCCTTGCGACGCCGGGTCTTATATCCCCAGCATCCGGTGCCTGAACCCCCAAGGCGTCGCAAACGGACGCCAACGTTGCAACCGGATCGCTCGACAGGCGCTCATAGCCGATCCGCAGCGGGATTACCTCTTGCTCCGCGAACCACATGTTCCAGGCAGTGTCATAACCATCGAGCCCGGCAACCTCATCCTTGATCCGCCCGAAATCATATCGAGGTTCTCCGGGAGGTCCCACCCTTTCCAGTTCGGTGCCATCGGGAGCGACATGCCAAAGGCCGGTTTGCTGCGCCTTGACCAGCGATACGGCCTGCGCAAGCTTGTCCTCGCGTGACAGATGTATATAGAGAACACGGCCAAAAGCCCTCTCGAAACGAGCTTTATCCGAGACAAGCCCCGGGAAAATCCGGTCGAGTATCGCTGAAAGCTCATCCAGATTCTCTCGCATCAGGCGCAGGCCGAAAATGCCGGTCCCACCCTTGCCGGCGGCGATGGCCGCATTGAGATAGGCGGCATTGAATTCGAGTTCGCCCATCGTGTCGCGGCCGGGCAGCCCCCACTCTTCGGCCCATTCGGGCACGTCCTGCCGCCGATAGAACGAATGAGGATCGCCCGCCGCCTTCGTGGAGGCCAGGAGCTTGCACAGCAAAGTGCTTCCGGTCCTGGGCGTGCCGCAGATAACATATGCGTCGACCATCCTGCGGCCCTCATTGCTCGTTGAAGGCAGGGCAATGCCGGCCAATCCAGGGTCGCCTATAGCCGCGGCCGTCATTTTTATCGCCCCTTCACCCGCAACGACACACCCGCTATCGGTTGCGCACCACCACGCATGCCCCGCCGACACTTTGCAATTTCTGGCAGATAGCGCCGGCGACGGCACGGTCGTCGACCCCGATCCTGACCGCGTAGATGCCGCGCCGGCCGATCGGCGTGCGCACCCGGCTGACCACCGGATCATGCCCGCCTAGCAGGGCCGGGAAGCGGCCTCTCACCCTGAGCCACTGGTTGATCGCGGCGCTGCGGCGGAAATTGCCGGCCACCTGGATTCCCCAGGGCTTTATGTTGATGGAAGCCATCGCCACCGTCCGCGACATGATCACCGGGAGCTTACGGCAGGCCGCGACGAAATCGGATTTCGCGTCGAGCGGTCGCACGCTTCCGGCATAGGCGCGGTCGGCGAACTTATCGACCGGCTCGCCCATAATGTCGAAGACATAGCTTTCGGTTTCCATCGGCAGGAAGCCGCCCGAGCCCAGCCAGCGCGAGACCCGGTTTTCGCCGGCATTGTAGGCGGCGGCCGCCAGGCCGAGATTGCCATAGCTGGTCTTCATCTCGGCGAGGTATTTCGCCGAGGCCGGGATCGCCTGGTTGATGTCGAAGGAATTGGCGAGCCCGCGCATCTTGGCGGTCCCCGGCATGAACTGGGCGATTCCTTCGGCGCCAACCGGACTGACGGCGTTGGGATCGAACCGACTTTCCTTCCAGATCAGCCGGGCGAAGAAATCCCTGGGCAGACCGTTCTGGTCGGCATGGGCCTGGATCAGGTTGCAGACCTTGTCGATCAGCCGCTGCTTGGCCGATTGCGGCGGATCGGCCTGGGCCAAGGTGGGCCACCCGCACAGCAGGATCAGCGCCACCGGGAGGAAGCGCAGCATTCGACCTACTCTGCCGCGGCCTTGCCGCGACCAAATCGTTGTTCGATATAGTCGGCGACCATCTTTTCGAAATCCTGCGCGATCGACGGTCCGCGCAGCGTCGCCGCCTTCTTGCCGTCGACGAAAACGGGCGCCGTCGGCGTCTCGCCGGTGCCTGGCAGCGAAATGCCGATATCGGCATGTTTGGACTCGCCCGGGCCGTTGACGATGCAGCCCATCACGGCGACCTTGAGGTTCTCGACCCCTGGGTATTTCTCACGCCACGCCGGCATGTTCTTCCTGAGATCGGCCTGGATGTTCTGGGCCAGTTCCTGGAACACGGTCGAGGTTGTGCGGCCGCAGCCGGGGCAAGCGGCGACGATCGGCACGAATTGCCTGAAGCCCATGGTCTGCAGCAATTCCTGCGACACCTGCACCTCGCGCGTGCGATCGCCGTTCGGCTCCGGCGTCAGCGATATGCGGATGGTGTCGCCGATGCCTTGCTGCAACAGTATGCCCATGGCGGCGGATGAGGCGACGATGCCTTTCGAGCCCATGCCGGCTTCGGTGAGGCCGAGATGCAGCGCATGGTCGGAACGGCTGGCGAGCTCGGTGTAAACGGCTATCAGGTCCTGCACGCCGCTGACCTTGGCCGAGAGGATGATCTTGTCGCGGCCAAGGCCGATCTCCTCGGCCATCTCGGCCGAGAGGATCGCCGACTGCACGATCGCCTCGCGCGTCACTTGCTGTGCGGTCAACGGAAAGCCGCGGGCCTGGTTGTCGTCCATCAGCCGGGTCAGGAGTTCCTGGTCGAGCGAGCCCCAGTTGACGCCGATGCGCACCGGCTTGTCATGTTTGATCGCCATCTCGACGATTGCCGCGAACTGCCGGTCCTTCTTGTCCTTGAAGCCGACATTGCCGGGATTGATGCGGTATTTGGCCAGCGCCTCGGCGCAGGCCGGATGATCGGCCAGGAGCTTGTGACCAATATAGTGGAAGTCGCCGACGATGGGCACGTTGATACCGAGCCGCGCCAGCCGCTCCCGGATGCGCGGCACGGCGGCGGCGCTTTCATCGCGGTCTACGGTGATGCGCACGATCTCGGAGCCGGCGCGATGCAGCGCCGCGACCTGGGCGACCGTCTGGTCGACATCGGCGGTATCCGTATTGGTCATCGACTGCACGACGACGGGAGCACCGCCGCCAACCACCACGCCGCCCACATCGACGCCAACCGAGGTGCGGCGCGGGAAGGGAAAGGAATAATATCCGGTCATGCCGGCAGCCTTTAATCTCTGGAGCGCCGCGCGTCCACTTGGACGCACAAAAGCGCGCTCCGGGCCGATGCGCTGAAGTCCGGGCATGAGGTGGAGGAGCAAAGATGGCTTGTCAATGGCGACAGGTCGCCACTGGCCGCAATCGATGCCGCCGCCGGTTGCTCGGCGCCCGACTTTTATCGCTCGCTTGCGTCGGCCAATCGGCTACCTGGCGATTGGCAGGCCCCATCGCTTTGTCTTTCCCGGAACGAGTCCGTCATTTCGGGGAGGAGCAAGGAGAAGAGCGACGCAGCGCAGTCCCAGAATCCAAGCCCTGACCTCAGAGCGCCGCGGCAAGGCGGAATTCTGCTCCGCTGCACTCTTCGGTCAGTTATGGCAAAGGGGAGCCGCGACGAGCTTCGCCCCTACTCGTCCTGGGACTAGGAAGTCGGAAGGCCTCTGCCTGGTACGAATATCTGTGATGGTCGACCTGAAATCGAAGATCAAAACCACCAGTCCGGCGGCAATTGCCGCCGGCAGGAAAGACCCGAATGGTGAGCGGTTATGTCAGTGGGGCATCAATGCGTCGTGGGTTTGGCCCTCAGTTTTTCAATCTCGTCCTTGATTGCCAGCTTGCGTCGCTTGAGATTCACGATTTCCAGGTCGTCCACCGACGGGTGATTCATCGCGTCATCGAGCTCGCGTTCGATGTCGCCGTGTTTCCGCTGCAACTCATCAAGATGGGATGCAAGAGACATGATTGGTTCTCCCTTTCATGATTTCCTCGATTGCAGCCGCCAAAGGCGCGTCCACCGCAGGCTCGCTCTGTGACGGCACAATGACAGTGTGCCACCTTCGCGCAGCGATGTCGAATGATCCGTGGTAGCATTCCACGACAACGTGAAATGTGATATGGGCTGCGCGCCGGTGGCAGAGAGTGCCACCCCCCGCCCAATCAGGCCCAGCTTTGGGCGCCGCAGACGTGCAGACGGTAGAGAATGTCCGATCAGGAACAGGCCGATATTCGCCTCGAATTTTCCCGGCTGAAGCAGGAACACGCCGATTTCGACGCCGCGATCAATGCGATGATCGCCATGAACTGCGACCCGCTGCAGATCCAGCGCATGAAGAAGAAGAAGCTTGCGCTGAAGGATCGGCTGATGAAGCTGGAAGACAGGATCATCCCGGACATCATCGCCTGACTTCAGGTCCAGGCCGCGATCGAAAGCCGCGCCGCGCGTTCGCGCAACAGGGCCAGGAGTTCGCCTGTCTTCTCCTGCGATGTGTCGATGGACACCACTAGGCACATCGTCGCCTCGACGGTGCCGGGTGCTGAAAACACCGGCGCGGCGAGGCATTTCGTATAGGCGTCGACGAGCCCCGAAGTGATGCAATAGCCGGTGGCTCGCGCCGTCGCTATGTCGGCGATGAAATCGTCCAGCCGCAATCTGCGGCCATCGGGCAGCATAAGGTCGTCTTCCGATATCATGGCTTCGATCCGGGCCTGTTCGAGGCCGGCGAGCAGCAGCCTGCCTGACGCGGTCCAGGGCAGCGGAATCTGCAATCCGGTGGCGGAGCTGATGCGGAACGGCCGGGTGCCCGGGCTCGAGTGGACGATCGTGTAGCGGCCGCTCTGCAGCATGCACAGTTCGGAGGTCTCACCGGTCTCGCGCGACAGGTTGTCGACCTCCTGGCGTCCTCGCCTCAAGAGGTCGTTGCCGCGCACATAATCCATTCCATAGAGATAGAGCTTCTTACCGAAATAGACGCGGTTGCCGTCGCCGGCCATCTCCAGGAGGCCCGCATCGACCAGCGATCGCACCAGTGTGTAGGTGGTCGAACGCGGCGCGTTGACCCCCTTGGCGAGGTCGCCGATACCGATGGCGCGCTGCGTCGAATGAAGGAACTCCAGAATCTGGAGCACCCGGTTGAGGCCCTTCTCCCGAGAGACCGAAATCTTTGCGTCCGCTGAGACCGCCAAGGCGCTGCCATCTTGCATTGTCGATTCCTGATGTTAGTATCTGTCTTGTACAGGATACACTCGTCCCTTGTAAGAGACAATTTCTGTAACGATCCGGGTGCGCGTATTGCCTGTGCGTAGGGGAACACAACACGAAAGGAGGTCGCTGTGGACGACACATCCAAAAGGCGTGATTTTCTGAAACTGGGCATGGCCGGACTGGCAACGGCCGGCGTCATGAGCGCGGCGGCAACGGTCGACGTCCAGAAGGCGGCGGCGCAGGCTGCGCCCGATAGCTTGCTACGCACCGTGCTGGAGCGCGGCAAATTGATTGTCGGCACCGGAAGCACCAATGCGCCATGGCATTTCGAGAACGATGCCGGCGAACTCGTCGGCATGGACATCACCATGGGGCGCATCCTGGCAAAGGGCTTGTTCGATGACCCGGCCAAGGTCGAGTTTGTCATGCAGGACCCGGCGCAGCGCATTCCGAACGTGACGACGAACAAGGTCGACATCACCATCCAGTTCATGACCATGACCGCGCAGCGCTCGCAGCTGATCAACTTCTCCAGGCCTTACTACGTCGAGGGCGTCGCCTTGCTGACTTTGCCCGGCGCCGAGAACAAGACCTTCGACAAGCTGCTTGCCGCAGGCTCCGCGACGCGCGTTTCCATCCTGCAGAATGTCGACGCCGAATCTTCGGTGCATTTTGCCTTGCCGGAGGCGCAGGTGATGCAGATCGATACACAGGCCAACGTGCTGCAGGCATTGGAATCCAAGCGTGCCGATGCCGCTGCCGTCGACCTCTCCACCGTGCGCTGGCTCGCCTCGCGCAATCCGGACAAATACTTCGATGCCGGCAAGAGCTGGTACTCGATGCTTTATGGCGCGGCGCTCCGGCAAGGCGATCTCGATTGGCTGACCTTCGTCAACCAGACCTTCACCATCGCCATGTTCGGCCATGAAACGGCGCTCTATGACGCCGCGTTCAAGGACTATTTCGGGCAGGAGCCGCCGGCGCGCCACCCCGGCTTCCCGGTTATCTGACGTCATCGGCGGAAGGGCGCCGACCCTTCCGCCTTTTTTCCTGGCGACGCGGCCAGCTTTGCGTCACATCGGGAGCACTGAGGCCGACGCATGGGTTATGCGCTCAATTTCAACCTGATCTGGCGGCATTTCGACAAGCTGTGGGGCGGTCTGCTGCTCAGCCTGGAGCTCGCCGTCATCTCGATCGCCATCGGCATCGTCATCGGCCTGGTCCTGGCGGTCTGGTACGTGTCGGCCGGACGCATGGTGCGCGGCATCATTGCCGCCTATGTCGAATTCATCCGAAACGTGCCGCTGATCCTGCTCGTCTATCTCGTCTTCTACGGTCTGCCGACCGTGGTCGACATCGCCTACAGCGCGCAAACCTCGTTCGTCGCCACGCTGGCGCTCTACAGCGGCGCCTATCTGGTCGAGGTGTTCCGCTCCGGTCTCGAAGCGGTGCCGCGCGGCCAGCTAGACGCCGGCAAGGCGATCGGCCTGACGCCCTGGCAAAGGCTGCTCCATGTGCGCCTGCCGACCATGCTGCGCATCACGCTGCCGGCGCTTTCCAACACTTTCATATCGCTGTTCAAGGACACCTCCGTCGCTTCGGTCATCTCGGTGCCCGAACTGACCTTCGGCGCGCAATGGATCAACTTCAACACCTTCCGCATCGTCGAGGTCTATCTCGTCGTGACGGCGATGTATCTGCTGACCGGCTACGCCCTGCTTTACGCGCTCCGGCTCGTCGAACGATGGTTCAAGGTGGTGCACTAGCATGCTTGGCCAGATCGCCTACGCCTTGCCTTTCCTGGCTCAGGGTTTTGCGCTGACGCTTTGGGTGTCGCTGCTGGTCGTGACGTTCTCGCTCGTCGCCGGTGTCGTCCTTGGCGTCGGCCTGGTCTATGGCCCGGCGCCGGCGCGCTGGGCGGTGCGCATCTTCAGCGACACTATTCGCGGCATACCGATCCTGGTGCTCATCTTCTTCGTCTACTACGGGATGCCGGCCGTCGGGCTTCACCTGCCGTCCTTCTGGGCTGCCGTGCTGGCGCTGACCTTGTTCAAGACAGCCCAGGTCGTCGAATATCTCCGGGGCGCCGTCGGCTCCATCCCGAAGGGACAATCGGAGGCGGCAATGGCGATCGGCCTGACCTTCCGCCAGCGGCTGGCCCATGTCATCTTTCCGCAAGCGTTCAGGCGTTTCCTGCCGCCCTGGATCAATGGCGTCACCGACGCGGTCAAGGGCAGCGCGCTGGTCTCGCTGCTCGGCATCACCGATCTCATGCAGGCCATCAACCAGGTCATCGGCCGCACCTATGAGGCCATGCCGCTCTACATCCTTGGCGCCCTCATCTACTTCGCCGTCAACTATGCGCTTTCGCTTGCCAGCAGGCGGCTGGAGCGGCGTTTCTCCTTCATCCGGGAATAGCAATGTCCACAAGCTCGAACGATGCCCCGGCCCTTCTCGACATCCGCGATGTGTCCAAATCCTTTGGCGCCGTCCAGGTCCTGCGCTCGGTCAGCCTGCGCGTGGCGCGCGGCGAGGTGGTGACGGTCATCGGGCCCTCGGGCAGCGGCAAGACCACGCTGCTGCGCTGCGTCAACTTCCTGGAGAGCTATGACAGCGGGTCCATCCGCATCGACGGCAAGGAGGTCGGCTTCCGAGAAACCGGAGCCCGCCAGCGCCGCAGCGAACGCGACCTTGCCGCGATGCGCGCCGAGACCGGCATGGTGTTCCAGAGCTTCAACCTGTTTCCGCATCTCACCGCCGCCGGCAACATCATGCTCGGCCTCACCAAGGTGCGCGGCAAAAGCACCGTGGAGGCGCGCACGATTGCCGAACACTGGCTCGGCCGCGTCGGTCTTGCCCATAAGGCCGACAGCCTGCCGGCGGAGCTCTCCGGCGGCCAGCAGCAGCGCGTCGGAATTGCGCGCGCCGTGGCCATGGGGCCGAAAATCCTGCTGCTCGACGAGATAACCTCCGCCCTCGATCCGGAACTCGTCGGCGAGGTGCTTGAAGTGGTGCGCAGCCTCGCCGAGGACGGCATGACGATGGTGATGGTCACGCATGAGATGGCCTTTGCCCGCGACGCCTCGAGCCGCATCGTCTTCATGGCCGATGGCGGCGTCGGCGCGGTCGGCCCGCCGAAGGAGATTCTCGCAGCAGACGCCGAGAATGAGCGTCTGCGCAATTTCCTGGCGCGCTTCCGCGCCTCGCATTTCTGACATTGGATGGTTGACACCATCCCAAGGAGCCTTCTTCCATGACGCCTTACACCAGGCTCACCGAACTCGGCCTCACATTGCCCGAGCCGCCGACGCCCATCGCCAACTTCGTTACCCATGCCGAGAGCGGCCGGCTGATCTTCCTGTCCGGCCAGGGACCGCTGCGGGCCGACGGCTCGCTCTGCACCGGGAAGGTGGGCGAGGATGTGACGGTGGAGGAGGCTTATCAGCATGCCCGCCTCACCGGCCTCAACCTGCTTGCCGTCATGCATGCTGCCGCCGGCGATCTCGGCCGCATCGTGCGCGTCGTCAAGCTGCTCGGCTTCGTCAACGCCACGCCGACCTTCAGCGACCACCCCAAAGTGGTGAATGGCTGCTCCGATCTTTTCGCCGACGTTTTCGCCACGATCGGCGGGCATGCCCGCTCGGCGATCGGCGTCGGCTCCTTACCCGGAAACATCACCGTCGAAATCGAAGCGGTCGTCGAGATCGCTGCCTGATCTGTCATCCACGGGATTGCTCACATGAAAACATATTCAGACACCGGCTCCAACACCACGATCCGCGAACGGCTCGGCCTTCGCCCGATCATCAACGTCTCCGGCACGATGACGGCGCTCGGCGCGTCGATCATCGTGCCTGAAGCGATCAGCGCCATGTCGGAAATGGCATCGCAATGGGTGGAAATGGACGATCTGCAGCGCGCCGCAAGCGCCGTCGTCGCGCGCCTCACCGGTGGCGAGGCCGGCTTCATCACCGCCTGCTGTGCCAGCGGCATCACCATGGCGATCGCCGGCGCGATGACGGAAACCAACCTGCTCGCCATCGAACGCCTGCCGGACGACACCGGCGACCTCAAGTCGGAGGTGATCATCCAGCTTGGCCACATCGTCAACTACGGCGCCCCGATCGACCAGTCGGTCCGCGTTGCCGGCGCCAAGGTGGTGCCCGCCGGCACGGTCAGCGTCACGCAGGACTATCATGTGCGCGACGCGATCAACGACCGCACGGCGGCAGGGCTCTATGTCGTCGCGCATCACACGGTGCAATACGGCATGCTGTCGCTGGAGGAGTTCTGTGAAATCTGCCACGCCAGGGGCGTGCCGGTGATCGTCGACGCGGCTTCCGAATATGACCTGCGCGGCTTCCTGGCGCGCGGTGCCGACATCGTCATCTACAGCGGCCACAAATTCCTGAGCGGCCCGACCAGCGGCATCGTCACCGGACGCAAGGATCTGGTGCGCGCCGCCTATCTGCAGAACCGCGGCGTCGCCCGCGCCATGAAGGTCGGCAAGGAAAGTATCGCCGGCACCATGGCAGCGCTCGAAGCCTGGGAGAAGCGCGACCACGCCGGCATCCGCCGGCGCGAAGAGGCCGCCCTCAACCTTTGGAAGGATGCTCTGCAGGGTATCCCGGGCATTGGCGCGGAGATCATTCCCGACCCGACCTCCAACCCGCTCGACCGCCTGCAGGTCTTCGTGCTGCCGGAAAGCCGCTTCACCGCCGCCGGCCTTGCCTCGGCGCTTGCCGGTGGATCGCCGCCCATCATCGTGCGCAATCACGAGGTCGAACGCGGCCATTTCTTCCTCGACCCCTGCAATCTTCATCCCGGAGAGGCGGAGAGCGTCGCCGAACGGCTGCGCGCCCTGTTAACCGCGAAGGACCGGCCCGCCGACGCCATGAAGATTGCTCGCAAGGACTCTTCCGGCGCCTTACGCTGGCCGGATTGAGCGCCAAGCGGACCAACGAACCCAAAGCACCGGCTGATCACGTGACTGTGAACAGCCGGATGCGTACGCGGCGGGAATAAATCTCGGCCGCAACGGGTCTCCTCGACATAGGCCGCTACAGGCGTTGAGGAGATCCGCATGTCCGTCATCATGAACACGACAGCGAACATGGCCGCGGCGTCGGCGGCCGCCATGTGCTGGAGCGCATGACCTCAACCGGCCTCTCTCCCATGATGCACGGCTTTCCCATTGCGCTTGACACTGGTGACGCAGATGAATTCACTTTCGCCACGGCAGGCGGCTTTGCCTGTTGCCGAGGGTTTCGCCCGCACGGGCGGGGCGAGACCGCCGGTATTGCTTGAAAGCGCACGGCCTGTTCCTCGTGGAGTATCGGATGGTGCTGCTTTGAGCGAGAAGGCCGGAGCCGAGCGCTTCAGCGAGGTGGTGCTGCCTCATCTCGGTGACGCGCTGGCGCTTGCCCGCTGGTTGACCGGCAATGGCGCCGATGCCGAGGACGTCGTGCAGGACGCCTGCATAAAGGCGCATGCGGGCATATCAGGCTATGCCGGCGGCAATGCCCGCGCCTGGCTGCTGACCATCGTGCGCAACACCGCCTATACCTGGATGTCGCGCAACCGGCCGCGCGGCATGTTGGCCGTCGGTGATCTCGGCGATCTCGACGAGATGGCGGCGGCACACGGCATCAGCGTGCCGGACGAATATGGTCCGGAGGCAAGCCTGATCGCCAAGGCCGACACGGTGGCGCTTGAAACGGCGATAGCAGCCCTGCCGCAGCCGTTTCGCGAGACGCTTGTGCTGCGCGACATCAGCGGCCTCAGCTATCGCGAGATAGCGGCCATGCTCGGCGTGCCGATGGGCACGGTGATGTCCAGGCTGGCTCGCGCGCGGAGCCTGCTTATGTCTGACCTGGGGAGAGCGCCATGACCATGCATGACGATGGACTGCCCAATGATCCGGAAGGCATCAGGCTGATGATCCACGCCCTCGTCGATGGCGAACTTGATGCAGCGGCCGCGCTTGCGGTGGAGCGGCGCATTGCGGCCGATCCGCGGCTTGCCTCGGAGCATGCCCGCATCGTGGCCTTGCGGGGCGCGGTCAGCCGCCTGCCGCGCCCAGATGTCGGCGACGCCTTTCGCGCGCGCATCGCGGCCATTGGCACTGCGGCCACCGCGCAGCCGGAGTCAGGCGAAACGGCCAAGCCGCAGCAGGGCCGGCCGGCGCTCCCGGGGGTGCTTGCCCCGGGCGGGAGAGGCCAGAGGCGAAACGCCGATACGCGGCTGTCGCCAAGTCGAGCGCGCCGCTTCGGTTCGTTCGACTGGCGCGCTCTTGCCGCCTCGATCATGATCAGCGCGGTGCTGGCCAGCGGGGCAACGCAATGGGTGATGGTCAACGGCGCGTCCGACAGCTTCGCCGCGGCGGTCGCCAGCGGCCATCGCCGCAGCCTGCTTGCCGCCAGCCCGATCGATATCGTCTCGTCGGACCGCCACACGGTAAAGCCCTGGCTCGACGCCCGGATCGGCGTGTCGCCGCCGGCACCGGATCTTGCCAAGGACGGTTTTGCGCTGATCGGCGGCCGGGTCGAGGTGATTTCCGGCCGCCCGGTGCCGGCACTTGTCTACCGCCACCGCGAGCATCTGATCACGCTGGTCGCCGAACCGCAGCAGGGCGGCAAGGTCAGCGAGCCTGACGATCTTTCCTCGGGCGGCTTTTCGCTGGTGCAGTGGAGCGACGGCGCCTTCTCCTACTGGGCGATCTCCGACATGGAGCGGCCCGAACTCGACGATTTCGTTGCCCGCTTCCGCAAGGCTGCGGCATAGGCTGATTTCCCGGCCGGACCCCGGCAATGCCCCGCATCCTTGCCGCCGCCGCCGAATTCCGCTAAGGCGCGCCTTTGTCGCCGGGAGCAGAAGCTTGGACGATCAACGCGCCGACGTCGCCATTATCATGGGCAGCCAGTCCGACTGGGCGACCATGCGCCATGCCGCCGAGACACTGGAGGCGCTTGGCATCCCGCACAAACGGCTGATCGTCTCGGCGCACCGCACTCCCGACCGGCTCTACGCCTTCGCCAAGGGCGCCAAGGCCGCCGGCTACAAGGTCATCATCGCCGGTGCCGGCGGTGCGGCGCACCTGCCCGGCATGACGGCGGCGATGACACCGCTGCCGGTGTTCGGCGTGCCGGTGGAATCCAAGGCCCTGTCGGGACAGGATTCGCTGCTGTCCATCGTCCAGATGCCGGCCGGCATTCCGGTGGGAACGCTGGCCATCGGCAAGGCCGGTGCGGCCAATGCGGCTCTGTTGGCCGCCGCCGTGCTGGCGCTCAACGACGACAAGCTTGCCGGGCGGCTCGATGCCTGGCGCGCCTCGCAGACCGCCAAGGTCGCGGCCGAACCCACGGACACGCAATGAGCCTGCCCGCCGGATCGACCATCGGCATCATCGGCGGCGGCCAGCTCGGCCGCATGCTGGCAATGGCGGCCGCTCGCCTCGGCTACCGCACCGTGGTGCTGGAGCCGCAGCCGGATTGCCCCGCGGCACAGGTCGCCAACCGTCAGGTCACGGCCGCCTACGATGACCCCGCCGCGCTTGCCGAATTGGCCGAGGCAAGTGCCGTCGTCACCTATGAATTCGAGAACGTTCCGGTTGCCGCCGCCGAGGCGCTCGCCGCAAAGGTGCCGGTCTATCCGCCTGCGCGCGCGCTTGATGTGGCGCAGGACCGGGTGACCGAAAAGACATTTCTCAACGGCATCGGCATTGCCACGGCGGATTTCCGCGCGGTCGACAATGACGGCGAGCTGACCGCAGCGCTGAAATCCTTTGGCGGCAGCGGCATATTGAAGACGCGGCGCATGGGCTATGACGGCAAGGGCCAGCGCGTCTTCCGTGACATGCAAGCCGGCGGCTTCGCCGGCACCTGCGAGGCCATGGGCAGCGTGCCGCTGGTCCTCGAGGCCTTCGTTTCCTTTGAGCGCGAAGTCTCCGTCATCGCCGCGCGCGGCATCGATGGCGTCGTCGCCGCCTACGATCCGGCCGAGAACGTCCACCGCAACGGCATTCTCCACACATCGACCGTGCCGGCCGCGATCGCGCCCCGGACAGCCGAGGCGGCCCGGACAGCGGCGGTGAAGATCCTGTCGGCGCTCGACTATGTCGGCGTCATCGGCGTCGAGTTCTTCGTGCTGGCCGATGGCTCGCTGCTGGCCAACGAGATCGCGCCGCGCGTCCACAATTCAGGCCACTGGACGGAAGCCGCCTGCACCGTTTCGCAGTTCGAGCAGCATATCCGCGCCGTGGCCGGGCTGCCGCTCGGCGACCCGCGACACCATTCCGACTGCGTGATGGAGAACCTGATCGGCGACAATATCTCGCGCGTTCCGGAATTGCTGGCGGAGCCCGACCTGATGCTGCATCTCTACGGCAAGGCCGCAGCGCGGCCCGGCCGCAAGATGGGTCATTTCACCCGGATCAGCCGCCGCGCCTGACAGCAATCTCGACGCCGCGAGCTACCGGGCAGGAAAACTCGGCGCATGGCGTTCTCAAGTCACGTGGCGACCACCACATCATACCAGCCGGTGCCGAGCCATTGGCCGATTGCGGATATTTGACGACACCGGGCATTCATCTCCGCTACCGGGCATGCTTGCGGTTGACACGGACAAGGCTCCTCGTTTATGAGCCACCCACAGTTCAAAGGCGCGTCTTCTGGCGCGCCTTAAAATTTCGACCCGGACCGGGTCCACACCGACAGGCAAGACCATGAAGATCAAGAATTCGCTCAAGGCGCTGAAGGCGCGTCATCGCGACAACCGTCTGGTTCGCCGCAAGGGCCGCGTCTACATCATCAACAAGACCGCCCCCCGCTATAAGGCGCGCCAGGGCTGAGCTTCGTCGCGAGGCTTTTGCCTCCGCAGTTGGTGTTTATCGTCGGTCCGCCGGCCGTTCACGCTAAAATCAGTTTGACGTTCCGCCGCCCGGGACTAGATTCGGGCGATGCGGATTCTTTTTGCATTTTTGACGGTCCTTCTTTTTTGCAGCGCCGTCTCGTTGCCGGCTCGGGCCGATGACCGGGCCGCTGTGCAAGCGGCCCCGGAGCCGGCGCCTCCGGATGCCCAGCCAGTGCCGCAAGCCCCGCCTCCCGCAATGAACAGGGAGGCCCGGCTCGACAAGCTGTTTGCCGATCTCAAGCGCGAGCGCAACGAAAAGGCGGCAGAGCGTATCGCCGGCATCATCTGGAGCGAATGGTCCCAGTCGGGCAGCGCCTCGATCGACCTGATGATGCAATGGTCGCAGAAGGCGATCGAGAACCAGAAGTTCGACGTCGCGCTCGATTTCCTCGACCAGGTGGTCACCTTGCAGCCGGCCTATGCCGAGGGCTGGAACCGGCGCGCCACGGTGCATTTCATAATGAAGAACTACGGCAAGTCGATGTCCGACATCGACCATACGCTGCAACTCGAACCACGCCATTTCGGCGCGCTGTCGGGCCTGGCACAGATCATGACCGTGACCGGACGCAAGCAATCGGCGCTCGAGGCTTGGCAGAAGGTCCTTGCCATCTATCCGATGCTGCGCAGCGCCCAGGATCAAGTCGGTACGCTTTCGGAAGAACTCGCCGGCGAAGGCATTTGATATTTAAGGCAGTAGGGGAATAAGGCAGTAAGGCAGTAGGAAAGAGATCGCCCGGAAATACTCCCCCTATTCCCCTATTCCCCTATTCCCCTATTCCTTCTCGTATATCCCACATGAACCTGCTCTATGCCGCCTTTGCCTTCCTTCTGGCACTTGTCTTTGGATTTGTCGGCATCACCCGCGTCGGCTCCTGGCTGATCGAGCGCCGCAACCCGGCCGTCGGCGAATTCGTCGACATCGATGGCGCGCGCATCCACTATGTCCACGTTCCTGGCCCCGCCAAGGCCGACCTGCCGCCTGTTGTCTTCATCCACGGCGCCAGCGCCAATCTCAGGGATCAGATGCTGCCGCTCAGGCCGTTGCTTGAAGGGCGCGCCGAATTGCTGTTCTTCGACCGGCCGGGATTCGGTTGGTCGGGACGCGGGCCCGGCAACAACGAGGATCCGTGGTCGCAGGCCGACACCGTCGCCGCGCTGATGGACCATCTCGGTATGAAGCAGGCTATCATCGTCGGCCATTCCTTCGGTGGCGCGGTGACGACCGCCTTCGGCCGCGAGCATGCCGACAAGACGCTCGGGCTGGTATTCCTGGCACCGGCAACCCATCCGTGGCCCGGCGGCGCAACCGCCTGGTACTACGACCTGACCACCATTCCGGTGATCGGCCGGCTGTTCTCCGAAACGCTGAGCTATCCGGCAGGAATGCTGCGGATCGCCGACGCTACGACCTGCGTCTTCTCGCCCAACAAAGTGCCGGACAATTATGTCGCCGAGGCCTCGATCCCGCTGGTGCTGAGACCGTCGGCCTTCCGCGCAAATGCCAGCGATGTCGCCGGCCTCTACCGCTATGCGCTTGGGGCCGCGCCGCGCTACGCCGAGATCAAGGCGCCGACCGTGGTCATCTCGGGCAATCGAGACAAGGTCGTCTACGCCCATATCCATTCGGTCGGCCTCGAGCGCAACATTGCCGGCGCCAAACTGGTCTGGGTGCGCAATCTCGGCCACAAGCCGGACTGGATCGCGTCTGATCTGGTCGTTGGCGCTATCGAGAAGGCCGCCGGCAGGAGCGTGGATCTGGAGGCGATGGCAAGGGCGGTGGAAGCGCGGATCGCCGGCGATGCCTATGGCGCCGGAAAATGCGCCGACCTCAAGGAACCCGAAGCGGAGTTGGCGCCGACCTGATGTGCGTCTTCCGACAACGGTCGTCGAAAAACGGTATCGGGGCCAGAGCGGCATGTACGTCCTGAAACACGGCATAAAGAAAAATCCCGAAAAATTCTGGGCGCTGCCGGACCGCATCTTCTTCGGTTACGGCGCCTGCCCCATCCTTGCGGGCGTCTTTCTCAGCTATCCTCCCCTGGACGGATTTTACGGCGAGCGGATCATTCCAAGCGGGAACCACTACGGAAACCATATCTATGTGACCAACGGCGTGATCGCCTTCGACCACCATGGCTATTCCAGCCGCGAACGGCTTCTGGAACACCACAAACGAGGATGGGCTTCGCATAGCGCCGACTGGCACTGCACGCTGGAAAAGGTCGATTTCGATCTGCTCGACACTGCCGAACTTAATCGGCGAAAGATGCGGGGACCGGATCAATATCTGCAAGATCCCATACCCCGCGCGCGTCGCTTCCTTCAGCGCATTGACCACGCCGCAGCGGCAACAAGAGCTCTCAAGATCGCAACGCGGTGAAGCCCTGGGGCGGGCTTATCGGGTGCCCAAGTCCGAACCGACATAGGCGATGCGCAGCATATTGGTCGAACCGGGCGTCCTTAGCGGCACGCCGGCGGTGATGATGACGCGGTCGCCGGGCTTGCCGAATTCCTCTTCAAGCGCGATGCGGCAGGCGCGATCGACCATGTCGTCGAGATCGGTGGCATCGGGGGAGACGACGCAGTGCGTGCCCCACAGCAGCGACAGCCGCCGCGCCGTGTTGACGATCGGCGACAGGGCCACGATCGGCACCTGCGGGCGCTCGCGCGCGGCGCGCAGGCCCGTGGTGCCGGAAGCCGTGTAGGTGATGATCGCCGACAGTTTCAGCGTCTCGGCGATTTCGCGGGCCGCCAGCGAGATCGCATCGGCGCCGGTTGCTTCAGGCTCGGAACGCTGGGCGTTGATGATGCCTGCATAGGTCGGATCGGTTTCCACCTTGGTGGCGATGCGGTTCATCATCGCCACCGCTTCCACCGGATAGGCGCCCGCGGCCGATTCGGCCGAAAGCATGATGGCGTCGGCGCCTTCGAAGACGGCGATCGAAACGTCGGAGACTTCCGCGCGGGTCGGCACGGGCGCGGTGATCATCGATTCCAGCATCTGCGTGGCGACCACCACCGGCTTGCCGGCGCGGCGCGCTGCGCGCGTGATCTGCTTCTGGATCCCGGGCACGGCTTCCAGCGGCATCTCGACGCCGAGATCGCCGCGCGCGACCATCAGCGCGTCTGAGAGTTCAATGATTTCGGCCAGACGGGCAACCGCCTGCGGCTTCTCGATCTTGGCCATGATCAGCGCCCGGCCGCGTGCGATCTTGCGCGCTTCGGCCAGGTCCTCCGGCCGCTGCACGAAGGACAGCGCTATCCAGTCGACGCCGGTGGCGAGCACCGCGTCGAGATCCCTGCGGTCCTTCTCGGTCAGCGCGCCGACCGGCAGGTCGGTATCGGGCAGGCTGACGCCCTTTCTGTCGGAAATCGTCGTGCCGGCAACGACGGTGCAGACGATCGCCTTGCCATTGGCCTTCACCGCTTTCAGCTCCAGCTTTCCGTCGTCGATCAGCAGCCGGTGACCGGCCTCGACCGAACTCAGGATTTCGGGATGCGGCAGATAGACCCTGGCCGCGGTGCCGGGCTCGGGATTGTCGTCGAGCGTGAAGGTCTGGCCGACGGTCAGCACCTCCTTGCCGTTGGCGAACTTGCCGACGCGCAGCTTGGGTCCTTGCAGGTCGGCAAGGATGCCGATCGGCCTTCCGACCGTCTCCTCGACGGCGCGGATGCGTCCGACGAGCGTGCGCATCAACTCGTGATCGGTATGGCTCATGTTGATACGGAACACATCGGCGCCCGCTTCGAACAGCTTCTTCAGCATTTCCTCGGAAGAGGAGGCCGGACCGATGGTGGCTAGGATCTTGACCTTGCGGCTGCGTCTCATTGACTGTTTGTTCCCGGGGCGGCTGGCGCGCCTCCCGTTGCGGGGTCGTCGGTTAGCTGGACCATCCAGCTTGCCTGCTCGCCCGTGTCGTATTCCTGGAATCCGGCGCGCTGGAAGCCCCGGGCGACGCAATCGGTGACGCCGGCGATCTTGAACTCTTTTTCAGCCACGCACATGTTGATCGGGCCGTCCCAGCGTCCGCCGCGTTCGGCGTCTTCTGCATAAAGATAGTAAAACCTTGATGACAGCGGCCCTTCGATCAGCGTCTTGCAACTCGATCCTTCGATGTGCCACCAGCCCTCGGTGATCCAGCCGGCCTTGGCACGATAGCCGATGCCGACGCCGACCAGGTTTTGCGTCGCGTTGCAGACGCGGAAATCAGCGCGGGCGGGCGAGGCCGCAACCATCGCGGACAAACCCACGGCGAGCGGCAGGAGCGGCATGGCGAAGGCGAAGCGCACGCGCCGCCCGCCCGCGGAACTCATCCTGAAACCCCTCAAGAACCACATCAGCATCTCTCTGCGCCCCTTTTCGGAAAAGTCCGGGCGCATGTCAACGCGCCGTTTTGTCCAATTCCAATCGATTTAAGAAGGCTCCCGGCGCGCGATCCGTCGCCCCTTGCCAGATTTCAGCGGAAACCTTGGCCAAACAACGGCATTGCGCCCGCGTCGTCTTCGTGGAAAGACGATAGCATCCTCCCCGGAAGCCAGCGAACAGACCATTTCCCGCCAATGACCCGATCCACAGTTTTCGCGCCTTTCGATGTCGTCGAGGGCGACCGCAAGCGGGGCGTGGTGCTGTTGGCCGACCATGCCCGCCGCGACCTGCCTGAAGACTATGGCAGCCTTGGCCTGCCGGCGGCCGCATTCGACCGCCACATCGCCTATGACATCGGCGTCGAGGCGGTGACGCGCGAACTCGCTGCGTTGCTCGATGTGCCAGCGGTGCTCGCCAATTTTTCGCGGCTGCTGATCGATCCCAATCGCGGCGAGGATGATCCGACGCTGATCCGTCAGCTCTATGACGGCACCGTCGTGACGGGAAACTATCCCCTCGCCCCGGAGGAGCGCAAAAGGCGGCTTGACCGCTTCTACCGGCCCTATCACGACGCCGTCGGCGCCATGATCGCCTCGGTCGCGCAGGCTTCCGGCAAGGCACCCTTCATCTTCTCCGTGCATTCCTTCACGCCGGTCATGCAGGGCAGGCAGCGGCCGTGGCATGTCGGCGTGCTGTGGGACCGCGACGACCGCGTGGCGCGGCCGCTGATCGACATGCTGGCCGCTGACAAAAACCTCGTTGTCGGCGACAACGAGCCCTATGACGGCGCGCTGCGGGGCGACACCATGTTCAGGCACGCCATCGTCAACGGCTATGCCCACGCGCTGATCGAAATCCGCCAGGACCTGATCGCGACCAGCGGGGATGCGCTTTCGTGGGCTGAGCGTCTGGCGCCGATCGTTGACGCGATCGATCGCCGTCCCGATATACACCAAGTGAAGATGTTCGGCTCACGCACCGGGCCGTTATGAGGAGGTTTCGATGACCGAACTCAGCGACGAACAGAAACGCGACTTCGAGGCCGCCGCCTTTCGCAGGCTGGTGGCGCATTTGCGTGAGCGCGGCGACGTGCAGAACATCGATTTGATGAATCTCGCCGGCTTCTGCCGCAACTGCCTGTCGAACTGGTATCGCGAGGCCGCGGAAGCCGAAGGCGTCGATCTCAGCAAGGACCAGTCGCGCGAGATCGTCTACGGCATGCCTTACGCGCAGTGGCAGGCGCTGCACCAGACCGAAGCGTCCGACGCCAAGAAGGCCGAATTCGAGGCCAGGCGACCCAGAGACCACTAGATGGTCTCTCACGTCCTCGATTACCTTAAGCGTCGGTTTGGCCCAAATGCTTCCCGAGCGCAGCGCTTGACTGGAAATTGAATCGATCTAATTTGCCGCGCAAAGTCACTTTCTAACCGGATTCGCCTATGAACGCGTCGAATGCAATGCAGACCGCCATTCGCGGCCGCTGGGCCGTGGCGGCCATCTTCCTCGCCAACGGCTTCCTGACCGGCAGCTGGGCGCCGCAGATCCCGGTGTTCCTGACCCGCCTGGACATTTCCAAGTTCACTCTGGGGCTTTTGATCCTGCTGTTCGGCGCCGGCGCCGTCACCGCCATGACCTGGTGCGGTCACCTGATTTCGAAACACGGCTCGCGCACCGTGCTGCGCTGGTTTGGCCTCTGCGGCAGCCTCGGCCTGCTGGTCGTGGCGCTGGCGCCCAACGTGCCGCTGGCTGCCGTCGCCATGTTCATCTTTGGCGGCTCCATCGGCGGCATGGATGTCGCCATGAACGCCAATGCGGTGGTGGTCGAGCGGCGGCTGTCGCGCGCGATCATGTCCTCCTCGCATGGCTTCTGGAGCCTCGGCGGTTTCGCCGGCGGTGCCCTTGGCGGCTTTGCCATCCAGAATTACGGCCACCTCGCCCACGCCGCGGTGGTGACGGCGCTTGCCTTCGCGGCGATCGCGGCGGCGGTGCCCTATATCGTCGCCGAGGGCAGGCCGCAGGCTGCCGAGCATCATAAATTCACCTTGCCGGGCAACCCGCTGGTCTACCTCGTGGGCCTGATGGCGCTGCTGACGATGGTCTCCGAAGGCGCGGTACTCGACTGGGCAGCGCTTTATCTCAGGCAGGAACTCGGCGCCGATCTCGCCATTGCCGGTCTCGCCTACGCCGCCTTTTCCGGTGTCATGGCGATCATGCGTTTCTTCGGCGATGGCGTGCGCAATCGTTTCGGGGCCGTGACGACGTTGCGCGGTTCGGCGATCATCGCTGCCGCCGGCATGCTGATCGCAGGCCTGTCGCCCTCACCCTGGCTTGCCATCTCCGCCTTCGCTCTGTGCGGCTTCGGCATCGCCAATATGGTGCCGATCATCTTTTCGGCCGGCGGCAACCAGGAAGGCATGTCATCGGGCACCGGCATGAGCGTGGTCACCACGATGGGCTATTCCGGCATCCTCGTGGCGCCCTCGGCGATCGGCTTCGTCGCCGAGCATTCCAGCTTCGGCCCGATCTTCATCGCCATGTCGGGTCTGCTGATCGTCGTACTGCTGATGGCCGGATTGGCTCATCGCGCCGAATTCGCTCCCGACGCGGCGCCGGCCGAATAGCGTTTCAGTTCCTCGTGAAGGAAATCCGCCACGCGTCGGATGCGCACGCTGGTGCGCACGTCGCGATGCATGGCCAGCCACACCGGCAGCTTGGGCAGCGGCAGGCCCGGCAGCACATCCTCCACCAGGGGGTCCCGCTTGGCCAGCGGCTCCTGGCCGAGGCCGATGCCGATTCCCGCCCGCACCGCCTCCCAAAGCACGATCTGGTTGTCGGCCCGGAAGCGAAAACTGTTCCGCGTGACCGATATGCCGAAATGCGTAAAGCCTCGGATCATCTCGTCGCTCCGGTCGAAGCCGATCAGCGCGTGGTCGAGCAGGTCGGCCGGCTCGCGCGGGCGGCCGCACCGGTCGAGATAGGCTAGGGAAGCACAGGCGCAGAGCGCGATATCGCAGACCTTGCGCGCCACCAACTCGTTCTGTGTCGGCTTGACCATGCGGATGGCGATGTCGGCATCCCGGCGCAGCAGGTTCTCGACCTGGTTTGAAGCGACGATCTCGACCTCGATGCCAGGCTCCTCGATGCCGAGCCGCGCCGTCATGTCCGGCAGCACATAGGCCGCCACCACCTCGCTGGCGGCGATGCGCACAGTGCCTTCGATAGCCTCGACCGAACCCAGCGCCAGCCGTGAAAAAGCGCTCGCCTGCTCGCTCACCGCCTTGCCGCGCTCGAACAGAGTGGCCCCGGCTTCGGTCAGCGCGTAGCCGCTTCGCCCGCGCCGGAACAGGATGACGCCGAGCGCTTGTTCTAGTTCCGAGATGTGGCGGCCAAGCGTCGGCTGGCTTGCCGATAGCTTTCTCGCCGCGGCCGACAGGCTGCCGGTCTCAGCGACCGTGACGAAGCTCTTGATCAGGTTCCAGTCGATATCGGCCATTCAAAAATGAATATCAGAACTGCACACATGGTCAATTTCAATTCATTGGTGAGGCAATCATATTCGGCCTGCAAACATCGATACGCCCTGCAACAAGCCAATCAGGAGTAACCCAAATGACCAGGATTGCACTCACCGCCGCTGCCCTCCTCATCGCCGCCAACGCCGCTTTCGCAAGCAGCGACAAGTTCGGCTCGAACAATGCCAGCCAGACGCCTGTCGCCAGCAGAGACAAGACGATCACCACATCGATCGAGAAGTCGAATGCAATCATCCGGAAGCCGGTCGTCCCAGGCAGCAACCGCGACCTCTTCGGCAACCGCTGAACAGACGCCGAGATATCCCCAAGGCGGTGGGCTTGTCCCGTCGCTTCACAGCAAACAGGAGACGAAGAATGACCAAGATTGCAATCCTCGGCGCCAATGGCCGGCTCGGCCGCGTGGTCGCCAAGGCCTTCATCGATGCGGGCTATGATGTCCGCGCCATCACCCGCACCGGCAAGGTGCCGGCTGAGCTTGCAGGCGCGACGGCCGTCGCCGGCGATGCGCTGGACGGCGAGTCTCTGATCCGCGCCACGCAGGGCGTCGACATCATTTTCAACGGTCTGAACCCGATCTACACCGACTGGGGCAAGTGCCTGCCGATGGCCGAGAATGTCATGACCGCCTGCCGAGCCAACGGCACGCTGCATCTCTTCCCCGGCACCGTCTACAATTATGGCTCGCCGATGCCGGCGGTGATCACGGAAGACACGCCGTTCCATCCGACGACCGAGAAAGGGCGGATCCGCTGCGCCATGGAGGAGCTGTTCCGCCGTGAAGCTGAGGCGGGTCGGGTGCGCACGATCATTCTGCGCGCCGGCGATTTCTTCGGCGGCACCGGCAGCGGCTCCTGGTTCGACCTCGTCGTCGCCGCCAAGATGAGCAAGGGCATCTACACCGCGCCCGGCCCGGCCGATCTGGTGCATGAATGGGCCTATCTGCCGGATTTCGCAGTCGGTTTCGTTGCGCTGGCGCGCAATCTCGACAAACTCGGCTCTTACGAGGCGCTGAATTTTCCGGGCCATGCCGTCACCGACATCGAGATCAAGGCGGCCGCCGAAAAGGCGCTCGGACGCAAGCTTAAACTAAGCTTCATGCCGTGGTGGGTGCTGCGCGCCGGCAGCCCGTTCGTGGCGATGTGGCGCGAGATCGTCTCGATGTCCTATCTGCGCTTCGAAGCGCACCGGCTGGTCTCGGCGCGACTGAACGAGGTCATCGGCGAAATCCCGCATACACACCTGGACCAGGCGGTGCATGAAGCGTTGCAGGATATCGGCGTCGCCGTCGGGCCGGCCCACCAAGCAGCGTGACTGCCGAGCGTGCCGAAAAGACGGCAACGGCGTGCTCGGCCGCAAATCGGTGCCGGTCAGATCCGGCCCATCAGAAGCAGGATAAGCACCACGACGAGGACGACGCCGACGATGCCCGACGGCCCGTAACCCCAGGAGCGCGAATGCGGCCAAGCCGGCACCGCGCCAATCAGGATCAGGATCAGGATGATGATGAGAATCGTGCTGATCGTCATTTTAGAGCCCTCGCCGTCTGGTTGAATCCGAGGGAACAATGCAAAAGGCCGCCCGGTAGTTCCCGGGCTGCCTTTTGACCTGGCTTGCGAAACCGCTCTATTCGGCGGCCTTCGGGAAGGCGATTGCCGGCTCGGCGTCGCCATCGGCTGCTGGCTCCTGCGGCGAGATCTCTCCCTTGCCGCGTCGCAACAGCCGGCTGAACCACCCTCGCCGCGCGCCTGGCTTGACCTTGGCGCGGGTGAACACCATCAGCATCGACGGCGTCACCACCAGCGTCAGCACGGTGGCGAAGGACAGGCCGAACACGATCGCCGAGGACAGCGAAATCCACCATTGCGTCGAAGGCGCGTTGATCGTCGTCTCATGATGGAAGATCTCGAGGCCGAGGCCGAAGGCGATCGGCAGCACGCCGAGGATAGCCGAAACCGCCGTCAGCACCACCGGGCGGGCACGCTCGCGGCAGGTCTGCAGCACCGCTTCCATCTTGTCCCAGCCCTCCTCGCGCAGCCGGTCATAGGTGTCGATCAGCACGATATTGTTGTTGACCACCACGCCGGCCAGCGCGATGACGCCGATGCCCGACATGACGATGCCGAACGCTTCGCCTGTCAGAAGCAGGCCCAGGAACACGCCGATCGTCGCCATGACCACGCAGGACAGCACCAGCCAGACGCTGGTGAACTTGTTGAACTGCGCCAGCAGCACCAGGAAGATCAGGAAGATCGCCGCGCCGAAGGCCTTGCTGAGGAAGGCGCTCGCTTCCGCGCTGTCCTCGTTGGAGCCGGCGAGCTTCCAGCGGATGCCGCTGCCGAGATCCATGTCCGAGACCGCCTTGGTCACCTGCTCCTGTACGGCGGCGACCTGCGCTCCGGCGGCGACATTGGCCTGCACCACGACGGTGCGCGCGCCGTCGATGCGGTTGAGGATGCCGACCGTCGGCTCGGGCTTGCGCACGACGAAGTTCGAGATCGGCACCGACCCTTGCGACGTCTGCACCCTGAGTTCGTCGAGCGTCGACAGCGTGCGCCGGTCTTCCGGAAGGCGCAGGCGGATGTCGACGGCATCGTCCGCGCCCGCCGGCCGGTATTCCGACAGCTTCAAGCCGTTGGTCACCAGCTGCACCACGGTGCCGACCGAGGTCGGGCTGATGCCGTATTGGGCGGCCTTGGCGCGGTCGACCTCGAGCGCCCAGTCGACGCCGGGCGGCGGCAGGCCGTCCGAAATGTCGATGACGTTGGGCACCTTGGCGATCCGCGCCGCCACTTCGCGCGCCTTGTCGTCGAGCCCGGCGGGATCGGCGGCCGAAAGCCTGATCTGGATCGGCTTGCCGGTCGGCGGGCCGGCCTCCGGCACGCGCACCTCGACGTCGACGCCGGGAATGCCGGCCATGACGCCGCGCAGGTCGCTGAGGATCTGGTTGGCGGATTTGCGCTCGCGCCAGTCGACGAACTCGTACTGGATCACGCCGACGACGTCCTCGGGAATGTCCTGGCCGCCGCCCTGAGTCTTGCCGGCGCGTGTATAGACCGATTTTACGCCCGGCCAGCCGAGCAGCCTGTTCTCCGCCGTCCTGGTGGCGGCATCCATCTCGGCCAGCGAAAGATTGCCGCGCGCATGCACGTAGAGCAGGCCGTAGTCCGGCTCGACGCTGGGGAAGAACTCGACGCCGGCGCCGTATTTCGAATAGGCGTAGCCGACGCCGAACAGCAGCGCCACGGTGAGCACCAGGACGGTGATCGGGAAGCGCACCGCCTGCTTGACGATGGCCATGTACCAGCCGTCGCGGTTGTCGTCCTCGTGATGCTTCGGCGCCTTGGCGAAGATCGCGCCCAGCGTCGGCGCGAACACCAGCGCATAGAGCATCGAGGCCGACAGCGTGACGATCAGCGTGATCGGCATGTATTTCATGAAGTCGCCGATGATGCCGGGCCAGAACAGCAGCGGCGAGAACGCGGCGATGCGCGTCATCGTCGCCGCGATGACCGGGCCGGCCATGCGCTTGGCGGCGAGCGCGAAGGCATCCGCCTTCGGCATGCCTTCGCTCATGCGCCGCTCGGCGAACTCGGTGACGATGATGGCGTCGTCGACCAGCATGCCGACAGCCAGGATGAGGCTGAACAGCACGATCATGTTGATCGTGTAGCCCATCATGGCAAGCAGCAATATGCCGATCAGGAAGGACGATGGTATGGCCAGCCCGATGAGCAGCGAGGCGCGGCCCGACAGCGCGTAGAGAATGACGATGAACACCAGGATCACGGCGATCATGACGTGGTTCTGGAGGTCACCCAAGAGCTGGTTGACGAAGACCGACTTGTCCTGCGTGTAGGTGACATGCATGCCTTCGGGCATCGTCTTGATGAAGGTGTCGGACACCTCCCTGACATGGTTCAGCGTGTCGATCAGGTTGGCGCCGATGCGCTTCTTCACCTCGATGGCGATGGCCGGCTTGCCGTCGAGGCGAGTGACCGTCTCGGCGTCCTTGAAGGTCGAGCGTATGGTGGCGATGTCCTTGGCCTGCACCACGGCGTTGGGTGTGGCGACGACCGGCAGGTTGGCCACGTCCTCGGGCGTCTCGATCAGCGACGGCACCTTGACCGCGTATTTGCCTTCCGAGCCTTCGAGATTGCCGGCGGCGACCAGGCTGTTGGAGGCGCCGACGCCTTGCATCAGCTGGTCGAGCTGCAGCCCGTAGGAGGACAGCTTCACCGGATCGATGACCACTTCGACCAGATCGTCGCGCGCGCCCTGCAGCGAGCCTTCCAGCACGCCCGGTACCTCTTCGATACGGTCGCGCAGTTCGCGCGCAGCCGCCGTCAGCACGCGCTCCGGCACGTCGCCCGACAGAGTGACGACGAGGACCGGAAACTCGGAAACGTTGACCTCGTTGACCGTCGGCTCCTCGGCCGCCTGCGGCAGGTCGGCCTTGGCGTCCTGCACCTTGCTGCGCGTGTCCTGGAGCGCCGTGGCCAGATTGGTCTGCGGCTGGAACTCGACAAGCACGTAGCCGCCGCCCTGGAAGGCGGCCGAGCGCATCTCCTTGAGGCCCTTTAGGCTCTTCAGCTTGCTTTCCATCGGCCGCAGGAGAAGGCGTTCCGAATCCTCCGGCGAAATGCCCTGGTAGATCAGGCTGATATACATCATCGGGATCGGAACGTCGGGTTCCGCTTCCTTGGGCGTCGACTGATAGGCGACCCAGCCCGCCGCCAGCAGGAACAGCAGGGCGGATATTGTGAGGCGGGCGTTGTGGATTGCGAGTCTGACGATATCCATGACTTGATGCCTGCTGTTTCTTCGGAAGCGGCGAACTGGCGGGAGGCGCCGGAGATCCCGACGCCGGGCTTTGCGCTACTGCGTACCGGCGGTGGCTTCGCCGACCAGCTTGTTGATGGTCGCCTGGTCGGCCTCGACGGGCTTGACGATATCGCCTTCCTTCACCAGTTCCTGGCCGGCGACAATGATGCGCGCATCTTTCGGAATTCCGCCGAGCACGAGACCGTTCGGCGTGTCGTCCACCAGGTCGATCGGGTAGAAGGCCACCTTGTCGTCGCTGCCGACGGCGCGGATGCCGAGATCGCCCTTGTCACCCAGCGTCACCACCGAACGCGGCAGCAGAACCGCGTCGGTCGGCTCGGCGCTGAGCGTGATCTCGGCCGTCATACCGGCGGGGATGCTGCCATCCGCATTTGGGATCGCCACTTCGACACGGAAGGTGCGGGTCTGGGAGGAGGCGTCGCGGCTGATATACCGCACGGTGCCGGTGACCTTCTGGTCGTTGACCAGGCGCACATTGGCCTCTTCGCCGATCTTGATGTAGCGCAGGTCGCGTTCGCTGATTTCGCCGCGGGCGATCACCGGATCGAGCTTGAGGATGGTCGCCACCTCGCCGCCTTGCATGACCGAGCTGCCGAGTTCCACCGGCACCCTGTCGATGACGCCGTCGAACGGCGCCTTGACCTCGTTGCGGTCGAGCTCGGCCTGCGCGGTCTCCAGCATCGATTGCGCCGAGGTCAAATTCGAGCGCGCCGTGTCGAGCTGCAGCTTCGGCAGATTGCCGGTCTTGGCCAGCCGTTCGGCGGCGTCGAGCTCGGCCTTGCGTTGCGCCAGCAACTGCTTGGCGTTGTCGACATTCGAGATTTTCTCTTCGGCCGCCAGCATCAGAACCAGATCGCCCGTCTTGACGTGCTGGCCTTGGCTGACCGGCAGTTTGTCGATGACACCGGCTACGCGCGTTGCCAGCACCGCCCGCTTGTCGGCCTCGGTCAACCCCGAAATGCGGATAGCGCGCGCATAGGTCTTGCGCGGCGGCGTCACCACCGCGACGGTGCGCGGCGCGGCTTTCGGCTCGGCTTGCGCCGTGTTCGGCTTGCCGGCCTCCGGCGTCTTGGCCTTTTCGGCCTCTGCCGCCCTCTGGGCGTCGGCGGCGGCACTGCCAACGGATGAAAACTCGCCCGTCGCCATCCAGGCGGCGAAACCGATGAGCACAACAATGGCAGCAAGCTTGTGAAACCTGATTTTCGGCATCGTCGTTTTTTCCACTGCGGGGTTTGGCCGGGACTGCGTCCTCCTCGAGGAGCGCGTCGCCGATATGGGTGCGCGCCAGGCCGTGTTCAAATTGCCGTGATCGGCGAAGCGCGCTTCTACATCAAGTTTGCAACGCAACATAGTCGGAAAGTTGCAGCAGCATTGCGAAGCTGGACAGAGTATAGCCGTCGCGAAGCATTTTTTTGCCCAAATAGGGTGCGGCTTTAGCGGGGCTCGTTGGCGACCGATGATCGGCCGTTGAAGGCCCGGTGCCGCCGGGCCTGCGTCTGCTCTCGGAGGCACGACGCCGGCGCGAGGCGATTTTCAACCCCACGCGGGTTTCGAGCACGATGATAACCTCGGCCTGACGGACCATCCCGGCGTGCGACATTTCACGCAACACACTGGAATTGCTTGAAGAACGGACCGTTCAACTCTGATCCAGAGCGTCGTTCCCTGGTCAAGCCGGATGCTCCAGGAGCGAGGACGGGTCGCCTCGATGCGTCTGCTCCATCGCGTTCCGCCGTCTAGGCTTGAGACATGATATAGCCTCGAACAAAACGCCTGCTGGTGCTGTTCGTGGCAGTATTCCTCGCCCGCCAGTCACCGTTCCGGATACGGTCGAGGGATGGCGCCCAACAGCGGCGCCCGCACGACACTGGCAGCAGGCGTCAGCATGATGATGCGCGCCTCACACGCGATGGTTGTTGCTGGCGCCGGAAGGAACTTGCTGGCACCGCGCGGCAGATCACGCCCGTGTGACGGATGCGGGTTCAGGCCCGGCGACGCTCCGCTTCGGGGTTCTTGCGCGCGGCCAGGAATTCCTTCACCCGTCGGCCAGGTGCCGGACCCCGCACCGGCTTGAAGCCGTCGTCGAGCTCGCCGGAGAGGTCGAGCGTCGGCCGCTTGCCGACGGCATCGTAGTTCTCCTCCAGCCAGTCGCTGGCGGCGGTGCGGCCAAGATCGCGCAGATAGGCCAGGAATGCCCATTCGGCATTGACCTTCGATGATGCCGACAGGTCCTTGAAGGCCTCATCGGCGTCGATGCGGTGCATGCGGATGTCCCGGTACTCGCCCCGCGGCAGGCGGCCGGCGGCGATCAGTTCCTTGACGAAGGCGATCGAACGGAATTCGCGCAGCAGCCCGGCGTTGAAGGTGATCTCGTCGATGCGGTTCTGGATCTCATTGGCGCTTTTGGGCGTTCCCTCGCGCACGACCGGATTGATCTGCACCAAAAGCACGTCCTCGGTGGCAGCCGTCTTGAAGAACGGATAGAGCGCCGGATTGCCGCCATAACCGCCATCCCAATAGGGCACGCCCTTGATCTCGACGGCGCGGAACAGTTGCGGCAGGCAGGCCGAGGCCATCACTGTGTCGAGGTCGATCTCGCCATCGGAAAACACCCGCAACTGCCCTGTCTCGACATTGGTGGCCGAGATGAACAGTTCCATCGACTTGCAGGCGCGTACATTGTCGAAATCGATCCCCTGCGCGACCACGTCGCGCAGCGGATTGAGGCCGAGCGGGTTGGCGACATAGGGCGAGAACACGCGCGACATGGTGTCGAAGAAGACATAACCCGGCGTGTTCTCGATCGACCAATTGCCCCAGGCGACGTCCCACGGCATGCGCTGCACCGGGCTGAACCGGCCCTTCGCCGCCACCGCATGCCAGAAGTCGTCGAGCTTCTTGCGCGCGCCTTCGACGCCGCCGCGAACGAAGCCGTCGGCCAGCGCCACCGCGTTCATCGCGCCCGCGCTTGTGCCGGACACCGCTGCGATCTCCAGCCGGCCATCCTCCAGAAGCCGGTCGAGCACGCCCCAGGAAAAAGCCCCGTGGGAACCGCCGCCCTGAAGCGCGATGTTGATCTTCTTTACTTCCTCCGCCTTGCCGTTCTTCGTCATGCGTTCCTGTCGATCCCGGTGCCTGACTTATTGCGTGCCCGGGAATCGGGACGTCAGCGTCACGGCAGACCTATGTTGCAGTGCAGCATATAAGGACGCACCAAGGCAAGAACACGAGCACGGTCGCGTGATGGCATGAAATTTCGATCATGCGGAAACGCCCTCCGCCTTGTGGCGGAGGGCGCGGTGTATCTTCCAAACAGGTTTGATGCTCAGGCGACGAGGTCCGGCATCGGTCCGACATAGCGCGACAGCGGCCGGATCAGCCGTCCCGTCGTCTGCTGCTCGCGCGCATGCGCGACCCAACCGGCGACGCGCCCGGCCGCGAAGACATTGCTGAAGGCTTGGCTGGGAAAACCCGCCGCTTCCAGCACCAACGCGGTGTAGAACTCGACATTGGTCTGCAGCGAGCGCTGCGGCTTGGCAATCCGAAGCACATCGAGCGCAGCCTGTTCGACTGTCTCGGCGAAGGCCAGCCGGCGACCGGTCTCGCCCTCCCCGCCGAGTTGCCGCACCACCGCCTTCAGCACATCGGCGCGCGGATCGCGCACGCGGTAGATGCGGTGGCCGAAGCCCATGATGCGTTCACCACGCGCGATCTCGCCGCGCAGCCAGCCGGCGGTGTCGCCATGCGCCTGGATGGCGTCGAGCATCTCGATGACAGGGCCGGGCGCGCCGCCATGCAGTGGGCCCTTGAGCGCCCCGAGGCCAGCCAGCACCGACGATGTCAGCCCGGCCTGCGTCGAAGCGACGATGCGCGTGGCGAAGGTCGAGGCATTGAGGCCGTGGTCGCAGACGGTCACGAGGTAAGTGTCGAGTGCCTTTGCCAGAACCGGCGTCGGCACGGAACCGTCGAGCATCCTCAGCATATCGGCGGCATGATCGGCCTTCCCATCCGGCGCGACCGGCTGCTCGCCGTGCTGCAGGCGCAAGAGCGCCGGCGTCAGCACGGCGGGCGCCGCGATCAGCCCAAGCGCGTCCGTCAGCGTCTCGCCGTCCGGCAGCAGCGCCATGCCGGCGCGCATGGCGCTATAGACGTCGAGCGGCGCCAGCAGGGGCAGGCAAGGCAAGAGCCGGTCGAACACCTCGACGCGCGCCTGGCCCAGTCTCGCGGCCAGTTCCGCGTCTCCGGGAACGTCGTCGAAGAAGCCGTCGAGAAGCAGGCGAACGACCTGCGGATAGTTCCATCGCCCGGCCAGTTCCGGCAGGGAGCACCCCCGGATCGTCAAGCGGCCGCCCAGCCCATCCACGTCGGACAGCACCGTTTCCGCCGCCACCACATCATCGAGCCCGTTCGCCATGGCTTAGTCTCCTTGAGCTTTTTCGACATCAAGGATAAGGATGGGCAACACGCGCATCAATCTTGATCAATAGAATCAACATGGGACCGACATGTCCGAATGGCTGTCGCGGGACGAGGCACTGGAACGGCTCAAGGTGCGGCCGCAGACGCTCTACGCCTATGTCAGTCGCGGGCGCATCGGCATGCGCCCGGACAGTGCCGATCCACGCCGCAGCCAATATCGCGCCGACGATATCGCGGCCCTGATGATGCGAAGAGAGCGCGGACGCAGCCCATCGGCCATCGCCGAAAGCGCCATCGCCTGGGGCGAACCCTCGCTCGTCACCTCGATCTCGACCGTTTCGCACGGCCACCTTGTCTATCGGGGCCGCGACGCCGTTGCGCTGTCCGAACATGCCACGCTCGAAGAGACCGCCGCCGTGCTGTGGGCCCTGCCTGAGCCGGTGAGTTTCGAGGCTCCGGCCTCGGATCAATCCCAACAACTCGGCCGAGCCCCGGCCTTCATGCAACTTGCCATGCTCGCCGGCCAGGGGCGGCCTTCACTAGGGCGCGGCGCCGCCTCGCTGTGCGCCGACGCCGCGCGCGCGATCGGCGTGCTGGCCGGCGCTCTTGGCGCCTCGGCGGGATCAGATCCGGTGCACATGCGGTTGGCGCGAGGCTGGTCGGTGGATGAAGGCGGGGCGCAGGCTATCCGGCGCGCCCTTGTGCTGCTTGCCGATCACGAACTCAACGCATCGACCTTCGCGGCGCGCGTCGCGGCCTCGACCGGAGCCTCGCCCGCCGCCTGCCTGCTCGCGGGTCTGGCGACACTTTCCGGTCCGCGGCACGGTGGCGCCGGCGAGGCGGTGATGCAACTCGCGGACGATGCGGCGCGGCACGGCGCCGATGCGGCGATCCGGCGCTGGCTCGGCCATGACAGGCCTTTGCCAGCGTTCGGCCATCCGCTCTATCCCGAAGGCGATCCCCGCGCCACGGCGCTTTTGGCGGCCATCGACAACACCGACAGAACATTGCGATCGCTGGAAATCGCCGCCATTGCCGCGACCGGCGCCCGCCCGAACGTCGACTTTGCCCTGGCCGTTCTGACGCGCAGCCTCGACCTGCCGCGCGATGCGCCGTTCCAACTGTTCGCGCTTGGGCGCAGCGTTGGCTGGGCCGCCCACATGGTCGAACAGGCAATGAGCGGCGGCAGCATCAGGCCGCGCGGTCGCTATGAGGGATTATTGCCGTAGGATCGGAAGAAAAGCGCTGCGCGCTCACGACATGGTGTCGAGCTTGCGCTGCATGGCCGCGATCTGGTCCTTCAACTGCTGCAGATCGTCGGGTTTTTCCGGCGTTTCCTTCCTGGCCGGTTCGGCGGGGGCCGCCGCAGGTGCCGAGCCTGCCGGCGGGAAAGGCGTGAACAGCCGCATGGCATTCTGGAACATTTCCATGTTGCGGCGCGTCTGCTCCTCCAGCGCCTTGATCGGCGTGGCCATCTTCATCATGTCGAGTGGTGACTTGCCGATAGCGCCCTTCATCTGCTCGCGGAAGCGCTCCTGTTCCTTGGAGAAGGCGATCATCGACTGTTCGAGGAAGCTCGGCACGATCATCTGCATCTGGTCGCCGTAGAAGGCGATCAACTGGCGCAGGAACGGGATCGGCAGCATGTTCTGCCCGTCCTTGTTCTCCAATTCGAAGATGATCTGGGTCAGAACCGGATGCGTGATGTCGTCGCCGGTCTTGGCGTCCTGCACCGTGAACTCTTCGCCCTTCTTGACCATTTCGGCCAGGTCCTCGAGCGTCACATAGGTGCTGGTGCCGGTGTTGTAGAGCCGGCGATTGGCATATTTCTTGATGACGATCGGATCGTCTTTCGCAGCCATCTGCATCCTCCCCGGACACCGGCGCGCCTGAGTAAGCCGCCGGTAACGATTGCGCCCGTTCAAAGGATATGCGCAAAAGCGTCACAATTCCAAGCAGTTTGTGCAGTGCGGGATTAATTATCGCTGCATGGCCGGTGAAATATGCTGCGCAGCAGCGGACAGCTTGATGTCGCGGCCATGCGCAGCTTGCTTGCGACGCATGGGTGCCCTGCCGATTTCCGGTTTGACTCGGGGTTGGGAAAGGGCAAGAAAAGTCTTCAATGACAGAACATCAGCTTGAAGTTTGGAGAACAGAATGCCCGCTTCCAATGCCATCGTCGTCGCCAGCGCGGCGCGCACACCGGTCGGTTCCTTCAACGGCGCTTTCGCCGCCACCCCGGCTCACGAGCTTGGCGCCGTCGTCGTAAGGGAATTGTTGTCGCGCGCCGGCGTCGAGGCGGCCGAAGTCGACGAGGTCATTCTTGGCCAGGTGCTGACCGCGGCCCAAGGGCAGAACCCTGCCCGCCAGGCTTCGATCCTCGCCGGGCTGCCCAGGGAGACCACCGCCTGGGGCCTCAACCAGGTGTGCGGCTCGGGCCTGCGCGCCATCGCGCTCGGCATGCAGCAGATCGCCACCGGCGATGCCAAGGTGGTTGTCGCCGGCGGCCAGGAATCGATGTCGATGTCGCCGCACGCCCAGCATCTGCGCGCTGGCGTCAAGATGGGCGACTACAAGATGATCGACACCATGATCAAGGATGGACTGTGGGATGCCTTTAATGGCTATCACATGGGCAACACGGCCGAGAACGTCGCCCGCCAGTTCCAGATCACCCGCGAGGACCAGGACCAGTTCGCGCTGGCCTCGCAGAACAAGGCCGAGGCCGCGCAGAAGGCCGGCCGGTTCAAGGACGAGATCGTCGCCTTCACCATCAAGGGCAAGAAGGGCGATACAATTGTCGACCAGGACGAATACATCCGCCATGGCGCGACGCTGGATGCCATGACCAAACTGAAGCCGGCCTTCGACAAGGACGGCACTGTGACCGCCGCCAATGCCTCCGGCATCAACGACGGCGCCGCCGGCGCGCTTTTGATGAGCGAAGCGGAAGCTGCCAGGCGGGGCATCACCCCGCTGGCGCGCATCGTCTCCTGGGCGACCGCGGGCGTTGACCCGGCGATCATGGGCACCGGTCCGATTCCCGCCTCGCGAAAAGCGCTGGAAAAGGCCGGCTGGTCGGTCGGCGATCTCGACCTGATCGAGGCCAACGAGGCTTTCGCCGCGCAGGCCTGCGCGGTCAACAAGGACATGGGCTGGGATCCCTCGATCGTCAACGTCAATGGTGGCGCCATCGCCATCGGTCATCCGATCGGCGCCTCTGGCGCGCGCATTTTCAACACGCTGGTCCACGAGATGCGCCGAAGAGGTGCCAAGAAGGGTCTCTCCACCCTGTGCATCGGCGGCGGCATGGGCGTCGCCATGTGCGTCGAAGCGCTCTAAAAGAGAAGTGAATGGGGAGTAGCGAATAGGGAAGAACGGCGTCGGCGCAATGGGATATCTGATCCCTACTCGTCATTCGCTACTCCCTGTTCACTCTCCCAACCAAAGGGAGGGAGCGCATGACCAAGGTTGCAATCGTCACGGGCGGATCGCGCGGCATCGGCGCGGCAATATCGATGGCGCTGAAGGAAGCCGGCTATTCGGTTGCCGCCAACTACGCCGGCAATGATGAGGCGGCGAGCAAGTTCACGGCCACAACCGGCATCAAGACCTACAAATGGTCGGTCGCCGACTACGACGCCTGCGCCGCCGGCATCAAGCAGGTCGAGGCCGATCTGGGCCCGGTCGCGGTGCTGGTCAACAATGCCGGCATCACGCGCGACGCCATGTTCCACAAGCTGACGCGTGAGCAGTGGAAGGAGGTCATCGACACCAATCTCTCCGGCGTTTTCAACATGACGCATCCGCTGTGGAGCGGCATGCGCGACCGCAAGTTCGGCCGCGTCATCACCATCTCCTCCATCAATGGCCAGAAGGGCCAGGCCGGCCAGGTCAACTACTCCGCGGCCAAGGCCGGCGACATCGGTTTCTCGAAGGCTCTGGCCCAGGAAGGAGCCCGCGCGGGCATCACCGTCAACATCATCTGCCCAGGCTATATCGCCACCGAAATGGTCCGGGCGATCGATGAGAAGGTGCTCAACGAACGCATCATCCCGCTAATCCCGGTCGGGCGCCTCGGCGAGCCGGAGGAGATCGCGCGCTGCGTCGTCTTCCTCGCCTCCGAGGACGCCGGCTTCATCACGGGATCGACCATCACCGCCAATGGCGGCCAGTACTTCGCCTGAGGTCTCGCCGGGCTGCCGGCTTCCCGGTGCCGATTGAAGGAGGGCTCGTTCGCCATCCGCTTCGGATGTCCGTGACGCCGTCCGATGACGGCTGTCGGCCTGCTGTTCCAATCCGGCACGCAAAGGTTAATCGCGGCAGCGGGTATTGTGCAAAACTGCCTGGATAAGCTGTGCATTGTCGGTGGAAAACCTGTGCGCAACACTACATCTTGTCGTGAACAAACAGGGAAAATCCCGACATCGCCGATTCGTCGCCCTTTCGTTCCATGTTTGGCCGCAATGTTAACGAGAGCAGTTGCAATCGCCTATCAAACTGTTAATTTCTATTAAGAAAGTTCAACAATTTCATAAGCTTGGATGAAGCAAGGCGGGCTGCCACACGGCTTTGCCAGCGAAAGTTAACGGCGGCTCTCGCCTAGCATGAAACGGGCCAATTCCGTGATTCAGCATGTGGTAAGGATCATCAGCCAAAACTCCACATCTAGCCGTGAACAAAACCTGAATCCGGGCGAGTCAGCGATTCGTCGCCGATTCGTTCCAGACTCGTTCCAACCCTTAATCAGCAGCCGAACCGAAGCTCGACGGAGGTGACTTCGAACCGCCAGCGGAACATTCCGCTTTCGCTTCGCGCCTGAAATCCCTATGTGTCGCCTGTCATACGCGCCACCCGAGGCGTGCTCCCGACAATGAGAGGCCAGAAAGCCTTATTTCCGAGCCGATGAACATCCATCCGAAACCCACCGAGCCGCTGATCCTATCGGGTCGCGACGTGACTGCCGTGCTTGGGCCGACCAACACAGGCAAGACCCATCTCGCCATCGAGCGCATGGTGGCGCATGAAAGCGGCATCATCGGCCTGCCGCTCAGGCTCTTGGCGCGAGAGGTCTACACCCGCGTCTGCGAAAAGGTCGGTGCCCACAAGGTGGCGCTCATCACCGGCGAGGAGAAGATCCAGCCGCCAGGCGCCAGATATTCGGTCTGTACCGTCGAAGCCATGCCGCGCGAGACCGATGCCGCCTTCGTCGCCATCGACGAGGTGCAGCTTGCCGGGGACCTCGAGCGCGGCCACATCTTCACCGACCGCATCCTGCATCTGCGCGGCCGCCAGGAGACGCTGCTGCTCGGCGCCGCCACCATGCACGGCATCTTGCAGCGCCTGTTGAAAGGCGTCTCGGTGGTGACACGACCGCGGCTGTCACATCTGGCCTATGCCGGTTCGAAGAAGCTGACCCGCTTGCCCCGGCGCACAGCGATCGTCGCCTTCTCCGCCGACGAGGTCTATGCCATCGCCGAACTGATCCGCCGCCAGCAGGGCGGTGCGGCCGTCGTGCTTGGCGCGCTCTCGCCCCGCACCCGCAACGCCCAGGTGGCGCTGTTTCAGTCGGGCGACGTCGACTATCTCGTCGCCACCGATGCCATCGGCATGGGCCTTAACCTCGATCTCGACCATGTCGCCTTCGCCCAGAACCGCAAGTTCGACGGCTATCAGTATCGCAACCTGACGGCGGCCGAACTTGGCCAGATCGCCGGGCGCGCCGGCCGGCACCTGCGCGACGGCACCTTTGGCGTCACCGGCCAGGTCGACCCGCTGGACGAGGAATTGGTCAAGAAGATCGAAAGCCACGACTTCGACCCCGTGAAGGTTCTGCAGTGGCGCGCAGCGCGTTTCAATTTCGCCAGCCTCGACGCGCTGAAGCGCTCGATCGAGACCAATGCCCCGGTGGAGGGCCTGACCCGTGCGCTGCCGGCAGTCGATGCGCAGGCGCTTGAGCACCTGTCGCGTGACGAGGACATCAGGGCGCTCGCCACCGACGCAAGGCGCGTCGCGCTGCTGTGGGAGGCCTGCGCGCTCCCCGACTACCGCAAGATAGCGCCGGCCCAGCACGCCGACCTCATTGCGTCGATCTACATGGACCTCGCCAGGCATGGCCATGTCGACGAGAATTACATGGCCGAGCAGGTGCGCCGCGCCGACACCACCGAGGGCGACATCGATACGCTGTCGCATCGCATCGCCCAGATCCGCACCTGGACATTCGTGTCGAACCGGCCCGGCTGGCTGGCCGATCAGGCACACTGGCAGGAAAAGACGCGCGAAATCGAAGACAGATTGTCGGATGCGCTGCATGAGCGGTTGACGAAACGCTTCGTAGACCGCAGGACTTCCGTCCTCATGCGGCGCCTTAGAGAAAATACCATGCCTGAAGCCGAAATAAGCCCAACCGGAACCGTCCTCGTCGAAGGCCACCATGTCGGCGAGTTGCAGGGGTTCCGTTTCACCGCCGATCAGAGCGCTGGCGGCGAAGACGCCAAGGCCGTGCGCGCGGCCGCCCAGAAGGCGCTGGCGGCGGAGTTCGAGGCACGCGCCGAACGCTTCGGCGCCTGCGCCAATGGCGACATCGCGCTCGGTTCCGACGGCACGCTGCGCTGGATCGGCGCGCCGATCGGCACTCTGGTTGCCGGTGAAGACGCGCTGAAGCCGCGTCTGGTGCTTTTGGCCGACGAACAGCTGACCGGCCCGGCGCGTGACAAGGTCGCCGCGCGCGCCGAGCGCTTCGTCAATTTCCAGATCGAATCCCTGCTGAAGCCGCTGGTCGATTTGAAGAATGCCGAGCAGATATCGGGTATCGGCCGCGGCATTGCCTTCCAGCTGGTCGAGAATTTCGGCCTTATCAATCGTCGCGACATCGCCGAGGAGATGAAGTCGCTCGACCAGGAAGGCCGCGCGGCATTGCGCCGGCTGGGCGTGCGCTTCGGCGCCTATCATGTCTTCGTGCCGGCGCTGATCAAGCCGGCGCCCGCGGGATTGGTGACGTTGCTGTGGGCGCTGAAAAACGACGGCAAGGACAAGCTCGGCTTCGGCGACGTCGTCCATGCGCTGGCATCGGGCCGCACCTCGGTGGTCATCGATCCGGCTTTCGACAAGGCCTTCTACAAGCTTGCCGGCTACCGAAATCTCGGCCGCCGCGCCGTGCGCATCGACATTCTGGAACGGCTGGCCGACCTGATCCGCCCGGCGACCAACTGGAAGCCCGGCCTCGGCCAGCGTCCGGATGGCGCCTATGACGGCCAGTCTTTCATGGTGACGCCGCCGATGATGTCGATTCTCGGCGCCACGGCCGATGACATGGAAGAAATCCTGAAAGGTCTTGGCTACCGTGCCGAGCCGAAGCCGGCGGCCGAAGTCAAGGCACGGCTGGAAGCGCAGGACAATGCCGCCCGGGAAGCCGTGGCGGCCAAGCTGGCAGCGGAAGAGGCCGCGCGCGCCGAGCAGGCCAAGGCGGCGGAGGCGGCAGCGACGGACACGCCTGAGGAGACATCGGCGGAAGATCCGCAAACTGCGACTGCCCAGACCGCCGTCGAAATTCCTGCTGAACCCATTGCGGAAGCGGCCGAGACTGTTGCGGAAGAACAACCCGAAGTTCCAGCCGAAGCTACGCAAGAGGTTGCGCCTGTAGCAGAAGCCGTGCCTGAGACTTCTGCCGCCGAAAGCGCCGACGCTCTCACTTCCCCCTCGACGGGGGAGATCGCGGAGCGAGGCGAGGAGGGGGACAGCGCCGACGCTCCCCAACAGGGACAGGATGAAGCCGGCGTGCCCGCTGCGGAAGCCGAAGAGCCTAAGCCGATCCTGTTGTGGCGGCAGGGCCGCTTCGACCAGCGGCCTCGTCACCGTCACCACGAGAACCGCGCCCGGCCGCGCAACGGCCAAGCGGCGCGCTCCGATGCCCCGGCGGATGCCGCTGTCGGCCAGCCCGGCACCCGGCCCGCCCATGAAGGGCGCCGCGATGGCGCCGGCAAGCCGCGTTTCGATCGCTCGAAGTTCAAGCCCAGGCCGCAAGGCGAAGGCGGGGAACGGCGGGAGGGAAAGCCGCAGGGCGAGCGTTCTGACCGCCGTGAGGGCCGGCCGGGCGGCAGGCCGGAAGGCAAGGGCGGCCCGCAAGGCGGCAAACCCTCGTTTCAGGCAAAACCGCGCGAGGAGCGCCCGGCGCGCTTCGATCCCGACTCTCCCTTCGCCAAGCTCGCCGCGTTGCGCGACCAGCTGAAGAAATAGCCGCACAGGATCCGATGGTCGCCCCGATGGCCACCGACCGCCAGCGTATCGACAAATGGCTGTTCTTCTCGCGCGCGGTGAAATCGCGCTCGCTGGCCGCCAAACTGGTCGTGGCCGGCCGGGTGCGCATCAATCGCGACAAAGCAGCGCAGGCCTCCGACCTGGTCAAGCCTGGCGACGTCCTGACCATCACGCTGGAGCGGCGCATCTTCATCTGGAAGGTGCTCGATGCGGGAAGCCGGCGCGGCCCCGCCGTGGAGGCACGCACGCTCTACGAAGACATGTCGCCGCCTGCCGCACCGACGGGCGAGGCGCCTCCCGACGCGATCCCAGGGCTGCGCGAGGCCGGAAGCGGCCGCCCGACGAAGAAGGAGCGCCGCGAGACCGACCGCTTGCTTGGCGACGACTGACCGCCGGTGCACGGAGGCATGTATGTTCTTCCACGCCGCCGACACAACGGTCCGAGCACATGACCGATGCCCGCCATTGCCGACCCGTTGGAATTCCATTCCGGCAATGCGGACATGGCCGGAATGGCCGCCCTTGCAAGCGAGCGCCAAAGGCGTTACCTCACGGAAAAAGCCAACAAAAACGGGACGTCCCGGAGCAGATCGATGACCTATGTCGTGACCGACAATTGCATCAAATGCAAATATATGGACTGCATCGAGGTCTGTCCGGTCGACTGTTTCTACGAGGGCGAGAACATGCTCGTCATCCATCCCGACGAGTGTATTGACTGCGGTGTCTGCGAACCGGAATGCCCCGCCGACGCGATCAAGCCCGATACTGAGTCGGGCCTCGACAAATGGCTGCAGATAAACACCGAATACGCTGAGAAATGGCCTAATATCACCGCCAAGAAGGAGCCGCCGGCCGACGCCAAGGCCTTCGATGGCGAGGCCGGCAAGTTCGAGAAATATTTCTCGGCTGAACCCGGAGAAGGCGACTGACAGCGCTGCCGTTTCAACCGGCATGACGCGGCGTAAGAGGTACGGCCTATTAACCGCCTTGACAGGCGGCGTGAACCTGTGGCCTTCGCTTATGCAGCAAAACCTTGATTCTTCCGACTTTTTGTGTTACATGAGCGAAACATGCCGGTGACACAACGTCGATTTATGGCGCTAACGCCCCAAATCACTGAAAGGTGAAAAATCCCATATCGGACCAGAGCGATCTGGGCCAGGCGATCGCAATCGTGCGGTTTGCCGGTCCCGGCTTTTCCGGTGGGTTCATCTGTTGTGCGGCTAATGATCGGTAACCCGATCGCGCGAGTTCAGCCGGCACCGCCGCCGGCCCACAACAAGGAGTTCAGGGCGTAATGGCAACGATCACCCCGCAGAAGAAGTCCACCGCTGCACGTCACGGTTTCAAGACCGGCGAGTACATCGTCTATCCGGCGCATGGTGTCGGCCAGATCGTCTCGATCGACGAGCAGGAAGTGGCCGGGCACAAGCTGGAACTGTTCGTCATCGATTTCCAGAAGGACAAGATGCGCCTCAAGGTGCCGGTCGCCAAGGCAACCTCGATCGGCATGCGCAAGCTGTCGGAAGAGGATTATGTCGAACGCGCACTGAAGGTCGTGCAAGGCCGCGCCCGCGTCAAGCGCACCATGTGGTCGCGTCGCGCGCAGGAATATGATGCCAAGATCAATTCCGGCGACCTGATCTCGATCTCGGAAGTTGTTCGCGACCTCTACCGCGCCGACAACCAGCCGGAGCAGTCCTATTCCGAACGCCAGCTCTACGAAGCCGCGCTCGACCGCATGGCCCGCGAGATCGCCGCTGTCAACCGCATGTCGGAAACCGAAGCCGTGCGTTTGATCGAGGTCAATCTCAACAAGGGCCCTAAGCGCGGCGCCAAGGCCGACAATGAGGAAGCCGAGCAGGAAGAAGCTGCTTGAGGCCTTGCGCCTTTTGAGTTTTTGAAAAACCCGGTCTTGCGCCGGGTTTTTTGTTGCAGGCAATATTTGGAAAGTTGGTGCACGCCCTCGGCGTGCAATCGTCACAGGAACGTTACGCGGGTCGCTTCCTTCTTGCCTTGGGCGAAACCGGCACGGGCCGCGGGGATGCGGGTCGCCAGATCCATCTGGTTGGTGCCCATTGCGGCGCGGGAATCGACGTCAGGCGTGATCACCACCACCTCGCTGCCCTGCTGGCGCAGGGCTTCGACCTCGCTTGCAAGGTCCGCGCCCGGCGGTCTGCGCAGGCCCTCGAACTGGCCTTCCGGTAGCGGCCCGCTCCGTCCGCTGAACGGCGAGAGCACGATCACGTTCGCATAGCCCGAGGCAAGGTCGGCATTATCGGCGGAGCGCACGCCACCGGAGATGTAGCGGACGCCATTGATGCTGTGCGTGGGCCCCGCACCGGGCAGCGCGGTGCTCGCGGTGGCCGCGTCAACCAGATCGACGCCGGAATCGCGGTCGAACGCAGCCAGTTCACCGGTAAGCGCGTCGATGGCCACCACGATCATCGGCCTTTCCGGCCATTCATGGCGAGGCAATCTGGCGGCGACCAGCGCGCGCCGCTGTTTGGCCACTTCCGGTCCGAATTTGACATCGCTCTCCAAACCGAATGCGCCCATCGCCCGTTGCAGATCGGCTGCCGAGGTAGCGGCGGCGGAAATGGAACGCATCCGCTCGAATACACTATCCATCGGCGGCAACGGCGGTTGACGGCTCGGTCCGGCCGGTTGAACCGGCAGCGGGGACAGCACCGCGGCCAGCAGCTCGCCCGGCGGTATGCCGCTGCGCACCTGCACTGCCGCATTGGCGCCTGCCGAGGTTCCGATCACCAGATCGGCGGCCTCGGTCAGATCGACACCAGTGTCGGCGAGGCCCGCGATGATGCCGATCAGCCAGGCATTTCCGGCGGCCCCGCCACCACCGAGAACAAGAGCAACGTTGCGAACCCATCGGCCCCACTATTGCAGCGCATGGACACGCCCGTCCATCGAAATAGAAACACCGTGCCTGACGGCGGCTCACGAGGATAAATGCCCGGCAGGGAGCAAGCGCAGCGCAGGCCTAGGACGAGAAATTGCCGCCTTCTCCCCCACCCTCCTTCTCCGCCATTTCCTGCTTTAGCGTCGCGATGAACCGTCTTGTCCGTTCGCGCTCCGGATTGCCGAACAGCACCGCCGCGGGGCCCTTTTCGACGACAATGCCGGCCTCGAGGAACACCACCTCGCGAGCGATCTTTGAAGCAAGCCGCAGATCGTGCGTGGCCATCACCATCGTCGTCCCCTCGCTGGCGAGCCGGCCGAGCACGTCGACGACTTCCTGCGCCAGTTCCGGGTCGAGCGCGGAGGTCGGCTCGTCGCACAAAAGCACCTTTGGCGACGGCGCCAGCGCCCGGGCGATCGCTACCCGCTGCTGCTGGCCGCCCGACAGCGTTGCCGGCCAGGCATCGACCTTGTGCGCCATGCCGACCTTTTCCAGCAGCGCGAGCGCCCGTTCGCGCGCCCGTGCCTGGGGCCACTTCAGCACCGTCACCAGCCCTTCCATGACGTTCTCGATCGCGGTGCGATGCGGGAACAGTTGGAAGTTCTGGAACACCATGCCGGTCTGCAGCCGCAGCCGCTGAATGTCCCGGGCCGCCACCTTCGCTCCCGGATGGAACTCCAGCGCCTGATCGCCGATACGCACTGTGCCCGAAGTTGGGATCTCAAGCAGGTTGATGCAGCGCAGCAGCGTACTTTTGCCACCACCCGAAGGACCGACCAGCGCGGTGACGCTGCCTTCGGCAATGGCAACCGTCACGCCCTTCAGCACGAGATTGTCGCCGAAGCGCTTTTCGATGTTGGCAAGGTCGATCACGAGCGCGCCTCCAGGAACCCGCCATAGCGATTGAGCCGCGCCTCCAGCCGCGTCTGCAAGGCCGACAGCACCGAACTCATCGCCAGATAGAGGATCGCCGCCTCGACATAGAGGATCAGCGGCTCATAGGTGGTGGCGACGATGCGCTGCGCGGCCTGGAACATTTCCGGCACGGTGATGGCGGCGGCCAGCGACGTGTCCTTGACCAGCGAGATGAAGGTGTTGGAGAGCGGCGGCACCGCCACGCGCCCAGCCTGCGGCAAGATGGTGCGGCGCATCGCCTGGCTCCAGGTCATGCCGATCGAATAGGCCGCCTCCCATTGCCCCTTTGGCACCGCGCCTATCGCCGCGCGAATGATTTCCGACGAATAGGCGCCGATATTGAGCGTGAAGCCGATCAACGCCGCGGGGAAAGCGTCAAGCAGGATGCCGACCGAGGGCAGGCCGTAGAAGATCAGGAACAGCTGCACCAAGAGCGGCGTGCCGCGAAATATCCACACGTAGAAGCGCGCCACCGCGACCAGGGGCATTGGCCCGAAGAGCCGGATCAGCGCGGTTCCAAGACCGACGCTCAAGCCAAGCACAAAGGACAGGAGCGTCAGCGGTACGGTGAAGATCAACGCGGCCCACAGCAGCGAAGGCAGCGATTCCAGCATGAGTTGCAGCCAGTGCGGCACGAAAGGGCTCCTTCTTGCGACTGCCGTATATCACGCGAAAGGCGGCGGGCCGTCAAAACGGTCCGCCGCCGGGCGATGTCGCGCGGGCCAACGGCCCGGCCGTAAATTACTTCGAAACGTCCTGTCCGAAATACTTGTCTGCGATCTTCTGATAGGTGCCGTCCGCCTTGATGTCGGCCAGCGCCTTGTTGATCGCGGCAACCAGTTCCGGATCGCCCTTGCGAACGATGACGCCGGAATAGTCGGCGTTCTCTTCCTGGGCCGCGATCTTCACATTGGCATCCGGCTTGTGCTTCTTGAAATCGAGGAAGGACAGGCTGTCATTGATGGTTGCGTCGGCGCGGCCGGTCAAAAGCAGCTGGATCGACTGGTCGAACCCGTCGGTACCGACCAGTTCGGCGCCGTTGGCCTCGGCCAGCTTGCCGAAATTCGAAGTCAGCGACTGCGCCGACTTCTTGCCCTTGAGATCGGCGAAGCTCTTGATGTCGGTATTGTCGCCGCGCACGATCAGCACTGCCTTGGAGGCGATGTAGGGGTCGGAGAAATCGTATTTCGCCTTGCGGGCGTCGGTGATGCCGACTTCGTTGATGACCGCGTCATAGCGATTGGCATCGAGGCCCGCGATCAGCCCGTCCCATTTGCCCTCGAGGAACTCTACCTTCACGCCGAGCTTGTCTCCGATCGCCTTGGCGATTTCGACATCGAAGCCGACCAGCGCTCCGCCGGCATCATGATAGGTAAAGGGTGCGTAGGTGCCCTCCGTGCCGACCTTGATGACGCCGGCCTGCTTGATCTGGTCGAGATTGGCGCCGGCATAGCCTGCGGTAACAGCCAGAACCTGCAAAGTTCCGGCGACGATGAGCGACTTGAGCCATTTCATTTTTCTGTGATCCCGTCCTGGCCTGATATCCGGCATGGTGTGTGAGCGCTGGAAATTGACAGATGTGAGTTGAAAAAATAAGGAATGAGATTTCAAAAACATCCATTATTCGGAATCGGATTCTACCACTGACGTTTCTGGCGGTGCCTCGAACCCGCCCGGAGTTTTTTCGCGCAGCCTCCACGCCGCGCCGCCGGCGGCGGAACCTTTCCCGCGCATGGCACGTTTTGCGTTCGTTGTAGGGCAGGACGCCGTCATTTCAAGTCGAGCGGCTGCCGGGTTTCGAAATGACATCCGTATCGCCAGAGCCAGGGAGTGCCTCATGATGGAAGACACGGCAGGACGGATCATGGTCCGCGCGGCAATGAGGGCTCCCTATCTCGAACGCGACGAGGAGTTGCGGCTGGCGCTGCGCTGGAAAAAGGACAACGACCAGAACGCGCTGCACAGCATCACCGTGGCGCATATGCGCCTGGTCATTTCCATGGCCTCCAAATTCCGTCATTACGGCCTGCCGCTTGGCGATCTGGTCCAGGAGGGCCATGTCGGCCTGCTCGAGGCCGCGGCCCGTTTCGAGCCGGAGCGCGAAGTGCGGTTTTCGACCTATGCGACCTGGTGGATCCGGGCCTCGATGCAGGACTACATCCTGCGCAACTGGTCGATCGTGCGCGGCGGCACCAGCTCGGCGCAAAAGGCTCTGTTCTTCAACCTGCGGCGCCTGCGCGCCCGGCTGGCGAACGGCGCCGCGGAGCCGCTGTCGAACAGGACGTTGTACCGCGAGGTTTCAGCGGCCCTCGGCGTCTCCGAAGCCGATGTCGCGCTGATGGATTCGCGGCTCTCGGCGCCCGACTCCTCCCTCAATGTCCCGCTTGCCGACGATGGGGGCGCGACCGAGCGGATGGACTTCCTCGTGTCGGACGATCCCTTGCCCGACGAGGTCGTCAGCGACACCATCGATATCGAACGCCGCTCGATGTGGCTGAAGGCGGCGCTTGCCGCACTCAACGCGCGTGAGCTGCGCATCATCGAGGAGCGTCGGCTGAGCGACGAGGGCGCGACGCTCGAAGCGCTCGGCGAGACGCTTGGCATTTCCAAGGAACGCGTGCGCCAGATCGAGGCCCGCGCCATGGAAAAGCTGAAAGTGGCGCTGGTGAAGCAGAACCCGGAATTCCTCGCCACCGCCGCCTAAATCCATTCCAGGAAAACTACCTAGAAGTTTCTCGTCCCAAAAACGAGAGAGCGGGTCAGCGCCGACTATCGGCTATTTGTCGGTGACGATCTTGACCTTGTCGCCGGCCGAAACCGCAGCCCCCGGCGACAGCGCGTTGAGCACCCGGAACAGGTCGAGTTTGCGGTCGACGCCGACCATCTGCGCCGAAAGCGAACCCATCGTCTGCCCCGGCTGGACGGTGACCACGCGGATATGCAGCGGCTTCAGCGCCGCCTTTTCGGCGGCACTCAGAATGCGGAACGAGCCGCTGACGGAACGCGCCACGGTGTCGAGCGACGTGCTGGCGGATGGTGCCGCCGTCAGCAGCCGGTAGACCTGGCCGCCGGCGCGGATTACCGCGATATCGAACTGCCAGCCTTCGGCGCCTGCATGCGCCGTCGCCGCCTCGTTGCCGTTGATCGTTTCCTGCCTGACGCTCGCGTCGTCGAGACCGGCCACCCAGCCGCTCCTGATATAATCGGTCAGCGCACGGTTCTTGTCGATCGACACGCCGTCGAAGCGGATCGCAATGTCGCCCGGCCCGGTCGCCGTCACGGCGGCGGCCGAATTGTCGATGATGAAGCCCTCCGGCACCGAGAAGGACACGCCCAGGCCCGGATGCAGAAAGGTCTCGCCGCGCACATACCCTTCTTCCGGCGTGTCGCCGTAGAGCAGGCCGTCTATCCCGGCGAGGAAGGCGTCGCGATCGCGGGTGCCGACGCCCGGCGGGCCGAACTGGCGGGCATGGCGTTGCGCAAGGTCGATACGCTGCGGCGTATTGGGATGCGTTGCCAGGAAATCGAGGCTGGCGTCGGTGGCGCCGCTGATCGAGCGGAAATCGGTGTAGGCCGACATGGACTGCAAGAAGCGGCCGGCGGCGTAAGGATCGTAGCCGGCTTCGCCGATCGACTTGATGCCGATCGCGTCGGCCTCCAGTTCCTGGTTGCGCGAAAACTGCGCCAGTCTCAGCTTGCCGCGGATCAGCGCCGCCTTGGCGGTCGGGCTGTCGCCGAGCACGTCGGAAACAACCTTGGTGGCGAGCCCCTCCTCGGCCTCGAGCTGCTGGCGCTGCAGGCCGTGGTTAGCGGTGACGTGGCCCATCTCATGCGCGATGACGGCGGCGAGCTCGGCCGAATCATTGGCCAGCGCCAGCAGGCCGCGCGTGACGTAGAGATAGCCGCCCGGCAGCGCGAAGGCATTGACGTTGGGCGAATTGAGGATGGTGATGCGATAGGTCTGGGTCGGATTGGCCGACACCACCGTCAGGCTGCCGACGACCTTGGCGACCATGCGCTCGAGCTTGGGATCGGAATATTCGCCGCCATAGGTCGCCAGTATGCGTGGATGCTGCGCCTTGGCGAGTTCGGCCAATTTGTTATTGGCCGCGACATTGTCGACCGTGATCGGTTTGTCGGAAGGCTGGAAGCCGGATTCCTGGACTTCCGGAGGTGTGAACATCTGGCAGCTTGCCAGGGCCACTACAAAGCCGGCCAGCGCCAGAAAGCGCGCCAGCATTTTCCCTCTTGGTCTTTCCGTGCCGGTCGGCAGAACGGCTTCCTTTCGGGTCTGGCGCATGCCCGCGAAAATCGGGGCGATCCTCGCAAGGGCTCATGCGCAAATCAAAGCATTACAGCATCCACGCCATACCAACGCGCGGCGGATGCTGCAGGCAAATCACGGCCTGCACCGGACCGGTACGGGGCGGACCTAGCCACACTACCTCTGTCATGGCAAGCAATCGCCCCGTCGCCAGGAGCCGGTTTGAGCGTAAATTATGTCCGCTTCCGGGCAATATCTCGTGATCCAGCCTCCCAGGCGCTTGTGCCAACATAGCGCCGGAAAACTTCAGGACCAGCCCCGGCAAAGAAATCATCCGCCTTGCCCTTGGCGGCAACCATGCCGTTGTCGAGGAACACCACCTCCTCACAAATACGGCGTGCGTCCTGTGGCTGGTGCGTAACGAACAGCAGCGTCATGCCCCGCTCGGCATGCACGTCGGCGACAAGATCGAGCATGTCGTCGCGCAAGGCCGGTCCGAGTGAAGCGAAAGGCTCGTCCAGAAGAAGCACCGGGCGGTTGCGAACCAGCACGCGCGCCAATGCGACACGCTGGCGTTCGCCTCCCGAAAGTTCGCGCGGCAGGCGTCTTTCCTTGCCCGCGAGGCCGGTGCGCGCGATCGCCTCCGCGATGTCAGCGCGGTCGGCCTCGGTCAGCCGCAGCGAGGGCGAGCGGCCGAGCCCGACATTCTCTTCGACCGAAAGATGGGCAAAAAGATTGTTTTCCTGGAACACCATCGACACGGGCCGCGCCGAAGGCGGCGCCGCGCCGACATCGGCGCCGCCGATCAGCACGCGGCCAGCTTGCGGCGTCTCGAAGCCCGCCAGCAGATTGAGCAGCGTCGACTTGCCCGAGCCGCTCGGCCCCATGATGGCGGTAATTTTCGACGCGGCGAAATCGACATCGAAAACGAGCGGCGCGTCGCCGTAGCTGAACGAGACCGTGTCCAGCCGCACCTCGGCCCCCCTTGTCGCACCATTGGTGGCGCCCGCAGCCATCAGTCTCGTTCCCCCCTTCCCAGCCAGCTCGCCGCCACCACAAGCGCAAGGCAGACCAGACCGAGCAGCAGCGCCAGGCCGGCGGCGTCCTCGGTACGGTAGCTGCCCATGCGCGCCAGGAGAAGGTAGGGCAAAGTCTGCACGGAATCACTGCCGAACAGTGCGATGACACCGAGATCGCCAAGCGACAGCGCCATGGCAAACGCGAAGGCGGTGGCCAGCGGCCGTCGCAGCGACGGCCAGTCGACCAGCCGCAACCGGGCCCAGCCCGCTATTGCCAGAAGCGCGCAGAGCCGCTCATGGCGCTCGCTCGCCGCATCATAGGCGGGGCGGATGGCACGGATGGCGAAAGGCATCGCCATGACTGCATTGACGGTGACGACCATGACCGGGGCTATGGCAAAGACATCGCCGACATGGCGCAGCAGAAGGAACCAGCCGGCGCCGATGACGATGGGCGGCACGACCAGGACGAAGCCGGCGCCGGTGTCGGTGGCGTGTTCGAGCACGGTCCGCGGACCGGAGCGGCGCTTCAGGGCCAGCACGCGGCGCGCCATGGTGAGCGAAAGCGACAGCGCAACCGACAGCAGCGCCGACAGGAAGGCCAGCACGGCGCTGGTCAGCGTCGCCTGCCGCACCGCCGCCTCGCCGGCGAGACGGCCAAGGTCGGCGCCGAGGCCTGACATCAGCGTCGCCGTCATCGGCCCGCCGACAAACAAAAGGGCCAGCACGACGAGCGCGGCATTCAGCGCGGTCTCGGTCCTGCCGGCCGAGACGTAGCGGCGCGGCGCCACCGGCAGATTGGCGTCACCGGTGGTGTTGGCGCCGAGCCGCGTCAACGCCAGCACCACGACAAAGGTCAGCGCGATCTGCAGCAGCGTCAGCGCCACCGCCCGCGCGGGATCGAAATCGAAACGCAGAGCCTGGTAGATGCCGACCTCCAGCGTCGTCGCGCCGGGGCCACCGCCCAGCGTCAGCACGATCGTGAAGGATGTGATGCAGAGCATGAACACCAGGCCGGCGACGCCCGGCAGAGCGGCGCGCAGTGTCGGCCACTCGATCAGCCGGAAAGCCGGTGCGGCACCCATGCCGAGCTGGCTCGCCAGCCGCCATTGGTCGGCTTGGATGGTTTGCAGCGCTTCGAGGAACAGCCGCGTGGCCAGCGGCAGGTTGAAGAAGACATGAGCAACGAGGATGCCGGAGAGGCCATAGATGCCCGGCCAATTGTAACCGCCGACGGCACCAAGAAAGCCGGCGAAATAGCCGGCGCGGCCATAGAGCGCCAGGATGCCGAGCGCCGCCACGATCGCCGGCAGCGCCAACGGCAGGGCGAAGAGCTGGAGGATGAAGCCGCGGCCGGGAAAGCGCGGATGCCGCGACAGCGCGCGAGCCACGAACAGGGCCGGCGCCACCGACAACAGCGTCGAAAGCGCCGCCTGCCACAACGTAAAGCGCACGACGCGCAGGAGATAAGGATCGAAGGCTGCCCAGGCTCCGGAGAAATCGTTCGCGCCTTCGAAAAGAAGACCCGCAAACGCGCCGCCGATCAGGAGCCCGATCGCCGCAAGCGCGAGGATACCGGCGGAGATGCGGGGGTCAGACGCGCGCTGCACGCTGCGCCACCCAAAGGACCTTTAGCGAGCGTCGCGTTCCTTCGCGCCCCCCTCTGTCCTGCCGGACATCTCCCCCACTTGGGGAGAGATTGGCTGCTTCAGCGCTCCACCCTCTCCTGTGACGTCGCCAATTGGCGAAAGCCGTCGTGACGGCCAATCTCCCCCCTCGTGGGGGAGATGTCCGGCAGGACAGTGGGGGGCGCTGTAGAGCACTCATCATCCGATCATACGACCAAACTACTTGCTCATCACCGCCAGCCATTCATCCACCCATGCCTTGCGGTTGGCCGCGACCTCCTCGGGACTGAACAGCAAGGTTTTGGTCGGTTTGACCAGTCTGTCGAAGGCCGGATTGAGCGGCTTGTCGGTCTTGCCGGCCGGGAACATCCAGTTGGTCTCGGGGATGGCATCCTGGAATTTCGGCCCGGTCATGAAGGCGATGAACTTTTCCGCCAGCGGATTTTTGGCTCCCGTCGTGGTGATGCCGGCGACCTCGATCTGCAGATACTCGCCCTCCTCCAAGGAAGCGGCCTGGTAGCGCTCGGTGTTCTCGGCAACCATGTGGTAGGCGGGCGAGGTCGTGTAGGACAGCACCATCGGCGCCTCGCCCTTGGTGAACAGGCCGTAGGCCTCGCTCCAGCCCGGCGTCACGGTCAAGACCTTCGCCTTGAGCTTGGCCCAGGCCTCCGGCGCCTTGTCGCCATAGACCGACTTCACCCACAACAGCAGGCCGAGGCCCGGCGTCGAGGTGCGCGGATCCTGGATAACGATCTTGTCGTCGGCACTGCCCTCGACCAATTCCTTCAGGCTCTTGGGCGGCGTCTTCAGCTTCTGCGTGTCATAGACGACGGCGAAATAGCCATAGTCGTACGGGACAAAGATGTCGTCGTTCCAGCCGCCCGGCACATTGAGCCCGGTCACGGCGCCATGCGGCGCAAACAGGCCAGTGGCCTTGGCATCGGCGGTGAGATTGGTGTCGAGGCCAAGCACGATGTCGGCCTTGGTCGCGGCCCCTTCCAGCTTGACGCGGTTGAGCAGCGCGACGCCGTCGGCAACCGAGACGAAGTCGACATCGCAGCCGCATTCGGCCTCGAATTCCTTCTTCACCACCGGGCCGGGGCCCCAGTCGGCGGTAAAGCTCTCATAAGTGTAGACGGTGAGCTTGTCCTTGGCTAAGGCCGGCCCGGACAGAACCACGACCATTGCAGAGACAAGGGCGTATAAAAGCGTGCGCATCGGCGCCTCCTTCGTTCGGGTTAAAGGAATTGAGGCGTCGGACTGTCCGAAACGTCTAATCCCTCCGCCGGTACAAACCGGATCAGGTTCAGCGGGTTGGCGAGACTGCCTCTCAGCCGGTCCGCGAAATATCGCGTCCGGCACCCCGTTAGAGCGCCTCGACACATAGGCCCGGCCGGTGAACCGCGCAAGTGGCTGTTTGCCGGCCTTCCGTTTCCGCTGTCGGGCTGGTAAGGGCCACACGATATGAGCACATTCACCATCCTGCTTGGCGGCGATCTCGTCCGCACGCCACGGCTCGACCGTCAGGTCGAGGGAACCCGCGTCATCGCCGCCGATGCCGGCATCGGCCATGCAAGCACGCTCGGCCTTGTGCCGGAACTGTGGGTCGGCGATTTCGACTCCGTGCCCGCCGGCCTGCCGGATGAGTTGGCCGCCGTGCCGCGCCGGACCTTTCCGGCAGAGAAAGACGCCACCGATGGAGAACTCGCGATATCGGCCGCCCTGGAGCGCGGCGCTACCAGCCTCGTGCTCGCCGGCGCCTTCGGCGGCAAGCGCGCCGACCATGCCTTCCTGCACATGGCGCTCGCCCTGCGGCTGGCCGGGGCCGGGACAAAGGTGCTGTTGACCAGCGGCGCGCAGGAAGCCGTGCCCCTGGCGCACGGCACGGCCCGCTTCGACTATGCCGACGGCACCCTGTTCTCGATCCTGGGTTTTTCCGAGCTTGCAGGGCTGACCGTCGCTGGTGCGAAATGGCCGCTTGACCGCGTCAAGGTCGCGTTCGGCTCGTCGCTGACCATCTCCAACGAGGTCAAGGGCAGGCTCGAGATCGCGCTGGGAGCGGGCCGCGCGCTGCTGCTCGCCCATCCCTATCCCTTGCCAGAAAGCTGACATGGCGCCGCCTCTTCTCAATCTCGACGGAATAAAACTGACCTTCGGCGGCACGCCCCTGCTCGACGGCGCCGACTTGGCTGCGTCGGCCGGCGACAAGATCGCGCTGGTCGGCCGCAACGGGTCCGGCAAGTCGACGCTGCTCAAGATCGCCGCCGGCCTGATCGAGCCGCAGGACGGCGAGGTGTTCCGCCAGCCATCGGCGACCGTCCGCTATCTGCCGCAAATGCCCGACATGGACGGCTTCGCAACCGTGCGCGCCTATGTCGAGGCCGGCCTCGGTCCCGCCGACGATCCTTATCGCGCCAGCTACCTGATGGAGCACCTCGGCCTCTCGGGCGAGGAGCAGCCGGGCGACCTCTCCGGCGGCGAGGCCAGGCGCGCCGCCCTTGCCCGCGTCATGGCGCCCGAGCCTGATATCCTGCTGCTCGATGAGCCGACCAACCACCTCGATCTCTCGGTGATCGAATGGCTGGAAGAGGAACTCGTCCGCACCTCCTCGGCCCTCATCGTCATCTCGCACGACCGCCGTTTCCTTGAGCGCGTATCGCGCGCCACCGTGTGGCTCGACCGGGGCCAGACGCGCCGGCTGGATAAGGGCTTCGGCCATTTCGAGGAATGGCGCGACCAGGTGCTTGAGGAAGAAGAGCGCGAACAGCACAAGCTCGGCCGCCAGATCGTGCGCGAGGAACACTGGCTGCGCTATGGCGTGACGGCGCGGCGCAAGCGCAACATGCGCCGCCTGGGCGAATTGCAGACCATGCGCCAGCGTTTTCGCGGCCATCGCGGCGCCGAAGGCACCGCGACCATGGTGGCCAGCGACGCCGCCGAATCCGGCAAGCTGGTGATCGAGGCCAGGAACATCGAGAAGAGCTTTGGCGACCTCACCGTGGTCAAGGGGTTCTCGACCCGCATCCAGCGCGGCGACCGCATCGGCCTCGTCGGGCCGAACGGCGCCGGCAAGACGACGCTTCTGAAGATGCTGACCGGGGAGTTGCAGCCGGATGCCGGTTCGGTGCGGCTCGGCACAAATCTGGAGATCGCCACGCTCGACCAGAAGCGCGAGGCGGTCGATCCGCAGGAGACGCTGGCTCAGTATCTCACCGACGGGCGCGGCGAGAACCTTGTCATCAATGGCGAGCAGCGCCACGTCGTCTCCTACATGAAGGACTTCCTGTTCAAGCCGGAGCAGGCACGCACGCCGGTGCGCGAGCTGTCGGGCGGCGAGCGGGCACGGCTGATCCTTGCGCGCGTGCTGGCCCGGCCGGCGAACTTGCTGGTGCTCGATGAGCCGACCAACGATCTCGACATGGAAACGCTGGAGTTGCTGCAGGAACTGGTCGCCGGCTTTGCCGGTACGGTCATCCTGGTCAGCCACGACCGCGATTTCCTCGACCGCACCGTGACCAGCGTGATCGCGCCGGACGGCGGCGGTCGCTGGGTCGAATATGCCGGCGGCTATTCCGACATGCTGGCGCAGCGCGGCGGTACCAGGCTCGACGACCGCAAGGCGCGCGCGAAGGCGGATGCAAGCGACGTACCGACGGCGAAGGCGGACAGCGCCACCGCCAAAGCCCCGGCAAAAAAACTCTCGTTCAAGCAGAAATTCGCGCTGGAATCGCTGCCCAAGAAGATCGAGGCGGTGACAGCCTCGATCTCGCGGCTGGAGAACAACATCGCCGATCCGGCCTATTACGAGCGCGATCCGGCCTCGTTCCAGAAGACCATCGCCGCCCTCGACAAGGAGCGCGCGACACTGGCGGCACTGGAGGAAGAGTGGCTCGAACTGGAGATGTTGCGCGAGGAGATGGAGGGGTGAGGATGGTATACGCTACGTTATGCGCTTAAAAGAGGGCTGTCTCCGTGCTTCAATCGACGACAAAACCTCAGCGAAAGTCTGTCAATACATCCATTGACGCTCAGCTGATCAAAGACGCCAAAGCGTCGGGTATCAATCTCTCGCGCGCCGCCGAGGCAGGTATTGCGAAGGCCATCGCGGCGGAAAAAACGCGTCGGTGGCAAGAGGAGAACTTTGAGGCGATTGTGAGCTCCAACGCCTATGTCGAGCGGAACGGGTTGCCATTGGCCACACGCCCGCTGTTTTGATGGCCCGTTACGATCTCTATCGGAATGCCGGAGGCAGTGGTTACCTTGTCGATGTTCAGTCCGACCTTCTTGAGAGGCTGAACACGAGAGTCGTCATTCCGTTGATGCCGCCCGACACAGCCCCCGTTCCTGGCCCCCGGCTCTGCCTTGATGGCCACTGAATTGCCGGATGCCGAGGGAAATCTCTCCAAGCACCACGACGACATCGTCGCCGCGCTCGACATGCTGTTCCAAGGCTTCTGACCGGAGCCGACCGTTGCCGTCGGCTCAGCCCGCCGTCTTCGCCTGCCAAGCCTTGATCGCCTCGTCGAACACCTTCTCGCCGGGAATGCCTTTTTCCATCGTCAGCAACGCTCGTCGTCCGGTCTTGTAGACGACCGGCACGTCGATCCAGTCCTGTCCCCGAAGCAAGGTCAGGTTGGCGTCCTCGTCGGCCTTGGTGTCGTTGAGCGCGACGAGGAAGAAGCCGTCGGCGATCTTGGCCGGAATGCCGATCAGCGGGCTGCCGGCATCCTGCTCGGAACTCTTCATGGCCACGCGCAGGATGTTGTCGACGCCGCCGCCTTCGAAACCGTCGGGCGTCAGGAAGATCATCTCGATGATGTGGCTGGCCGGCAGCGTCTGGTCAGTGTTGCGGCGGATGGTCATGCGCAACTGGATGTCCTTGCCGGGAATGGTCGCCTCGGCGCGGATCGCCGGCTCAGGCGGCAGGTCGCCGCCGGGCGATTCCTGCACCAGCGACCAGACGATGTTGCCCGGCTCGGCCGAACCCTGCGCGGTGCTGGTGCGCTCCTCATAGAAGATCGCCTTCTGGCCGACCGGCAGAGAGGTTTGCGTCGGCGCACCGGCAGGCGAGGGCGGCGTGGCGGCGTTGTCAGCCGGCGCCGCGGGTGCGGTCGCCGCCGGCGCAGCGCCCGGTGCAGGGGGCGTGGTCCCGGCGGGCGCGCCTGCGGCCGGCGTGCCTCCTGCCGGAGCCGACAAGGCCGGGGTGGTCGTGGCTGAAGGCGGCGTCGTCAGCGCCGCGACGGACTCGCCCTCGCCCACGCCGCTTTGTCCGCCGGCCGGGCCAGGATCGACCTCGCTTCCTTGCGGTGTCAGTCTTTGAGTGAACTTCGGTGTCCCTTCGGGCTCGGCACCGCTAGCCGCAGGTGCCGGGGGCGTTGCCGCCGCATCGCTCGCCGGCTTGGCGGGTGTCGATTTGACCGGCTCGGTCGTCGCGACCTTGCTGCCGCCGCCCAGACCCAGCATCTTGCCGAAGGCATCCTTGTTCAGCCAGATGCCATAGCCGCCGCCGGCAATGACCAGCAACGCAACGGCAGCGGCAATCAGCCCGCCATAGCTGCGCTTGCGTTCAGCCGGACGCAAGCGCTGGAAAGTGTCGGCGGCCGCAGCCTCTTCGTCGCTCGCAAAGACATCGGCATGCTCGTCGTCCTGACCCACATCCATGCCAGGCTGAGCCCTGTCGTCGAACTCCGTGGCCGGCTGCACCGGTACGGGCTTTTGCCAGTTCGGCTCGACCTCGGCGGCGGGCGATGCAGGCCTGGAGATGTCGGGCTCCGGAGCGGGGGGCGGCGGCTTGTAGGGTTCAGCCTTCGAGGCAGGCGCTGCCGGCCAGGCCGGCTCCGCCTTTACCGGCTGTTTGGTATGGTTCGACTGGTTCTTGTTGCGATCGATGGAGGAAAATATGTGCTCCAGTTCGGCAAGCGGATCGGTCTCCGGCACGCTTTTGGCATATTCGCGCTCGAGCCTCGATATGGCGTCTTCCAGGCCGCGCTTCTGCCTTTCGGCTTCCGACGGCGAAAGCGGCGGCTCGCGCTCGGCAATCTTCTTTGCAATCGTCGAGCGCGCTTTGTCGTAGACTTTGGCCCGCAGCTCCGGCGTAGGATCGCCAAAATTGTTTATCGTATCCCTCAGAGCAGAAACGAAATCTTTCGCCATGCGTCAGTCGACCTGTATTGTGCTCCGGGCCGGCCTCCGCAAATCAGCCGCAACGCCCGGAAAGGCTTGAGAAACTAGTCTTGAAACGGATCGGTCACAAGTATCGTGTCGTCCCGTTCCGGGCTGGTGGAGAGGAGCGCGACCGGCGCGCCGATCAACTCCTCGATATGGCGGACATATTTGACGGCCTGGGCCGGAAGGTCGTTCCAGCTGCGCGCGCCGGCGGTGGTGCCTTTCCACCCCTCCAGCGTCTCGTAGATTGGCTCGACGCGGGCCTGCGCGCCCTGGCTGGCGGGTAAATAGTCGATCGTCTCGCCGTCGAGGCGGTAGCCGGTACAGACCTTGATCTCGTCCAGCCCGTCAAGCACATCGAGCTTGGTCAGGGCGATGCCCTTGATGCCGTTGACGGCGACGGCCTGGCGCACCAGCACCGCGTCGAACCAGCCGCAGCGGCGCTTGCGGCCGGTGACGACGCCGAATTCATGGCCGCGCGTGCCGAGGAATTCACCGATCTCGTTCTGCTGCTCGGTCGGGAACGGACCTTCGCCTACGCGCGTCGTATAGGCCTTGGTGATGCCAAGCACATAGCCGATGGCGCCCGGGCCCACGCCGGCACCGGCTGCCGCCTGGCCGGCGACGGTGTTGGACGAGGTGACAAACGGATAGGTGCCATGATCGATGTCGAGCAGCGTGCCTTGCGCGCCCTCGAACAGGATGCGCTCGCCGGCCCGGCGCTTGTCGTCGAGCACCTTCCAGACCCGGTCCATGTAGGGCAGGATTTCGCCGGCGACCGAGGTCAGCTCTTGCATGACCGCGTCATGCGTGGCTTCGGCATGGCCAAGGCCGCGACGCAGTGCATTGTGATGCGTCAACAGCCTGTCGACCTTCAAGGGTAGTGTTTCCAAATCCGCCAGATCCATCACCCGCACCGCGCGCCGGCCCACCTTGTCCTCATAGGCGGGGCCGATACCGCGGCGGGTCGTGCCAATCTTGGTTCCGGAATTTGAAGCGGCGTCCTCGCGGAAGCCGTCCAGTTCCCGGTGCAGGGACAGGATAAGCGCTGTGTTTTCGGCTATTTTCAGGCGCTCCGGCGTTACCTCGACGCCCTGCCCCTTGAGCTTCGCCACTTCGGCGACGAATGCGTGCGGATCGAAGACGACGCCATTGCCGATGATGGACAGCTTGCCCTGCCGCACGACGCCCGACGGCAACAGCGACAGCTTGTAGACCTTGCCGTCGACGACCAGCGTGTGGCCGGCATTGTGGCCGCCCTGGAAACGCACCACGACATCGGCGCGCTCCGACAGCCAGTCGACGATCTTGCCCTTGCCTTCGTCACCCCATTGCGAGCCGACGACCACCACATTGGCCATGTTTCTTTTCCTTCGAGGCGCCGCCGCGCGGCTTGGATACGGTTCGAAACGACAGGCCTCTATAACGTCAAGAGCAGGCCGATGCGACCTTTCTTTGCCGCCGAAAATGGGCTGAGGCACAACAATTTTCAGCTTTGACATCATTTACTTGTCCAGGCGCGGGCAATAGGCCGGCGGGCACGCCCCATTCACCTCTTCCCGCTGCGACCCGCCATGCACCGAAGCGCCTACATGTTCCTGCTGCTCACCACCTTGCTGTGGGGCGGCAACTCGGTGGCCGGCAAGCTGGCGGTCGATCACGTCTCACCGATGACGCTGGTCTTCCTGCGCTGGGTGTTGGCAGTAGCAATCCTGCTGCCGATCGGCTGGAATGCGCTGAAAAGAGATTGGCCCGTCGTGCGCAGGCACTGGTTCGTGCTCGCCGCGCTTGGCGCCAGCGGCTTCACCTTGTTCAACACTATTTTCTATACGGCGCTCAATTACACGACCGCGATCAACGTTTCGATCGAGCAGGCGGCGATGCCTATCCTGATCATCGTAGCCAATTTCATCTTCTTCCGCCTTCGCGTGAACTGGGCGCAGATCGCGGGCGTGGTGCTGACGATCTTCGGCGTCATCCTGACCGCCTGCCACGGCGATCCGCGCCGGCTGCTGACATTGGAACTCAATTTCGGCGACGCCATCATGCTGGTCGCGGTCATCCTCTACAGCGGCTATTCGGTCGGGTTGCGGCTGAAGCCTGCCATGCAATGGCAGAGCCTGATGCTGGCCATGTCGCTCGCCGCGCTCGTCACCTCGCTGCCGTTCTTCCTATGGGAAATCGCGGCCGGCAAGGTCATCGTTCCCGACGCGCGCGGCTGGGCGGTAATCGTCTATACCGCGATCGGCGCCTCGGTCGTCTCGCAGATATTCTACATCAGGGGCAATGAGCTGATCGGCGCCAACCGGGCCGGCCTGTTCATCAACCTGGTGCCGATCTTCGGCACCCTGCTATCGGTGCTGATCGTCGGCGAGACATTCCAGCTCTACCAGGCGTTGGCGCTCGTCCTCGTGCTGGGCGGCATCGCGCTTGCCGAATATAGCGGCCGCAAGGCAGCCATGCCGAGGCCCCGGTAAACTCGCTTCGCGCCCCGATCGTCAGCTTCAAGGAGAGCGTCGGCTCGCCCGGCAATTCGCAGGACTACTGCAATTCCTTGCGCACCGCCGCCACGTCGTCGGACGAGACTGCCGGGGCGGCATTGCCCCAGCAGACAAGCCCTACACGCTGCCGACGTCGAACTGCAGCCGCTTGGCCGAATCGATCGATTTGTGCGCCCGCACCTGCTCCAGCACTTTTTCCGGGAACGGTGCGTCGAGATAGAGCAGCGCGATGGCATCGCCCCCCGGCCGGTTGCGGCCGAGCTGGAAGTTGGCGATGTTGACGCCGTTCTCGCCGCACACCGTGCCGAGCAGGCCGATAATGCCCGGCGCGTCGGCATTGGTCGTGTAGAGCATGTGCTGGCCGACCTCGGCATCGAGATTGATGCCCTTGATCTGTATGAAGCGCGGCTTGCCGTCGGAAAAACAGGTGCCGGCGATCGAGCGCGTCATATGCTCGGTCTTGACCGTCAGCTTGATATAGCCGTCGAACACGCCCGATTTGTCGCGCTTGACCTCGGCGACGATGATGCCGCGCTCCTTCACCATGATCGGCGCCGACACCATGTTGACGTCGGCTACCTGCGGCCTGATCAGCCCGGCAAGGGCCGCGCTGATCAGCGCGCGCGTATTCATCGTCGCGGTCGAGCCGTCGAACAGGATTTCCACCTCCTTGATCGGGTCCTCGGTGACCTGGCCGACAAAGGCGCCAAGCACTTCGGCGAGCTTGACGAAGGGTTTGAGCCGCGGCGCTTCCTCCGCGGTGATCGACGGCATGTTGATGGCGTTGGAGACGGCGCCCTTGATCAGGTAGTCGGCCATCTGTTCGGCGACCTGCAGCGCGACGTTCTCTTGCGCCTCCGCCGTCGAGGCGCCGAGATGGGGGGTGGCCACCACATTCTCCATGCCGAACAATGCGTTCTGTTCGGCCGGCTCGGCCTCGAACACGTCGATGCCGGCGCCGGCCACCTTGCCGCTCTTCAGCGCCGCCACCAGGTCGGCTTCGACGACCAGCCCGCCACGGGCGCAGTTGATGATGCGCACGCCGTCCTTCATTTTGGCGATCGCGGCGGCATCGATGATGTTGCGCGTCTTGTCGGTCAACGGCGTGTGCAGCGTGATGAAGTCCGCGCGGGCGAAGAGCTCGTCCAGTTCAACCTTGTCGACGCCGAGTTCCTCGGCGCGTTTGTCCGACAGGAACGGATCGAAGGCGACGACATGCATCTTCAGGCCGACGCCGCGCGTGGCGACGATCGAGCCGATATTGCCGCAGCCGATGACGCCGAGCGTCTTGCCGGTGATCTCGACGCCCATGAAGCGGTTCTTTTCCCATTTGCCTGCATGCGTCGAGGCGTTGGCTTCCGGGATCTGGCGGGCGAGCGCGAAGATCATCGCTACCGCATGCTCGGCTGTCGTGATCGAATTGCCGAACGGCGTGTTCATCACGATAATGCCCTTGCGGCTGGCCGCCGGTATGTCGACATTGTCGACGCCGATACCGGCCCGGCCGACGACCTTGAGCCTGGTGGCGGCATTGATCAGCTTCTCGGTAACCTTGGTCGCCGAGCGGATGGCGAGGCCGTCATACTGGTCAATCACTTCAAGCAGCTTCTCCTTGTCCTTGCCGAGATCTGGAAGATAGTCGACCTCGATGCCGCGATCCCTAAAGATCTGAACAGCGGTGGTGGAAAGTTTATCCGAGACGAGAACGCGAGGCATGGGATTGGTCCTTGTTGCTTACCCCACCCGCCTTCGCTTCGCTCAGGCATCTTCTCCACGGGGGAGAAGGTCAGGCGCCGATCTTTCTCCCCTTGTGGGAGAAGGTGGCCGCGAAGCGGCCGGATGAGGGCTGTTCCAGAAAATAGCTATTGAGTTTCAGGCTGCCGCTTTCAGCGACGCCTTCTGGCCGGCGAAGGCCCAGTCGAGCCAGGGCAGCAGAGCTTCGAGATCGGAGGTCTCGACCGTTGCGCCGCACCAGATGCGCAGGCCAGGCGGCGCGTCGCGATAGGAACCGATGTCATAGGCGACACCTTCCTTGTCGAGCGCTGAAACCAGACCCTTGGCGAAGGCCGCCTGTGCGTCGGCGTCGAGTGCAGCGACTTGTCCGTCGGTGAAGGACAGGCAGACGGACGTGTTCGACCGCGTCGCCGGCTCTACGGCGAGATGGCCAAGCCAGGAGGATTTCGCGACGAAACGGTCGAGCACGGCCGCGTTGGCGTCGGCCCTGGCGACCAGCGCATCGAGGCCGCCGATCGATTTCGCCCAGCTGAGCGCGTCGAGATAGTCCTCGACGCACAGCATCGACGGCGTGTTGATGGTTTCGCCCTTGAAGATGCCTTCGATCAATTTGCCGCCCGAGGTCAGGCGGAAGATCTTCGGCAGCGGCCATGCAGGCTTATAGCTCTCCAGCCGCTCGACGGCGCGGGGCGACAGGATCAGCATGCCATGCGCGCCTTCGCCGCCCAGCACCTTCTGCCAGGAGAAGGTCACGACATCGAGTTTCTCGAAGTCGAGCTTCTGCGCGAAGGCGGCCGATGTCGCGTCGCAGATGGTCAGACCCTTGCGATCGGCCGGGATGAAATCGCCGTTCGGCACGCGCACGCCCGAGGTCGTGCCGTTCCAGGTGAAGACCACGTCGCGGTCGAAATCGATCTTGCCGAGATCCGGCAGTTCGCCGTAACCGGCCTCGAGCTTGCGCACACCGGCAAGCTTCAACTGCTTGACCACGTCGGTGATCCAGCCGGAGCCGAAACTCTCCCAGGCGACCATGTCGACGCCGCGCTCACCCAGCAGCGACCAGAGTGCCATCTCGACGGCGCCTGTATCGGACGCCGGCACGATGCCGATGCGGTAGTCGGCAGGAACCTGGAGAATTTCGCGCGTCAGCGCGATCGCCTGTTCGAGCTTGGTCTTGCCGATCTTGGCGCGATGGGAACGGCCGAGCGCGGCAGCTTTCAGCGCCTCGACCGACCAGCCGGGGCGTTTCGCGCAGGGACCTGAGGAAAAATTGGGGTTTGCCGGACGGAGTCCGGGCTTCGTATGCGTCGTCATGGTGGTCTATCCTTCCAGATAGTGGCCCCTCGTTGGGGAGGGGTGGCCCACGGACGGCGATATGCGCTCGGGCTTCGGGCGTCAAGGGGAAAGTTTTTGTCGCGGGCAGGATACTGGCGACCCGCGATCAGGATCTCGTGAGCTTCAAACGCAAACGGCGGACCGAAGAGATCCGCCGCCAGGGTTCATGTATGCCAGCCTACTACCAGAGATCGTAGCGTAGCCCGAGCTTAACCTGATGATTGCTGATTCCCTTGTGGACCGGAAACGAGGTCAGGCTCTCGGCCGTCACATATTCGGCGTCGGGCGCCGAGAAATACTGATAGCCGAGATCGACGGAAACATTCTTCGACACCTGATAGGCAAGGCCGGCATTCAGCGTGTAAGCGAAGGAATACTTGGTCTTGTCGTCACTCAGTCCGAAGTCGTCGGTTGGATCGCCATTGTCGGTGAAATAGCTCGCCGAGAGCTTGTGCGTGCTCCTGACGATGCCGATGCCGGCGCCGAGATAGGGTGTTATGCCGACATAGGTTCCAAGGTCGACATAGCCGTTGAGCATGCCTGAAAAGGCATAGTTCTTCAGGGACGCCGACGCCAGGGTCGCCTCTGCCGCGGTCGCTGAATCGTCATAGCCAATGCGGATCTTGTTGCCGGGCAGGTAACCCAGATTGAGATCGGCACGCAGATAATCGTTGAAGTGGTAGCCGAAGCCGATGCTGGCGAAGACCGGGTCTTCCTCGTTGTCGAAGCTCGCCGGCGTGAAGGCGAAATCCTCATTCTTGAAGCTCTTCTCTACCAGGTAGGAGACATCGCCGCGCAGATACCAGCCCGAGCCGACCTCGACCGGCACGTAGTCGGGCGCCTGGTCGACATAGACCGGGGGATCATAGTCGGCGGCCAGCGCAGGCGTCAGCGGCATGATGGCGAATGTGGCAAGCACCGGCGCCATACGCGATGTGAGTTTCATGATCCCCTGCTCCCGATTTCGGCGCCACCAGACGGCAGCCATCGTTTCAGGAAGCATTGTTAACCATAGTGGTTAAGTCGGGGTTAAGGCTAACAGAGCGTTAGCGAATGATTTTCGGGCAGCCAGACAAGCGAAAACCGCCCGGCTGATGCCGGGCGGTTTCGGACCGTTGGATGGTCGGATGTTACTTGGTGTAGATCGGCTCGGGTTCGGGCTGATAGGCCACCGTCGGCGCGGCGCAACCGTTGTTGCCGCCGAACTGGTACCGCAGGCCGCCGCGCACCTCATGCGTGTCGATGCCGCGGTCGAAGCCCGGCCCGGCGCTGCTGATATCCCACTCGAACATGCGGCCACCCTGGATGTGGCTGTAGCGATAGCCCGCGTCCAGGATCAGCTTGTCGGTCAGGCAGTAGGAAGCGCCGGCCATGAGCGCGTAGGCAAAGCGCCAGCTTTTCGCACCGGGGTTGAACTCGGTGGTGTTCGGGTCCCTGACATCGTCCCATCTGACATGCGCGCCGCCGATGCCGGCGCCGACATAGGGCGTGATGCCGTGATAGGTGCCGAGATCGACATAGGCGTTGGCCAGCAGCAGCAAGGCGCTCATTTTCGACACTTCGGTCGACGTCGAGAAAGCGTCCGAGGTTCCGCCGTCGAAGTTCGACTTGAACCAGTAATCGGCGGTCAAATCCGTACGAAAATGATCGTTGATCTTGTAGCCGACGCCGGCGCCGAGCGAGAAGCCGCCCTTGAGCTTGCCGAAATCGAAGCTCCTGTCGCCGGGAATGACGTTACAATTACAGGGATCGATGGTGTAGGTCGTGTAATCGATGCCGCGCACTTTCGACTTGTGGTAGTCGAGATCGCCGCGAATGTACCAGCCGCCGACATCGACTGGCTGCTCGTATACCGGCGGCGGCGCCTCTTCGACCACCGGCTCCGGAAGGTCGGCCGCGAACACCGGCCATGCCAGGCCCGCGAACAGCGCGGCGAACAGGGCCTTTCTTGCTGTATTGAACATGCTTGTCACCCCTAGAAACCCTCGGAACAGCGGTCGCGTCCGAATGAGATTGGCTTTCAGGCGTGGATAATGAATTGCAAAGGTTAAAAGGCATTTAACCCTGTCTATTAACCACGAATCTCGAGCATTTGAGGAATTCGGATGGTTCCATGTGTCTCGAGCCAGTTCCGCAGGCAAACAAAAGCCCGCCGGACGGGCGGGCTTCGAAGCAATCAGAGCGGCGTCGGCCCTCCGGATGCTCCTGAGATTAGGCGGCGCTGCGTGTTTCCGAGATGACCTCGACGATGTCGTTGACGACGGCCTCGACCAGCTGCGGGTCGTCGCCCTCGGCCATGACACGGATCAGCGGCTCGGTGCCGGACGGCCGGATGACGAGCCGCCCCGCCTTGCCGAGGCGTTGACGGGCGTCCTCGATCGCAGCCTTGACCGGAGCTTCCTCGAGCGGCTTGCCGCCGGCGATGCGGACGTTCTTGAGGAGTTGCGGCACCGGCTCGAACTTCTTCGACAATTCGCTGACCGGCCGGCCCTGCCGCTTGATGCAGGCCAGCACCTGCAGCGCCGAAACCAGGCCGTCGCCCGTGGTCGAGAAGTCCGACAGCACGATGTGGCCCGACTGCTCGCCGCCGACATTGAGCCCGTGCGCGCGCATATGCTCGACGACATAGCGGTCGCCGACCTTGGTGCGGTGCAATTGCAGCTTCATGTCGCCGAGGAAGCGTTCGAGGCCGAGATTGGACATGACCGTCGAAACGACGCCACCGCCGGCAAGCCGCCCGCTCTGGTGCCAGGACTCGGCGATCATTGCCATGATCTGGTCGCCGTCGACGATCGCGCCGTTCTCGTCAACGATGACGACACGGTCGGCATCGCCGTCGAGCGCGATGCCGATGTCGGCGCGCACCTCGTGCACTTTCTTCTGCAGGCCTGCCGGATGGGTCGAGCCGCATTCCTTGTTGATGTTGAAGCCGTTGGGCTCGACATTGATGGCCACCACTTCGGCGCCCAGCTCCCAAAGCGCCTCGGGGGCAACCTTGTAGGCGGCGCCATTGGCGCAATCGACGACGATCCTCAAACCTGAAAGCGACATCGAACGCGGCAAGGTGCGCTTTGCAAACTCGATGTAGCGGTCATGCACGCCATCGACGCGCTTGGCGCGACCAAGTCCGTCGGAATCGGCGAGTGCCAGTTCGATATCCTTGTCCAGCATGCTCTCGATGCGCTCTTCGATCTCGTCGGAGAGCTTGTAGCCGTCGGGACCGAATAGCTTGATGCCATTGTCGTAATAAGGATTGTGCGAGGCCGAGATCATGACGCCGATATCGGCGCGCAGCGAACGCACCAACATGGCGACCGCCGGCGTCGGGATGGGGCCGAGCAGGAACACGTCCATGCCGGCGGCGCAGAGGCCCGCCACCATGGCGTTCTCGATCATGTAGCCGGAAAGTCTGGTGTCCTTGCCGAGCACCACACGGTGACGATGGCTCCCGCGCTGGAAGGACAGGCCGGCCGCCATGCCGACCCTCATCGCGATTTCCGCCGTCATTGGAAACTTGTTGGCGCGCCCGCGAATACCGTCCGTGCCGAAATAATTTCCTGCCATGCTAGTCAGTGTCCCCGGTGGTTCTTGCCCGGTACGTCATGCCATAATTGGCCGGCGCACTACGATCACATTTCGTGATTATCTGTTACCAATCCTTTAGAAAACCCTTGTTGTGCATTGCACACAGACTGGCGCAACCTAGCGTGATGGCGCTGCCTCGCCACAATATACCATGCCTGTGGACCATTCGACATGGATTTACCCACAAATTCTTGTCTTCCAGCCGGCAACAGGCAACGATTTCATCACCTTGCCGGCAGAAGCCGGGTTTCGGCGATGTATACGCCACTTAGCATCTGGCGCAACCGACCGTTGAGCGTTATTGATTTGCTGGGACGTATAATGGGCTGCTGCAACGGAGAAACGCTATGCTCATCCACCGACTTGCCACTTTGACCGGCCTTGCGGTCGCGACGTTATTCCTGGCCGCGCCAGCCAACGCGCTGACGATGGCCGAGTGCAGCACGAAGTATAACGCGGCCAAGGACGCGGGGACACTTGCCGGCCAGACCTGGAACCAGTTCCGCAAGGCGCAGTGCGGCACTGATGCCGCCGCGACAGCCAAGCCCGACGCCAAGGCAGCGGACACCAAGGCGGCCGATACGAAGCCGGCCAAGGCGACCAAGGCTGCGGCCGCCGCCGACGACGGAGCCAAAGGCCTGACCGCAAAGGAATGCAGCACCAAGTACCAGGCGGCCAAGGCCGCCGGCACGCTCAACGGCATGAAGTGGAACGACTTCCGCAAGAGCGAATGCGCCACCGGCGCGTCCGCTGCCGCCGGCGCATCCGCTGCCGCCGCCACCAAACCGGCGACCACCAAGGCGGCGACCACGGCTGCGGCGACCGACAGCTCGGGCAAGGGCCTGAGCATGGCCGACTGCAGCAGCAAGTACCAGGCTGCCAAGACCGCCAATACGCTCAACGGCATGAAGTGGAACGACTTCCGGAAGGCCGAATGCGGCGCCAGCGCCTCGGACGATGACACCGTCCCGGCTCCAACAGAGGCGACCTACACCAAGGAGCCGGCAAAGCCGACTGTCGCTGCGCCGAAGGGCGTGAGTTTCCCGACCGCAATCTCGCCGAAATTCGCCACCGAAACCCCGGCCAAGGCCCGCATGCATACCTGCCTCCAGCAGTACTATGCCAACAAGGACGCCAACACGCTTGGCGGCTTGAAGTGGATCCAGAAGGGCGGCGGCTTCTACAGCCTGTGCAATGCCAAGCTGAAGAGCTGAGCGACAGCACTATTTGAGGAAAGTAAGGCCCGCGAGCCGCAGGGTTCGCGGGCTTTTTTGCCCGCGGCTTCAGCAGGAATCCCCGCTGACGAGAGGCGCGTTGCCGGCGACGCTGCAAACTCCCCTCGTGGGGGAGATGGCCGGCAGGCCAGAAGGGGGGGGGCACGAAGGATCGTTGCCTGCTCCCGGCCAGGTTGCCTCGCACTCACGAAAAGCTGGGCGAGGGTGGCTCGAGGAATCGTCGAACGGCAAGAGAGATCCTCCCCCGCAGCCCGGAAGGCCTAACTCGATTTGTCGGCGGACGCTGCCCCCGCTGAGCTGCCCGGCATCTTCCACAAAGTGGGAAGATTGGCTGCTGCCACGCCGGCTTCCGCCAATCGCCTAACCAACCTTGCAGGCGCAGGCCACGGAGAAACTCAGCAGCCTGCCCCAAACAAAAACGCCGCGGTCGAACCGCGGCGTTTCTCAATTTGTTCTTGGCCGAGTTCAGCTCGACGGCTGCGGTTCCATGCCGCCCTCGGGCTCGGGACCCTTTTTGCGGCGGCCCGACTTCGGCACGGCCGAACCACGGCTCGGCGGCGTGTCGTCGCCGAGATCGCGCGCGGGCTTCTCGCCGGCGATCAGCTGCTTGATCTCGTCGCCCGACAGCGTCTCGTATTCGAGCAGGCCCTGCGCCAGCGCGATCCATTCCTTCTTCTTCTTGGTCAGCACCGACCTCGCGGTCGAATAGGCCTCGTCGATCAGGCGCCGCACCTCGGCGTCGATGATCTGCGCGGTTTCTTCCGAGATGTTCTGCGTGCGCGCCACCGAATGGCCGAGGAACACTTCCTCCTGGTTGTCGCCATAAGCGACATGGCCGAGCTTGTCGGAAAAGCCCCAGCGCGTGACCATGGCGCGCGCCAGCTTGGTCGCCTGCTCGATATCGGAGGAAGCGCCCGACGTGATGTTCTCCTTGCCGAACTTGAACTCCTCGGCGACGCGGCCGCCCATCATGATGGCAAGCCGTGAGATCATGTACTTGTAGCTCATCGAATAGCGGTCGCCTTCCGGCAACTGCATGACCATGCCGAGCGCGCGGCCGCGCGGAATGATTGTCGCCTTGTGCAGCGGATCGGCCGACGGCACGTTGAGCGCCAGTATGGCGTGACCGGCCTCGTGATAGGCGGTCAACTCCTTCTCGGCCTGGGTCATGGCCGAGGAGCGGCGCTCGGCGCCCATCATGATCTTGTCCTTGGCGTCCTCGAACTCGGCCATGGTCACGAGGCGCTTGTTACGCCGCGCCGCCATCAGGGCGGCCTCGTTGACGAGGTTCATCAGATCGGCGCCGGAGAAGCCCGGCGTGCCGCGGGAGACGACCTTGAGGTCGACATTGGGCGCCAGCGGCACGTTGCGCACATGCACTTTCAGGATCTTCTCGCGTCCGACGATGTCGGGGTTCGGCACCACCACCTGGCGGTCGAAACGGCCGGGCCTCAGCAGCGCCGGGTCGAGCACGTCGGGCCGGTTGGTGGCGGCGATCAGGATGATGCTTTCGTTGGACTCGAAGCCGTCCATCTCGACCAGCAGCTGATTTAGCGTCTGCTCGCGCTCATCATTACCGCCGCCGAGACCCGCGCCGCGGTGACGGCCGACCGCGTCGATTTCGTCGATGAAGATGATGCAGGGCGCGTTCTTCTTGGCCTGGTCGAACATGTCGCGCACGCGGCTGGCGCCGACGCCGACGAACATCTCGACGAAGTCCGAACCCGAAATGGTGAAGAACGGCACGTTGGCCTCGCCGGCGACCGAGCGGGCGAGCAGCGTCTTGCCGGTTCCCGGAGGGCCGACCAAGAGCACGCCGCGCGGGATCTTGCCGCCGAGCCGCTGGAATTTCTGCGGATCGCGCAGGAACTCGACGATCTCCTCCAGGTCTTCCTTGGCCTCGTCGACGCCGGCGACGTCCTGGAAGGTGACGCGGCCATGCGCCTCGGTCAGAAGCTTGGCCTTCGACTTGCCAAAGCCCATGGCACGACCGGAGCCGGACTGCATCTGGCGCATGAAGAATATCCATACGCCGAGGATCAGGATCATCGGCAGCCACGAGATCAGGTAACCGAACAGCGAGTTTGAACCGTCGGTCTCCGGCCGCGCATTGATGGTAACGTTCTTGTCCTGCAGCCGCGAGACCAGCGACGGATCGCCGGGCGAATAGGTCTGGAAGCCGCTCGAATTGTCGGTGTAGGTGCCGGAGATGCGGGCGCCGGCGATGGTCACCGTCTTGACCCGGCCCGCCGCGACATCCTGCAGGAACTGCGAATAAGGTACATCGCTCGAAGCCCCACGCGTCTGCGGCGTCTGGAACAGATTGAAGAGGGCGATGAGCAGGACCGCTATGATCGCCCAGAGCGCGAGGTTGCGATAGTTCGGATTCATCAATTGTCCCGTTGGCGTCCGCGGGCGGACACGCGTCGTGAGAGGAAACTTGAGCCTAACATAGGGAGAGCGCCCCCCCTTGCCAAGCAGAACAGCACGTGTGGGTTAAGCTTTCGCCCATGACCGACCGGCGCTATGGCCGCTTGAAAGGCGGCGCGGGAAGCAACGGTGCGCCGATCAATTCGGCGACGACCCGCGCCGGCGCCAGGTCGAAGGACGGCAGGAAACGGACAAAGGGGGCGACGACGGCCTGTGCCGTGAACCCCGGCGACGCCTGCCCACCCTGAGGCAGGCCAGGGTTTTCAACGGCTTGCCGCGATGCCGGCTCGCAGGCCAGGGCGGCGCGCACGAGGCTGCGCGGCGTCTCGCCTTCCGCGATTGCCAGACGCTTCGCCGCCGCTGCCCCGAACGGCGCGATCAACAATGCACTGCCGCCGTCGTCCAACGTGATGTTCCGGCGGTCGTCCCAGAGCAGCCCGCCGGTGGCCGCGACTACAGGCGGCAAGCCTCGCGTCTCGCGGCGCAGAAAGATGCCGGCGCGCCTGGAATCGACCACCGTCCGCGACAATGTGGCGCAAAGAAATCCAGCCTTCAGCCTACCGAACAGCGCCTCGCATCGCGCCTGGTCCGGCAGAAACGCAACGCCCCCGCTTATGGCGAGGAGGATGCGCAGCGCATAGACGGCCGCCGGATCGTCGCCGGCCGAAAGCAGGGTCGGATCGAGGCGGACAAGACCCGGCGCCGGCTGGCTGGCGAAGCGCGCGATTAAATCCGCGGCGCGGATGCCAAGCCGGCTGCGCGCCTCGCTCTCGCGCGCCGCCAGCGTCAATGCGTCATCGATGCGCTGCGCACCGTCAGCGCCGGCCAGTGCCGCGCGCATGCGCGGTCGCTCGAAGGCCGCGTCGGCATTGGTCGGGTCCTCGGCCCAGCCGACATGCTCGCGCCGCAGGAAGTTGCGCAAAGCCGAGCGTCGAATGCCAAGGAGCGGCCGCACGATCCATTCGTGCCAGTCGTGCAAGGTGACCGGTGCCATGCCGGCGAGGCCGCGCCCGTCCTCGCGGGCGCCCTTGCCTCGGACTAGCCGCATCAGCACCGTCTCGGCCTGGTCGTCCGCCGTATGACCGGTCACGATCAGACCGAGGCCTTCCTCCCGCGCCGCCTCGGCCAGCAGCCGGTAGCGAGCCTCCCGCGCGGCGGCCGGCAGCCCGGTCGACGGCTTGCGTCCGGACCAGGCGACGATGCGGTGCGCGATGGCGTGCGCGGCGCAAAGCCTGGCCACCGCTTCCGCTTCGGCCGCCGCGCCCTGCCGCAAACCGTGGTCGATCGTCACCGCCAGCAGCTTCGCGGACGGCGCGGTTCGGTCGAGATGTCGTTTGAGAAGGAGAAGTAGGGCGGTCGAGTCGCTGCCGCCGGATACGGCCGCAACGGCGCCGCTGGTAAAGTCGATGTGCGAAAAAAGGTCTTTCGAAAGATCAGGCTCCGTGTCGAGCATCAATGCATGTCGCCCGAACACGGCTCCGACGGCAAGGCAACGGCAGGCAGGAGAAGGGCTAGCACGCCGCCAGGGCCTTTTCCTGCTTCACGCGCTCCTTGAGCGTGTTGGAAATGTCGGGGTAGCGCTTGCCGACCTCGCTGAAGGTGGCGCAGGCCACGTCGTGCTGCTTCAGGCCGACCAGCGACACGCCGAGCTTCAGCAGCATGTCGGGGGCCTTCTTGGCCTTGGGATAGTCCTTGCTGGCGGCGAGGAAGACCTCCGCGGCATCGCGGTATTTCTGCTGGCCAAGCAGCGATTCGCCCAGCCAATAGTGCGCATCCGCCGTTTTCGCGTCACGGGGAAAACGCGCGATGTGGTCGCGAAAGCCCTGTTCGGCGGTGCCGTAGTCGCCCGAAAGGATGAACTGGTAGGAGTTGCGGTAGAGCTCCTCGGGATCGTTCGTGGAAGGCAGCGCCGCAACCACCGTGCCGTCGGACTTGCCGCTCTTGGCCGGAGCGCCGGTGGCTGGAGCGACATCCTGCGCCGGTGCGGTCGCCTGCGTGCTGCCGCCGGCATCGACCACATTGCCGTTCTTGTCGACGGTGATGCTGCCGAAGGTCTTTTCGGGCGCTCCCGTTCCGGGGATCACCTTGCCCGGATCACCGTCAGAGGATTCGACGATGACGTCCTCGACGCTCTGGCCGCCGCCAGCCGACTGGCCGGCCGCTGCCCGATTGTCGGCCTTCGCAGGCGGTTGCGTGGCCGGCGCCTCGGCCACGCTGTCATCGCTGTCGGCGGGCGCGGCCTGTGACTTCTGCCCGGCCGGCTGCTGCGCACCCTGCGTACCGCCTTCGAGCTGCTGGAAGCGGAACTCGTTGTCTTCCTGCTGTTTGCGGATCTGCTCCTGCATTTGCAGGATCTGGAAGTTCAGTTCCTCGATCTTGCCGTTCATCTGGCGCAGTTGGTCCTCGAGCCCGGTGGCGCCTGTGCCAGTCGACTGCTGCGCGAACTGAACCTGGTCCGACTTCTTCTTTTCGCCGAAAACGCCAGGCAGCTCGATGCTGGGCAGATGGAACGAGAAGCCGCTGTCGGCTGGCTGTCCCGTGCCATCAGTCCCTAAGCCACCCGCCATCGCGGTGACGCCTGAAAGGAGCAGCAGCGCAAGCGTGCCGCTCAGAACTGATCTCAAATGCATATGCCTCTCGCCGTGTCGTTAGCTTGTTCGCGCCTTCCAATCGGTATGGGACCAGCCAAGCGCCCTCGGCTCATAGCAGGACGCGAGACTTCGGCCAAATTTTGTTTGAAGGGACCAAACATGAAAAAGGCGGCCTTTCAGCCGCCTTTCGCAAACCTGTGTTGCATTTTTGTCGTCGTGTTTTTCGCGCGTCGCTCGACGCGCGAAAAATGTCAGGAACCGGCGCCGCTGAGCGTGGTGACCGCGCGGCGGTTCTGCGACCAGCAGGAGATGTCGTCGCAAACCGCGACCGGCCGTTCCTTGCCGTAGGAAATGGTCTTCAGGCGGTTGGCGGAGACGCCCTTGGAGACCAGGAAGTCGCGCGTGGCGGCGGCGCGGCGGGCACCGAGCGCCAAATTGTATTCGCGCGTGCCGCGTTCGTCGGCATGGCCTTCAACGACGATCGCATACTGCTTGTACTGGTTCAGCCACTGCGCCTGGCGCGACAGCGTCGTCTGGGCGTCGGCGCGGATCGAGGAGGAGTCCGTGTCGAAGAAGATGCGGTCGCCGATATTGACGGTGAAGTCCTGCGCCGATCCGGGCGTTGCGGCACCGGCGCCGTTGAGGCCGAGATCGGCGGCGCTGTTGGGCGTCTTCTTCGAAGCGCAACCGGCAATGGCGAGCATCGCCACCAGCGCGATCATGACGGGATTTCTGGTAAGTGCTGCGATACGGCTCATGCCGCCTCTCCTTCGCATTCGAGTGATTTCGTTGATCACCCAGTAACCACGTTTGGGTTAACCGGCATTCAAGAAACACGGTTAAAATTTGGTTTAGGCCGCCCGTCCGCAGCCCTTTGATCCGGGCCACAGTTGGCGCGGACCCTAGGCGGAAATGCGGCCAAAACGCGACAAAGAGGTGGAAATGGAGAATTGAGGAATTGAAGAAATGAGGAAAAGGGTCATTTCAACTTCTTCCTGAGATTCACCAGCATTCCATAGATATGGACATAGGATTGCAGCCATTCATCGCGCTGCGCGTGGGTGATGTAGCCAAGGTCGAACGCATACGAAATCCACGTCTCTACTTCGCTGCATGATCCCATGGCCATCGAAATGAACGCGCAAATCGGGCCTGGAATGGGTCTGTTTGGCAAATCCTTCAGCCAGATTGGCACAGATCGCCTTGCTGGATCGCCGCATTTGGTCAGCCAACGCGTATTGTTTTTCGGAAAAACAAGCGTGGCCTTGTGGACGTCGAGGGAAACCCCATAAGCGTGCCTATAGACATCCAAATCCTTCGCGCGCTTGATGTAGCCCGCTTCTCTCTCCATCCCTCAATTCTTCATTTCTTCATTTCTCCAATTCCTCTCACTCCAGCAGCGGCGACCAGGCCGGATCGGAGGCAAAGTTCGCGGTCGGGATCGACTGCTCGTTGCGGCCGGTGAGATCGACAGAAACCAGTTTCGGGCCGCCGGCGGAATCGCGGAAGAACATCAGCACGCGGCCGTTCGGCGCCCAGGTCGGTCCTTCCTGCTGGAAGCCGGATGACAGGATGCGCTCGCCCGAACCGTCGGTCTTCATAACGCCGATCTGGAATTCGCCGCCGGTCTGCTTGGTGAAGGCGATGAGATCGCCGCGCGGCGACCACACCGGCGTCGAATAGACCCCGTCGCCGAAGGAGATGCGGGTCTGGCCCGAACCGTCGGCGCCCATCACATAGATCTGCGCGCGGCCGCCGCGGTCGGAGGTGAACACCACCTTGCTGCCGTCGGGCGAATAGGAAGGCGAAGTGTCGATGGCGGTCGAGTTGGTGAGCCGGGTCGTCGAGCGGCTCCTGAGGTCCATGGCGAAGATGTTGGAATTGCCGTCGTCGCGCAGCAGGCTCATGATCACCTTCTGGCCATCCGGCGAGAAGCGCGGCGCAAACGTCATGCCCGGAAAATTGCCGACCAGTTCGCGCTGGCCGGTCTCGATCTGCAGGAGATACACCCGCGGCTGGCCGCTCTCATAGGACATGTAGGTGATTTCCTGCCGGTTCGGCGAGAAGCGCGGCGTCAAGACGATCGCCCTGCCGTCCGAGAGATAGCGCACATTGGCGCCGTCCTGGTCCATGATGGCGAGGCGCTTCTTGCGCGCGTTCTTGGCGCCGGACTCGTCGATGAAAACGACGCGCGTGTCGAAATAGCCCTTCTCGCCGGTCAGCCGCTCGTAGATGGCGTCGGCGATGATGTGAGCGACGCGTCGTTGATTGGCGTCGTTGGCGAAGAATTGTTCGCCCGACATCTGCTGTCCAGCGAACGTGTCCCACAGCCGATACTGCGCGCGGATGCGCCCGTCGGCCTCCTTGCTGACGCTGCCGGTGACCAGAGCCTGGGCATTGATCACCTTCCAGTCGTCGAAGCGAGGCGCTGCGTCAGGATTGGCGATCTTCTCGATGAAGGCGCTTTTGTCGATCGGTGCGAACAGGCCCGAGCGCTTCAGGTCGGCGGTGACGATGCCGGAAATCTGCGCGCCAAGCCCATCGCCCGACTGGAAATCGGTGATAGCGATCGGCAGCGGCTCGACATTGCCCTTGTTGACGTTGATCTCGACGAGCGCCCACGCAGGCATGACGGCGCCGGCCATCGAGCCCAGCGCCATTGTCGCGACCATCAGGAGCGGCTTGAGGATGAATTTCATGTCTTCTCGCTTCTCTTCACTGATTCTGCGGAGGGCAGGCCTCAAAGGCCAAGCATTTCCCTCGGATCGAAAGTGACACGGACCTGGGCCCAGATGTCCTGTTTGCCCGCCGGAACCTGAAGGCCGGCCATGTTGCATTTCTGAACCGCACGCACGGCGCTTTCATCGAATTGGCGATTCCCGCTCGATTTCTCGACGGTGGGCCGGCCATCCAGCTTGCCCGAGGGGTCGAGGTTGAACATGACCACGGCGACGAAATTCTCCGAGCCCTCCAGCCCCGCCGGCAATGTCCAGCAACCGCCAAGCTGATCCGACAGGGCGCCCAGTTCTGATCTCGACAGCTTCTGGCCCTGGTCCTTCTCGCCGCCGAGCGAAGCCTGCTGTGTCGAACGCTTGGCGCCGCCGCCGGAGGGCTTCTGCTTGTCCAGCAGGGCCGAGATCTCGTCGGAATTGAACTGCTTGTCCTCCGATTTCGGCTTGGATGAAGCCTCCTTGACCGGTTTGTCGGCGTCCTTGCGCTCCGGCGCCTTGGCGCTTTCGGCCTGTGCCGGCTGCGGCTTCGGCCGCGCCTGAGGCGCGGGCGCGGAGTCCGGCAGTTGGGCATCGTCAGGCTGGTCCTTGGCGATCGCCTGGGCGACCGCGTCCGGCTTCACCTCGGGCGTCGGCTCGATGGCCGCGGTCTTGTCCTGTGGCGGTGCGGGCGTCGGCTCCTTGGCCGGCGCCGGCTTCGGCTCGGTCTGCTTGACCGGCTCGGGCTTGACCTCTTCCTTGGGCTGCGGCGCGGGAGCCACTTCCGTGGCCGGCGTCGGCTTGGGCTTTTCCTGCGGCTTCGGCACGTCCTCGGTCTTCGGCTTTTCGATCGGCGTTGGCGCCGGCGGCGGAGCCGACGTCATGTCGACCGGCTTCGGCTTGGCCTCGGGCGTTATCGGCTTGTCGGTATCGACGCTGTTCTCGCCGACCTTCTGCGCGTCCGGCACCACATCGGGACGCTGCGTGGGCAAGGGCGCCGGCTTTTCATGCACCACCGATTTCTTGTCGCCCTGCAGCACCTGGGCAGTGGCTTCGATCGGCACGATGTCGACAGCGACCGACTCGACGTCGGCCGACGGAAGCGCGGCCGGTGCCGACAGCGTGAACAGGCCGAAGCCAATCAGCGCCGCATGCATGATCACCGATGTGGTGAGGCCGGTCCTCATAGTGGGTCTATTGATCCTGTTCCTGCAGTGAAACCAGGCCGATATTCTTGTAGCCGGCGGCCGAAATGCGGGCCATCACCTTCATCGCCGTGCCGTAGTCGGTGGACTTGTCGCCGCGGATGAAGATGCGCTCGTCATAGCCGGTCTTCGAGATCGCCTGCAGCTTCGCCACCAATTCCTCGATCGGGATTTCGGTTTCCTGGAGATAGATCTGGCCGGCGGCATTGATCGAAACGGTGATCGGCTGGGTGTCGGCATTCATCGCCTTGGCCTGCGTATCCGGCAGATCGATCGGCACGCCGACCGTCAAAAGCGGCGCGGCGACCATGAAGATGATCAACAGCACCAGCATCACGTCGACCATCGGCGTAACGTTGATCTCGGCGATGAGGCCATGATGGCGGCCGCGCCGCCTATGGCCGCGTCCGCCGCGTCCAGCCATGCCTACGGACATTCCCATCGGCTTACTCCTCAGGCCTTCGGCGCTACTTTTTCATCGATTTGGCGCGAGAGTATGGCGGAGAACTCGTCGGAGAACCCTTCCATGCGCACCGCGATCTTGCTCGCATCCGATGACAGCTTGTTGTAGGCGATGACGGCCGGAATGGCGGCGAGCAGGCCGATGGCGGTCGCCAGCAGCGCCTCGGCGATGCCGGGCGCGACCACCGACAGGCTGGTGTTCTTGGAGCCGGCGATCGCCTGGAACGACGTCATGATGCCAATGACGGTGCCGAACAGGCCGATAAACGGGGCCGCCGAGCCCGTGGTTGCGAGGAAGCCGAGGCGGCCTTCGAGCTTCTCCATCTCGCGGGTCAGCGCCAGGTCCATCGCCTTATCGATGCGGGTTTGCAAGCCGAGCGGCGTCTTGGCGCCTTTTTCGAAACTCTTCTTCCACTCGCGCATGGCGGCGACGAAGATGGCGCCCATGCCCGATGTCTTGCGGTCGGCCAACGTTCGGTAAAGCTCCTCCAGCGACTGCCCCGACCAGAACACCTGCTCGAACCGGTTCAGCGCCAGCCGCATGCGGGCATAGGATACGAGCTTGTCGACGATAATCGCCCAGGTCCAGACCGAGGCGCAGAGCAGCCCGATCATGACCAGCTTGACCACCCAGCTGGCCTGCATGAACAGCGCCCAAATCGACAATTGCGCGCCCGGTTCGGCGAGTGCGATATTTTCCATCGTAACGTCCTTAAGATTTCCGGGCGAAGCTGGCGGCTGGCCCCTGGCATCCCTTGTGGTCGGTTCGCGCGAAGCTACCGGAACAACCCCAAAACGTGCCTTTCGCGGCCTTTTCGGGGCAAATGTTGGTGAAAGGAAGGCGCTGGATAGCGCCAATCTTCACCAATCTCTTCATGAACCGTTATGGTTAAGGATGGGTTAGTCGATCAGGCGCGGCGCATTGCCGCGCTTCAAGCCGGCACCGGCGATACCTACGAGGCCGACCTTTTAGCCTGCCTTGGGTATGAACGCTGCTATCCACTCCCTGGGGAAGCGGCGTGGCCGGCCATTCTCGCCGATGATCGCCGCCTCCACCCTGGCCTCGACCAGCATCTCGTCGCCGCGCCTGAGCTGCTGGGCCATGAAGATGCGCGCGCCGGAGATTTCCTCGGTCCGGGTGTCGATCGTCAGGATGTCGTCCATGCGGGCCGGCATGCGGAAGTCGATCTCCATGCGACGCACCACCCAGACTATTCTTTCGCCATGCTTGCCATCGGCAAGTTCGGTGTGGTGGACGCCGCTCAGCCTCAGATAGTCGGAGCGGCCGCGCTCGAGGAATTCGAGATAGCGGGCGTGGTAGACGACGCCGGAGAAATCGGTGTCGGCATAATAGACCCGCGCCATCAGCCGATGGCCGAACGCCGTCAGCGCACCGGAAATCCCCGCCAGCAAGGTCGCGGATTCACCATGATCGTCCATTGCGCTTCCTTTTTCAGTCGCGGCAAGGCACCTGTGCCGCGCGTGACATGGCATCGGATGGCACTGTTGACGGCGATGATCAAGACCTTGGCGACGGCGCTGTTCGTGGTGATGGCTCTGTTCGTCGTTATGGCTCTGGCCCGGCCGGGCCAAGCCGCGACCTTCTCCATGAAGCGCGGGCTCAATCTCGACCAGTGGGTGACCTGGCCGGGCGAAGACCAATGGGGCAACGCCAAGGCCATCCTGCCCTACCCGGAATGGCGCAAATTTCTCAAGGACGACGATCTCGAGGCTCTGAAGCATGCAGGCTTCGATTTCCTGCGCATGCCGGTCGATCCTTCGCCCTTCCTTTCCGAAAATACGATGGCCTTGCGCGAGGATCTCTATGCCAGCGTGCTGGACTCTGTCCGCATGATCAACCGCGCCGGCCTGAAGGTTGTCGTCGACATGCATCTGATCCCCGCCGGCAGTGGGCGCAAGATCGGCATGGCCGAGGTGATGAACAACCCGGTGACATTCGATGCCTATGTCGAGGTGGTGCGCAAGATGGCGCACACGCTCGCCGGGGAAGATCCGGGGCAAGTGGCCTTCGAACCGATGAACGAACCGATCGTCGACTGCGACGCCGACGGCACCAGCCTGTGGCCGCAACGCCAGCAGAGGTTGTTCGCCGCGGCGCGTTCTTCGGCGACGAGATTGACGCTTGTGCTGACCGGGGCCTGCTATTCCGCGGCGTCGTCGCTGGAAAAAATCGATCCGATGGCGATCCCGGACGACAACGTCATCTGGACCTTCCATTCCTACGATCCGTTCCTGCTTACCCATCAGGGCGCGACCTGGGCCGGCGATTTCATTCCCTATGTGACCGACCTGCCCTACCCGCTGACCGCGGTGCCGCCGGCTGAGCTCGACGTCACGCTCGACGCCATCCGCGCCAGGATCAAGACCGAGGCACCTTGGGCGCGGCAGGGCGGGCTGCTTGCCTATCTCGACGAGCAGGTAGCCAGCATGGACACCGACGCCAAGCTGCTTGGTCTCATGGACGCCCCATTCAAGGCCGTCGACGCCTGGGCGAAGGCCAACCGCATCAGGCCGGAAAACGTCACGCTGGGCGAGTTCGGCATGATCCGCCAGGAATACGGCAATCCCTATGTGATGCCGGCCGGCTATCGTGCCGCCTATGTCCGGGACATGATCGCGCGCGCCGAGGCGCATGGCTTCTCCTGGTCGGTCTGGAGTTACGGCGGCGCTTTCGGCATCGTCGATGCTTTCAACGGCGAAAAGGCCGAGCACGATGTGCTGGACGTGATCCGGTCGCTTCACTGAGCGCCGTTGCTCCACACCGCCGGGATCGATCAGCAAGATCTCCGGTCGCACACCGCAAAGCGGTTGCGACGCTTGATCGCCGGCCCGAACGCCGCCGCCGGGGGCCGCTATTCTTCCTGGAATAAATTGATCTGCTGTTGCGCCAGGTCCTTCGGCGCGTCGAGGCCGAGGTGGCGCCAGGCATTGGCCGTCAGCACACGGCCGCGCGGCGTGCGCTGGATGAAACCCTGCTGGATGAGATAGGGCTCGATGATGTCCTCGATGGCATCGCGCGGCTCGGACAGGCCGGCGGCGATCGTCTCGATGCCGACCGGCCCGCCGCCGAAATTGCGCGCGATCATCGAAAGATACCGGCGGTCGAGCGCATCGAGGCCGAGCGCGTCGACCTCCAGCCGGGTCAAGGCCTCGTCGGCGATCAAGCGGTTCACATGACCATCGCCGGCGACCGAAGCGAAATCGCGCACGCGCCGCAACAGCCGGCCGGCGATGCGCGGCGTGCCTCGCGCGCGCCGCGCGATCTCCAGCGCGCCGTCATCGCCGAGCGGCATTTGCAGGATGCGTGCGCCGCGCCGCACGATCTGCTCCAGTTCCTCGACCGTGTAGAAGTTGAGCCGCACCGGGATGCCGAAGCGGTCGCGCAGCGGATTGGTGAGCAGGCCGAGCCGCGTGGTGGCGGCCACCAGGGTGAAACGGGCAAGATCGATCTTGACCGAGCGCGCCGCCGGCCCCTCGCCGATGATCAGGTCGAGCTGGAAATCCTCCATCGCCGGATAGAGGATCTCTTCCACCGCCGGGTTCAGCCTGTGGATCTCATCGATGAACAGGACGTCGCCTTCCTCGAGATTGGTCAAGAGTGCAGCGAGATCGCCGGCCTTTGCGATGACCGGTCCGGAGGTTGAGCGGAAGTTGACGCCGAGCTCGCGCGCCATGATCTGCGCCAGCGTCGTCTTGCCTAGACCTGGCGGCCCGACGAACAGCACATGATCGAGCGCTTCCTTGCGCCCCTTGGCGGCCTCGATGAACACTTTGAGGTTGGCCCGCACCGCCGCCTGGCCGACGAAATCGTCAAGCGTCTGGGGCCGCAAACTCTGGTCGGCATCCTCGCCGCGTTTTTCCGGAGCGATCAGACGGGGGGAAAGGCTCATGCCGCCTTCCTTGCATATGGCCGGGAACCGGACAAGCGTGCGCTCACCGCGCCAGTTCCTTGAGCCCGAAGCGAATCAGCTTCGACGCGTCCGCCTCCTCGCCCGCCGTCTTCAGTGCCGCCGCCACCGCATTGGCGGCGGTGTCGCGGGAATAGCCGAGATTGACTAGGGCCGAGACCGCGTCTGTGATCGGCGCGGCTGCCACGCCTTCGCCGAGCTCCTGCTTCAAGCCGATCGTGCCCGACGCGGCACCGGCATAGGCCGGCGCCTTGTTTTTCAATTCGGTAACGATGCGCTCGGCCACCTTCTTGCCGACGCCCGGCGCCCGGGAAACCATGGCGATGTCGCGCAACGCGATCGCGTTGGCAAGGTCGGCCGGCGCCAGCGTCGACAGGATTGCCAGCGCCACCTTGGCGCCGACGCCCTGCACATTGCTCATCAACAGCCGGAACCATTCGCGCTCCAGCACCGACTGGAAGCCGTAGAGCCGGATCATGTCCTCGCGCACATAGGTCTCGATGAACAGCACCACCACTTCGCCGGGCGAAGGCAGCGCAGCCAGCGTCCGCGCCGAGCAGTAGGCGACGTAGCCGACGCCATGCACGTCGACGAGGCAGTGGTCCTCGTCGATCTCGTCGAGCGTACCCTTGAGCTTGCCGATCATGCCAAATCTTTCATGGAAGATAGGCCCTCATGGGTGCGTTTCAGGAGAAATGATGTCAAGGTCCGGGAAATAACTGCGATAACGCGCGGCGTCGCGCGTCAAAAGACGATGTCCGGCAACGGTCGCATGAGCGCCAATAAAGAAGTCCGGCAAGGTTCGTTCGCGGATTCCACCAGCACGGCGATAACGGGAATGCGTCACACCTGCAAGGAAGGCCGCATCCCAGGGCAGAAACTCGCGATCGATCTCGAGCATGTCGACCGCTTTTCGAAGCGCTGCCTCCGAGGCGATCAGCGGCGCCAGTTCAGACCAGATGATCGTATTGACCACCAAGTCGCCGTCGCGGCGGCATGAGGCGATTGCAGACGCCGACCATTTTGTCAGCGGTCCGGCCGGCCCCCAAACGTCGATCAGGACATTTGTGTCAATCAACGTCGAGATCTTCACGCGGCCCCCTCAGCCACTCCATATACTCGTCGGTCGTCATGCCACCCAGATCCAACGTCCCCTCCATCCGGTCAAGGACATTACTGAACCTGCGCAATTTCTCCTCCTCGGGGAGATTCTCGTTGACGGCCACAAGCCGAGCACCCTCATCGGTGGCCACGAATTCCACCTCGGAGCCCGGGCGGATACCCAGGTGATCCCTTATCTGTTTGGGGATCGTGACTTGGCCTTTGGTGGTGACGCGCATGGTAATACCTCAAAGTATTACCTACGACAGACAAGGGAACAAGTCAAGAACATCGTCAACCGGCAAGTGCCATCCGATAGGCGACGCTTTGCCGGTGATGCGCGTGGCAAATGGCTATGGCGAGCGCGTCGGCGGCATGTTCGGTGTCGAAGGTCGCTTTCGGCAGCAGCACCTTCACCATCATGTGGATCTGCTTCTTGTCGCCATGGCCGACGCCGATCACCGCCTTCTTGACGGCATTGGGTGCATATTCGGCAACGACCAGGCCGGCTCGCGCCGGCACCAGCATGGCGATCCCGCGCGCCTGGCCAAGCTTCAGCGTCGCCACCGCATCCTTGTTGACGAAGGTCTGTTCGACGGCCGCCTCATGCGGCATGGCGGAATGCAGGATTTCAGCCAACCCGTCATGCAGCTGGCACAGCCGCGTCGCCAGCGCCGCCTTGTCTTCGGAACGTACCGTGCCGGACGCGACGAAGCGCAGCGAGTTGCCGAGGCTTTCGACAATGCCCCAGCCGGTGCGCCTGAGCCCCGGATCGATACCGATGATGCGAATCGCGTCCCTCATCCGGTTACTCTATCTCCCGGAGACAGCGATGCCAGCGAAATGTGAACAAACCGGAAACAGTAACGCGCTGACCGGGAACGTTCCAGAATAGTTCAGTTTCGGGCGAAAGCCGTGTTGAGCAGGCTGATCTGGTCCGAGACCGGATTGGGCCGGCGGCTCATGGGCTGCATGTCGACCACCGCGCCGGCGCCGTAGATCTCCTCGTCCATGCGGCGCACCAGTGCCTGCAGGCGCAGCGACCGGTTGACGAGGTCGAGGAAATCCTTGGGCAGTTCGGCCCAGCCGGCCGCCTCGTCATGGGCGGAGGCGGTGTCGAGGCGCACCTTGGACTTTTCCGATGCGACCTGGTCGCGGGTCATCTCGCCGGAATTCGCGGCGCGCTGCAGAAGCAGCCACGAGGCGACCTGCATCAGCCTGGTGGTCAGCCGCATCGATTCGGCCGCATAGAGCGTGGCCGCCAGCCGCGACAGCTTCTTGGCCTCGGCCCGGCCCTTGCCGTCGAGATACTCCGCCGCCTGTTCGACTAGCCCCATGCCTTCCTGGTAGAGCGGTTTGAAGGAGTGCGAAAAGACCCGACGTTCCGCCAGCTTGACGGTTTTCGCGCTGCCCTTCGAAGGCTCGTTCATCGATACGCCCCTGCACTTGCAACCGGCCGATTCGGCTTACTGCCGATACACCCGGAACCCTACATAACTGAAGCTTGAAAATGCGCCTCGTCCGGGGTGAAGGCAAGCACATGTTTAACAGAAGGTTAACGTGATCCGGTGCGGACCGTGTCGCTGGAAAGCGGACAAAAAAAGAGCCGCGGATAAGGCGGCTCTCAGGAGTTTAACAGGGAGGCGTCAAACAAAGTGGCTCCAACCACTCGGTAAGAATCCAGATCACTGGATGCGCATAGTAAACGCCTGTAAAGCTTAATGAACCCTTAACGGCGCCGATGTTTTTTGAGCGAACCCCGCGCCACTGTGCCGTAACAGCACAGTTCCTGAAGGATGTGCCGAGCCTCGGCTCAGGCCGTTTTCCAAACCGCCGGCAAGGCAATGAAGGCAAACAGCAGCAAGGCCGCGTAGAAACCCATCGAAGACGCCGCCACCAGCGGTTCGATCGCGGCATCGCCGCCAAGCAGGAAGTAGAGCCCGATCAAAAGGCCGATGCCGCTGATTGCGGTCAGCCAGAAGTGAACGACGGCAACCGTCTTCTGTCCGACCGCCGGAAACAGGTGATAGAAGAAGGCGAAGACCGCCGACATCAGCCAGCCAGCGACCATCGTATGGGCGTGGGTCGGCATCTGGCCATGGTCCTGGCTGATCGCCATGTACAGGCCGAGCGCCATGCCGCACAGCGCATAGATAACGGCCAGCGTGAAGAAATTCCGTGCTACCCCTTGCATATCTTTCCCCCGAGTTGCCTTTCCCGTGTTCGGGAAAGGGTTGATCGTCAGGCGATTGCTCTCGCCACCGGGCTCCCGGCGCGGGCGCACTAGCATCGGCACTGTTTCTGGACGATGTCGCGCCCCCGGACGCCCCTCATAATAGCAGAAAACCGAATGGCGCGCTCGCAATATCAGTGGCTCCTTACGTTAGCCGGCACTTGAAACAGAACTGGTTTTTTCACGACATCGTTCCGAAACAGGCGCGGCGATAAACGCTTGGCCATCGAAGCGGCAGGCGAGGATTCGCTCCTTCCGCTACATCAGGCGCCGGGGAGAAGCATGGACTGGTATTCGATCGTTAAATTGCTGCACATTCTTTCGGCGACCCTATGGGTCGGCGGCGGTTTCGCGCTGATGGTGCTGGCGACGCTCGCCGATCGGTCGGGAAACATCCAGGGAACGCTGCAGGCAATGCGGGCTACGGGCGAATTGGGAAACCGCTTCTTCGCGCCGATGTCGATGCTGACATTGGCCTTCGGGCTAATCATGTGCTGGTTCTGGGTCGGCTTCTCGCAACTGTGGATCCTGATCGGCCTTGCCGGCTACGCCACCACCTTTTCAATCGGCATGTTCGTCTTCAAGCCGAGCGCCGACCACATGGGCGCGATGATCGCCAGGGATGGCGTGACGCCGGCCGCCCTTGCCTCTGGCCAGCGCATCTTGCGGGCGGCGCGCTTCGACTATGCGGTAATGCTGATCATCATCGCCGACATGGTGCTGAAGCCGACCATCGACGACTTCACGGTCCTTGCCGCCATGGGGCTTGTGTTGGCGGCTGGCGCCACCCTGGCGCTCGGCGGACCAAGGCGCATGGTGCCGAGCGTCGCCTGAGGCAGGCGAAAACGGTCCCGGCTACATCAGGCCGGCGATCCCGTCCCACAGAAGCTTCACCGCGACGACGGCCACCGTCGCATAGGTGAAGGGATAGAAGATCTCCGGACGCATGCGGCGCACCAGCCAGGCGCCGGCGATGGTGGATAGCGGCGCCAGCGGCATCAGCACCGCCGACGCGGTCAGATTGGTGCTGTCGAACTGGCCGAGCGCGAAATAGGGAACGAGCTTCAGCGCGTTGGTGGCGGCAAAGAAGATCGCCGCCGTGCCGGACAACACCTTCGGGTCGAGCCGGATCGGCAGCGCGTAGACCTGAAAGGGCGGGCCGCCGACATGGGCGACGAAGCTGGTGAAGCCGGCGACCGTGCCCCAGAGGGCCGCGGCGACGCGGTTGGGCTGCGCCGCATGGTCGGCGCCGTGGCGGTACTTCAGATAGAGCCAGCGCAGCACGAAAATGATGGCGACGGCGCCGACGATCAGCCGCACGGCCTCCTCGGTGACCAGTGCGGCCGTCAGCCAACCGAGACCGATACCGATCACCGCGCCGGGCATCATGTCGACCAGCATCTTCCTGTTATAGACGCCCCACCATGTCCATACCGAAACGATGTCCATCAGGCATAGGATGGGCAGCAGGATGGCCGCCGCTTGCACCGGCGGCATGGTCAGCGCCATCAGCGGCACGCCGACGAAACCGACCGCGCCGCCAAATCCGCCCTTGGACAGGCCGACCAGAATGACCGCCGGGACGGCGGCCGCATAGAACCACGGATCGGAAAGCAGGCCTGACATGGAGGAGGGACTGGTCTGGAGGGAAAGCGAGTCAACGCCTGAATAGCCCAGATTCCCGAGCGGAGCGACAGCAAATGTGGGCGTCGCCACAGCAAGGCCGGCCCATTCTGCTCTGCCTATCGCCGGGCCGAGACCAGCAGGAACATCGGCCGCTCGAGCTCTTCCGCCAGTTCGGGCTTGGCCGCGATCTGCGCGTCGGTCGGACGGAATTCCTCGACATGCTCGATGGTGAAGCCGCACCGGATCAGCGTGTTGAGCGTGGTGCCGATGGTGCGGTGATGTTTCACAACTCCCTTGGCCAGCCAGTCCGTCTTGCGCGGTCCCTCCACCAGATACCGGTCGACGGGCCATGTCTTGCGGCCTTCGGCATCGACAGACCAACCGGGATGCGTCGGAGCCATATAGATCGGATGCTCCGTCGAAAAGACGAAATGCCCGCCGGGGACCAGGCACCGGTGCACGGTCTGGAACAGCCGCGCGGCATCGCTGACATAGTGCAGGGCAAGCGAGCTGTAGGCGAGATCGAAAGCCGTCGGCGGCAGGCTGAGTTCATCGAGATCGGCGCGTTCGTAGACGATGCCGGCGTCCGGGCCGGCGGCACGCGCCCGGGCGAGCATCTTTTCCGACAGGTCGAGACCCAGAACCTCCTTGGCCCCGTGTTCAAGAGCCCAGCGGCAGAACCAGCCGAAGCCGCAACCGAGATCGACGATTCGCAAGCCGCTGACGTCGGGAAGCATCGCGCGCAACGCCGGCCATTCGGCGGCGCCCTCCAGCCCTTCGACGGACCGGCCGAGTTGGCTGTAGCCTGCGAAGAAGTCCGGCTGATCATAGACATTCTGCGCCATGTTCTTTCCTCGTTGTTCATATGCCTGACTGGCGGAGCCGCCACGCATTTCCACCACCGCCAAGCAGAGTCAAGAAACGCGGACCGGTCATGCGCCGAGCGGTGGCGGCCGCCGCCGGATCGGCTGCGCCTTGATGATGGCGGTGCTGGTCTCGGCCTTGTCGGCGATCCGATCGAGGATGCCGTCGAGGTCGCCGATCGAACGCACGAACAGCCTGGCGACGAAGCAGTCGTCCCCCGTCACCTTGTCGCATTCGCCGAATTCGGCGATCTCCTCGATCAGCTTCTGGACGATGTGCAGCTTGCCCGGCAGCGGCTTGATGCGCACGATCGCCTGCAATGTATAGCCGAGCGCCAGCGGGTCTATCTCGACGGTGAAAGCCCTGATCACGCCGCGCTCCTCGAGCCGCCGCAGCCGCTCCGAAACGCTCGGCGATGACAGCCCGACCTGGCCGGCCAGCTCCTTCAGTGAAGTCCGCGCATCCTTCACCAGGATTTCGAGGAGACGTCGGTCGAGATCGTCAAGCATTTCACATTCTCAGGATTTCCGGGTATTTACCTATTTTTAATAGGCAAAACCAGCATGTCACCTTTCTCGCTGGATGGAAAGCCCAGGATCAGCATGAGATTATGCACGCTCAATGATCTGGAGATTTGCCGTGAGCGATACAGCACGTGGGACGATCGAAATGTCCACCGCAATGGCGATCCTGGGAACGATCGGATGGTTCGTCGTCCTGTCCGGCCAGCCTATCATGGATGTGGTGTTCTGGCGCTGCGCTTTCGGCGCGGTGACGCTGCTCTTCATCTGCGTCGGCCTCGGCCTGTTGCGCAACAGGCTGTCGCTTCGCGTTTTCGCCATCGCGGCCCTCGGTGGCGCCGCTATCGTCGTCAACTGGCTGCTGCTGTTTAGTGCATTCTCGCGCGCGTCGATCTCGATCGCCACCGCTGTCTACAATACCCAGCCTTTCATGCTGGTCGGCTTCGGCGCGCTCTTCTTCGGCGAGCGGCTGACCCTGACGAAATTGACTTGGCTGGCAATCGCCTTCGCCGGCATGGTGCTGATCGTCGAGGCCGCCCCTGACGCCGGCGATATCGGCACCAACTATTTCGCCGGCATCGTCATGGCGCTGGCCGCTGCCTTCTTCTGGGCCGTCGCCGCCATCGTCACCAAGAAGCTCAAGGGCACGCCGCCGCATCTCATCGCGCTCGTCCAGGTCTGCGTCGGCGTGTTGATGCTGGCGCCCTTCGCCAATCTCTCGCATCTTCCGACCGACGCAAGGAGCTGGGCCATGCTGGCGACGCTCGGCATCGTCCACACCGGTCTGATGTACATCCTGATGTACGGCGCCATCCAGAAGCTGCCGACGCACCTGCAGGGGTCGCTGTCCTTCATCTACCCGATCGTTGCGATCCTGGTCGACGTCACGGCATTCGGCCATCGCCTGCATCTCAGCCAACTCGTCGGCGCCGCCGCCATCCTGATCGCGGCCGCCGGCATGAATCTCGGCTGGAAATTGTGGAAGCCAAGGCCTGCCGCGGCAGGTGCGCAACCGATCGAGTAACGCCAATCGCCGGCGCTTCGGCGGTCAAAAATAGCGATCCCGCCTGCCCGCCTGTTCAAAGCGGGCACTTTGCTCTATGCCGCAATCCAACCATCTTCGCCCGGCATAGGCGAAACCCGGGATCGAAGACCATGAACGACGCAACGCCCCCCAATCGCTGCCGCATCGTGCTGATCGCGCCATCTGGCGTGCCGGCCGCCCGTATCGTCTCGGCCTTCGAGGGCGGCGACGTCGCCTCGCTCATCCTGCCGCAGAACGACATGGACGAAGCTTCCTTCCAGGCCTTCGCCGCCGAAATCGTACCGGCGGCACAGGCGGCCGGCATCGCGGTCGTCATTGCCGGCGATACGCGCATCGCCGGGCGTGTCCAGGCCGACGGCATTCATGTCGAGGTCTCCAAGGCCGAGCTCGCCGAGACGGTCGAGCATTTCCAGGCAAAAATGATGGTCGGCGCCGGCGGCGCCAAGACACGTGATGACGCGCTCGAACTCGGCGAAGTCAGGCCCGACTATATTTTCTTCGGCCGCTTCGGCTACGACAACAAGCCCGATCCGCATCCGCGCAACCTGGCGCTGGGACAATGGTGGGCGCAGATGATTCAGATCCCCTGCATTGTCATGGCCGGATCGGAGCTCGCTTCGATCGAAACCGTCGCAGATACGGGCGCCGAGTTCGTCGCCCTGTCGAGTGCGGTGTTCGCCGACGGCGTCGATCCCAAGGCGGCGATCACGCGGGCCAATGCGCTGCTCGATGAAACCGCACCGCGTTTCGAGGACTGACGTGTCTTCGGCAAGGCTTCCCCTTCAGGCCCTGCTTGCTGCGGTCATGATCCAGGCCGCTGCCGCCGAAACGATTCCTTCGCCGCACCCTAAGCCGGATGCCGGCGTGCATACCGACAAGCCGATCGAAAAGCAGTTGCCGCAGCCCGCCACCACCGCCGAGCCAGCGCCATTGCCTTCGGCCGACGCGATCAATCCCGACCGCTTCGGCGCCAAGCCGGCGGATGCGGCCTACGGGGCTTTCCAGCGCGGACTCTACAAGACCGCCTACAACCTCGCGCTGGTGCGGGCGCAAAACGGCGACCCGGCGGCGCAGACGCTGGTGGCCGAGATCCTGTCGCGCGGACTGGGCGTGCCCCTCAATGCGGCCGAAGCGGCGAAATGGTACGCAGCCGCCGCCGAGCAAGGGGTGCCGGAATCGCAGTTCCAATATGCGCTGATGCTGCTCGACGGCCGCTACGTCAAAAAGGACGAAAAGGAAGCCTATGCGCTGATGCAGGCCGCCGCCGAAGCGGGCAACCGGCTGGCACAATTCAATTTCGCGCAGATGCTGGTCCAGCAGGACCCCGGCGACGCCGGCATCGCCAAGGCCGTGACCTATTACGAGCGCGCCGCGGCGACCGGCCTCGCCGACGCCCAGTATGCGATGTCACAGATCTATGCCAACGGCGTCGGCGGCAAATCGCGCGACGACGCTCAGGCCCGGCGCCTGCTGGCTCAGGCCGCGCGGCAAAACTATGACACCGCGCAACTCGACCTCGCCACCTGGATGATCGAGGGCCGCGGCGGCGGGCGTGATTTGAAATCCGCCTTCGGCTGGATGAAGCAGGCCGCCGAAGGCGGCAATGTCGCCGCCCAGAACCGCCTGGCGAAACTCTATATGCAAGGCATCGGCACCGAGCCGGACCTCGTGCTTGCCGGCGCCTGGTACATCGTCGCCCGCCGCGCCGGCCTCATCGACCCCGAGATGGACGATTTCCTGCAAGGATTGAGCGACGACCAGACCAAGCAGGCACTGCAGAAGGCAAACCGCCTGCCCTGACGCGCGATCAGCGGATATCCAGCGGAAGTCATTGCGCGATGCTCGTCGAGGCAAGTGACCTCGATCTTTCCATGCAGATGGCTATCATGCGGTCGTCGCAGATCCGTCGGCTGGCAAAAGTCTTCGATATCATTACCGAAGCGGTCGCCGCGGTTTCGATGAGAGCGGTTGAGGGTTTATATCGCGGCATCGCTTCTCCAAGGAGGCAATGAAATGGCTTCGCCCGACAAACGATGCACGCATGGCAGCTTCATCCTCGAGGTAACGCCAAGCGCCGAAGGTTGCGAGGAGTGCCTGAAGACGGGTTCCTGGTGGGTGCATCTGCGGCTGTGCCGCACCTGTGGTCATGTCGGCTGCTGCGACAGTTCTCCGAACCGTCACGCCACCGGCCACTACCGGGCGACCGGCCATCCGGTCATCGAGGCCTACGACCCGCCCGAGACGTGGGGCTGGTGCTATGTCGACGAGGTCATGCTCGATTTCTCGCATGACAAGACGCCGCAACTCGGCACCATCGTGCGCTTCGATTGAGCCGCCGCCACGGGACATCCGATCAGCGCCAGCTTGCCTCTTCGGGCGATTTGTGGTCTTGGAGGCCCGAAATCGCTGTCTTGCGAACATCTCATTCCCGGATCACATCATCATGGCCAAGATCAACGGCAACGAAATCCGTCCCGGCTACGTCATCGAGCACGATGGCGGCCTGTGGGTGGCCGTCAAGACCAACACGGTCAAGCCGGGCAAGGGCGGCGCCTACAACCAGGTCGAACTGAAGAACCTCATCAACGGCACAAAGCTGAACGAGCGCTTCCGTTCGGCAGAGACGGTCGAGCAGATCCGGCTCGATCTCAAGGATTTTTCCTTCCTCTACGAGCAGGGCGACGCCCTGGTGTTCATGGACACCGAGAGCTACGAGCAGCTCGAGCTGGCGAAGGACTTCGTCGGAGACCGCGCCGCTTTCCTGCAGGACGGCATGATGGTGACGGTCCAGCTCTACGAGGAAAGGCCTATCGGCATTTCGCTCCCCGACCAGGTAACGCTGACCATCACCGAAGCGGACCCGGTGGTAAGGGGCCAGACGGCGGCCTCTTCCTACAAGCCCGCGGTGCTGGAAAACGGCATTCGCGTGCTGGTGCCGCCCTTCATCGGCGCGGGGGAACGCATCGTCGTCGACACCAATGAAATCACTTATATGCGCCGCGCCGACTGATGCATGTCGCCCAGAGGTGGCCCAGGTTTCGGGTCACCGACATGCATCAGGACAAAGGTTAAAGCGCGGGCAGCAGGAAGAGTTACGATGGCACGCTCAGCCCTTCTCAACGTCATGGTCCAGGCCGCAATGAAGGCCGGCCGCTCGCTGTCGCGCGATTTCGGCGAGGTCCAGAACCTGCAGGTCTCGATGAAGGGACCGGGCGACTATGTCAGCCAGGCCGACCGCAAGGCCGAGGATATTGTCTTTGCCGAACTGTCGAAGGCGCGGCCCGGTTACGGCTTCCTGATGGAAGAGCGCGGCACGATCGCCGGCGATGACAGCCAGCACCGCTGGATCGTCGATCCGCTCGACGGCACCACCAATTTCCTGCACGGCATTCCGCTTTTCGCTGTCTCGATCGCGCTCGAGCGCCAGGGCCAGATCGTGGCCGGCGTGATCTACAATCCGGCCATGGACGAGCTCTATACGACCGAGCGCGGCGGCGGCGCCTTCATGAACGACCGCCGCCTGCGTGTCGCCGGCCGCACCAAGCTCATCGACACCGTCATCGGCTGTGGGGTGCCGCATCTGGGGCGTGGCCAGCATGGCAATTTCCTGATCGAATTACGCAATGTCATGGCCGAGGTTTCCGGCGTCCGGCGCCTGGGTTCGGCCTCGCTCGATCTCGCTTACGTCGCCGCCGGCCGCATGGACGGATTCTGGGAAGTCGGCCTGTCGCCCTGGGACATCGCAGCCGGCCTGTTGCTGATCCGTGAAGCAGGAGGGTTCGCCTCCGACATGGACGGCGGCCAGGACATGCTCGACAACGGTTCGGTCGTCGCCGGCAACGAGATCATCCAGCGCGCCCTCCTGAAGGCCGTGAAAAAGCCGCTCGCTGCCCGCTGAAGCAATTCCGGGAGAAGTGCGGAGCGGCTTTCCGGGAACGCGCGCAGCTTTTCCCGGAGAATTGGGCAAGGACAAATCCCCGCCGCGCTGAAGCGCCGCAGTCGCAAAACCGCAAACAAAGCTTGAAATACTGTCCGGCGCTTGCCCAGATAGGGTTGACGCAGGATGATGATGATCAAGACGCCGCCGCAGATCGAGATCCCCTTTGTCGGACGATGGCACTATTCGCGTGCCGAGATGATCGCCGACGGCATCGTCCATGCCGTCGGCATCGTGCTGGCGATCGCGGCCGGTTCGGCGCTGCTGGCGCTGGCCGCCTTTCGGGTCGGACCGGGCGAATACATCGCCGCCGCCTTCTATGTCGTGTCGCTGCTCACCGTGCTCTCGGTGTCGCTGACCTACAATCTATGGCCGGTGACTTCGCCGGTGAAATGGATTTTGCGGCGTTTCGACCACGCTGCGATCTATCTGCTCATCGCCGCCACCTACACGCCCTTTCTCGCGCAGCTCGACGGCTCGGCGCTGGCCGGCTGGATGATCGTCCTGGTCTGGACCGCGGCCATTATCGGCATCGCCATAAAGGTGTTTTTCGCCGGCCGCTTCGACCGGCTGGCGATCGTCTTCTATCTCGCCATCGGCTGGAGCGGCATCGTCCTGGTCGAGCCGCTCGTCGCTACCTTGCCGACGACGGCGATCGTGCTCATCGTCGCCGGCGGCGTCGTCTATTCCTGCGGCGTGATCTTCTTCGCCTGGAAGGGGCTGCGCTTCCACAACGCGCTGTGGCATGGTTTCGTGGTCACCGGCGCAGGCCTGCATCTGGCGGCGATGGTCGATTGCCTGGTCATCAACCGTCTCTGAAACTGCTGGCGGCAATATTGCCAAGCACCATTCAATTTGGTCACAATTCCGTTTAGAGTCGCCGACGACGTGATCGGCGGCAGCGGCATCGGAAACGGGGCACGGATGGCTTTTCTCAGATCCTTCGGCATGGGCAGGCGCTCCGACGTGCTGATCTACGACCCACACAAATTGTCGAGCCCGCAGGTCTTTCTCCTGACCATGGTCATCTTCCTGGCCATCGTCGCCTTCATCGCAGCGATCCTGACACGGCAGATCTCGACCGCCTTCGTCACCAATCCGGGGCTCAACGGCCTGATCATCGGCGTGCTTGCCGTCGGCATCCTTTTGGCCTTCGTCCAGGTCGGGCGGCTGTTTCGCGAAGTGCGCTGGGTCAACTCCTTCCGCGCCGGTTCCGAGATCACCGAACCGGTGCTGCTGGCGCCGATGAAGGCGATGATCGGCCGCTCGTCGAGCATGGCGTTTTCGACCAGCTCGATGCGCACCATGCTCGACTCCATCGCCACGCGGCTCGATGAAAGCCGCGACACCTCGCGCTACCTCGTCGGCCTCCTGGTGTTCCTTGGCCTGCTCGGCACCTTCTGGGGCCTGCTGAACACGATCGGCTCCATCCGCGAGACCATCGAGTCGCTCGATCCCGGCACCGGCGATGCCGCCGCTGTGCTGGATTCGCTGAAGCAAGGGCTGTCGGCGCCGCTCGCCGGCATGGGCACGGCCTTCTCGTCCTCGCTGTTCGGCCTGTCCGGCTCGCTCGTTCTCGGTTTCCTCGACCTGCAGGCCGGCCGCGCGCAGACGCGCTTCTACACCGAACTGGAGAACTGGCTCTCCTCGGTCACCGACCTGTCGTCCGACATCGTCGTCTCCGACGCGGTCCGGACCGAGCCTTCCGATGAAATCCGCCTGCTGTCGGAGCGGCTGCGCAGCATGCAGGAGAATGGCGGCGGCTCCAATCCGCGCGTCGCCACCGCCATGGCCAATCTCGCCGACGGCATTTCCGGCCTGGTCAAGAACATGCGCTCCGAGCAGCAGATCATGCGCGACTGGGTCGAAGCACAGTCGGATGAACAAAAGGCGATGCGCAACACGCTGGAAAAGATCGCCGACGCCCTGAAGAAGACCGGGGTGCACTAGCATGGCGCTCGCCAGGAGCCGGCGCGCCGACCGCCGCATCGACTATTGGCCGGGCTTCGTCGACGCGTTGTCGACGCTGCTTCTGGCCATCATGTTCCTGCTCACCGTCTTCGTGCTGGCGCAGTTCCTGCTCGGCCGCGAAATCTCCGGCAAGGACGCCGTGCTGTCGCGTCTCAATTCGCAGATCAACGAACTGACGCAGCTTCTGGCGCTGGAGCGTTCCACGACACAGGACAAGGAGGATTCGCTCGCCAATCTGCAGGCATCGCTGTCGGCGGCCGAAGCGGAGAAGAGCCGGCTCCAGCAGCTGCTGGCGCAAGGTGCGGGCGCCGGTGATGCGGCCAACCAGCGCGCGGCGGCGCTGACGGGCGAGCTCGACAGCCAGCGCCAGATCAGCCAGCAGGCGCTGAGCCAGGTCGAGATCCTCAATCAGCAGATCGCGGCCTTGCGCAAGCAGATCGGCGCGCTCGAGGACGCGCTCAACGTCTCCGAGGCCCGCGACCGGGATTCCAACACCAAGATCGCCGACCTTGGCCGCCGCCTCAACGTGGCGCTGGCGCAGCGCGTGCAGGAACTCAACCGCTACCGCTCCGACTTCTTCGGCCGCCTGCGCGAAATCCTCGCCGACCGCGAGAACATCCGCATAGTCGGCGACCGCTTCGTCTTCCAGTCGGAAGTGTTGTTTCCGACCGGCTCGGAGGTGATCAACGATGCCGGCAAGGTCGAGATGAAGAAACTTGCCGACGCCATCATCGAGTTGCAGAAGGAGATTCCCCCGGAGATCAACTGGGTGCTGCGCGTCGACGGCCATACCGACAACAAGCCGCTGTCCGGCACCGGTCGGTATCGCGACAATTGGGAGCTGTCGACGGCGCGCTCCACTTCCGTGGTGAAGTTCCTGATCGAGAACGGCGTGCCGGCCAACCGGCTGGTCGCCGCCGGCTTCGGCGAGTTCCAGCCGCTCGATCCCGCCGACACCGAAGAGGCGCGCAACAAGAACCGCCGGATCGAACTGAAGCTCACCGAACGGTGATCCATCATCACGCGATCTCACGCGAATTTGTTCGCCGGCTCAACTCTAGGGCGCAGTTGTGCACCGGCAAGGCCTGAAAAGATTATCTTTTTTTAATTACACTTCGCCGCAAAGCGCTCCTAGCGTGCTGCGCAGGGCCGAGAACCGCCGGCGATGCCTCCCATCGCGACGCGACGGAACTGGACGGCCCGCATCGTCCGGAAGCGGAACGGCAGAGCCGTTCTTTTCCGCAGCAAAAGGAGGCGCCGTCATGCGCTCTTCAGCATCTCTCAAGACTGCAACCCTTGCCGCGATTCTTGTCGCCGCCCCGCTTGCCGGCGCCTACGCCGCGGGTCACCACAAGGGCGCGCTCGACGCGACCGACCCAACCGACATGACCGGCCCGCGTGTCGAGGCTCTCATTGAACAGGTTCAAGGCGTGCATCAGGGCATAATCACCGCCAGACAGGCCAACAACATCACCCCGGCCGCGGCGGAGCGCCTGGAGATGCGCACCGCTCGCATAGGTCAGGCGGCGGAGAAGATAGCCTCGTCGGATCACGGCAGGATACCGGCCGCACAATATCATGACCTGCTGCGCCGTCTCGACAATGTCGACCAGCGGCTGAGGGTCGACATCGGTAGCGGTTTCCTGATGGGCGACGGCGCCGACGGCGGGAACTATCCGAACGGCTGAGGCCATTCTGATCGCGGCCCAAAAGGAAGGGACCACCTGGCGTCTACGGGACCCAATCCCGCAGGCGCCTCTTTTCCTCACCAGCCGAGCCAGACCGCTACCAAGGCAGCCGCTGCCGGCGCGGCCTGCACGAACAGGATCTTGCGACCGACCGTTGCCGCCCCGTAGAGCCCGGCAACGGCCACGCAGAGCAGGAAGAAAACCTTGACCTGGAAACCGGCCGTGCCGAGGTAGAGGGCCCAGATCAGGCCGGCGGCGAGAAAGCCGTTATAGAGACCCTGATTGGCGGCAAGCACCTTCGAGGCGCTGGCGAATTCCGGCGTCAGCCGGAATGCCTTGTGCCCGCGCGGCGTATCCCAGAGCACCATCTCCAGATAGACGATATAGACATGGATCAAAGCCACCAGCCCGACCAGGATGTTGCCGATCATCGTATTCCCTCGTGATGTATCGTCGGGCAGCATTTCACGCGTCGGCTCGCCAGCGCAAGGCGCATCTGCCGGACGGCGCGTGAGGGTTGCAAACGCGCCGGCGTTGGTATCTTTTTCGCCCTTCCCAATCACGGAAGCCGCCATGTCCTTTCAAAAACTCGATGACCTCGGCCACAAGCTCGAAGCCCTGGAGCACGCGCTGGCCATCCTCGGCGCCGATGAAGCGACCCACATGGCCGTCGGTGGCGGCGAGAAGCGCGCCGAGGCCATGGCGGCACTTGCCGGCATGTACCACACCAGGGCGACCGCGCCGGAAATAGCGGACTGGATCGCCGCCGCCGAAGGCGAGGCGCTTGACGATGAACAGCGGGCGGCGCTGGCCGAACTGTGGCGGCAATACACCAACCTGACCTGCCTGCCGGTCGAATTCGTCGAACGCCAGACGACCGCCCGCATGCGCTGCGAGCAGCTGTGGCGCGACCTGCGGGCCAAGAACGACTGGGCGGGCTTCCTGCCGGCGCTTGAAGGCGTGGTGGCGCTGGTGCGCGAAGAGGCGGCCCTGCGCGCCGACATCCTCGGCCTCGCCCCCTACGACGCGCTGATGGAGCAATACGACCCCGGCAACCGCACCGCCGACATCACCCCGGTGTTCGCCGACTTGAAGGCTTTCCTCAAGGGGTTCGTGCCGGAAGCGCTGGCGGCGCAGGAAGCGCGGCTGCGCAAGCATCCGCTGAAGCCGCTTGCGGGCAGCTACGCGATCGACAGGCAGCGTGAACTCGGCCTTGCCATGATGGCGGCGGTCGGCTTCGACCTGACGCACGGCTCGCTGTCGGTGTCGCACCATCCGTTCTGTGGCGGTGTGCCGAGCGACGTGCGCATCACCACCCGCTACAAGACTTCCGATTTCTTGTCGGCGCTGATGGGCGTGCTGCACGAGACCGGCCACGCACTCTACGAGCAGAACCTGCCGAAGGCCTGGTCGCACTGGCCGCTCGGCAAGGCGCGCGGCATGGCCGTGCATGAAAGCCAGAGTCTGTTCGTTGAAAAGCAGATCGGGCGCAACCCCGCCTTCTGGCGTTGGGCATTGCCGGTCGTGGAAAAGCATCTCGGCGAAATCTGGTCGCTCGACGACATCCTGCCGCATGTCCACCATGTCGAGCGCGGCCTGATCCGTGTCGATGCCGACGAGGTGACGTATCCGCTGCATGTCATCCTGCGCTATGAACTGGAGCAGGAGCTCGTCTCCGGCAGGCTCGAGGTGGCCGAACTGCCCGAGGCCTGGAACGCCAGGATGCGCGACTATCTCGGCCTCTCAACCATCGACAACCCCGCGGACGGGCCGATGCAGGACGTGCATTGGCCTGCTGCCGCCTTTGGCTACTTTCCCTCCTACACGCTGGGCGCGATAATGGCGGCGCAGCAATGGGCGGCGCTGACGCGGGAGCATCCGTCGGCCGATGACGATCTTGCCATGGGGAATTTCGGTGCCATCAACGATTGGCGCCGCAAGAACATATGGTCGCACGGATCGCGCTGGTCGACGCCCGACCTGCTCGAACGCGCCACCGGTGAAAAGCTCAATGCCGTCTATTTCACCGACCACCTGCGCAAACGGTATGGAGCCGCGTGAGCACGCCCAGCGTCGCCGCTACTCAGCCGCGCCCCTGAAGGCGCTGGCGCCGGTCTCGAACTGCAGCTTGGCCAGCCGGGCATAGATGCCGCCCTTGGTCACCAGGCTCTGATGCGTGCCTTCCTCGACGATGCGGCCGCCATCCATCACCAGGATGCGGTCGGCCTTCAGCACCGTCGCCAGGCGGTGCGCGATGACGATCGTGGTGCGGCCCCGCATCAGCCGCTCCAGCGCCATTTGCACCAGCGTCTCGCTTTCGGCGTCGAGTGCCGAGGTCGCCTCGTCGAGCAACAGAATCGGCGCGTCGCGCAGGATGGCGCGGGCGATCGCCACCCGCTGGCGTTGCCCGCCCGACAGCGTCACGCCGCGCTCGCCGACCTGGCTGTCATAGCCCTTCTCGAGCTTGAGGATGAATTCGTCGGCCAGCGCGTCCTTTGCCGCCGCTTCGATCTCTGACTCGCTGGCGCCCGGCCGGCCGAAGCCGATATTGTCGCGCGCGCTGGCCGCGAAGATGGTGACGTCCTGCGGCACGATGGCGATGCGCTGCCGTATCGAAAGGGGGTCGGCTTCGCGGATGTCGACGCCGTCGATCAGGATCCTGCCGGTCTCCGGATCGTAGAAGCGCAGGATCAGCGAGAACACCGTGCTCTTGCCCGCTCCCGAGGGACCGACGATCGCCACCGTCTCGCCAGGCTTGACCGAGAAGCTCAGGCCGTGGACGGCGGCGCGGTCGGGCCGGGCCGGGTAGGAAAAGGACACGGCCTCGAAGCTGATCGCTCCCTTGCTCGCCACCGGCAGCGGCCTGGGATTGGCAGGCGCCACGATCGCCGGCTCCTCGGCGAGGATTTCGGTCAGCCGTTCGGCGGCACCTGCTGCCTGGGCCAATTCGCCCCAGACCTCCGATAGCGCGCCGAGCGCACCGGCGGCGAATACCGAATAGAGCAGGAACTGGCCTAGCGTGCCCGGCGACAGATTGCCGTCGAGCACGTCGCGCGAGCCGAACCACAGCACCGCCACGACCGAGGAGAAAATCGTGAAGATGGCGAAGAAGGTGAGGAACGAGCGCGCGAAGATCGAGGCGCGCGCGGCCTCGAAGGCGGCCTCGACGGCACCCGAAAAACGCCCGGTGACCAGCGTCTCATTGGTGAAGGCCTGCAATGTGCGCACCGCGCCGATCTGCTCGCTGGCATAGGCGGTGGCATCGGCCAGCGTGTCCTGCGCCTGCCTTGACTTGCGCCGCACCGAGCGGCCGAAGGCGACCAGCGGCAGCACGATGATTGGAATGGCTGCGATGACCAGCCCGGACAGTTTCGGGCTGGTGAAAACCATCATCGCGACCGCGCCGAGGCCAAGGATGACATTGCGCAGCGCCACCGAAGCGGTCGCCCCGACCGCCGATTTGACCTGCGTGGTATCGGCGGCGAGCCGCGACACGATCTCGCCCGACTGGGCAGTGTCGAAGAAGGCCGGCGACAGTTTCGTCACATGGGCAAAGACATCGCGCCTGATATCGGCGACGACGCGCTCGCCGAGCGTGATGACGAAATAGTAGCGGCCCGCCGATGCCGCCGCCAGCAGCGCGGCCATCGCCACCAGCGCGGCGAAATATTCGGCGATGAAGGAGGAACCGGACGGCGTGAAACCATGATCGATCATGCGCCGTACCGCCAGCGGCAGCGCCAGCGTCGTCACCGCCGCGACGATCAGCGAGATGACGGCGCCCGCCACCAATGTGCGGTAGCGGCCGATGTAGGGAAACAGGCGCCTGAGCGGCTTGAGCGAGCGCCGGCGCTCGTCTGCGCTGCTGGTTTGCGCCATCCTGGTCTTTCCTCTTGGCCGCCTTCAGCTATGCGCCTCAATATGCGCTTGCCGCGGCCTTGTGATTCAATTCCGGCTGATGTATAGGCTCGCCGACCGTTTTAGAAGCCGCGGCTCCTCAATAGCTGCGGCTTCGAGTTTTAAAAAGGGGCGCATCGACGCAGGCTTTCAGCCCGTCAGCCGCGCCCGGCAAACCAGGAACCGAGCCATGAAGACCGATATCCATCCCGACTACCACACCATCAAGGTCGTCATGACCGACGGCACCGAGTACATGACCCGTTCGACCTGGGGCAAGGAAGGCGATACGATGAACCTCGACATCGACCCGACCACGCACCCGGCCTGGACCGGCGGCCAGCAGACCCTGCTCGACCGCGGCGGCCGCCTGTCGAAGTTCAAGAAGCGCTTCGAAGGTTTCGGCCTCTAGGCCTCATCAGCTTTTCGCAGACCAGAGAACCCGCCCCCGTGGCGGGTTTTTTGTTGGCCAATGCACGTCCCTTCACGCTGGCGCTTGCCCCCACCTCCGCCTTGTCGGTCCCGTGTGGGAGGTCGGACCGAAGGTCGGGGTGGGGGTCGGCGCTGCCCCACCCCGCTGCTTCGCAGCGACCCTCCCCACGAGGGGGCGGGTGAGAGCATCCTATTCCGCAAGCAATTCCCTGAGCGCCATGCGCTTGTAGGCGGCGACCAGCCTGTCGCCCTCCTTCCGCTCGACCGAGATCGCCAGCCGCATGGCGGCCTCGCCCATCTGCCAAACGAGAAACGCCGTCGTCTCCAGCGCGACGGCATCGGCATCGGGCCGCAGGCGTTTGAGCGTCGCAGTGAGAAATTCGGCGTTCGCACGGCTGTCGGCGAGCTCCAGTTCGCGCAGCGCTTTGTCGGCCTGCGTGCCCGACCAGATATCGCGCATCACCGGCTCCGCCAGGAACAGGTGGTAATAAATGTCCACCAATTCCGAGAACGCCCGCCGAAGGCCCTCGGCGTCGCCGACGTCCTTGAGCGTGGCTGAAATGCAGGCCTGGCTTTCGGCGGTGTAGCGCTCGGCCAGCGCCCAGACGATCGCCCGCTTGTCGGGGAAGAACTGGTAGAGCGAGCCGATCGACACCCCAGCCCGCTCCGCCACCTCGCCCATGCGCATGGCATCGCTGCCTTGCTCCGCAATCAGCGCCGAGGCGGCGGCGAGCATGCGCTCGACCCGTTCACGGCTGCGCTGCTGGCTCGGCGCGCGGCGTGGCGTGGCGACCTGTTCCGGTGGGGACGTGGCGGTTTTTTCCATGGCTCTTCAACAGACGCCGGGCGGCAATGCCACCCAGAAATGACTTGACTCGCAAAATACGAGGGTTTATCACGTTTTGCAAATATGAGGATTTCTCATGTTTTGAAAGAAGCAGACGGGATAATTGATTTGAAGGCGTCGAACAGGTGGCCGGCCATCCCGCAAAACTTTTCTGCCCATTGCGGCTGAAACCGCCGCAACCGGCATCTGGAGCAACTGACATGATCGCGAAGCTACTTCCCACCCTCATCTTCATCGCCGCTATCGGCTCGGGCGTTGTTGGCGGCGTGTTCTTCGCCTTTTCCAACTTCGTCATGCCGGCAATGGCTCGCCTGCCTGCCGCGGGCGGTATCGCCGCCATGAACTCGATCAACATCACCGTCATCACGCCGATGTTCATGACCGCCTTGTTCGGCACCGGCCTGATCTGCCTTGTCTTGATCGCCGGCGCCATCATCAGCTGGCAGCAGCCAGGCTCCTTCTGGCTGCTGGCCGGCGCAGTCATCTATCTCGTCGGCAACCCGATCGTGACGATGGTTTTCAACGTGCCGCTCAACGACGCGCTGGCCGCCATCGATCCGGCGAGCAGCAACGGCGCTGCTGTATGGACCACCTATCTCAGGGACTGGGTGATGTGGAACCACGTGCGCGCGATCACCGCCATCACCGCGCTGGCATCCTTCTGGTTCGCCGCGCGTTGACATGTCTCGGTCCGCCGCGTTCGGCATCGCGGCAACCGAGGCGTGTTTGTCGGGAGAAGCGCCGTGAACGACCCGCATTCCACCATGGCCTTGGGCATTGCCGCGGGGATCGGCCTCGGCGCTGTCTGTGGCGCAGCGATGGATGACCCTGCCGTCGGCATCGGCATGGGCATAGCAATCGGCGCGGGGATCGGCGCGATTTTCGGGCAGAGGCGAGGAAAATGACGTCCGGCTTCCGCGGGAAGTCTCAGCTCTTCGCCTTGCGGTCGGAATGACCGAGATCGCGGTCCGGGTCGATGACGTCGCGCACCAGTTGCTTGAGTTTTGCCGCATCCGGAAAGCCGCCGTCACGCTTGCGGTCCCAGACCAGCACCTCGTTGCAGCTTATGGTGAAGACGCCGCCGGTGCCGGGCACCAGCGTCACCTCGCCCAGATCGACGCCGAATGTCGACAGCAGTTCCTGCGCCATCCAGCCGGCACGCAGCAACCACTGGCACTGGGTGCAATAGGTGATGCGGATGGTGGGCAGCGGTTTTTCGGTCATGTCAGGCTTTGCTCACGCAGCGCTGAGCTTGGCCATGGTCTCCTCGTCGACCTCGAAATTGGCGTAGACGCTTTGAACGTCGTCGTCGTCCTCGAGCGTGGCGACCAGCTTCATCAGCGACTGGGCGCGTTCTTCGTCGACCGGAACATTGTTCTGCGGCTTCCAGATCGGCTTCACCGATTCCGCCTCGCCGAGAGAGGCTTCCAGTGCCTTCGACACCTCGCCGAGGTTTTCGAAGGCGCAATAGATGGTGTGGCCTTCCTCATCCGACTCCACGTCATCGGCGCCGGCTTCGATTGCCGCGTCCATGACCTTGTCGGCGCTGCCGGCCGATGCCGGATAATAGATCTCGCCGACCCGATCCCACATGAACGACACCGAGCCGGTTTCGCCCATCGCCCCACCGGCCTTGGTGAAGGCGGCGCGCACATTCGAAGCCGAGCGGTTCCGATTGTCGGTCAGCGCCTCGACGATCACGGCGACGCCGCCGGGACCGTAGCCCTCGTAACGCACGGCTTCGTAATTTTCGGCGTCGCCCATCGACGCCTTGTTGATGGCGCGCTGGATGTTGTCCTTCGGCATCGACACCGCCTTGGCGTTCTGCACGGCAAGGCGCAGGCGCGGATTCATCGACGGATCGGGCGTCCCGCTCTTGGCCGCGACGGTGATTTCGCGCGCCAGCTTGGAAAACATTTTCGACCGCACCGCGTCCTGACGGCCCTTGCGGTGCATGATGTTCTTGAACTGTGAATGGCCAGCCATGGCACCCCTGTCGTATTCGGCTAGAGCATTGCTCGGCGAGATGCATGACCCGCCTTCCGCAATGCTCGAATTCAAAATGTCAGAACGTCCCTGCTGCGTCCGAATGGACGTATGGCGCTCTTTGTCGGAATGGCCGGCTTATAGATAAATCGGCTCAATTCGTCCAGCCGCGCCGCGCTTTGCCACGCATGGCAAAGCCGTGGCGGCCGTTCACCCCTCCAGATCGGATTTCAGCCGGTCGATGATACTAAGCGCATGGCCGGCGTACTGGCTGATCCAGCGGTCGTGAATCTGCTTGATCGGCAGCGCGTTGAGATGGTTCCAGCGCTCGCGCCCCTCGCGCCGCGCCACGATGAGATCGGCCTCTTCCAGCACTTTGAGATGCAGCATGACGGTGCAGCGGTCGACATCGGAAAATGCCTCGCACAGCATGCCGGTCGTCTTTGGCGCGTCCTTCAGCAGATCCAGCATCTCGCGCCGGCGCGGATGCGCCAGCGCCTTGAAAACATTGTCGTCTTGCGATCGGCTTGACATGTTATGTTTTTATAACATAAGCTCCTATCAATCAAGGAAGGAACTGTGGATATGTCTCTTGGATTCAGGGTTTCAGGACGCATCGGCAAACCGGTCGCCGACGTCTTCGACGCGGTCGTCAATCCGAAGAAGCTCAGCTCCTATTTCACCACCATCGGCGGTGCCAGCGCGCCCTTGGTGCCGGGCGCCAATGTCGTGTGGTGGGGCAAGGTGCCGGTCGAAGTAGACGAAATCGTCAGGGACAGCCGCATCGTGCTGCGCTGGGATGCCACCGACGAAGAGGGAAAGCCGGCCTACAAGACCCGCATCGAGATGAATTTCGAGCCGCTCGACGACGGCGGCACCTTCGTCACCATCGCCGAGGCCGGCTGGCACGAGGACGCGGTCGGCCTGAAGAAGTCCTATCTCAATTGCGAGGGCTGGTCGCAGATGCTGGCCTGCATGAAGGCCTATGTCGAACACGGCATCAATTTGCGCGAAGGCTACTACCGCAGCGAGATGAAGGGCGAGCCTGCCAACGAGACCAACATTTGAGCGAAGGGAGGCCTGCCGTGAAAGTAACCCCGTTCCTGATGTTCGAAGGCAAGGCCGAGCAAGCCATGGCCTTCTATTGCGAGACCATTCCGGATAGCCGCGTCCTCGACCTCACGCGCTACGGTGCAGGCGAGGACGGACCCGAAGGGGCAGTCAAGCTGGCTCGCGCATCCATCGGCGGCACGGAGGTCATGATCTTCAACAGCCCTGTGCACCACGCCTTCACCTTCACGCCGTCGGTCTCGCTCTTCGTCGACTGTTCCACCGAAGAAGAGCTGGAGCGCATCGTCGAGGCCTTGTCCAAAGACGGCGCGTTTCTGATGCCGACCGGCAATTACGGTTTCAGCCGCCGTTTCGCCTGGCTGAACGACAGGTTCGGCGTTTCCTGGCAGATCAATCTGCCATAGCAGGACCGGGCCAAGCCGAGATCTGGCTGGGACTGTTCACCGGGGATTTTCCGGGCGCCGCCGATCATCTCGCCAAGGCCGGCGTCGAGCGATGCGACGCCATCGAGCCGCTGGGAGAAGGCTTCCGCGGTTTCTGGATCACCAGCCCCGCCAACATCGTTCCCATGGTGCGGGAGCCCGACGCCTGGTGAAGGCGTATTCGGCAGGGGAGAACGGTATGGAAATCCGCGAGACACCGACGGCCGAAGCCGCCATGCTGATCCGGCGGCCGGTCTCCGACGTTTTCGAGGCCATCGTCAACCCGGAGATCACCACGAAATTCTGGTTCACCCATTCCAGCGGCAGGTTGGACGGCGGCAAGCCGGTTCAATGGGAGTGGCGCATGTATGGCGTCTCGACGACGGTGGTCGCCAGCGAGATCGTCGTCAACGAAAAGATCGTCATGCAATGGAGCGATCCGCCGACCACGGTGATCTGGACCTTCACCGAAATGCCAGGTGACGCGACCTTCCTGGAGGTCCGCAATTTCGGCTTTGCCGGCAATGGCGACGAACAGGTGAAACAGGCGGTCGATTCAACCGGCGGCTTCACGCTCGTTCTGGCCGGCGCCAAGGCCTGGCTCGAACAAGGCCTGACACTAGGCCTGATCGGCGACCGTCACCCGAAGGGCGCGCCGGGGAGTTGAACCGGCTCAGGTTCTACGCTTTTCCTGCTCGATCACGTGATGGCGGAGCACACGATTGATTTCGGTCTGGCAACCACCCCCGACGTGTTCCTTGAACCACGATAGCACGTCGGCATCGAGTCTGATTGTCACTGGCTGCTTGAGTGGTCTGTAAAGATGTCCACGACGAGCATGAATCCAATTCTCCGCCGGAACTTCTGGAATATCGGAAGTATCAATCTCGCTGTCAGGCAAACCAGCCAGCTTGGCGAGCTGGTTGCGCTGATCCTGACCAAGGTCCTTCTTGCTCATAGCGCCTCCTTTCATGCGCTGTCGCTTTCCGGGCACCAACAATCCTAACTCGTCCTTCATCTTCGCGATCAGGATATGTGTGGACAACCAGCATGACCACTACGGCATCGATCGTCCCGATAGCGTGCCAACGCTGCTCACCATCTTCAAACCGGTCGGGCACGATGAGATAAAGCGGATCATCGAACACCTTCTGCGCGAGATCGAATCCGATGCCGAGCTTGGCAAGTTTGCGCCTGGCTCTTTCAGCATCCCATTCGAACCGCAAAGCAGCACCATCGATTACGATATTGTACGTACAATTTCGTAAGAGTCAGCCTGAACTCGGCATTGGCCATGTCGTCAGGCTCAATGCCCGCCGCCGGACTTCGCCTTCTTGCGGTTCCGCGCCAGCATGTTGAGGCCTTCGACGAGCGCCGAAAAACCCATCGCCGCGTAGATATAACCCTTGGGCACATGGTAGCCCATGCCGTCGGCGATCAGCGTCATGCCGATCATCAACAGGAAGCCCAGCGCCAGCATGACGATGCTCGGGTTCCTGGCTATGAAGTTCGCCAACGGCGTAGCCGCCAGCATCATCACCGTAACCGCCACGATGACGGCGATGTACATGATGGCGATCTCGTCGGTCATGCCGACGGCGGTAATGATGGAATCGATGGAGAAGACAAGGTCGAGAAGCAGTATCTGGAAGATGGCGCCGGCAAGGCTCATCTGCACGGTCTCGCCCAGCATCGTGTCCTGGTGGTCGTCGGGGTCGACCGTGTGATGGATCTCCTTGGTCGCCTTCCACACCAGGAACAGGCCACCGGCGATCAGGATCAGGTCGCGCCAGGAAAAGCCGTGGCCAAGGGCGGTGAAGACCGGCGCCGTCAGTTGGACGATGATCGAGATGGTGGCGAGCAGCACCAGCCGCATGACGAGCGCCGCCGAGATGCCGAGCCGGCGGGCGCGGGCTCGCTGTGCTTCCGGCAGCTTGTTGGTCAGGATCGAGATGAAGATCAGGTTGTCGATGCCGAGCACGATCTCGAGCACCACCAGGGTCAACAGCGCGACCCAGGCGGTGGGATCGGACACGAAGGCGAAGTGCGGCGCCAGGAACTCGATAAGCTGCATGGAGGTCGTCCCCTCTACGATCTAGAGCAGTGTCGCCGGCAGTTAGGTATTGAGAGCCCCTATATCAATGTCACGTCCAGAAGGACGGCGCCGTTTCCTCGAGCCGCGGCCCGCGGCGAAACGGCGCGATCTTCTCGGTCAGCCCCGTGCGGTCGGAAATATCAACGCCGACGCCGCACAAGGTCGCGGGTCCGGTCGCCGCCTCGAAACGCCCCTTCGGCACTTTCGACAGGAACCGGTTGAGCGGCTCCTCCTTGTCCATGCCGAGCGACGAATCATAATCGCCGCACATGCCCGCGTCGGAAATGTAGCCGGTGCCGCCATTGAGGATATGGTGATCGGCGGTCGGCTGGTGGGTGTGAGTGCCGACCACGAGGCTGGCGCGACCGTCGACGAAATGCGCGAAGCACATTTTTTCGGAGGTCGCCTCGGCGTGGAAGTCGATGACCACGGCATCCGCCTGCTCGCCGAGCGGACAGGCGGCAAGCTCGCGCTCGCCAGCCTGGAAGGGATCGTCGAGCTCGGGATGCATGAACACCCGGCCCATGATGTTGGCGACCAGCACGCGCGCGCCGCTCCTGGCGATGTAGACGCCCGAGCCGCGCCCTGGCGTACCCTTGGGAAAATTGGAGGGGCGCAGGAAGCGCTCTTCGCGCGGCGCGAAGGCGAGCGCATCGCGCTGGTCCCAGACATGGTTGCCGGTGGTGACGACATCGGCGCCGGCCGCGATGGTCTCGCGAAAAATCTCCTCGGTGATGCCGAAGCCGCCGGCCGCGTTTTCGCCGTTGACGATGACGAAATCGAGCTTGAAATCCGAGATCAGGCCCGGCAATTGCTCCCACACCGCCGTGCGGCCTGTCTTGCCGACCATGTCGCCGAGGAAGAGAAGTCTCATCACGCTTGACCCCGAAAAGTGGCATGACTTTCGGCAAAGATCATGCGTTCCAAAGAACTATCTACAATTCTGGCTCGAACCGGCGCAACCCGCTCTCGGTGAGTATTTCCGGGATGATGACGTCATGGTCCTCATTGGGAACCATCGTCACTTCCTGGCAGTCGAAAGCAATGCCGATCAGCCGGGGCGCATGCCCCTTGTCGACAAGCTTGGCGATCGCACGGTCATAATAGCCCGCGCCGTAACCGATGCGGTGGCCGCGCGCGTCGAAACCGGCGAGCGGCACCAGCATGACGGAGGGGTCAAGAACTTCGGCCTCCTCATGCGGCCCGACGGTGCCAAATCCCATATCGATCATCGGCGCGCCGCGTACCAATTCGCGAAAGACGATGGTCGTCTTGTCGAGGATCGCCGGAAGGCAGAGCCGTGCGCCCTTTTCGCGCAAGGCGAACATCAGCGGCCGGACATCGACTTCCGAGCGCATTGGCCAGAAGCCGGACACGATTTGGCCTGGCTCGATGGCAAGCTGGTCGCGCGCGGTTTCGGCCATATCGAGCGCGACTTCCACCCGCCAGAATTCATCGAGCGCGTCGCGGCGGCCAAGTGCTTCCTTGCGCAGCTGTTTTTTCAGGTCTTTTGAGGATGCCATGCGCAGACGCTAGAAAAAGCCAGACCTGAATGGACGTTTTGGGAGCGACGTTTTCCATCGCATGATCCACGAAATACGTGGATGTGGCGAATAAGTGACGATCCACACAACCGGTGGAGAAGTCGATCCCGGGTGCCTACAAAGTAGGTGGGCGCCGTGTGAGAAAACCCACGGGTCTTCCCAGGGACAGCTCCCTAAGGATCGTTAAGGCCCCGGGGAAAAGTGTCTCCTGCCGGGAAGCGCAGACCGTCAGCCCCAATATAGGCCGATGCCCTCCCAAGCGCCAGAGACTTGGCGCCAGAGAGTTGGCGCTCTTGCCCTGCCGGCTTCACACTTCGCCGCCGCCAACCCACCCTTGCATGGGCCAAGCCGTCTCCTTACGGTCGTCCGTACTGAACCAAGGAGCAAAAATGCGTTTCGAAGGCACGGCGGCCTACGTCGCCGACAAGGATCTGATGGTGGCGGTCAACGCGGCGATCGCGCTGGAACGGCCCTTGCTGGTCAAAGGTGAGCCCGGCACCGGCAAGACGGAGCTTGCCAGGCAAGTGGCGGCGGCACTCGGGCTGGAACTCATGGAATGGCACGTCAAATCGACGACGCGGGCGCAGCAAGGCCTCTACGAGTACGATGCAGTGTCGCGGCTGCGCGACAGCCAACTTGGCGATACCAGGTTCAACGATATCAAGAACTACATCAAGCGCGGCAAATTGTGGGAAGCCTTCGCCGCCGGCAAGAAGGTTGTGCTTCTGATCGACGAGATCGACAAGGCCGATATCGAATTTCCCAACGACCTCTTGCAGGAACTCGACCGGATGGAGTTCTTCGTCTACGAGACCGGCGAGACGATCCGCGCCGCGGTGAGGCCGATCGTCATCATCACCTCCAACAACGAGAAGGAACTGCCCGACGCCTTCCTGCGTCGCTGCTTTTTCCACTACATCCGCTTTCCCGACGTCGAGACGCTGCACAGGATCGTCGATGTGCATTATCCCGGCATCAAGCAGAATCTGGTGCGGGCGGCGCTCACTCAGTTCTACGAAATCCGCGACGTGCCGGGACTGAAGAAGAAGCCGTCGACCTCCGAGGCGCTCGACTGGATAAGGCTGCTGGTCGCCGACGACATCGCGCCCGAGGATCTGCGCGCCGACCCGAAGAACGCGCTGCCCAAGCTGCATGGCGCACTGCTGAAGAACGAGCAGGACGTGCATCTGTTCGAACGGCTGGCCTTCATGGCGAGACGGCAAGGGTGACGAGCGGCTCGGCGTCCTGAGGCCGAGCCGCAAGGCATTGCTAGGAGCGCACCTTGCCAGCACCCTGCGCAGGACGCCCGCTTCGCTGCTGCGGCGCGACATGTTTTGGACCGAAGATAGCAAAGCTGATGACGGCAAGAGCCAGAACGCCGATCCCGCTATAGAGCATGACCCAGCCAAAACCGTTGACCAGGGAGGCATGAACGATGGCGCCCGTCGGGTCGAGGGTCGCAAGCTTGGGCGAGTATTGCGCCAGGCCGTCGAGATTGCCGGCTGCGATCTTCTCCGCCAGGGCGCGCAGTTCGTTCGGGTCGATAGCCGTGCCGAATGCGTTGCGCAGATAAGAAACGATCCCTTGCGTCAGCAGCAGTCCCAGCACCGCGATGTTGATGGCAAGGGTGATCAGCCGCGCACTGATATCGATGCCGGACGCCATGCCGGCACGATCGGGTGACACCGAGCCGGTCGTGGTGTTGGTGGTCGGCGAATTGGTCAGGCCGATGCCGATGCCGGCGATCAGCGTGCCGGGCAGCATGGTCAGCCAGTTGCCCTCGAGCCCGGAACCTATCCACATGGCGATGAAACCGACCCCCAATGTCAACAAGCCGAGCGGGATCGCCACCCGCGCCTGATAGCGTGCCCGCAGGCGCTCGGCGATCGACGGCATCAGCATGAAAGGGAGCGTGTAGACGAGCAGCAACAGCCCGGTCGTGGTGCTGTCGTAACCGAGGACCCCCGAAAAATAGATCGGCAGATAGATGATGAACGGCCAGTAGCTGAAATTCATGCCGATGCCGCCCATGATCGCTCCCGAGAATTGGCGGATGCGGAAAACGGAGAAATCGAACATCGGATAGGGATTGATCTTCTCGGCTACGAGGAACGCGACGAAGGCCAGCACGGCCGCGCTTGCCACGCCGATGCGCGCGCCAGCGCCCAGATCGGCCCCTTGCGTGATCAGATAGGAGAAGCCGAACACCGCGAACGACAGTGTCAGTATGCCGGCCCGGTCAAGCTTCTGCGCGTTGCGATCGCGCGATTCGGTGACACCGGCGCCGATGAAAGCCAAGGCAAGAACGCCAAGCGGCACATGGATGAGGAACACCCATTGCCAACTCGACAGCGTCACAATCAATCCGCCAATGGCGGGGCCGAAGCCAAGGCCGATGCCCGAGACGACGCTCCAGGCGACGAAGGCCTTGCCGCGTTCACTGCCGTCTTGAAACTGGTGGGACAACACCGCCACGCTGCAGGTAAACATCGCTCCGCCCGCCAGGCCCTGAAGAAACCGGGCGATGATCAGCAGCGGAGCGCTCGTTGCGAGACCGCATAGCAGGGAGGCGAGGCCAAAGGCGACGGTGGTGCCCACCATCACGCGTTTGCGGCCGAGACGGTCGGCCAATGTCCCCGTCGCCATCAACACCGTGGTGCAGGCAATGGTGTAGGCATTCATGATCCATTGCAGATCCTTGAAATCAGCGCCAAGCACGGTTTCCAGTTTCGGCAGGATCACCGGGACGCTGGAGATTTCGAGGCCGAACAGCAGCGAGGCGAGGCAGACCCCCGCAAGAGCAACGGTGTTTCGGTCGATTGGAAACGTCATGTCGGTCACTTTCAGTCGGAGCATTCGGAAGTGGCTGCGAGCGTCGCTCTTCACACAGCGGTCGACATGACTTAAATGACCCCCCATCATGAAAAAAGACTATGCGTTTCTATTTCAGAAATGACAAAATGGAATGATTAGAGATGACCAGTCTTGACGTCGATGCCGTGCGGACCTTCGTCATGGTGGCCGACCTGCAGAGCTTCACGCGTGCGGCTGCCGCGCTGGGCAGCACCCAGGCGACGATCAGCGTTAAGCTGCGTCGGCTGGAAGAGAAGCTCGGCGCGCGTCTGATCGAACGAACGCCGCGCCGCGTGGCCCTCTCGGCAAGGGGAGCGGCTTTTCTCCCGGCGGCGCGTGAATTCCTTGCCGCCCACGAACGAGCCGTTACGGAATTTTCCGACGCGCCGTGTCGGCTTGCTCTCGGCTTTGTCGATCACGTCGCCGGGCCTGAGCTGTCCATATTGATAGCCCAGTTGCATGCCCATGATCCGTCGCTCGCGCTCAACATCAGGATCGATACGAGCTCCATGCTGGAGGAGGCTTTCGATCGCGGTGAGCTCGATGCGGTGATTGTCCATCAGGAAGACGACAGCCGCCGCGGCGAAGCCTTGTCGCGCACTCAATATGGCTGGTTCGCCGCCCCGGCCTTCGAATGGCGGCCGGGAACGCCATTGCGCCTGGCGCTGCTAAGCACCGTATGCAATTGCCCTGACCGCGTGAGAGCTGTCGAGACGCTGGATAAGGCAGGCATTGCCTGGAACGAGGCTTTCGTGGGCGGCGGCGGCGCAGCCGTCAATATCGCGGTGTCGGCCGGCTTCGCCGTCGCTGCGCTCGCCTACCGTGTCGCGCCGCCCGGCCTGGTCGAGGTGGGCCGCAAACTCGGCCTGCCGCCAATTCCACCTTCCGAGATCGTTTTGCATTCGCACGGCTTGGCGCCAAGGGCACGAGAGGCGCTGCACATGCTCGCGACCGCTTTTCGCGAGTATAATTCGCCGGCGGGATAGGCAAGGGTGTTCCTGATCCCGATTCTGTTGGTATGGATTGGGTTCCAGACTTCAGAGGGAACGAAATGGCCGAGATCACTATCCGCCCGCTCACAGAATCCGACCACGCCGACTGGCGCCGGCTTTGGACCGCTTACCTTGCTTTCTACGAGACGAAGCTGCCCCAAGAGGTCTACGAGGTCACCTGGAAGCGCCTGTTCACGCAAGGCGAGTTCGAACCGAAGGGCTTTATCGCCGTCCTCGACGGCAAGGCTGTCGGCCTCACCCATTACCTGTACCATCGCTCTTGCTGGTCCGAGAAGAACAACTGCTACTTGCAGGATCTGTTCGCCGACCCCGAAGTGCGCGGCAAGGGGATTGGCGCTGCGCTGATCGAAGCCGTGAAGCAGGAAGCCGGCAAGATCGGCGTCAGGAACGTCTACTGGATGACGCACGAAACCAACACCACGGCGCGCAAGCTCTATGACTATGTCGCGCGCCGCACCGGCTTCATCGAATATGATCTTCTATAGATAGAAAATGTTCATCCCCTTGTTCCTCGAACTGAAGGCAGCGCGCGTTCCCGTTTCGCTCAGGGAATACCTGTTGCTGCTGGAGGGGTTGGAAGCCGGGCTGGTCGACTACGACGTCGAAGGTTTTTACTACCTCGCTCGCGCCGCGCTGGTGAAGGACGAACGCCATATCGACCGCTTCGACCAGGTGTTCGCGCATATCTTCAAGGGTGTGGAGGCGCTCAGCGGTCCGAATGCCGTCAACGTCGCTGATATCCCCGAGGAATGGCTGCGCCGGCTGGCCGAAAAGCACCTGACCGAGGAGGAGAAAAAGCTGGTCGCGGCGCTCGGCGGTTTCGAGAAGCTGATGGAGACGCTGAAGCAGCGGCTCGAGGAACAGAAAGGCCGCCACCAAGGCGGCTCGAAATGGATCGGCACTGGCGGCACCTCGCCTTTCGGCGCTTATGGCTACAATCCCGAAGGCGTGCGCATCGGCCAGCATGAGAGCCGCAACCGCCGGGCCGTGAAGGTCTGGGACAGGCGCGAGTTCGGGAATTTCGACGACGCCGTCGAGCTCGGCACCCGCAACATCAAGATCGCGCTGAAGCGGCTGCGCCGCTGGGTGCGTGAAGGCGCCGAGGAGGAGTTCGACCTGCCCGGCACCATCCACGCCACCGCCGAGCACGGTTATCTCGACGTCAAGACGCGGCCAGAGCGGCGCAACGCGGTGAAGCTTTTGATGTTCTTCGATGTCGGCGGCTCGATGGACGACCACATCAGAAGCGTCGAGGAATTGTTCTCGGCCGCCCGCGCCGAATTCCGCCAGCTCGAATATTTTTATTTCCACAACTGCCTCTACGAGGGCGTGTGGAAGGACAATCGCCGCCGCCATGCCGAGACGATCCCGACCTTCGATCTCCTCCACAAATATGGGCCTGACTACAAGGTGATCGTGGTCGGCGATGCCTCGATGAGCCCTTACGAGATCGCGCATCCCGGTGGCTCGGTCGAGCACTGGAACCCGGAGGCGGGCGCCGTCTGGCTCGGCCGTCTGCTGCGGCAGTGGCCGAACGCGGTATGGCTGAACCCCGAGAGCCAGAAGAACTGGGGGTTCACCCATTCGATCGCTATGATCCGCGACATGTTCGGCGGCCGCATGTTTCCGCTGACGCTCGCCGGACTGGAAAGCGCCACCAAGCAATTGTCGCGCAAGCATTGAGCCGGGAAAATGACGGGAGGTTCCATGACCTGTTTCCTCTGCCTGCAATGCGGTGTCCAGTTCGCGCAGAGCGAAGCGCCCCCACAGCACTGTCCGATCTGCGAGGACGAGCGGCAATATGTGCGCTGGGAAGGCCAGGCCTGGACCACACCGGAAGAGCTCGCGGCCGGGCATCGGCTTGTGATGAAGGGCGATGCCGGCGTTCTCGCCTTCGGCATCGAGCCGCGCTTCGCCATCGGTCAGCGGGCGCTGCTGACGCAGACGCCGCACGGCAACGTTCTGTGGGACTGCATCTCGATGGTGACCGACGAGGCGGTGGCCGAGATCAATCGCCGCGGCGGCCTTGCCGGGATCGCCATCTCGCACTGCCACTACTATTCGGTGATGGTCGAATGGAGCGAGGCGTTTGGCGGCGTGCCGATCTATCTCCATGACGACGACCGGCAGTGGATCATGCGGCCACACCCGTCGATCGTCAGCTGGCAAGGCGAGACACTGGACCTGAACCCGGCGTTGACGCTCATCCGCTGCGGCGGCCACTTTGCCGGCGGCCAGGTGCTGCACTGGAAGCGCGAAGGCGGCAATGCTCTCCTGGCCGGCGATATCTTGCAGGTGACGCCGACCCGCCGCCACGTCAGCTTCATGTACAGCTATCCCAACTACATCCCGCTCAATGCGGCCGCCGTGCGCCGCATCGCGGCCGCGCTGGAGCCTTTCACATTCGATGACATCTACGGCGCGTGGTGGAACCAGAACATTATCGGTGGCGCGAAACAGGCGCTGGCGGCCTCCGTTGCGCGCTATCTCACGGCGATCGCATGAGGATTGCAGAAGGCACGCTCGAAAATGCGGGCAAATCTCGTAACAAACGCCTATCTTGTTGCGAATAGACATTGCGATCAACAACGAGCCGTCAAGGCCGAGGAGTTTTCTGCATGGACACCCACGCCTATCCCGTCACCCGCACCGACGCCGAATGGCGCGCCCGGCTGACGCCTGAGCAATATGCCGTCATGCGCAACCATGGCACCGAACGCCCGGGCAGCTGTGCGCTGCTTCACGAAAAGCGCGCCGGCACCTTCTTTTGCGTCGGCTGCGACCAGCCGCTGTTCGAATCCAAGCTGAAGTTCGAGAGCGGCACCGGCTGGCCGAGCTTCAACGACCCCGTTCCCGGTTCCATCGAGACCACGACCGACCGCAGCTACGGCATGGTCCGCACGGAATGCCATTGCGCTCGCTGCGGCAGCCATCTCGGCCACGTCTTCGAGGACGGCCCGCCGCCGACCGGGCTGCGCTACTGCATCAACGGCGTGGCGCTGAGATTCGAGCCGGCGGCCTGAGCGCGGCCTCGCCAACGCTTCCTGCGAAGGGCGGCCTCGGCCGCCTTTTTCGTGCAGCATTGTCAGACGACGACTGTTGCGATCAGCCAGAGCGCCGAACCCAGCATAGCAAGGGAGGCCTTGGCGCCCCCGGTTCGCTCCGCCGTCCGCCAGACGGCCGAGGTCAGGAAGATGTTGTAGGGCACCGGCGCGAAATGCACCGCCAGCACAAGACCGAGCGGCGTCTTCACCCCCAGCAGAATGAGCGCCGCCACGGACGATGCAATGTTGATCGCCGTGCCGACGAGCACCATATCGCGCCAGAACAGCCGGTCGAGCCGCACCTGGCCATCCCAACGCGAGCGGAAGAAATCCGCGAGCATCGGCGGCCTATCCCTGTCCCAGAACTTCGGTGACAGCGCACTCGAACCGCGAGCATTCGGTCACCAGCCAGTCCGTCATGGCCGGCCAATTGTCCTCGGCAAAGCAGTTGACCCGCCACTGTGAATTGATGCCGAGGTTTTGTGCGCTCTGCTCCGGCCTGAGCTTCAGCCGTTCCTCGATCGCCGGCTGAAACGGCTTGAGGCGCACCCAGACGTCGGTTGCGCCAAGCTTCTCGTTACGGCCGAAGAAGACGCCGACCACATTCTCGCTCGGCGCCACGTACATGGAGAGCACCAGCGCAAATTCCGGCAGCCCGCGCTGCCAGAACCAGGGCCCTCGCCTCGCCAGCCGGGTTCTTTCTTCCGGGTGACGCTCGGCAAACAGCGTCCAGAAGCCGCGTTGGCGGAACTCCGAGGCCCTTCGGCCGCCGAAGTCGAACTCACTCATCGCCGACCCCGGACGTCACGAGATGCCTCGCCTTACACCATGCCGAGGGCGGCCTTGTAGAGGTCCAGGATGGACTCCTCCTCCTGGCGCTCGGCCTGGTCCTTCTTGCGCAGCCGGATGATCGCGCGCATCGCCTTGGTGTCGAAGCCGGTGCCCTTGGCCTCGGCGAACACTTCCTTGATGTCGTCGGAAATGGTCTTCTTCTCCTCCTCGAGCCGCTCGATGCGCTCGATGAAGGCACGCAACTGGCCGGCGGCAACAGTCTGGCTGGTCTCTGTGATATCGTCGGCCATGTTTTTCTCCAAAAAAATCGATGCTTCGCCGCGACTCGGCAACCGTGCCGCCGCAAATTTCTGCGGTTCGATGCCCGACCGGGGACGGCGGGTCAAGCGGTTATCGAACAGGCTGGCAGGGCTGCCGACAGAAGCCGACAGTCTGTGGCTCTCTCTTGCGAGCTCTCAACTGAAGGCGATCAGCAGGTCCTTGGCATCGATCTGGTCGCCGGCCTTGACCAGCACCTCGGCGACCGTGCCGTCACGCTCGGCATGCAGCGCCGTTTCCATCTTCATTGCTTCGATGGAAAGCAGCACGTCGCCGGCCTTGACGGCCTGGCCGGCGGCCACAGCGAGCGCCGAGACGACGCCCGGCATCGGCGCTCCGACATGCGCCTCGTTGCCGGGTTCGGCCTTGCGCCTTGCCTTGGCGGCGGACGCGCCATGCGCCCGGTCGGGCACCTTGACGCGGCGCGGCTGGCCGTTGAGTTCGAAGAACACGGTGACCATGCCCTTGTCGTCCACGTCGCCGATCGCTTGGCAGCGCACGACCAGCGTCTTGCCCTTCTCGATGTCCACGAACACCTCGTCTTCGGGCTTCATGCCGTAGAAATAGGTCGGCGTCGGCAGCACGCTGACGGGACCGTAGGTTTCCTGCGCGGCCGCGAAGTCCGAGAAGACCTTCGGATACATCAGCCAGGAAGCGAACTCGTATTCGCTGAGCTTGCGCTCGAGCTTCCGTTCGATCTCCTTGCGGCTGGCCTTGAGGTCTGCCGGCTTGAGCAGCGAGCCCGGCCGCGCCGTGATCGGCCTGTCGCCCTTCAGCACTTTCTTCTGCAGCGCCTGCGGCCAGCCGCCAGGCGACTGGCCGAGATCGCCGCGCAGCATTGAGACGACCGAGTCCGGGAAGGCGATGTCCCTCGCCGGGTTCTCGACGTCGGCGACGGTGAGGTCCTGGCTGACCATCATAAGCGCCATGTCGCCGACCACCTTGGACGACGGGGTCACCTTGACGATGTCGCCGAACATCAGATTGACGTCATGATAGGTCTGCGCCACCTCGTGCCAGCGCGTCTCCAGCCCAAGCGAACGCGCCTGTTCCTTGAGGTTCGTGAACTGTCCGCCCGGCATCTCGTGCAGGTAAACTTCGGACGCCGGCCCCTTGAGGTCGCTTTCGAAGGCGGCATACTGGTTGCGCACCGCTTCCCAATAGAAGGAGATCCTCCGGATCCATTGCGGGTCGAGCCCGGGATCGCGCTCGGTGCCCTTCAGCGCCTCGACGATAGAGCCGAGGCAGGGCTGCGAGGTGTTGCCGGAGAACGCATCCATCGCCGCGTCGATGGCGTCGACGCCGCTCTCTACCGCCGCCAGAACCGTTGCCGCTGAGAGCCCCGATGTATCGTGTGTGTGGAAATGGATGGGCAGGTCTGTCGCTTCGCGCAGCGCCTTGAACAGCACGCGCGCGGCGCTCGGCTTCAACAGCCCGGCCATGTCCTTGACCGCTATGATATGGGCGCCGGCCGCCTCGAGCTCTTTCGCCAGCCCGACATAATATTTCAGGTCGTACTTCGCCCGCGTGGGATCGAGAATATCGCCGGTGTAGCAGATCGCGGCCTCGATCAGCTTCCCCTCGGCGCCGACCGCGTCCATGGCGACGCGCATGTTCTCGACCCAGTTCAGGCAGTCGAACACCCGGAACAGGTCGATGCCGCCTGATGCCGCCTGTTTGACGAAATGCTGCACGACATTGTCGGGATAGTTGGTGTAGCCGACGCCGTTGGCGCCCCGCAGAAGCATCTGCAGCAGGAGGTTGGGCGCCGCCTCGCGTACCAGCGAGAGCCGCTCCCAGGGATCCTCGGTGAGAAAGCGCATGGCGACGTCGAAAGTGGCGCCGCCCCAGCATTCAAGCGAAAGCAACTGCGGCAGGGCACGCGCATAGGTGCCCGCTATGCCGGCGATGTCGTGCGTGCGCACACGCGTCGCCAGCAGGGATTGATGGCCGTCGCGCATCGTCGTGTCGGTGACCAGCACCTCTTTTTGCGTGCGCATCCAGGCGGCGAATTTTTCCGGACCGAGCACGTCAAGCTTCTGCTTGCTGCCGCCGGGCACATTGCCGTTGAGGTAGGGCACCACGGGTGCGGCGGCATCGGCTTTCGGCTGCGGCCGGCCGCGCGTCTCGGGATGGCCGTTGACGCTGACGTCGGCAAGATAGTTGAGCAGCTTCGTGGCGCGGTCCTGGCGCTTGACCTGCTCGAACAGCTCCGGCGTCGTGTCGATGAACTTGGTCGTGTAGGAATTGTCGGCGAAGTTCGGGTGATTGATGATCGCTTCGAGGAAAGTCAGGTTTGTGGCCACGCCGCGGATGCGGAATTCGCGCAGCGCCCGGTTCATGCGTGCGATGGTCTCGGCCGGCGTCGGCGCCCATGCGGTCACCTTTTCCAGCAACGGGTCATAGAAGCGGGTAATGACCGCGCCCGAATAGGCGGTGCCGCCATCGAGGCGGATACCGAAGCCGGTGGCGCCGCGATAGGCAGTGATGCGGCCATAGTCCGGGATGAAATTGTGCTCGGGATCCTCGGTGGTGATGCGGCACTGCAGCGCGTGGCCGTTCAGCCTGATGTCCTTTTGTGCCGGAACGCCCGATTCGGGCGTGCCGATGGCGAAGCCGTCGAGAATGTGGATCTGCGCCTTGACGATGTCGATGCCCGTCACCTGTTCGGTGACGGTGTGCTCGACCTGGATGCGCGGATTGACCTCGATGAAATAGAACTTGCCGGTGTCGGCGTCCTGCAGGAACTCGACCGTGCCGGCGCCGATATAGCTGGTTTCGCGCGCGATCTTCAGCGCATGGCCGCACAGCTCCTGGCGCAGCTCCTCGCTGAGATAGGGCGCGGGCGCCCGCTCGACGACCTTCTGGTTGCGGCGCTGGATCGAGCAGTCGCGCTCGAACAGATGCACCGCATTGCCACTGGTATCGCCCAGGATCTGCACTTCGACATGGCGGGCGCGCTCGATCAGCTTTTCGAGATAGACCTCGTCCTTGCCGAAGGCGGCTTTCGCCTCGCGCTTGCCCTCCGTGACCTCGCGGGCGAGATCGGCCTCGGCTCGGATGGCGCGCATGCCGCGGCCGCCGCCGCCCCACGAAGCCTTCAGCATCAGGGGATAGCCGATCTCCGTGGCAAGTTTCTTGAACGCCTCCATGTCGTCCGGCAACGGATCGGTGGCGGGAATGACAGGCACGCCGACCTCGATGGCCAGATTGCGCGCCGCGACCTTGTTGCCAAGCCGGCGCATCGTCTCCGGCTTGGGCCCGATGAAGGTGATCCCGGCTTCGGCACAGGCCTCGGCGAATTCGGGGCTTTCCGAAAGCAGTCCATAGCCGGGGTGGATCGCATCGGCGCCCGACAGCCTGGCGACGCGGATCACCTCCTCGATCGAGAGATAGCTTTCGATCGGCCCCATATCCTTGTTGAGGTGCGGCCCGCGCCCGACCTGGTAACTCTCGTCGGCCTTGAAGCGATGCAGCGAATATTTGTCCTCCTCGGCCCAGATCGCCACCGTTTTGAGGCCGAGTTCATTGGCCGCGCGAAACACGCGGATGGCGATTTCGGACCGGTTGGCGACGAGGATCTTCGTGATGGCCAAGGATTGGGCTCCAGCAGCGGAAGGGAAGAGCAAGCGGCGCCATGATTAGCGTGAAAATGCTGCAGTGCAAACAAAATTTGACGCACGTTTAAACCGATTTAAACCCGAGTCTTCGCCTTGAGAGCGTGGTCCCAAACGGCTGAACATCAGCGGAAAGCCGCCGCTGGCCTCAAAACGAGGATCCTCGCCAGCCAATAAACGCGCGATCGCTGCTTCAGCAAAAGAAAATGCCCGGCGCGAGGCGCCGGGCATTCCGTGAAGTCAATGCGGACAGGCTTACATCTTCTGGACGTAGGTGTACTTGCCGTCGTCGCCCTTCTTCCACTCGTACATGACGTAGCCGGGCAGCGTCGGGTCACCCTTGGCGTCGTAGGAGAGGTCGCCGAGCACGGTCTTGAACGGACCCTTCTCATGCAGCGCCTTGGCAACTTCCTGCGGGTCGTTGGACTTGGCAGCGGTGGCTGCCTCGGCGATCGCCTGCATGGCTGCGTAGGCGTAGAGCGTATAGGCCTCCGGCTCGAAGCCCTGCGCGCGGAACTTCTCGACCAGTTCCTTGTTGGCCGGGATCAGGCGAGGGTCCGGGCCGAACGTGTTGAGTGTGCCCGCGACCGCGTCGCCAGCGATCGAAGCCAGTTCGTTCGACACGATGCCGTCGCCGGAAACCAGCGTCGCCTTGAGGCCCTGGTCGGCCGCCTGGCGGATGATCAGGCCGGCTTCAGTGTGCAGGCCGCCCCAGTAGATGATGGAGACGCCGGCTTCCTTCATCTTGGCGATCAGCGCCGAGAAGTCCTTGTCGCCGACATTGACGCCTTCATACATGACTTCCTTCACGCCCTTGGCGTTCATAGCCTTCTTGGTCTCGTCGGCAAGGCCCTGGCCGTAGGTGGTCTTGTCGTGCACGACGGCGATCTTGGCGTCCTTGAAATTGGCCGCCAGATAACCGCCGGCGATGCCGCCCTGCTGGTCATCGCGTCCGCAGGTGCGGAACACGTTCCACAGGCCGCGCTCGGTGAACTGGGGGTTGGTCGCGGCAGGCGTAATCTCGACGATGCCGTTTTCCGCGTAGACTTCCGACGCCGGAATGGAGACGCCCGAGTTGAAGTGGCCGACCACGAACTTGACGCCGTCGCCGACGAACTTGTTGGCGACCGAGATGCCTTGCTTCGGATCGGAGACGTCGTCGCCGACTTCGAGCTTGATCTGCTCGCCGTTGATGCCGCCCGCCGCATTGATGTCGGCGACCGCCTGCTCCGCGCCCTTCTGCAACTGTGCGCCGAAGGCGGCATTCGGACCCGTGATCGGGCCAGCAACGCCGACCATTAGATCAGCCCACGCATTGCCGCTGAACGCGATCAGCGCGGTCAGGGCGACGGCGGACAAAAGTGATTTTTTCATTTAAACGCTCCCATTAACGGAGTGGGCGTGGATGAAGCTTTCATGCGATGCCCACCCTTATCGCAGAAAGCATAGTTTGCCGATTTTCAGGCACTTGTCACGCCGATTCATCCCCGAAACGGCGTTAATGATGAACGTCAACCTTTCGGTTTCCAGCTCAAGATTGAAGCTCTTTCGTAGAGCCAATTATACTGTGTCACCATCTGGTTGGTTCGTGTGTATTGATAGCCGACGAAGCCGAGGATCATCAGCACGATGGTGTCGACGACATAGTAATGCAGCGAGAACATCGTGCCGTTGAACAGCGCGTGATGGATGAAGCGGATGCCGATGCCGAGACCCAGCAGATAGGCGAACAGCTGGACGAAGCTGCGCCAGGTCTGGGCACTGGCCTTGCCGGTCATCCATGCCGCCCAGCCGCCGAGCAGGCAGGTGACGAAGAAGAACTGCCAGATGGACGGTTCCTCGTAGAGAATGCCTTGCATGGTAAGGACTCCTGAACTCAGTGATGGCCGCCTTCGAGATAGGCGGCGCGCACTTCCGGGTTGGCGAGCAGTTCCTTGCCGGTGCCGCTCATGGTCACATTGCCGTTGACCATGACATAGCCGCGCGTCGCCAGCTTCAGCGCGCCGAAGGCGTTCTGCTCGACCAGGAACACGGTCAGCCCCTGCGTGCGGTTCAGCTCGCGAATGGCATCGAAGATCTGTTTGACGATCAGCGGCGCAAGACCGAGCGACGGCTCGTCGAGCAGAAGCAGCTTCGGCCGCGCCATCAGCGCGCGCCCGATCGACAGCATCTGCTGCTCGCCGCCCGATAGCGTGCCGCCGCGCTGGGCGATGCGCTCCTTCAGGCGCGGGAACAGCACGAACACCTTCTCGACGTCCTCGTCATAGTGCTTGAGGTTGTCGAGGCTGGCGCCCATCTGCAGGTTTTCCATCACCGTCATGCGCGGGAAGATGCGCCGGCCTTCGGGAGACTGGGCAATGCGCAAGCGCGCGATCTCGTGCGTCGGCAATTGGGTGATGTCGGCGCCGGCGAAGGTGATGGTGCCCGCGCGGGCGCGCGGCGCTCCAAAAATGGTCATCATCAGCGTCGATTTGCCGGCGCCGTTGGCGCCGATCAGCGCCACGATCTCGCCCTCGTTGACGGTGACGTCGACGCCGTTCAGCGCACGGATGTTGCCGTAATAGGTCTGCACGCCCTTGATATCGAGCAGCGTCTTCCCGGCCATCACTTGCCCCCTCCGCGCTTGGCCCGAACGGGCTTGCCCGCTCCTGTCGCGGGCGTTGCTGCCTGCTTACCGGAAGCATGGCTCGTCGCCACCTTGCCGGCGTCGACGCGGCGCGAGAATTCCGTGTCCTTGCCCTGGCTAAGCAGCCTGGCCTGCTTGACCCATTCTTCGCGGGCGATGCGTCCGTCAAAGGCGAGATACGCTTCGACGGCCTCGACATCGGCCTTCTTCCAAGCGCCGATCTGGTCGAAGTGAAAGATGCCGTGTTCGTTGAGCTTCTTCTCGTTGACCGCGCCGATCCCCTTGATGCGGGTGAGATTGTCGGCCTTGCCGCCGCGGGGCGCCGCCAGGCGGTTCGAGATGCCCGCGGCCTTCGCGGCCGGCGTCTTGGCCCCTGTCTTGACACTCGCCTTGGTGGCCGGCTTCGCCACCGGCTTGGTCCGCGAAGCAGGTGCTGGCGCGACAGTCTTGCCCGCAGCGCTCGCCGCCCGCGCATCGACCTGCGCCGCCTTCGAGGCGCCCTTCGACACCGTGATGCGCTCGCCTTCGCTATGGCCGACCGTGTCGCTCACCGGGCCGGCGAGATAGGACGACGATGTTCCCGGACCATGCGCGGCATCGGGACCGGTATCGAGTTGCTCGATGACGTCCTCGTCGCCGACTTCGGTCAGCACGGTCTCGACCTCCTCATCGTCGACGCCGAGATAGGCGGCGATGACGCGCGGATCGGTGCGCACCGACTGCGGATTGCCGTCGGAGATCTTGCGGCCGTATTCCAGCACCACGACGTGATCGGAGATCTGCATGACCACCGACATGTCGTGCTCGATCAGCAGGATCGAGGTGCCGGTGTTGTTCTTGATGTCCATCAGCAGGTCGTTGAGCGCGGCCGATTCCTTTGGATTGAGACCGGCGGCGGGCTCGTCGAGGCACAAAAGCTCCGGGCCGGTGCACATGGCGCGCGCGATCTCGAGGCGCCGCTGCGCGCCATAGGGCAGGTCGCCGGCCGGATCGTCGGCGCGGTCGACCAGATCGGCTTTCTCAAGCCAGTGCTTGGCAAGTTCGACGGATTCGGCCGAGGCCTTGCGGTAACCGCTGAAGCCGAACAGGCCGAGCACCGTATAGCCCGAAGCCTTCATCAGCTTGTTGTGCTGGGCAACGAGCAGGTTCTCGAGCACCGTCATGCCCGAGAACAGGCGGATGTTCTGGAAGGTGCGCGCCACCTTGGCGCGCGCCGGGATCTCATGGTTGGGCAGCCGTTCGAGCAGGTAGATCGAGCCGTCCTGCCGGGTGAGAGTGATCATGCCTTCCGACGGCTTGTAGAAGCCGGTGATGCAGTTGAACACGGTGGTCTTGCCGGCGCCGTTGGGCCCGATCAGCGCGGTGATCTCGCCGCGCCTGGCGGTGAAGGACAGGTCGCCGATCGCGACCAGGCCGCCGAACTTCATCGACAGGTGTTCGACGTTCAGGATGGCGTCGTTCATGGAGGGGTTCGCGTTCATCAGCCGTGCCCCTCCTTGGTGAAGGAACTGGAGACAGCCCTTCGCACCTTGAGGAAGGCGGTCGGCTCACGGCTGCCGACAAAGCCGCGCGGCTTCCACAGCATGACGATCACCATGGCCATGCCGAACAGCAGCATACGGTAGAGTTCCGGCGTGAAGTCGGGTCCGAAGACCTGCTTGAGGAAGTCGAGTTCGCGCAGCACCTCGGTGCCGCCGATCATGACCAGAGCCGCGACGGCAATGCCGACCAGTGATCCCATGCCGCCAAGCACGACGATGGCCAGGATGATGGCCGATTCCAGGAAGACGAAGGATTCGGGGCTGACGAAGCCTTGCCGGGCGGCGAAGAACGAGCCGGCAAAACCGCCGAACATGGCGCCGGTGGCAAAGGCGGTCAGCTTGGTGGTCGTGGTGTTGATGCCGAGCGAGCGGCAGGCGATCTCGTCCTCGCGCAAGGCTTCCCAGGCGCGGCCGACCGGCATGCGCCTCAGCCTGACCGTGACGAAGGCGGTGAGCAGCGCCAGCCCCAGGATGAGGTAATAGAGGAAGATCTTGTAATAGGCGCTCGATGTGGCGATGTTCAGCACCTTGCCGATGTAGTTCGGATCCGAGACGTTGAAGCTCATCAGGCCGAAGAAGGTGACCTTCGGGATGCCGGAAATGCCGGCCGAGCCATTGGTCACCTCGCGCCAGTTGATGATCACCAGCCGGATGATCTCGCCGAAGGCAAGCGTCACGATGGCCAGGTAGTCGCCGCGCAGGCGCAGCACCGGAAAGCCGAGCAGCACGCCCCAGAAGGCGGCCATGGCGCCTGCGGCCGGCAGGAGGATCCAGAAGGAGAGGCCGTAATGCGTGCCGAGCAGCGCATAGGCATAGGCGCCGACGGCATAGAAGGCGACATAGCCGAGGTCGAGCAGGCCGGCCAGACCGACGACGATGTTCAGCCCCCAGGCCAGCATGACATAGATCAGGATCTGGATGCCGAAATTATCGACCCATTTCAGCGACCCTTGCAGCCCGCCGACGAGCGACCACGACATCAGCGACAGCATGCCCACGACAATGATCGGATAGAGCACCAGTGCGGCGATGCCGAGTTTTGTGAAGTTGGCATGGATGAAGCCGCGGAAATAGTAGATCACGCAGGCCAGCGCGTAGATGACCGCAAGGGCGCGCAGGAATTGCAGATAGCCGGCCGGCTCCGCCCCTACCCAGCCGGCGAGAGACCTGCTGAAGACGAACAGCAGCGCCGCGACGATGACGGCCACGATGAAGGCTGGAAAGAGGAAGAAGCGCGACGCCACGCTGGCCGGCAGCAAGCCGGTGGCGACGTCGGCGATCTTCTGGTTGGCCAAAAAGGGCTGGCCGTAGGCGACATAGAGGAAGCGTCCGACGGCCGTGGCGATGACCACTGCGGCGAGCAACCCCCAGCGCTGCACCAGGATCAGCTCGTTTGAGATGTTCTGGTCGGTCTTGAGCCCGATGAACAGCACGAACAGGCCGAGCGCGATGGCACCGGCATAGAAGGCCTCGCGCAAGGCGCGCTGCATGGGCGTGGCTGCGACGGTGTCGCGCTCGGGAGATACGGTGACGGCCATGATCTCAGACCTTTTCGACTTCTGGCCGGCCGAGAATGCCGGAAGGCAGGAAGATCAGCACGATAGCCAGGATCGAGAAGGCGGCGACATCCTTGTAGTCGATCGAGAAATAGGCCGACCACATGCTCTCGATGAAGCCGATCAAAAGGCCGCCCAGCACCGCGCCCGGCAACGAACCGATGCCGCCCAGCACCGCTGCGGTGAATGCCTTCACGCCGGGCACGAAGCCGTCCGAGAAGGCGATGACGCCGTAATACATCAGGAACAGCGTGCCGGCGACGGCGGCAAGTGCCGCGCCCATGATGAAGGTGATCGAGATGGTGCGGTCGACATCGATGCCGAGCAGCGCCGCCATCTTGCGGTCCTGCTCGCAGGCGCGCTGCGCCCGGCCAAGCGAGGTTTTGTTGACCAGGTACCAGAACAACACCAAGAGCAACGCGGTGACGACGACGATGATGATCTGCTTCAGCGACACGCTGATACCCTCGATGTTGTAGACCTTCGACACCATCGGCGGGATCGGCTTGTTGCGCGGGCCTTGCGTCACCTGCACGAAATTCGACAGCGCGATCGACATGCCGATGGCGGTGATCAGCGGCGCCAGCCGGAACGAGCCGCGCAGCGGCCGGTAGGCCACCTTCTCGATCGTCCAGTTGTAGAGGCTGGTCAGCAGCATCGCCACGATCATCATCACCAACAGCGCGATGACCACGGGAACCGAATAGAACAGGGCGCCCAGGATGAGGAAAACGATCAGCGCCGTGAAAGCGCCCACCATGAAGATATCGCCATGAGCAAAGTTGATCATGCCGATGATGCCGTAGACCATCGTGTAGCCGATCGCGATCAGCCCATAGATCGATCCCAGCGTCAGCCCATTGATAAGCTGCTGGACAAAATACTGCATGTGTACATGGCTCCCCTGGAATGTCGCCCATGCAGACGCATTCCTTTTCGTATTTCCCCTAGTCGTAAGGTTTCGAGACGGGATTGCAACGTCATTTTTTGATCGTCATGCGTGTTTCCGACTGCACGCCGTTCGATTGCCCGTTTTTTCGCACCCGCCCCCTGGACTATCGCGGACCCTATCATTGGCATAACGCAATGTCTTTGACGATTAAGCGTCATCATGCGCTCCATTTCGAAGAAATCGCCGTCAAAATAAGTTGATGAGACGATTTGTTGCGCTCGTGACAGCAATCCTTTTTGTCCTTCCCGACCTTCCGCAGCGTGATGAATCGCCTATTTGACGACGAAGCCGTGCGCGAACGGATCGCGGTCATCGATGAAGATCGTGTTGAGCCCGGTCATGCGCGCCCAGCCGCCGATCGAGGGAATGATCGCCGGCTTGCCTGCGACCGTGACGTCTTTTTCAACCTTGCCCTTGAACAGCGAGCCGATGATCGATTCATGGACGAACGCATCGCCGGCCTTGAGCTTGCCCTTGGCATGGAGCTGCGCCATGCGCGCCGAGGTGCCCGTGCCGCACGGTGAGCGGTCGATCGCCTTGTCGCCGTAGAAGACCGCATTGCGCGCGTCCGCACCCGCCACCGTCGGCTCGCCGGTCCACAGCATGTGCGACAGCCGGTTGATGCCCGGATTCTCCGGATGCACGAAAGAGTATTTCTCGTTGAGGCGCTGCCGCACCACCGGGCTCCAGGCGATGAGGTCGCCCGCCGAATGATCAGCCATGTCGCGATAGTTTTTCTGCGGCTCGACGATGGCGTAGAAATTGCCGCCATAGGCGACGTCGACGACGATCTCGCCGAGCCCGGGGCATTCGACCGTCAACCCCTCGGCATGGAGGAAGGAGGGCACGTTGGTGATGCGCACCTCCTCGACATATTCGCCGACCTGTTTGTATTCGGCGATGACCAGGCCGGCCGGTGTGTCGAGCCTGAGCACGCCGGGCGTCTTCGGCTTGATCAGCCCGTGCTCGATGGCCATCGTCACCGTGCCGATGGTGCCGTGGCCGCACATTGGCAGGCAGCCCGAGGTCTCGATGAACAGGATGGCGATGTCGCAATCCTCGCGCGTCGGCGGGTTGAGGATCGAGCCGGACATGACATCGTGGCCGCGCGGCTCGAACATCAGGCCGGTGCGGATCCAGTCATATTCGGCCAGGAAATGCGCGCGCCGCTCCATCATCGTCGAACCCTGGAGCAGCGGGCCGCCGCCGGCGACCAATCGCACCGGGTTGCCGCAGGTGTGGCCGTCGATGCAGAAGAAGGATTTCCTGGCCATGACGCTCCTCGAAAAATCAAAACCGTTGTGGACTGAAGGGGGCCACGTCGATCGGCGGAGTCTGCCCCAGGACAAGCTCGCGGATCAACCGTCCCGTCGCAGCAGCCTGGGTCAGGCCAAGATGGCCGTGGCCGAAAGCGTAGACCACCGGCCGGCTTCCCGATGCGCGGCCCACGACAGGCAATGAATCCGGCAGCGAGGGACGAAACCCCATCCATTCGCGTCCGCCCGAAGGATCGAGGCCCGGCAGGAAGTCTTGCGCCTTGCGCAGCAGCGCCTTCGAGCGCGCGTAGTTGGGCGGCCGCTCGATGCCGCCGAGCTCGACCGCGCCGCCGATGCGCAGGCCCGTGTCGAGCGGCGTGATGACGAAGCCTTGGCCGGAGAAGATCAGCATCCGCTTCACCTCGAAGGCGGCCTTTGGCAACGTCGTGTTGTAGCCGCGCTCGGTTTCGAGCGGAATGCGGTCGCCGAGCTGCCGCGCCAGCAGATGCGACCAGGCGCCGGCGTTGACGACCAGGTGCCGGGCTTGCCGCGTCGTGCCGTCGGCCAGCGTCAACGTCGCGCCGTTCCCGTCCGCGGCGACGCCGGCGATGCGGGCCTTCTCGAACCGCGCGCCCTTGGATTGCGCATAGTCCCAGATCGCCTTGCCGAGCAGTTTTGGATCGGCGATTGTCTTCCAGCCCGGCACGAACGTGCCTTTGCCGAAGCGCGGCGACAGGCCGGGCTGCAGCTCCGCCAGCTCCTCGCCGCCGACATGGCGGAAGCCGATGCCGAAGCGCTGGCGCGCCGCCCAGCCGGACAGCGAGGCCTGGAATTCGGCCCCGCTTTCGTAGAGTTCGAGCGAGCCATCCTCGCGCAGCATCCGCCTCGTGCCGGAGCGGTCGAGCAGGCCCATCCATTCGGCCTCGGCGAGCGCCATCATTGCGGCCTGCGCCACCAGGCCAGCCTCGTAGTGCTTCGCCGAGCCGGCACGCCAGAAGCGGATCAGCCAGGGCAGCAGCTTCGGCAGGTAGGCGGGCGGGATGGCGAGCGGGCCGAGCGGATCGGCCAGCCATTTCGGCAATTGCCGGAGCATGCCCTTGTGCGCCAGTGGCAGCACGTCGGAAAAGGCGAAGGCGGCGGCATTGCCGGAGCTCGTCTCCTCGCAGATGCCGGTGCGGTCGTAGACCGTGACGTTTCGCCCCGCCTCGGCAAGAAACGCCGCCGCGCAGATGCCGATGATGCCGCCGCCGACGATGGCGATATCTATTTCTTCTCCCTGTTCACGGGGAGAAGACGCCCGCAGGGCGGGGCGCCGCCGCGCTTCCATCGATTTGGAACTTCCTGTCACCTGGGCGCCGCCTCTCGGAAGAAAGCCTCAGAACGCCGGTAGTGTCGGCCGCACCGCCAGTGCGTCCTTGACGATCTTCTCGACCGCCTTGCGGCGCTCGCCCGACAGCGGCTGGCGCGGCATGCGGACGCGGTCGTTGGTTTGAATGGCGAACACCTCGGCAAGCTTGATGTTCTGCACCAGATAGGTCGAGACGTCGAGATCAAGCAGCGGCCGGAACCAGCGATAGATGGCGAGCGCCTCTTCGCGGCGGCCCCGCTGCATCAGCTGGTAGATCGCCACCGTCTCGCGCGGGAAGGCGGTGACGAGACCGGCCACCCAGCCGATGGCGCCCACCGACAGCGCCTCGAAAGCGAGATTGTCGACGCCGGTAAACAGGTCGTAGCGGCTGCCCAGGCGATTGATGATCTCGGTCGAGCGCCTGATGTCGTCGGAGGATTCCTTGATGGCGACGAAGCGCTCGTCCGACGCCAGCTCCTCCATCTGGTCGACGGTGACATCCACGCGGTAGGCGAGCCGGTTGGAATAGATCATGACCGGCAAGTCGCCGGCCTCCGCGACGGCGCGCAGCGCCGCCACCGTCTCTTCCGCATTGGTATGGTAGATCGGGCTGGGCACCACCATCAGGCCGTTGGCGCCTTCCTTGGCGGCGCGGCGGGCGATGCTGGCGGCCTCGCGTGTCCCGGCCTCGTTCACCGTCAGCAGCACCGGTTTCTTGCCAGCCACCTTCTGCGCGGTTTTCAGCACTTCAATCTTTTCGTCATGGGACAGCATCGGCCCTTCGCCGAGCGATCCGCAGACGATGATGCCGTCGCAGCCGGCCTCCATCTGCAAGCCGAAGCAGCGCTCCATCTCGGCATGGTCGAGGCGGTCGTCCGTGGTGAATTTAGTCGTGACGGCTGGGAAAACTCCGGTCCACATGGTCATCGCTCCTCTGATATATCAGCCGTATATCTATTAAGAAAGCCGCTGTCAACACGGATTCTCCTATGATATATGCAAAATATATCAGGAGACTGCCTTTGATATCCATGCAAATGAGCGCTGCGTTCGAGCCGGCTGCGACCAAGGCCTACCGCATGCTCGAGCATATGATTGTCACGCTCGAACTGGCGCCGGCGAGTTTCGTCACTGAAGGCGGCCTGATCGAGAAGCTGGCGCTCGGCCGTACGCCGGTGCGCGAGGCGATCCAGAGACTGGCTTGGGAAGGACTGCTCGACGTGCGGCCGCGCGCAGGCATCGCCATCGCGCCGCTGCACCCCGGCGACTGGCTGCGCGTCCTCGACGCGCGCCGCGGCGTCGAGGTGGTGCTGGCCCGCTCCGCGGCGCGCTTCGTCACCCGCGACGCAGCCGACCTCTTCCACGATGCCGCGCTTGCCATGCAGAAGGCTGTCATCTCCGGCAACGTGCTTGCCTTCATCCAGGCCGACAAGACGCTGGACGAGGCGCTGGCGCGGGCTGCCGACAACCCGTTCGCGGCTAGGCTGGCTGCCCCGCTGCAGACCCATAGCCGCCGCTTCTGGTTCCGCTACAAGGCCGATACCGGCCTGGCGGAATCGGCCGAACATCACGTCGCGCTGATCCGCTCGATTGTCGACGGTGACGAGGAAGCCGCCGCGAAGGATGCCAAGCGGCTGATGGCATTGCTGCGCGCCCATGCCGAGGCGGCCGCCACACGTTGAAGCATACCGCCCGACACCGACCTCGGTTCAGGACAGTGCATGCCCAAGACTACGCGTCGCCTGAACCGCTTCGACGCGATGAGGCTCAGGCTCCTGGCAAGGCCGCCTTGATCGTCGGGCTGTCCCAGCCCTCGCCGACGGACAGGATGCAACTCTGGCCCTTGGTGTCGGAGGCGAGGACGGTCCAACTGCCCTGTTCGGAAACGAACACCTCAAGCACCACGTTGGGATTGATCAGGCCACGCCCGGCCTCGCTTTCGTGGAAATTCTCGCCGAGCGCCTTGACGATGTCGGCGCGTGCCGCACATTGGCCGGCTGCATTCGCCGGCCCTATCGATAGCGCCGCCGCGGCGCATAGCAGCATGGACATAAGACGTTGTGCCATCGGACACCTCCTTGCGCCCGACGATGCGATGCTAACGGTCAGCCGTCGGCGCTCTGGTTGCCTGCCATGCCTCCTCCAGGGCAGGATCGTAGCTCTAAGTCCTGGCGCCCTCGCCGGTTCCATCACATTAGCGTTTGCAAAATAAACGGCCCGAGCCAGGGGACTCGGGCCGTAGATTTTTGGGTGGTCCTGCCGGCCTGCGCGGCCGCAGCCGAAGGCGAGGACGCGCAAGCGGACAAGCGTCCGGCTAGTTCATCGTCGGGATGACGAACTCGGCCCCGTCCTTGATGCCGGCCCGCGCGCCCCGCAGCCGAAGGCGAGGACGCGCAAGCAGACAAGCGTCCGGCTAGTTCATCGTCGGGATGACGAACTCGGCCCCGTCCTTGATGCCGGACGGCCAGCGCGAGGTGACCGTCTTGGTCTTGGTGTAGAAGCGGAACGCGTCCGGACCGTGCTGGTTGAGATCGCCGAAGGACGACGCCTTCCAGCCACCGAACGTGTAGTAGGCGATCGGCACCGGGATCGGCACGTTGACGCCGACCATGCCGACCTGCACCCTGGAAGCAAAGTCTCGCGCGGCGTCGCCGTCGCGCGTGTAGATGGCGACGCCATTGCCCATCTCGTGGTCATTGGCGAGCTTGATGGCGTTCTCGTAGGTCGGCGCGCGCACCACCGACAGCACCGGCCCGAAGATCTCTTCCTTGTAGATGCGCATGTCCGACGTGACGTTGTCGAACAGGCAGCCGCCCATATAGTAGCCGTTCTCGTAGCCCTGCATCTTGAAGCCGCGACCGTCGACGACCAGCTTGGCGCCTTCCTTGACGCCGATATCGACATAGCCCTTCACCCGCTCCAGCGCCTGAGCGGTGACCAGCGGGCCAAAATCGGCGGCGGAATCCGTCGAGGGGCCGACCTTCAGGCTTTCGACGCGCGGCACCAGTTTTTCCATCAGCCGGTTGGCGGTGTCGTTGCCGACAGGGACCGCCACCGAGATCGCCATGCAGCGCTCGCCGGCCGATCCGTAGCCCGCGCCGATCAGTGCATCGACGGTCTGGTCCATGTCGGCGTCGGGCATGATGATCATGTGGTTCTTGGCGCCGCCGAAGCACTGCACGCGCTTGCCCGACGCGGTACCGCGCGAATAGATGTAATGAGCGATCGGCGTCGAGCCGACGAAGCCGATAGCCTTGATATCGGGGTCGTCAAGGATGGCGTCGACGACTTCCTTGTCGCCGTTGACGACGTTGAGGATACCGGCAGGCAGGCCCGCCTCGATGAACAGCTCGGCGATGCGGATCGGCACGCCCGGGTCGCGCTCGGAAGGCTTCAGGATGAAGGCGTTGCCGCAGGCGATCGCCGGCGCGATCTTCCACAGCGGGATCATCGCCGGAAAGTTGAACGGCGTGATGCCGGCGACGACGCCGAGCGGCTGGCGCATCGAATAGACGTCGATGCCGGGGCCGGCACCGTCGGTGAATTCACCCTTCATCATGTGCGGCGCGCCGATGCAGACCTCGACCACTTCGAGGCCGCGCTGGATGTCGCCCCTGGCATCGGCGATCGTCTTGCCGTGCTCTCGCGCCAGGATGTCGGCCAGTTCGTCATAGTCGCGGGCGACCAGTTCAAGGAACTTCATAAGGACGCGCACGCGGCGCTGCGGGTTGGTCGCGGCCCATTTCGGCTGCGCCGCCTTGGCGTTCTCGACCGCCGCGCGCAGTTCCGCCTGCGAGGCCAGCGCCACCGTGCCGCGCACAGAGCCGTCCATCGGCTGCATCACGTCCTGCTTGCGACCGCTGGTGCCGGCGACACGCTTGCCGCCGATGAAATGACCGTATTCGATCATGATGTCTCTCCCTGGGTTTGTGATGGTGCATTGTCCGCCTTTGGCACGCCGATGGCAACGCGAGGGAGAACGCAACCGTTGTGCGGAAAATAGACAACGGTTGACGGGAGAGCATCAATTCTCGCAAATGGGAAGGATCACGAAGACGACGCCCAAGGATTGGCAGGTTGAGTTCCTTCACCACAGAACGCGACATTGAAAATTGTCATCCGGACCATCCCCATGAACTGGGATGACGTCCGCATCTTTCTCGCCGTGGCGCGCGCCGGGCAAATCCTTGGCGCGGCGAGGCGCCTGGAACTCAATCACGCCACCGTCTCGCGCCGCATCGCCGCACTTGAAGACGCGCTGCGCACGAAACTCTTTCGCCGGCTGACCACCGGCAGCGAGCTGACGCCCGCCGGCGAGCGCTTCCTCGACATTGCCGAGCGCATGGAGGGCGACATGATCGCCGCCCGCTCGACAATATCAGGCGAAGGCGACGACGTTTCGGGCACGGTGCGGATCGGCGCGCCGGACGGGTTTGGCGTCGCGTTCCTCGCCCGGCGCCTCGGCGCACTGACCGCGCTGCACCGTGAATTGACGATTCAGCTCGTACCGGTGCCGCGCTCCTTCTCCCTGTCTCGCCGCGAGGCCGACATTGCCATCACCGTCGAGCGCCCGACCGAGGGCCGGCTGGTAGCGGGCAAGCTGGTCGACTACTCGCTCGGCCTGTTTGCCTCACGTGCCTATGCTGAAGCCCACGGCCTGCCCCAGACCGCTGCCGAGCTGGGACGGCACACATTGATCGGCTATGTGCCGGACCTCATCGTCAGCCCATCGCTCGACTACGCCGCCGAATTCAGCGCGGACTGGCGCACCAGCTTCGCCATTTCCTCCGCGCTCGGGCAGGCCGAAGCGGTGCGGTCGGGCGCCGGCATCGGCATCCTGCACACTTTCGTCGCCCGCTCGATGCCGGAACTGGTGGCCGTCGACGTGGTGGCGCCCATCCGCCGTGCCTACTGGCTGGTCTATCACGAATCGGTCAGGCCGCTGCGCCGCGTCCAGATCGTTGCCTCCTTCATCACAAAGGCGGTGGAGCGGGAGAGAAATCTTTTCGTCTGACGCATGTCGGCCATCGCAGCTTCTTCCACGACACCGAGAACGGCATGATGGTGCTCGACCCCGCCTTCTTCGCCAGATGACGAGTATCTCCCCCATTCCAATCGGTCGCCACCGAAGTGACCATCCGGTGGGCTTACCGGCTCCTGTTCGACGAGGGCTGGGTGAAACAGGCGTTCTGACGCGATATCCCCCGGCCGCGCCCGCCGATGGCGAGCGGGCGGCGTCTATTTCAGATAGCGCTCCTGCGCCAGCGCGCGGGCGTCGATATCGGGCACTTTGTTCGAGATGATGTCGGCCAGCACCTTGGCCGAGCCGCAAGCCATGGTCCAGCCGAGCGTTCCATGGCCGGTGTTGAGGTAGAGATTGGAAAGCTCCGTGCGCCCAATCAGCGGCGGCCCGTCCGGCGTCATCGGCCGCAGGCCGCACCAGAACGTCGCCTCCCGCATGGCGCCGGCTCCCGGGAACAGGTCGCCGACCGAGTGTTCGAGCGTGCGCCGTCGCGATTCGTGCAGCCGGAGGTCGAACCCGGAAATCTCGGCCGTGCCGCCGACGCGGATGCGGTCGCCGAGCCTCGTGATCGCGACCTTGTAGGTTTCGTCCATCACCGTCGACACCGGCGCGGCGGCGGCATCCTTGATCGGCACCGTGATCGAATAGCCCTTGACCGGATAGACCGGGATCGGCCGCTTCATCCGGCGCATGAAGTCCGACGAATAACTGCCCAGCGCCATCACATAGGCGTCGGCGGTCAGCCAGCCCTTGCTGGTGCTCATATTGTTGACGCGGTTGCGGCTGCGGATGACGCGCCATATCGTCGTGTCGTATTCGAACTTGACCCCGCGTGCCACGCAAAGCTCGGCCAGCCTGTCGGTGAACATCTTGCAGTCACCGGTCTCGTCGCCCGGCAGCCTCAGGCCGCCGACGAATTTTTCGCGCACTGCGGCCAGAGCCGGTTCCGCCGCGATGCAGCCGTCCTGGTCGAGGACTTCGTAGGGCACGCCATATCTCTTCAGCACCTCGACATCGCCTGATGTGCCGTCGAGCTGCTTTTGCGTGCGAAACAGCTGCAGCGTGCCCTGCGTCCGCTCGTCATAGGCTATGCCGGTTGCCTCGCGCAGCGCCTTCAGCGTGTCGCGGCTGTATTCGGCCAGCGGCACCATGCGCGATTTGTTGACCGCGTAGCGTTCGGCGGTGCAGTTGCGCAGCATTTTGACCAGCCACGTCCACATATGTGGATCGAAGGCCGGCCGCACCACCAGCGGACCATGCTTCATCAGCAGCCATTTGATCGCCTTGAGGGGGATACCGGGCCCGGCCCAAGGCGAGGCATAGCCGGGCGAAATCTCGCCGGCATTGGCGAAGCTGGTTTCCAGTCCCGGCCCTTTCTGGCGGTCGATCACGGTCACCTCGTGGCCAGCCTCGGCGAGATAATAGGCCGTGGTCACCCCGATCACGCCACTGCCCAGCACCATGATTTTCATTCATTCACTCCTTGCCGCGCCGAGCGTCCTCAGGACGCCCGTGGACGCGGCCGTATTTTTGATTTGCGCATGATCCCGAGCGAAAATCGATGTCGATCTTCGAGACCACGCGCCGTTGCCCATTTCACGCCGCCGAGGGACCGGGGTCGTCTTCTTCTGTCTGCCGCATTCCGGCCGTCTCGCCAAGAGGCCGCCAATCGGCTGCGGCACTGTAGACGAGCCTGAGCCCGTGCGGTCTCCGCTCGTCAGCCTGGTCTTTCTGCCTGACCGTGCGCCGGGCAGCTTCGGGCTGGTAGAGCACGGCCTTGATCAGGATCGACTCCCGCCTGCCGTCGGCGTGTTCGACCGTTGCCGTCTGGCCTTGCGCCATGCCAAGCATGCAGAGCCCGCGCCTCGTTGCGACCGACAGGCTCGAGCCGACCGGCCCGCGCACCTCGTGCTGCACCAGGGTTCGCGTCTCGGCGGGACCGGCATCGACGCCGAACACCACCCTGCTGTTCAGCGTAACGATGTCGGGGCCGACCGAATCGATCGGCACGACATCGGCGCCTGAAAGCTTGTGTTCGAGCATGCGCACGATCGGATCCGCGAATGCCCGCCGGCGCTCCAGCATGACTTCGAGGACGGCGAAGTCCTTCGTCGTCAGGCAGCAATTCGTGCTCGTCATCACCGCCTCCGCCATCAAGCTCGTCGCGGGCCGGAAGCCGGCGCATCGACGGCCTCGACGGTCACTGACAGTTCCCGGCCGCCACGACCGTTCCAGCAAACCGTCTGCCCGACGCTCGCGCCAATGAGCGCGGTTCCCATCGGCGTCAGCACCGAGATCCGGTTCTCGGCTATGTCGGCCTCACCCGGGTAGACCAGCATGATGCGCTGGGCGTCGCCGCTTTCGCCGCGCACGATCACCGTCGAACCCATTCGCACCACACCGGCCGGCATCGCCGCCGCGCTCCTGACGACGGCCCTGTCCATTTCCGAAAGCAGCTCCTCGGCCGTCTCGGGCGCGCGATCGAGCAAAGCCCTCGCAAGGCCCGTCAGCCTGTCATGGTCGGCGTCGCTGATCAGAAGATGGCTGTTTGGACGCAGTTCTTTCGCGTGTTGCATGGCAAACCTCATGGACCGGCGCATCGAGCGGATGCGCGCCTGCCGGCGCGCTGGCGGCGGCGTGATGAAAGGCCGGCAGCCGCGAAGGGCTGTTCGGCTTGATGGCGATTGTGGATGGATGGATGCCCCGGTACGGACGGACGCCGGAAGGCGGCCGCGCCGGGGCTACGATCCCGCGATCGGGCAGACCCTGAAGAAGGTTTTGATATAAGCGAGCTTGCTCATGTGCCAAAGCTTGCCGAATGGCGCCCGCTTGTCAAGCGCGGCCAAACCGCTCAACCGCCCAGATAGCGCCGGTGAAAACGCGTTCCGAGGCTGGCCAGGATTTCATACCCGATGGTGCCGGCATGGTCGGCAGCATCGTCGACGCTCTGTGAGGGCCCTAGCAACTCCACCAGGTCGCCCTCTCCGAGCCGGCCGGGCGGCAAGGCGGAAATGTCGAGAATGATCGAGTCCATCGACACGCGCCCGAGGAAAGGCAGGCGCACCGCCTCGAACCATGCGGCCGAAGCGGAGCGGCGCAGCCAGCCGTCCGCATAGCCGAATGAAATCGTCGCCAGGCTGAGCGGGCCCTGCGCATGGTAGCTGTGGCCATAGCCGACGCCAGTGCCCTTTTGGACACTGCGCGTCTGCGCCACCTTGGCCTGCAGCCCGACCACGGGCAGCATCGGGTTGGCTTCGCCAGGCGTCGGGTTGATGCCGTAGAGGGCGGCACCGGGCCGGGCGAGATCGCAATGATAAAGCGGGCCTAAAAAGATGCCGGAGGAGTTGGCGAGCGAGGCCGGCGCCACGGGTAGCATGGCACGCAACCGCGCGAATGCCAGCCTCTGCTGTTCATTGGCCGGGTGGCGCGGTTCATCGGCGCAGGCCAGGTGGCTCATCACATATCTGACGTCGATGCCATCGAAAGCGCCGAGATCCCCGGCCACCGCCTCGACCTCGGCTGGCGCCATCCCAAGCCGCGACATGCCGCTGTCGACCTGGACGGCAGCCGGGAGCCGGCGCCCGGCGCGGTGTGCCGCTGCGCGCCAGGCTTGCAACTGTGCGCCACTGTTGATGACAGCGCACAAGCCAGCCGCCACCGCTTCCGGCTCGGAACCCGGCGGCAGCCCGTTCAGCACGTAGATGTCCGGTCCGGCCCCCACCGCCTTGCGCAGCGCGATGCCTTCGGACAGCAGCGCGACGAAGAAGATGTCGCAGCCTTCCTTCATCAGCGCCGATGCCACTTGCGCGGCGCCGAGACCGTAGCCGTCGGCCTTGACCACGCCCGCGCAGCGCACGCCGCCCAGCCGCGCCTTCAGCCGCCGGTAATTTTCGCGGATCGCGCCAAGGTCGATGGTGAGGATGGCCCCGGCAGCAGCCTCGCTTGTGGCGTCGGCTTCCTCGGGCAGCGATCTTTTGGGGGCGTCGTGCATGGCGGCCCTTCTTGTGGCGGATGGACATCAATAAGACGGTCGAACCGGCGCGGCAACCGCTGGCGTTTGAACCGCGGCCTCGGCCCGTCCAGCTATGGCACAAGGTGACGGAACGCCGTCACCACGTCTTCATAGACCTTGCGCTTGAACGGCACGATCAGGTCGGGCAGCTCCTGCATCGGCCGCCACGACCATTTGTCGAATTCGGCGGTGTGGCCGCCGGGCGGCGGATTGATCTGGATCTCGCTGGTATCGCCATGGAAGCGGAAGGCGAACCATCGCTGCGTCTGACCCCGATAGCGCCCCTTGAAGGCGACGCCGACCAGGTTGTCCGGCAGATCATAGTTGATCCAGTCCGGCGCCTCGGCGAGCAGCGAGACGCTGCGCATGCCGGTCTCCTCATAGAGCTCCCGCTCCGCCGCCTGCAGGGGCTCCTCGCCCTTGTCGATGCCGCCTTGCGGCATCTGCCAGAGCTGCGTGGTGCCGGCGAATTCGCTGTCCGGCTCGGCTATGCGATGGCCGACCCAGACCAGGCCCTCGGCGTTGAGGATCATCAGCCCGACACAGGGACGGTAGGGCAGCGTCTCGCGGTCGACCTTCTTCGTCTTCGGCATCATTCAGTCTTTCAAGCTGTTTCCCGGTAGCTAGCCCTTTTGCGGATCGATCGCCACCGCTGAAATCGGCACGATCTCGATGCCGCGTTTCTTGGCCTCGGCCGCCCATGACGACACCGTGTCGACCGTCAGGTCGAAAGCGGAGCCGATGCCGACCGCGGTTCCCTTGGCACGGGCGGTCGCCTCCAGGCTGTCCAGTTTCTTCAGGATGGCGCCGCGATCCTGCACGGCGTCGATCGCCGTGTCGCCGGAGACGAAGGGCACGCCGTCCTTCAGCGCCAGATCCGGCGCCAGGCTACGCGCCGACGAGCCGTCGTCGATATAGGCGAGCCCGCGTTTGCCGAGCTCGGCCATGAAGGGTTCCATTGCCGCCGGGTCGGCGGAAAACCGCGCGCCCATATAGTTCATGACACCGGTATAGTTCGTCGTCCGCGACAGTGCCCAGCGCAGGTTCTTCAGGTTCTCTTCCGCGCTCGCCGCCACCGTCAGCGTGTTGCGACCGGGGTTGACATTGGGATAGTCGAACGGTTCGAGCGGCACCTGCATGACGATCTCGTGGCCGCTCTGCCGGGCGGCCTGCATCCAGCGGCCGATGCTGTTGCCTTGCGGCGCGAACGCCAGCGTCACTTCCGCCGGAAGCTTGGCGATGGCCGCCTGGGTGCCGGTCTGTGAGACCGCGAGCCCGCCGATGACGATCGCCACGCGGGCGCCGCGCGCGCCTGACCACGGCCGCGCATAGACATCGAAGGGCCGCCGGCCGTCTGCGGCGCGCACCGGCAAGGGGCCGGCATCACCGGCCTCGATCAGCGCCCTGTCGGGAATATGCGCGATCTTCAGGTTTTGGCCGATGGTCGACGGATCGCGGATGACGATTGCCGCCTTGGGCGGACCATCGCCTTCCTCTGTCTGCACATGGATGATATGCGGGCCTCCAGCCTTGGCCGGCATTTCCGCCTTTGGCATCGTGACCGGCGCTAGAGCGGACGGCGCAGCGGTCGGCTCCGGCACCACTTTCGGCGTCGAAACCGCGACTTCCTGCGGCTTGCGAAACGGCTTGTCCCTGAGCGCGATCGCGCCGGAGACGCCGACAACGGCCAGCACGACGAACGCAGCCACGAGCGCACCCGCGCTGACCTTGCCGGCGGCGCGCGGCGGACGGACAGTCAGCCCGAGCGGTCGTTCGATGTCCTTGCCGATATCAGCCAAGCCCTGTCCCCGTCCGCATGGCTTCGAACATGGAACCGTTTCGAAGAGACATGCGCGAATTCTTCATGCCGGCGCACCCCTGGCGCCCTGTATCGAGGGATTCGCGTTACCCCCGAATCAAACTGCCGGAACCTTTCGGTCCCGGCAGCATCGCATTGCTTCCATCGGGCGGCCAGACCCGTTGTTGGCCGCCACCTGTTACTGGTTGAGGACAGCCTTCTGCGGATTGGGCGGGAAGGACGGATCGGTCTTCTGGCCGCGCAGCAGCTGCTCGGCATAGATGAGCTGGAGGTCGTCCTTCGGATCCGGTGGCACATAGGCTGCCGAGCCCGAACCGGTCGAGCTCTCGTCGGCACCCTTGATGTGGCCCTTGAGGTCGGATTCGCCGCGCGTCAGGTCCCTGCCCTGCAGTTCCGGCGGCAGCGGCTGGTCGACCTTGATGTCGGGCGTGATGCCCTTGCCCTGGATCGACTTGCCGGACGGCGTGTAATAGAGCGCCGTCGTCAGCCTGAGCGCGCCATTCTCGCCAAGCGGGATGATGGTCTGCACCGAACCCTTGCCGAAGGACTGCGTTCCAACCACCGTGGCGCGGCGCAGGTCCTGCAGCGCGCCAGCGACGATTTCGGACGCGCTCGCCGATCCGCCATTGACCAGCACGATCAGCGGCTTGCCGCCGATATCGTCGACCTGCTTGGACTTGGCGTCGAAGCGGGTGACATCCTTCGGATCGCGACCGCGCGTCGACACGATCTCGCCGCGGTTGAGGAAGGCATCCGATACGCTCACCGCCTGATCGAGCAGACCGCCGGGATTGAGGCGCAGATCGAGCACATAGCCCTTGAGCTTGTCGTTCGGCACCTGCTTCTTGATGGTGTCGATGGCATTCTCGAGGTCGTCATAGGTCTTTTCGGTGAAGGAGGTGATCTTCATGTAGCCGATGTCGTTCTCGACCCGAAACTTGACCGCCTTGACCTTGATGATGTCGCGCACCACCGTCAGCTCGATCGGCTTGTCGGCGCCCTGGCGCAGGATGGTGAGCTTGATCGGCGTGTTGACCAGGCCGCGCATCTTGTCGACCGCGTCGTTCAGGGTCAGGCCGCGAACCTCCTCGCCATCGATCTTGGCGATGTAATCGCCTGCCAGCACGCCCGCCTTGGCGGCCGGCGTATCGTCGATCGGCGTGATCACCTTGACCAGGTCGTTCTCCATGGTGACCTCGATGCCGAGGCCGCCGAATTCACCCTTGGTCTGCACGCGCATGTCCTGCGCCTGCTCGGCGTTCATGTACGAGGAGTGCGGGTCGAGCGAGGCAAGCATGCCGTTGATGGCGTTCTCGACCAGCGATTTGTCGTCGGGCGGTGTCACATACTGCGCCCGCACCCGCTCGAAGATATCGCCGAAGATCGCCAGTTGCTTGTAGGTCTCCGACCCCGCAGCGTTCGCTGCCGAGCCGGGCGCGCCATAGACCAGGCTCATGGCGGACGCGCCCATCAGCGCACCGGCAAACAGAAGCGACAGTTTCCGCATCATTTCACGTCCTTCCAGAAAAACGGTCCGCCCACCATGGGGTCGGATCGACGGGTTTTCCATCCTTGCGGAACTCGACATAGAGCTCCGGCGTGGCATTTCCATTCTTCGAAGCCGAGGTGCTTGCCACCCGGGCCTCTCCCATCGCACCGACCGGCTCTCCTGCGAGCACTGATTGGCCGGTTGCGACGCTGATTCTGCTCATCCCCGCCAAGACGACATGATAACCGTCGCCGGCATTCAGGATCAAGAGTTGACCGTAGGAGCGAAACGGCCCCGCATAAAGCACATTCCCATCCGCCGGTGCGGTGACGATGGCGCCCGATTGTGTCGCAACCATGTCCCCAAGCATCACCGCGCCGTTACCGTCTTCGGCGCCGAACCGGCGTTTGATGCGGCCGATGACCGGCAGCGCGATCTGTCCTTGCAGCGCCGAGAAGGGTGCCGCAGCGGCAAGCCGGTTGGCCTCGGGAACCGGCAGCGACGCCGTCATATCGCCGCCCGCCTTATCCCTGCCCGCCTTGTCGCCGCCCGCCTTGTCGCCGCCGGCTTGGCCGGCCTCCGCGGCCTTTGCGGCATCCGCGGCCTTGCGGTTGCGTTCGGCCTGGGCTTCGAGCGAGGCGATCAATTCCTTCAGGCTGCTGGCCTTGGCCGCGAGCTCCTCGGAATGCTGTCGCTCGGCCGACAACTGCGCCTGCGTGTCGGCTTCGAGCTTCTGCTTGGCTTCCAGCAGCATGCCGAGCCGCTTCTTTTCCGCAGTCTGCTCGCCGACTGCCGCCGTCAGCCGTGCCCGCTCGGCCTCGATCGAGGCCGTCACTCTTGTCTGCTCCTTGAGGTCGGCCAGGAGCCTGTCGGTCTGCTGGCGCAATTCAGGCACCACGGCGCCAAGCAAGATGGCGCTGCGCACCGACGACAGCGCGTCCTCCGGCTTGACCAGGATCGCCGGCGGCGGGTTCAGCCCCATGCGCTGCAATGCGCCCAGCACCTCCGCCAGCACGTCGCGCCGCGCCATCAGCGAGGCGCGGATCTTCTGCTGCTGGGTCTTCAGCCCCTCCAGCTTGGCGCCGATGTCCTCGATGTCCTGCCCAAGCTTTTGCTCGGTCATTGCCGACTGGATCAGCGCGGCGGTGATCGAGGCGTGGTCCTTCTTGACTGCGGCGATGTCGGCGGCCAGCTTGGCCAGCCGCTCGGACGACAGGCTTATCTCCTTGGAGATCTGTTCGTATTCGGCGCGGCTCTGGTCCGGATCGGGGGCCATGTCGAGCGTGTTCTCGGCCCATGCGGCATTGAGCGAAAGGATGACCACCGCCGCCGCGATGCCGCAGCGCGCGCGCCAGGAGCCCGCTGTCGATGAGCCCGTCGTCGATTTCCAGCCTTCAGCCATGCGGGATGGACTCTATCTGCGGCTTCGTTAACGAACCATCAACCATATTAATGCGCATCGCCCAAAACTGTGCAGCGGTTTCGCACACCGGTGAGCAAAATAGGGAAAGCCGGCCCGAAGCCGTGATCTTGCGCGGCATTGGGGCGGAATTCGGTGCGATGCGACCTTCAGGTTCTGTGATAGGGGTGGCCGGACAGGATCGTCGAGACCCTGTAGAGCTGCTCTGCCAGCATCACCCGCACCAATTGGTGCGGCCATGTCAGCGCACCGAAAGACATCACCAGCTCGGCCTGGGCGCGCAACGACGGATCGTGGCCATCGGCGCCGCCTATGGCCAGCGCCAGCGCCTTGCGGCCAGCGTCGCGCAATTGGCCGATGCGGCCGGCGAAATCTTCCGAGGACAGGTTCTTGCCGCGCTCGTCGAGCAGGATCAGCGCCGAGCCGGGCTGCAACTGCGCCTGCAGCCTTGCGCCTTCATCGCGCCGGCGTTCATCGGCGTTCTGGGCGCGGCCTTCGGCGATCTCGGCGATGCCGGAGAATTCGAGGCCGACAGCCGGGCCGCTCTTGGAGAAACGCTCGAAATAGCGGTCGGCGAGTTCTCTCTCGGGGCCGCTTTTCATCCGGCCCACGGCATGAACGGTAATCTTCATCCTCGCCTCAGAGGGCCGCCGATGCGTGTCGCCCGAAAATCGTCAATGGGCCAGGAACCACGGCACGCATCCAAACCAACCGGCTCAGTGCAAGGTCTCTTCCTCGAGGTCCGGCGCCTGCCACATCTTTTCGAGATTGTAGAATTCGCGGACTTCGGGGCGGAAGACATGGACGATAATGTCGCCTGAATCGATCAGGACCCAGTCGGCGCCGGACAGCCCCTCGACACGCGCCGTGCCGAGGCCGGCATCCTTCAACGCCTTGAGGAGATGATCGGCAACAGCCGAGACATGACGGTGCGATCGACCCGACGCGACGACCATGTAGTCGCCGAGGCTCGATTTTCCCTGAATGTCGATTGAGACGATGTTTTCGGCCTTGGAGTCTTCCAGACTGGCAAGGACTGTCTTGATGGCGCGGGACACGGCGTCGTTTACGCTGATCCCGGCCGGCGAAGGCACGATGTCGGCCTTCTTCCGCAGTGCTGTTCTCAGTGTATTTCCTTTCGCAGCAAGAACAACCAAATCACCCCTGAAAGCGGGTGACACCGCTTAGATAGGCAGAGTTCCGTTGCAGTTTCAAGACGGAGCCCCGCTTCCATGCGAACTCATTGAGGCTCCGCTTGTTCCGCGCGACACGCAAAAGATCGGAACCCAGGCGTTCCGCAGGGGTTATCGGCTGATTGATCAACCGGAATCCCATTATGCCGATCGACCCGCAAAATGCCCTCCTGACCGTGCAGGCGGGGCTCTCTCAGCTCAGCGCGCTCATTGTCTCCTATTCCCTTTCGGCGGTCGGCGCCGTCATCCTTCTGGTTGTCGGCTACATCGTCGCCGGCTTTGCCGAGCGTTCGATTTTTGCCGGCCTGGGCCACATCCATGGCTTTGACCAGACGCTGCGGCACTTCTTTTCCAAGATCGTCCGCTATGCCATCCTCGTCCTGGTCGTCATCATGGTGCTCGGCCAGTTCGGCGTGCAGACGGCCTCGATCATCGCCGCGATCGGCGCCATCGGCCTGGCCATCGGCCTGGCGCTGCAAGGCACGCTGCAGAACATTGCCGCCGGGATCATGCTTTTGGCATTGCGGCCGTTCCGCATCGGCGAATCCGTCGAAGTCGGGTCCATTGCCGGCTCGATCGAGGAAATCGGCCTTTTCGCCACCAAGCTCCGGAGCGCCGAAGGCGTCTACATCCTGGCGCCCAACTCGACGCTGTGGAACCAGCCGGTGCGCAATTTTTCGCGCAACGGCGTGCGGCGCGGCGACATCACCCTCTCGATCGGCTCCTGGAACGACATCGACCGCGCCCAGAAGACGCTGCTTGCGATCGCCGCCGCCGAGCGCCGCATCAAGCGTGAGCCGGCGCCGACCGCCTTTGTCGCGGCATTGGGCGAAAGCACCGTCTCGATCACCTTGCGCTACTGGACATCATCGGCGGATTTCCTCGCCGCCCAGGCCGACCTCACCAAGCGGGCCAAGCAGGAGTTCGACCGCGAACGCATATCGATCCCGCTGCCGCCACCGCAGGCCCCGGCGCCGGAAACCCGCCGGCAATAGTCAATCGCCCCTGTGCCGGTGCTGTTCGTCCGGCGCGAAGGCGAGTTCCACCGGCAATGGCGCCTGCGCCGTCATCGGCGCGAAGCTGCCGGTTTCGGTTGCCGGCACCGGCCGCGCGGTGAACACGCGCAAAAGCACGAACAGGCAGAAGACGCAGGCGATGACCACTGTTACATAGATGAAGGCCTGCGTGCCGAAGACGGCTGACAGCGCGGTCACGATGCCCGGCACGATGAAGCCGGACAGCGACCAGGCAAACAACAAGGAACTCGACAGCGCCACCATGTCGTCCTTGCCGGCGCGGTCGGCGGCGTGCGCACTGGCCAACGAGTAGATCGATTCCGAGGCGCCGTCCCACATCACATAGATCACCAGCAGCACCGCCAGCGTACCGCCGTCGAAGCCGAGCGCAAACATCCCTGCCGCCGCGGCGATCGCGGATGCCGCGACCAGCACATAGCGGCGATCGGTGCGGTCGGAAATCCAGCCGAGCGGAACCTGCAGGATCAGCGTGCCGAGCGGCATCACCGAAAGCAGCAGCGCCACGTCGGCCTGGCTGTACCCCTTCGCGGTGGCGTGGATCGGCGCAAAACCGGAAATCGACATGGACAGGCCACCGACCGCCAGCATGCCGGCGACGCCGACCGGCGAAATCCGCCAGGCCCGGCGCAGCGCCACCGATGCCGCCTGCGGCGCCGGCGGCTGGGCCAGCCGGGTCATCCCGACGGGCAGGATGGATAGCGCGGTGAAGGCTATGCCGATCAGCGATGCATCCGCCGTCCTGATGTCGACCAGCGCCAGCGTCGCATAGCCGATGCCGAGCCCGCCGACATAGGCGACGTAGAAGACCGCCATTACCCTGCCGCGTATGGCGTTGGCCACGGCATCGTTGAGCCAGCTCTGCGCGACGATGAAAAGCCCGCATATGGCAAAGCCGTAGAGAGCGCGCGCCGCGATCCACAACAGGGGGTGCGGCCCGGCGCCGATTGCGGCATTCGACAGCGCGATCAGCGCCGACAGCACCATGAAGGCACGGGCATGGCCAACCCTGCGCACCAGCGGTCCGGTCAGGATGCAGCCGGCGAGACCACCCGCCGACAGACCGGTGACGATCAGACCGGCCCAGGTCGGATCGAAGCCTTCCACGCCGAGCCGGACGGGGATGTAAGCGAACATCAGCCCGTTGCCGATGGCGATCAGCGCCATCGACACCACGACGCTGGCAATCGCGATCAGCGGCGTGGGCGTGTCGCCGTGCCTCGGTTCCGTTTCGGTTTGGCTTTTCACGAGAGTGGTCATATCAGCGCAAGATCATCCATTCGATGACGAAAGGCCGCCGCAAAAGCGACATTGCCGGACTTGCCTTCCTCCTTGCGAAGAAAGGGCGCTGTGCCGATCAGCCCTTCGCCTGCTCGCGGATAGCCGTCGACGACAGCGACGAGCGCGGGCCGTGGATGAAGGTCCACGCGGGCGCCTTCATGCGGGCGAGCCTTGGCGCATCGCCTTCGTCGATGCGGGCATAGTCGAAGGTCTTGGCCACGACCGACGACAGGAACGACAGCGTCGCGCCCGGACGATCGATGACCGCGATCGGGAAGGTCATGACGATTTCGCGCCAGCGCTGCCAGCGGTGGAAATCGCGCAAGCTGTCGGCGCCCATGATCCAGACGAAGTCGACGCCGGGATTGCGCGCCTTGACCAGCGCCAGCGCGTCGGCGGTGTAGCGCACATGATGCGCCGCTTCGAAGGCGGTGACCTTGATCTTCGGGTTCTTGGCGATCTTCTCGGACAGGCGCAGCCGTTCGGCCAGCGGCGCCAACTCGTGCGTGTTCTTCAGCGGATTGCCCGGGGTGACCATCCACCACAACTGATCGAGCGCCAGCCGCCTGAGCGCGATCTCGGCGACCAGCGCGTGGCCGGCATGCGGCGGATTGAACGAGCCGCCGAACAGGCCGACGGCAAGGCCTTTGCCGGCATGCGGCATTTTGAGGTAGCTGGACGGGATAGGTTGCTCAAGCAGGGAAAGCATTCGCTAGGCACCCCCCTCTGTCCTGCCGGACATCTCCCCCACAAGGGGGGAGATTAGCAGCTTCGGTGAAGGCACAAATCTTGCAGCATTGAAGATCGGCGAAACCAAAAATGTCAGCCAATCTCCCCCCTTGCGGGGGAGATGTCCGGCAGGACAGAGGGGGGTGGCTGGGCGCAAGCTTCAGGCCCTTTGGACGAAAAGCGTCAAGGCCTCACCTGTCCCGAGCCGCGCACGCGGTATTTGAACGAGGTCAGTTGCTCGACGCCAACGGGCCCGCGCGCGTGCATCTTGCCGGTGGCGATGCCGATCTCGGCGCCCATGCCGAACTCGCCGCCATCGGCGAACTGCGTTGAGGCGTTGTGCAGCAGGATCGCCGAGTCGATCTCGTTGAAGAACCGTTCCACCGCCTGCGCGTCCTCGGCGACGATCGCCTCGGTGTGATGGGAGGAGAAAGTCTCGATATGCTCGATTGCGTCAGCGACACCGTCGACCAGCTTCACCGCGATGACGGCGTCGAGATATTCGGTGACCCAGTCGGCATCGGTCGCCGGCTTGGCGTCGAAGAACAGCTTCAGCACCTCGGCATCGGCATGGATCTCGCAGCCCGCGGCGCGCAAGGCGTCGAGGATCGGCACCAGGTGGGTGGAGGCAACCGCACGGTCGACCAGCAGCGTTTCGGCAGCGCCGCAGACGCCGGTGCGCCGCATCTTGGCGTTGACGGCGATGCCGACCGCCATGTCGAGCTTGGCCGAGCGGTCGACATAGAGATGGCAGATGCCTTCCAGATGCGCGAAGACCGGCACCCGGGCCTCGGTCTGCACCCGCTCGACCAGGCTCTTGCCGCCGCGTGGGATGATGACGTCGAGATTGCCGCCGAGGCCTTTCAGCATTTCGCCGACGGCGGCGCGGTCGGTGGTCGGCACAAGCTGGATGGCGTCCTGCGGCAGGCCGGCTGCCTTCAAGCCGTCGACCAGGCAAGCGTGGATCACCGAAGACGAGTTCAGCGAATCCGAGCCGCCGCGCAGGATCACCGGGTTGCCGGCCTTGAGGCAGAGCGCGCCGGCATCCGCCGTGACGTTCGGCCGGCTCTCATAGATGACGCCGATGACGCCGAGCGGTGTGCGCACGCGCTCGATCTGCAGGCCATTCGGCCGCTCCCAACTGGCGATCACGTCGCCGACGGGATCGCCGAGTTCGGCAAGCTCGCGAATGCCTTGGGCCATGGCGCGGATGCGGGCGGGATTGAGCTTCAGCCGGTCCATGGAGGACGCCGACAGACCGGCTTCATGCCCGTTCGCGATGTCGATGGCATTGGCGTCGAGTATGGCTCGCTCGCGGGCGATGATCGCCTCCGCCATGGCGGCAAGTGCCGCGTTCTTGGCGGCTGTCGTGGCGATGGCCAGCGGTCGTGCGGCGGCGCGGGCACGGCGGCCGAGGTCGGCCATGGTCGCCACTGTATCGTTCCGGGATTTTTCATGCAGCTTCAGCATGGCTCATCCTCCGCTCGTTACTTGGTCGCCCGCGAGGCTGACCACAAGGTCGTCGCGGTGGATCATCGCCGAACGCGCCTCGTAGCCGAGCACGGTCTCGATTTCGGTTGTCTTCAGGCCTGCGATCCTTACGGCATCCGCGGCATCATAGGCAACCAGCCCGCGGGCGATCTCGCGACCCTCGGGCGACAGGATCGCCACCGTATCGCCGCGCGAGAAATTGCCGCTGACCAGCTTGACACCGGCCGGCAGCAGCGACTTGCCCGATGTCAGCGCCCCGACGGCGCCGGCATCGACGGTGAGCCTTCCCGCCGGTTCGAGCTGGCCGGCGATCCAGCTCTTGTAGCCTTTCACCGGGTTGGCGCTCGGCCGGAAGAAGGTGGCGCGCTCGCCGCGCTCGATCGCCATCAGCGGCGAAAGCCGCGTGCCGGCGGTAATGATCATGGCCGTGCCGGCCGCAGTGGCGATCTTACCGGCGTCGAGCTTCGTGCGCATGCCGCCGCGCGACAGTTCGGAAGCCGCGGCACCCGCCATCGCTTCGATCTCAGGCGTGATGCGATCGACCACCGCGACGAATTTGGCCTCCGGGTCACGCGCCGGCGGCGCGGTGTAGAGACCGTCGATATCCGAGAGCAGCACCAAAAGGTCGGCGCCCATCATCGTCGCCACCCGCGCGGCCAGTCGGTCATTGTCGCCATAGCGGATCTCGGAGGTCGCCACGGTGTCGTTCTCGTTGATGACCGGCACCGCCTTCATCTTCAAGAGCGTCGAGATCGTCGCCCGGGCGTTGAGGTAGCGGCGGCGCTCCTCGGTGTCGCCAAGCGTGAGCAGGATCTGGCCCGATTTCAACCCGCCCTTGCCGAGCGCATCCGACCAGGCGCCGGCCAGCGCGATCTGGCCGACGGCTGCGGCCGCCTGGCTCTCCTCGAGCTTCAGCGCCCTTTTTCCAAGATCCAGAATGGTACGGCCCAGCGCGATGGCGCCCGACGACACGACCAGGATTTCCGCGCCGCCTTGAGCCAGCACGGCAATGTCGTCGGCCAGCGACGCCAGCCAGTCGCGCTTCAGCCCGGCGGTGCGGTCGACCAGAAGCGCCGAACCGATCTTGACGGTGATGCGCCGGTATTTCTTCAGCGACTGCACGGTCATGCTATTTTTCCCAGCGCGTGTCGACCGGCGCCGCGATCGCGTCGCGCGCTTCGGCCACGACCGCCATCAGCGCGCGCAGCACCGCTTCGACCCCTTCGCCGGTGACCGCCGACAGAAGCATCGGCGCACGGCCGGCGGCGCGCTTCAGCGACGCGACCTTCTTCTTGCGCTCATCCGCATCAAGCGTGTCGACCTGCGAAAGGGCCAGTATCTCGGCCTTGTCGGTCAAGCCATGGCCATAGGCTTCGAGTTCGGCGCGCACGGTCTTGTAGGCCTTGCCGGGGTTCTCCTCCTGCGCCGACACCAGGTGCAGCAGCACGCGCGTGCGCTCGACATGGCCAAGGAAGCGATCGCCGATGCCGACGCCCTCATGCGCGCCTTCGATGAGGCCGGGAATGTCGGCGATGACGAATTCGCGCGCATCGATGCGTGCCACCCCCAGGCCGGGATGCAGCGTGGTGAAGGGATAGTCGGCGATCTTCGGCTTGGCGGCGGTGACGGAGGCGAGAAAGGTCGATTTGCCGGCATTGGGCAGCCCGACCAGCCCGGCATCGGCGATCAGCTTCAGCCTGAGCCAGATGTTGAGCTCCTCGCCGGGCTGACCCGGATTGGCGCGGCGCGGCGCCTGGTTGGTCGAGGTCTTGAAGTGCTGGTTGCCGAAGCCGCCATTGCCGCCCTTGGCCAGCAGGAAGCGCTGGCCGACCACGGTGAGGTCGCAGATCAGCGTCTCGTTGTCCTCTTCGAACACCTGCGTTCCAGCCGGCACTTTCAGCGTGACGTCGGCGCCCTTGGCGCCGGTCATGTTGCGGCCCATGCCATGAGTGCCGGTCTTGGCCTTGAAATGCTGCTGGTAGCGGTAGTCGATCAGCGTGTTCAGCCCGTCGACCGCTTCCAGCCAGACGTCGCCGCCGCGGCCGCCATCGCCGCCGTCCGGTCCGCCGAACTCGATGAACTTCTCGCGCCGGAACGACACGGAACCCGCGCCCCCGTCGCCGGAGCGGACATAGACCTTGGCTTGATCGAGAAATTTCATCGGACAGCAGTTTCTTTATTGGCCTTGCGGCATTGCTCTAAACCTTGCGCCTTGCTCTAAACCAAGGCGCGGCGAAGGGCGAGGCCGTTTTGTGACAGTGGCCGCGCGGGGTTGGCCGGAGATGACGGATGAAGCTTGTAACTTACAACATCCAGTACGGCATCGGTCTTGACGGGCAGTACGATGTCGCGCGCATTGCCGACGCGGTGCGCGGTGCCGACGTGATCGCGCTGCAGGAGGTCACCCGCAACAATCCCAGGAACGGCGGACGCGACATGGTCGCCGAGATCGGCGAGGCGCTGCCCGACTATTTCGCCGTCTATGGCAGCAATTTCGAGGCCAATATCGGCTCGCGCATCGAAAACGGCCGCGCCATCACCACCACCTTCCAACTCGGCAACATGGTGCTTTCGAAGACGCCCATTCATCTGTCGCGCAACCTGCTCCTGCCGCGAAGCCGCAGCTTCGAGATGATGAACTTCCAGCGCGGCGCGCTGGAGGCGCTGATCGAGACGCCGCTTGGTTTCATCCGCTTCTATTCCATCCATCTCGATCACCGCAGCCCGGTCGAGCGCGCCAGCCAGATCCAGTTCCTGCGCCGGCGCCTGTTGAACTATGCGCTTGAAGGCGGCGCGCTGTCCGGCGTCGCCGAGATCGGCCTGCCGGAACTGCCGCACCCCGAGGCCTTCGTCGGCATGGGCGACTTCAACATGCTGGCCGGATCGCCCGAATATGTCGAACTCGCCGGCCGGCCGGACCACGAATTCGGCATGCCGCTGACCGCCGACTTCGCCGTCGATGCCGCCCTGCGCCTCAATGTCGCCGGCGACGATCTCGTCAGCTGGGTCGACCCCAAGGACCCCGGCAATACCGACCGCCACAAGCGCATCGACTATATCTTCACCAGCGCCTCGCTTGCCCGGTCGCTGAAGCGCCTGTGGGTCGACCGAAAGGCTGTTGGCTCGGACCATCTGCCGGTATGGGCCGAACTGGGCTGAGCCCAAATCGATGCACGATTCTTTCCGAACCTTTGACCAGAGGCCCAGCGCCGATGTGTGCTGAGATTCAGGTCAGGCCGAGCCGAAAACGTTGGTTTTCGAGAACCGGAGCGGAGCGTACTTAAAGTACGCGAGCACCGGAAGCGCAGAAAATCAGCGTTTGCAGGCCGGCCTCACCTGAATATCGGCACACATCAAAAATGTACCCAGTTGCGCAGGCTGGTCCATGTCTTCCGGTCGAGGCGGTAACGCTCGACCGGCACCTGGCCGGCGACAATCGAGTTCAGCATGCCCTGGCCGGCATACTGGAAGCCGCATTTGTGGATCACCCGGCGCGAGGCCGGATTGATGACCCGCGTCGAGGCATGCAGCACCTGGATGTTTGTGCGCTGGAACGCGAGATCGACCAGGGCGTGCGACGCCTCGGTGGCGAAGCCGCGCTTCCAGTAGGGTTCTCCGATCCAGTAGCCGAGCTCCAGTCCGCGGTCGGTGGTGTTCAATCCGGCGCAGCCGACGAAGGTTTCAGTGCCTGCCAGCGTCAGCGCATAGGCGATGCCGGCGCGGCGCGACTTGGCCATGGCCAGGAAAGCGCGTGCCTCGGCCTCGCCATAGGGATGCGGCATGCGCGCCAGCATCTCGGCGACATGACGGTTGTCGGCGAGCTCGACCAGTTGCGCGATGTCGCTTTCGCACGGAGCCCGCATCACCAGCCGCTCGGTGACCAGCACCGGGCAATCGATCGCATAACTTTCGTCTTCTGAGTCTTCCGCTTCGGCAACCATGTCAAAGTCCTCCAGGCACAAGAAAAAAGGGAGATGGAAACCCATCTCCCCTGATCCTTTTCCTGGCTTTGCCAAACCTTCTGGCTTCCAGACACCGGTTCCCGAGATGGGCTGCCGGTGTTGTGGTGCGGAACCGGCTACTCCGCTGCTTTGGTAATCGGGTTGACCGATACGTAGGTTCGGCCGTTGGCTTTTTTGTTGAACGTCACGGCGCCGGCTTCAAGCGCGAAAAGCGTGTGATCCGTACCCATGCCGACGTTGACGCCGGGATGCCAGGTGGTGCCGCGTTGACGAATGATGATGTTGCCCGGGATGACGGCTTCGCCGCCGAACTTCTTCACGCCCAGACGCTTGGAATGCGAGTCGCGACCGTTGCGCGACGAGCCGCCAGCTTTCTTGTGTGCCATCTAACTAACTCCGATGCGCCCAGGGGCGCTTGAATGGTCTTATGAACGCGTTCGCGTTCCGTTTCAAGTCCGATCCGGCGACGTTTCGCGCCGGTTGGCCTTACTTCTTCGCCAGTTCCTTGGCCTGCTCGCGCCAGTCCTTGATCTGGTCGGCGCTGAACGGCATGTTCTCGTCGATCTTGGCCACATCCTTCTCGGTCAGCTTGGCGAGCTGCGCGAAGGTGATGATGCCCTGTTCGTTGAGATCCTTGGCGGCGACCGGGCCAATGCCCTTGATCACGGTCAGATCGTCCGGCTCGCCCTTCGGCGCCTTGAACAGCGGCGCTGCCGCGGTCTCGGCCTTTGCCTCTTCCTTCGGGGCGTCCTTCTTGGCCTTGGCTTCCTTCGGCGCCGCGTCGGCGGCTACCTCGGCCTTGGCTTCCGCCTTGGCAGCGGCCTTCTTGGCCGGCTTGGCGCCACCCAGCAGGATCTCGGAGATCCTGACCGTGGTCAGCAACTGGCGATGGCCGATCTTGCGGCGCGAATTCTGGCGGCGGCGCTTCTTGAAGGCGATGACCGTGCGGTTCTTGCCCTGCTCGACGACCTCGGCGGTGACAACCGCGCCGTCGACGAACGGTGCGCCGAACGTGACATTCTCGCCCTCGCCATGCGCGAGCACGTGGCCGATCTCGACGATATCGCCGACATTGGCTTCGACTTTTTCGATCTTCAGGAGATCGTTGGCGGCGACGCGATACTGCTTGCCGCCCGTTTTGATGACTGCGAACATTTTTTGCCTTTCGCTGTTCGGTCGGCCTCGATGAACCGCCTGTGGCGGTTCGGCCGTCTTTTTGTCAGTCTGCGGGTTCAAAAAACAAGCGGCGCGGAAGAACCCTCCACGCCGATTGCGCGCTGTCCCTAACCGAAGGTTTGTCGCGAGTCAAGGCAAACGGCCAGATTCTGTCGTAAGCAGATGAGTTGTCCGGATTAGGTAGCACGTGAGTTGTCCGGTTTTATCGCCAGCGGATGGAGGCTGGG
>NZ_VFWC01000012.1:0-191560 GCF_006442405.1 Mesorhizobium sp. B2-2-3 | reverse complement strand
CGTCGAAGGGCAGGGCGGGCGGGTCGCGCTGGTGATGATCGGCTTCACTGAAGCCGACCTTGCCCGGAACGGATTGTCAAAGGCCCTTGGCTCCGATCCCGTGATCTTTTGCCCGGGCGGACATGACGTCCACGGAGATCCGCGTGAGCTGGTGCTCGACGCTCTCGTGGCTGCGCTGCCGTTTCTCGCCGACACGGTTTCAGGCGTCGCCGTGGCCTCCTATTTTGCCGTTCGCAATCCCGAACACGAAATCGCGGTACGTGACGTCATCCGCGAGCGCATCGGGCTCCCGGTGACCTGTTCGCATGAATTGTCGTCGAAACTCGGCGGCCCGCGTCGGGCGCTGACCACGCTTCTCAACGCCCGGTTGATCTCGATGATCGATCGCCTTGTCGACGCCACGGAGGGATTTCTGGCAAGACGCGGGATCGTCGCTCCGCTCATGGTCGTGCGCGGCGACGGCGCGCTCATTACCGCAGAATTCGCCCGCGCTCGGCCGATCGAGACCATTCTGTCAGGACCAGCGGCAAGCCTGGTGGGCGCGCGGTACATGACCGGCATCGATGATGCGGTGGTGTCCGACATAGGCGGCACTACCACCGACATCGCAGTTCTGGATGGTGGCCGCCTGCGGCTCGATCCGGAAGGCGCCACCGTCGGCGGAATGCGAACCATGGTGGAAGCCGTCGCCATGCACACCTTTGGCCTTGGTGGGGATTCGGAAGTTTCGCTTCATGAGCAGTCGTTGGCTTCGACGATCGTGCTCGGGCCCCGGCGGCTGGTACCGCTGGCGCTCGCCGCGGTGAAACACGGCGATGCCATATGCCAAGGTCTCAACCGGCAATTGCTCAGTCCCAACACCAGCCGGCTGGACGGCCGCTTCGCATTGCGCACAGGTGTGCCCGAACGTCTAACCGCAGGCCTGACGGTTACCGAGACGCGGCTCTATGCTGACATTTCGGCAATTCCCGCCGCGCTCGACCGGCTGCTCGTATCGACGTCACAGGTCGCGACGCTCAATCGCCTCGTCGCACGTGGCCTGGTGCATATCGTCGGCTTCACGCCATCCGATGCAGCCCATGTGCTCGGCCGGCAAGGGAACTGGGATCCTGTCGCGGCTCGACTGGGCGCCGAATTGTTCTCACGCAAGCGCGACGGCCAGGGGCATCGTGTCGCCAAAGGCGCAGAAGCGTTTTCCGAGATGGTTCTTGCCTCCGTCACCCGGCGTTCTGCCGAAGTAATTCTTGAATCGGTATTTGCCGAGGACGGGCTGGAGGGCGGCGTCTCCGTTGCCAACCCGCTGGTTCAGCGGGCGGTTGGCGGGCGAGGCGGCATGGCGCGGCTGTCGATCGCGCTCGACCGGCCGGTGATCGGCCTCGGGGCGTCGGCTTCGCTGCACTTTGCCGGGCTGCCGCAATTGATCGGCAATGAATGCAGCATTGCCGAACACGCCGATGTCGCAAATGCGTTGGGCGCCGTGGTTGGACAGGTGCGAATGTCAGCGGAAGCGCGCGTCAGCCAACCGGAGATCGGGCTTTTCCGTCTCAATTCCGGCGAGCGGCTGGACGACTATGACACCGAGGACGAGGCGATGGCCGCAGCCGAAGCCCACATTCGAGTCTTGGCGGCAGGTCTTGCCGAGCGCGCCGGGACCGATCAGGCTCGGATCGAGATCGCACGCGACATAAGAGTTGCTACAATCGAAGGCGAGCGCAGTTTCGTGGAAGCCATCGTCGTCGCGACAGCCACCGGGCGGCCGCGAATCGCGTCGTGACATGCACGCGTTATTGTGGTGGAGCGTTGTCGAGTGACAATGCTCTGACAGTATTTTTTCCTGAGGCGGCGATCGCCTCGTCGAGATCGCGACCTTGCCAATGTTCATCCGCAGCCGCCCGTTCCGCACCTGCTGGACGATCTCGCTCAACTGGCCACGACCGGACTCGACGACGAAATCGACCGCCAAGCCATCCGCGGGCTGCGCCTCGGCTGGTCCGACGACGGTCACCAGCATACCTCGCCCCGGATCAGGGCTGCAGACCGCTTCTGGATGTTGCCACCGATGACATCGAACACCAGATCGATGCTGCCGATGTCTTATCGGTGCCTTCCACGACAATATCGGTACTGAATTGCTTTGTGATTTGCACGGCCGCGGTGTGCGCCTGCAGTTACAAGTCTATCGACACCGCTCCCATGGGATGTGTGCAGCAGGCGAGCACATATCCGGCGTCCTTCTCCTGTGCGCTGAGTCCGCCGAAATCAGCCATTTCCACGTCGCCGCTGACCTTCAGCACACGACAGGTCCCACAAATCCCTTGCTGGCAAGCGCTTGGCAGGTACAGACCAACGCTCCGAGCGATTTCGAGCAGGGTCTGTGTCGAACGGCATTGGTGGGTGACACCTGTGCGAGCAAAACGCACGGAAGCGGCCTGGGCTGTTTGCAACACCGGTGCAGGCTTCAGCAGGCCGCCAAAGCTCTCCTCATGATACCGACCAGGATCCAAGCCGATGCTGTTGAGGGCGTTCCGGACTGCGTTCATGTAAGGCTCGGGCCCACAGGCATAAACGGTGCGCTCCCTAATGTCGGGAGCAAACTTCAGCAACATGGACTCACCAACCAATCCAGTTGGACCGGCCCAATTATGCACAGCTTCGGCGCAGACGACATGGACGTGAAAATTGCGATGGTCCCGTGCCAGGTTGTCAAGCTCGTCACCGAAGATGATGTCCTTCGGCGAGCGTGCGCTATGAATGAAGCAGACATCCTTGTCGGAGCCACTGTCGGCGAGCGTGCGCAGCATCGACATCACCGGTGTTATGCCGCTGCCGCCGGAGAGGAAAAGCGGCCGGTCGCTCCGCAGGTCATCCCAGTTGAAGCTGCCGGACGGGCCGTCGATCTCTATTTCGCTTCCCTGTTCGAGATTGTCATGCAGCCAATTGGAAGCGAGGCCGCCGGGGACGCGCTTGACGGTTATCCTGAGGTCTCCCACCCGGGTTGGCGGCGAAGAGATCGAGTAAGTCCGGACGGCCGGAGCGCCGTCGATCACGAGGTTCAGAGTGATAAACTGCCCGGCTTTGAACTGGCCGGCCTGCCCGCGCTTTGGACAAAAGACGAAGGTCTTCACGTCGTGCGTCTCCTGAACGATGCCGCGACAGATCAGCGTGTGACGTCCGCTGACGCGGTCGGATCGGCAGGAGGGAGGGAAAGAAACGAGGGCGTTCATCATCTGGCTCCCATTAAGGGGCCAAGAATGCCAGCAGGCCTACGTTCGATACAGGAGGAACCTCAAGCATCTATGATCGACAATATCGATCAAGCTTCCAGCGACATGACCGCAAGATGAAGCGCGCGAATGCCTTTCTTTATGTTTGGCTCATGCCGGCGTCGCGCGAGAATTGCGGTGTAGACGGGCTGATGCAGAGTTGGAGCACCTTCCACAATGTGGGAGGGTTGCTCGGCGGCGAAGCGACGCGCATCGTCGGCGCGCATGTAGCAGGTGCCGCCTGCGCGCCTCAGCATATTGTCGGCCAGCGTTTCGGAGCCCATCGAAAGCCGGCACGCAGTCAGATTTGGCAACGCCTCGGCATGAGCCTTCTCGAGCGCAACGGTGTAACCCGGCCGGATGTAATTGTCCGGGCTTACATCGCTAAGCCGGCGTGCCTTGGTCGAGACCATTGTATATTCCTCGACCATCAGTTGGTCATATGTGATCTCGGGCAGGTAGCGTGGAGCATAAACAACAGCAATATCGAGGTTTCCCAGGCTCAGATCAGATATCATCTGCGGCGAGTAGTCGGATTCGACATGGATCGAGGACCGCGGCAAGACTTGCAGCAGCATTTCCAACCAACCCGGCAGGATCGAGCGGGTCATTCCAACCTGGGCAGCGATCCGAAGGCTGCCTTCGAATCTGTTAAAGGCGCGCACGTCGTGACGGGCCTGGGACCAGGTCGACAGCATTGACCGTGCGTAAACCTCAAACCGCCGCCCTGCCGCAGTCGGCTCGGCACCGGCGCGGCCGCGATGGAAGAGTTCTGACCCCACGGCGGCCTCCAGGTTCTTGACACGGGTGCTGACCGTCGATTGCGTCAGTCCGAGGCGCTCCGCCGACCGGTTGAAGTTTCGCGATTCAATGATGTCGAGAAACGTCTCTATTTGTTCCAACTGCATAGGCGAGCCATCGATTTTTGCGATCGTATCTAGCTGTTCATACGCTTGATCCGAGCACTATCAAAGCGGAAGTTCGGTGCAGAAGCCACGGTCTGTGACGGCCGCATCAAAGGAAGAGGGAAAAGTGTTCATAGTCGATTGCGATTGCCACAACTATTGGTCCAACGCGACGGTGCTGGAGCCCTACCTGTCCGGTGTCTGGAAAGACATGTTCATCGAGGGCGAGAAGACCGGCCCGGTCGGCGCTTTTCCGCACGGCCATCGCCCCTGGTTTCATCCGCAGGATTTCTCCCGCAAGGATGTGCGACCGAAGGTGGAGGCGGACAACTACCTGATCATGAAGGAGAAGCACCTCGATAAATACAATGTCGGAGTGGCAATCCTAACTGGCGACGAGCCCATCGAAGCGTCGACACTGGCAAATCCCTATTACGCTAGCGCGCTGGTAAGCGCCTACAACGACTACCAGATCAATGAATGGCTGCCGAAAGACAGCCGCTTCATGGGCTCCATCATCATCGCACCGCAAGACCCGCGCCTTGCGGCGGCGGAGATCCGGCGCCTCGGCGCGCATCCCCGGATGGCGCAAGTTCTGGCCTCCCAAGGCTCTGTGCGGCCGTATGGCGACCCGTTCTATCACCCGATCTTCGAGGCCTGTGCCGAGGTCAGTTTGCCGTTCGCCATACATCTTGGTGGACATGGTGGCATCAACTGGAACGCTGTCGCGCCAGCGCCCACCACTTTCTTCTGGGAGACCCATGCGATCCTGCACATGTCGGCCATGTCGCATGTGGCAAGCATGATTGCCCATGGCGTTTTTGAGAAATGGCCGGACCTCTACTTCGTGATCATCGAGTGCGGCGTCGCCTGGGTCCCGTCGGTCCTGTGGCGCCTGGATGCCGACTACAAAGCACTGCGAAAAGAGACGCCATGGCTGAAAATGCTGCCGTCGGAATATTGCCGGCGCAACATACGTTTCTCCACCCAACCGCTGGAGCAGCCTTCGAATATCAACCACCTCTGGGCGATCCTGGAGGCCATGGACGGGGAGAACACGCTGCTGTTTGCGTCCGACTACCCCCATTGGGACTACGATGACGTCAACACTTTGCACATCCCGCCGGAGTGGCGCCGCAAGGTGCTCGGCCAGAATGCGCTAGACGTTTACAAGCGCATTCCCCGCCCGCAAGCCGCTGCCGCAGCGTGACGACCTGAGATGGCTGAGAAGACGTATATTTGTCGCGCCGACGAGATCCAGGTCGGAACGCCGTTCATCGCCAAGGTGCGCAGCCTGTCGATCGGCGTGTTCCGGATCGGCGATAGTTTCCATGCGCTGCTGAATGTATGCCCGCATCGAGGGGCCCCCCTTTGTGAGGGGCCGCAATGCGGAACGACTGCTCCCGTCGAGCGAGCCGAATTCATCTATCACCGTGAGAATGAAATCGTTCGCTGTGCCTGGCACGGGTGGGAATTCGACATCAGGTCGGGCGCAGCATTGGTCAACCCGTCCGTTCGCGCGAGGACGTTCCCAGTCTCCGTCGAGGCAGGGAGCATATACGTGACGGCCTGAGCATGGAGACACCCTCTGTCTACAGAGCGGGTATCGGAATCTCAACGACCGCCTAATGCGCTTCATCGTTTTTGCTAATGCGGCACAATTTGGGATGGATTGCCTGCACGTTTCGCTAACTTGACCAATAAGCTGAGAAAAATCAGCGCAACTCAACTGGGGAACGATATGAAAAACCGACTTCTTGCACCATCTCTGGGCGTTCTATTGTTGGCGCCGGTATCGTCGGCGTTCGGTGCAGACGTGACTATGCCGGATCCAAACTATGCTACCGCAACGGCGGTCATGAACGTCATCAAGAACGCGGCCGAACAGGAGCTTGGGCTCGACGTTTCCACCGTCACCACCACCGCAGTCCCAGTCATTTGGGAAGCCATGGATCGCAACAAAGGGGAGGTCGACATCTGGCCAGATGTCTGGCTGCCGAACCAGCAGGGCCTGGTAGACAAATATGTCAAAGGCGCCGGCACGGTGAAACTCGCGCAGAACGGCTACGAAGCCAAGCAAGGCTATTGCGTCACCCAGGTCACGGTCGACAAATATGGCATCAAGGATGTCGCGGATCTCACCAATCCGGACAACGCCAAGATCTTCGACACCAATGGCGACGGCAAGGGCGAAATCTGGATCGGCGCGTCAGGCTGGCAGTCGACAAACATCGAAAAGGTGCGGGCCCGCGACTATGGATTCGCCGATTTCTTCGATCTCCAGGTGACCGACGAAGCGGTGGCCGCGGCATCGCTCGACCGGGCCGCGAAGGCAGACAAGCCATGGGTCGGCTACTGCTACGGCCCACACCAGAATTTCGCCCGCTACAAGCTTGCCTTTCTCACAGAACCGAAACACGACCCAGCCAAGTTCGTGATGCTGCAGCCGAGCGAGGATCCTCAATGGTTCGAAAAATCGAAAGTGTCGTCGGCATATGCTGACACCACCGTGCACATCGCCTATGCTGCTTCGCTGGCCCAGCGGCAACCGGAACTGACCGCCGCCCTGGATCGGATTACTTTCAATCCGGACGACATCAGCAAATGGGCCTATGCAATCATCGTCGACAAAAAGCCGGCAGGCGATGTGGCGAAGGAATGGATCAAAGCCCACCCCGACGACGTGGCGAAGTGGTTCGGTCATTGAAGTCCAGGGCCGGCATTGCAGGCTCTGAACCGGCCTGCACTGTTGCCCGGCCGCTCAAATCCGTGATCGGACGGGAGCGGTAGACGGTGGACACCGCACCGATCATTGCGCCGGGAGGACCCGGCCTGGCGGACTGCGGAGACGCGGCAAGCCATGGTGCCGCCATCATTTTGAAGGGCGTCTGGAAAATCTTTGGCGCCCGCGCGCCAGTGGCGATGATGGCGATTTTGCGCGACCGCCTGGACAAGGACGAAGTGGCCAGGCGCTTCGGATGTGTCGTGGGCGTCGCCAACGTCAACATTTCGGTTCGGCCGGGTGAAATCTTCTGCGTCATGGGCCTGTCGGGCAGTGGCAAATCGACATTGATCCGCCATATAAACCGCCTGCTCGAGCCGTCCGCCGGCGAGATTTTCGTCGACGGTGAAAACGTCATGGCCAAGTCGCCCGCTGAGTTGAGGGCATTGCGGTCTCGCAGGATCGCCATGGTGTTCCAGAGCTTCGGTCTGCTTCCGCATCGCACCGTACGCGACAACGTCGCGCTCCCGCTGGAGATCCAAGCCGCGACCAAGCAGCGGAGATTTGACGCGGCCGAGGCGGCACTTGCCAAGGTGAACCTGTCGGGCTGGGGGGATCGCTACTGCCATGAGCTCTCAGGCGGCATGCAGCAGCGCGTCGGCCTCGCCCGCGCTTTGGCTGCCGATCCAGCGATCCTGCTCATGGACGAGCCATTCAGCGCGCTCGATCCCTTGATAAGGCGGCAACTTCAAGACGAGTTCCTGGCCCTCTCGCGCTCGATGGGAAAGACAGTGATCTTCATCACCCATGACCTCGACGAGGCGATCCGGATCGGCGATCGCATCGCGATCATGAAAGATGGCGTCATCGTCCAGACCGACACGCCCGAGGAGATCGTCACATCTCCGAAGCACGACTATGTCGCGAAATTCGTCGCCGACATCTCGCGCCTGAAGGTGATCACCGCCGGGCGCATCATGGAGTCGGTCGAGAGTTTCAAGAGCCGGTCTCATCCGGAATTGGACGTCGAGCGGTTGCGCAGGGTGGATTCTCGAGAATCCCTGGCCGAACTCGTCGAACTCGCGGCACGGGATGCCGCACCGCTTGCTGTGACAGATCCCGGTGGGTCTGTCGTCGGCATCGTCGACAGGCAGATACTGCTTCACGGTCTGCGAAAGGGCGAAATCCGTGAACGCCCATGATCCTGTCGCTGTGCAATCGATAGAGCACGCCCAACCGGTAGAGGAAGGACTCGTACGAGAATTCGTCCTCCGCAACCCCGATTATTATATCGATGTGTTCGCCCGCATCCGGCGGGCTTCCGGTGCCGTCTGGCCGTTCAACCTGGCGGCCGCGCTGCTTGGACCGGTGTGGGCCGCTGCCCGAGGCATCACACTTCTGTTCTGGCTCATCTTCTTCCTGGAGACGCTTGCGGTAGTTCAGATCGGCGTCGGCGCGGCTGGCAACCTCGGCGCCGGGGAGCAAGCACGCGCCGAACGCGTCACCAAGCAGGCACAGGCGCGCGCGGAACAGGCAAAGGCCGCCGAGGCAGCGGGGGTGGACAATGCAGCTGGCCTGAAATCATCAGCGGCCGCTCTGGAGAAAGCTGCCAACACGGCCAGAATGCGGGCCGACGCCGCAAAGGCGAAGGCGCCGGTTGTAATTGGGTCCGGCATTGTCACTTTGCTCTTCGCCAGGTTGATCGCCGGTTTCCTCGCCAACCGGATGCTGGAGCGGCGCTTCGCGCGCTGGCGTTCGAACCCGACGCTTCAGCGCGGGCACAATCATCCGCTGGCGCTATGCGCCCTTGCCTTCTGCATCGCAGCCTATGGGCTTTCGGTCTATCGCTTCGCCGCGCCGACACCAGCCGTCTGGCTGACTGCCGCGCCCTCGAATCGCGAGTGGCAGGCCGCGTTGTCATCGGGTCTGGACAGCCTGATGGGAGCGGTGTCGCATCTCGGGGAGGGCTTTTTCGGCGGCATCACAGGCGCAATATCGTTGGTGCTCGATGCCTTGGCCTATGGACTGACGGGCATGCCCTGGCCAGTGACAATGGCGATCATTCTAGCCCTGGCCTGGCAACTGGCGGGGCCGCGCGTCGCCATCTTCACCGCGGCTGCGCTCGCCTATCTTGCCGTGCTTGGCTTTTGGGAAAAGAGCCTGGAAACAGTCGCCCTGTTGGGCACATCGGCCATTATCTGCCTCGCGATAGGAATTCCGCTTGGGATATGGTGCGGACGCCGACCGCGCGTCTATGCCGCCGTGCGGCCGGTGCTCGACTTCATGCAGACCATGCCGGCATTTGTCTATTTGATCCCGGTGATCGCATTGTTCGGCATCGGCAAGCCGCCCGGCGTCATCGCCACGCTGATTTTCGGTACTCCGCCAGTGGTGCGCCTGACTGCGCTCGGTTTGCAGGGTGTCCCGCCGGCCATTAGAGAGGCCGCGCAAGCCTATGGTGCAACAAGATGGTTTCTCCTGACCCGGGTCGATCTCCCGCTAGCGATGCCTTCCATCATGGCCGGCATAAACCAGACCATTTTGATGTGCCTTTCAATGGTGGTCATCGCTTCCCTGATCGGCGCCAAAGGGTTGGGAGAAGATGTCCTCAATGCGCTTCAATACGCAGCTGTCGGGCAGGGACTGCTCGCGGGCTTCGCCATACTTCTCTGCGCCATGATCATCGACCGTATCGTGCAAGGACGAACCAGATAAAGCCGTTTGGGAACGATCTTCTCGCGGAGCTCGGCCGGTCAACATTCCACGAACGGGCCATCAAAGATGCGGTACCGGCTCTAGAAATAAGCCTGGTCCGGCTCGCTGGCCTTGCGGTTGGCGATGAAGGCCTGGAGCGCTTCGTCGATCGCCGGATCGAGCCCCGGATCCTGGTAGTCGTCGAGCAGCCTCTTCCATTGCCGGTTGGCGCGTTGCGCGGCGTCGAGCCGGCCGTCCTCGTTCCATTGCTCGAAGGAATTGTTGTCGCTGCTGGTGGAGCGATAGAAGGCCGAGAGGAAATTGGACTGCGTATGCGCACTGCCCAGGAAATGCGATCCCGGCCCGACCGCTTCGATCGCCTCCATCGCCTGCGCATTGAGCGACAGATCGATGCCTTCGAACAGGCTGGCGACCTTGCCGCAGAGATCGGCGTCGATGACCGTCTTTTCGAAACCGGTGACCAGTCCGCCCTCGAGCCAGCCGGTGGCGTGGTTGATCACGTTGGCGCCGGCAAACATCGACATCAATATGCCCCATGTCGCTTCCTGCTCGGCCTGTGCGTCGGGAAGCTTTGAGGCCGACAGCGAACCGACGGTGTGGAACGGCACGCCGACGCGACGCGCCAACTGCCCGCAGGCGAGCACCATCTTGCCCGCTTCCGGCGTCCCGAATGTCGGCGCTCCACTCTGCATCGAGATCGTGCTGGCAAAGCTTCCCATCAGGCAGGGCGCGCCGGGGTTGATCAGCTGTACGAGGCTGAGACAGGCGAGCGCCTCGGCCAGCACCTGCGCCAGCGTGCCGGCGACCGTGCACGGGCTCATCGCGCCGGCCAGCGTCCATGGCGTGCAGGCGACCGGCTGGTTGTTGCGGGCGCAGACCTTCAGCGAACCCGACATGTTGGCGTCGAGCACCAGCGGCGCATTGGTGTTGGAGACGTTGTAGAGCACAGCGTTGTTGGCGACGAACTCCTCGCCGAAGACGATCTTGGCCATGTCGACCGCGTCCTGTGCTCGCCTCGAACCGATGAACGCGCCCATGAAGGCACGGTCCGAATGGCGGATGTGGGTGTAGAGCATGTCGAGATGACGCTTGTTGGCCGGCAGGTCGACAGGCTCGCAAACGACGCCGCCCGAATGATGTAGATGCGGGATCATCTGATGGATCTTCACCAGATCGCGGAAGTCCGCGATCGTGGCGTAGCGCCGTCCGCGATCGAGATCGTGGACGAAGGGCGGTCCCCACGACGGACACAGCACGGTGTTGTCGCCGCCGATCACCACCGTGTTGGCTGGGTTGCGAGCGTGCTGCTTGAATTGCGAAGGCGCGGTGGCGCGGATGATCGTGCGGCACATGCCGGGCTCGAAGCGAACCCTGGTGCCCTGCACGTCGGCGCCTGCATCGCGAAAGATGTCGAGGATCTCGGGATCGTCATGGAACTCCATGCCGACCTCCTTGAGCAGCCGGTCGGCATTCGCCTCGATCAGGCTCAGGCCTTCCTCGTCGAGGATATTGAACGTGCCGATCCGCCGGCTGATGTAGGGACGCCGCGGCGCCTGCTGGGCCAGGCGCTGGCCTTGCCTTCCCGCTCGGCCCCCGCTTCGTGGCGCTGGAGCGTCGATCATCGCGTCCTTGTCCATTTTCGTCTCCGTGATCAGGCAGGCATGAAGGCGGCCGGCGCATCGGCCTGAAGGCCGCGCAGCCGCAGATTGTCCGGATCGTAAGGCGCTTTCTTCAGCTCCCGCGCCGTCAGATCCCTGCCGAGGATCGAGACGGTCAGGCCTTCAGCCGCAACACCGGGTCGCAGATAGGCGAGCGCAACGGTCTTGCCGGTGCGGAAGCCGTGGCTGCCGGAGGTAACGACCCCGACCGGGCGCCCCGCCTGCATCACGGCGTGGGCGTAGAACGGCAGCCTCTCGCCGTCGTCATCGATCTCGAGCAGCAGCATGGACCAGGCGCTTTCGCCGATGCGCTCCAGCATCGCCTCACGGCCGACGAACGTCCGGTTGTCAGTCTTGACCAGCGCACCCAGCCCAGCCTCCAGCGGCGTACGTTCGGTGGTCAGGTCGGCGCCCCAAGCACGATAACCTTTTTCCAACCGCATCGCGTTGAGCGCGTAGATGCCGAACGGACGCAGGTCGAACTGCGTTCCGACCTTGGTGATCGCTTCGTAGAGCTTGCCGAACTGCGCCAACTGAACGTGCAGTTCCCATCCGAGCTCACCGGCATAAGAGACCCGGAGCGCTGCCGTCTTGATGCCGGCCACGCGGATGATCTGCGCGGAAAGCCAGGGGAATGCAGCATTCGATAGATCGGCTTCGCAGATCTTTCCCAAGAGGTCACGGGCACGCGGCCCCATCACGCCGAGCACGCCGCGCCTTTCGGTGACGTTGTCGATCGTCACACCTGGAAAGGCTGCGGCGCGTGAGCGTAGCAGACCTTCGTCATGTCGCTCCGCAAGTGCTGCGCTGGTCAAGTAGAACCCATCGTCGCCGAGTCGGGTCACGGTAAATTCCGACGCCACGCCGCCCTTTGCCGTCAGCGCGTGAATGAGCCCGATGCGGCCGTGACGTTCCGGTGGTCGGTTGGCGCCGAGCGAAGCCATGAAGGCGCTGGCGCCTGGTCCGCCGATCTCGAATTTGGAGAAGGCCGAAAGGTCGATGGCGCCGACGCTGGCCTGCACGTCACGGCACTCGCCGCGCACCGCGTCGAACCAGCCGGGCTTGCGGAAGGTCAGTGGCGGGTCACGGTCGGCGCCCTTGGCAGCGAACCAGTTCGGCCGCTCCCAGCCATAGGCGGCGCCCAGCACTGCCCCCTGGCTTCTCTGAAGTTCGAGCGCCGGCGTCGTGCGGCGCGGGCGGCCGGCCTCGCGTTCCTCGTTGGGATAGTGGATGCCGAATTGCAGGCCGAACCCTTCCACCGCCTTGTCGATGCGATAGTCGCGGTCGGCATAATTGCCGAAGCGGCGTGGGTCGATGGCAAGCGCATCCATTGGCGGTGATCCGTCGACGATCCAGTCGGCGAGAAAGCGACCGGCGCCGCCGCCTTCCATCACGCCCATGCTTGAGCCGGTGAGCAGCCAGGCATTGCCGAGGCCGAATGCCGGACCGACCAGCGGATTGGCATCCGGCGTGAAGGTGATCGGCCCGTTGACCACCGTCTTGATGCCGGCATTGGCGAGTGCCGGGACACGCTCCATCGCCAGCGCGATGATGTGCTCGACCCGATCCAGGTCTGGCGGCAGCAAGTCCATGCCGAATTCTGGTGGCACGCCATCGACCGCCCAGGGGTGAGCCGACTTTTCATAGGGGCCGACGATAAAGCCGTCGCGCTCCTGGCGCAGATACCAGCTTTCTTCCGGATCGCGGATGATCGGCAGTTCCTTGGCGCCGGCGGCGATCCGGTCGGCAATCTCGGGGACGGTATCGGTCACGACATATTGGTGCAGCATCGGCACCACGGGCAGGTCGAGCCCCATCATGGCGCCAATCTCGCGGCACCATGTGCCGGCCGCGTTCACCACATGCTCCGCGACAATGTCACCCTGTTGTGTGCGGACCAGCCACTCGCCCGATGGCTTGCGCTCGATTGCCAGGACCGGATTGTGGCGCACGATCTCGGCGCCGCGCGAGCGCGCGCGGCTGGCCATTGCGTTGGTCGCCAGCGTCGGATCGACATGACCGTCATTGGGCTCGTAGATCGCGCCTATGATGCCGTCGGTATGGCAGAGCGGATAGATCTGCTTGAGCTCATCGGGACTGAGAATGTGGAAGTCATGGCCGACGAACCGGCCAAGCCCCTGCACATGGCGGAATTCGTCCATGCGCTCCGGCGAGCGCGTAATGCGCAATGCGCCGCTTGGGTGGAAACCTGTCGGCAACCCGGTCTCGGCGGTCAGGATTTCGCGATAGAGCCGCACCGAATGCGCGCGCATCTCCATGATCGTCGCATTGTGGGCGAAATGCGTGCAGAGCCCGGCGGCGTGCCAGGTCGAGCCTGCTGTCAGCTCCTGCCTCTCGACGAGCATGACATCGCTCCAGCCGCGCTTGGCTAGGTGATAGAGCAGCGACACGCCCATGGCGCCGCCGCCGATAACGACCACGCGGGCCTGTTGTCTCATGAATTTTCCTCCGCGCTTACGCGCATGCGCGATCCGGTTGGGTCATAGGGTGGCTTGTCGAGTGGGCGCAGCCTGTAGCGCGCACCGGCCACCGCGATCTGGTAGTCGCAGGCAAGCAGCTGCGTTTTCGTCTCGCCTGGATCACAGGCAACGTAGCCCAGGCAAAGGCTGAGCCCCGTGCGAACGCCGAGGCCACCTGACGTCGTCAACCCGGCAAGTTTGCCGTCGCGATAGATCGGTTCGTCATGCAGCAGAAGCGGATTGTCGCCGTCGACGGCGAAATGCATGAGCCGGCGCTTCAGGCCATCGGCCTTCTGCTTCAGCAGGGCATCGCGGCCGATGAAATCATCCCTCTTCCAGGACACCGCGAAGGAGAGGCCCGCCTCCAGCGGCGTGTCCTTCGGCCCGATATCATGGCCCCAATGGCGATAGCCCTTTTCTAACCGGCAGCCATCCAGCGCGTAGTGGCCACAAAAGGTCAGGCCATGGGCGCCGCCCGCTGAGACGATCATGGCAAGCAGGCTCTCGGCGTGTTCGACCGGCACATAAAGCTCGAAGCCGAGCTCGCCGACAAAGCTGACTCGGGTCGCCCGCACATTCGCGGTGCCGATGTCGATGCGGCGCGAAGTCGAGAACGGGAAGGCTGCGTCCGAAAGATCGACGTCAGTCAGGCTCTGCAGCAGCGCCCGCGAATTCGGCCCCATGACCCCGAGAACGGCCTCCGCGGACGTGGCGTCGAAGACCGAGACGTTGAGACCAAGATCCTCAGCATGGCGCGCGATCCAGGCAAAATCTTTCTGTCTGGTCGCGGCACCTGAAATAACCCGGAAGCCGTGCTCGTCGACTCGCGTGACCGTCACATCGGCCTCGATGCCGCCGCGTGCGTTGAGCATCTGCGTATAGACGGCGCGGCCTTCGGGCCTGTCGACGTCCCCCGCGCACAGGCTTTGCATCAGCTGGATCGCGTCGCGTCCACGCACATCGATCTTGGTGAAGGGCGAAAGCTCGAACAGGCCAACGCCTTGCGCCATTCGCTCGGCTTCGGCCTTGGCCGGGCTCCACCATTTCTGAGCGCCGACGGAATAGCCGCGCGTCTCCGTGCCGCCGAACCAGAGCGGTCGCTCCCAGCCGGTCGGCGCGCCGAACACAGCACCCGCTTCGGCGAACGTACGGTGAAAGGCGGAACGCCGCACCTCGCGCCCGGCGGCGGCCTGCTTGTAAGGCCAATGCATGCGGAAGAGGTCGGCAACCGCTTCCTCCATCCTGGCGCCGACGAAAGAGCGCGCCGCGGCGGCGCGGTCGAAACGGGCGATGTCAAGCGCCCACAGATCGAGGCTGGGCTCGCCGTCGACGATCCATTCGGCCATGGCCTTGCCGGCGCCGGCCGACGACATCATGCCTGTCGAGTTGAAGCCGGCGGCGACATAGAAGCCGCGCAGATAGGGCGACTCGCCCATCAGCGGCCGCGTGTCGGGGGTAAAACTCTCCGGGCCATTCATGAAGTGCCTGATGCCGGTCTGCGACAGCGCCGGCAGGAGTTTCAGCCCGGCCGACATGAAAGGCTCGAACTGCTCCCAATCCTCGGGCAGTTCGAGGAATGGCCTGTCGCCAACCGGTCCGCGAACGTCGAAGAGCTTGGCGTTCGGCTCGAAGCCGCCCAGCACCAGCTTGCCCGAATCACCCTTGATGTAGATGCCTTCGTCGAGGTCGCGCAGGATGGGAAACGGATCCTGCAGGCCGGCGATCGGCTCCGTCACGACATACATGTGCTCGACGGCCTGCAGCGGCACAGGAACGCCGGCGAGCGCGCCGATATCGCGCGCCCAGGCGCCGGCACAGTTGACGACGGTCTCGCAATCGATGGTGGCGCCGGAGGCCAGCTTGACGCCAGCGACCCGGCCGTTGCGGGTCACGATGCCCGAACAGGCTAACCCCTCGAGGATGCGGATACCGGCGGCGCGGGCCCGTTTTGCATAGGCCGCACAGATATCAACTGGATTGGCCTGGCCGTCTTCCTCGACCCACAGCGCGCCCTCGACGCCATCGGTGACGATGCCGCGCACGTGCTCGGCCACGCCCGCCTGATCGACAATCCCAACGGTGAGGCCGCAGACATTGCCCAAATGCGCGATGCGCTTCAGTTCGTCCATGCGCTCCGCACGTCGCGCCAGCCACAGGCCGCCGGTGCGGCGGTAGCCGGACGCCTGGCCCGTCAGTTCCTCGAGGCGTGGAAACAGCTCGGTCGCATATTGCGCCAGCCTTGTCAGGTTGAGGCTGGCGCGTAACGGACCGACGATTCCGGCGGCGTGCCAGGATGTGCCGCTGGTCAGTTGGTGGCGCTCCAGAAGGACGACATCGCTCACGCCCAGTTCGGCAAGGTGATAGGCTATGCCGAGGCCAATGACACCGCCGCCAATGATCACGATGCGTGCGCTGCCATTCACCTTGTGGGATACCTTCGCTGGATTGGAACAGCGCGATCTTTTCCCGCTAAACTACTTGCGCTCAACCCAAATTTCGCAACATTAGGAAAACTTATGATGCTTCACGGGCGGAGTTGCGGGTGAAGAGCGGCAGTTTCGATTTCAACCTTTTCCGATCGATCGAGGTTTTCGTCGCCATCGTCGAGACCAGGCACGTCACCCAGGCGGCACAGATGCTGGGCATGACGCAATCGGCCGCTTCGCAGCATCTGAAGAACCTGGAAAGCGCGCTCGGCGTCAGCCTGATCGATCGCAATTTGCGGCCGATCGAGCTCACCAAAGCCGGCATCGCGCTGCATCGCCGCGCCGTTGCCATACTGGCCGAGGTCGAGGGCCTGCGCACCGACGCGCGGCGCGTCAATGCAGCACCGCTGCCGCTGTTGCGCATCGCGCTTCTGGCGTCGATCGCGACAACGCTGGCGCCGGCGCTTTCGGTCCTTGCCCGCAAGGGTTTCGGCATTCCCGAGCTCAGCCTGTTCGCGGGTTTGGCGACCGACCACGTCGCCTTGCTGCGGGCCCGCCGCGCCGACCTCGCCGTCACCTCCGGCGAGCTGTTCGAGATTGAGGGACTGACACGTTATCCTGTGATGACCGAAAAATTCCTGCTGGTGACGCCAAAGGGTTTTGCCGGCGATGTCGGTGACATCGTCAAGCTCTCCAAGAAGCTCGCCTTCGTGCGCTTCTCGCGCGAGACGCCGGTTGGCCTGCGCGTCGACCAGCATCTGAGCCGCCTGCGCATCGAGATCCCGCGTGCTATGGAAGGTGACCGCTCCAGCGTGGTGATGGCGCCGGTCGCGGCCGGCATGGGCTTTGCGATCCTGACGCCGACCCTGCTCATCGACGGGCTGGCGGAGGGTATGGAGATTGACGTCCATCCCTTGCCGTTCACCGGGCTGTCGCGCAACATCCTTCTGGTCGCGCGCGAGCGGGAGCTCGGAAACCTCCCCGAGGCTTTCGCCACGCGTACCGCGGAAGTGCTGACCAACGCGATCAGCACCCGCCTGCCTGGCCTTCCCGCCGACTGCTATGCCGTCGATCGCCCCTCGTCGCATGACTAATCAACTCCATCAGTTATCCTGATAAGGAGGTTTGGCGGTGTGCGCGCCGCGCATTCCGTGTTTTCAATCCAGGAGTTCGCAACACGGGAGACACGGCATGAACGCTCCGCACGTCCATTCCAACCTGGACATCGACTGGTCGACCGAGGCCATCGTCGATCGGCGGAACCGCTTCTATTCGGCCACGCAGCGCAAGTTCGTTCCTTACAAGGACCCGCTGATCCTCAAGCGCGGCAAGGGCCAGTATGTCTGGGACGAGAAGGATCGTAAATACATCGACCTGCTCGGCATGAACCTTTGCATCTCGGTCGGCCACGCGCATCCGCAGGTGGTCAAGGCGGCCACCGAGCAACTGGCGGAACTGACGCATTGCACGACGATGTTCTACCACCCGGTTCCGGCTCAGTACGCCGAGGAACTGGTGGCAACGATGCCGGCCGGTCACGATTGGGTCGTACATTTCACCAACAGCGGGGCCGAAGCGATCGATCTTGCGCTGCTGATGGCGCGCTCGCATACCGGCAACATCGACATGCTGGCGCTTGCCTCGAGCTATCACGGCGCCACTTTCGGCGCGCAGTCGGTGACCGGGATAGCGGGTTTTCGCCATCCCGTGCCCCAGCTTGGCGGGGTCACTTTCGTGGCCGAGCCCAACCAGTATCGCGGCATTCATGGCGAAGGCTTGCAGCCCTATCTCGACGAGGTCGAGCGCGCCATAGCGAGTTCAACCAGCGGCGGGCTGGCCGGCATGATTATCGAGCCGGTGCAGGGCTATGGCGGCATCGTGCCGATGCCGCCGGGCTACATTGCCGGCGCTGTCGAGCGTGTCCGCGCGGCCGGCGGTCTCTGTATCATTGATGAAGTGCAATCCGGTGTCGCCCGAACCGGCGATGCCTTCTGGGCGTTTGAATCCCATGGCATTGTGCCCGATATCGTCGTCATCGCCAAAGGTGTGGGCAACGGCATCCCGCTCGGCGCGGTCATCGCCAAGCGAGATGTCGCTGAATCCATGGCCGATAAATTTCTGTTCCACACCTATGGCGCCAATCCGGTGGCATGCGCGGCCGGCCGAGCCGTGCTAAAGGCCATAAAAGAGGAACGACTCCAGGAGAACGCCCGGGATGTCGGCGCGGTGCTCAAGGGTCGCCTTAACGACATGAAGGAGCGCTTTCCAATCATCGGCGATATCAGGGGCCGTGGGCTTATGCTTGCGATCGAACTCGTCAAGGACGGCGCGACGAAAGAGCCGGCGCCGGAGGAGACGCTCGCCGTTTTCGAGGAAACGCGCCGCAACGGGCTCGTCGCCAGCCGCTCGGGACCGTACCGCAATGTCATCCGCATGTGTCCGCCGCTTTGCTTAGCAATGTCCGATATCGAGGATGTCGTCGACCGCTTCGAAAAAAGCTTTGCGGCATTCAGCGGTCAATAACGGTTCCTGTGCTCGGAGGGGCACAAACCTTTGGCGGCGGCTGAGCAGCAGAGAGAATCATTCGGAAAGGACCGGGCCCGCCCAAACCGGCTCTGTCGACGTGCGGAGGCTGAGCTGTCAGAAACATGCTTGTTGGATTGAGGTCAGTTATCCTCTGGGAGCCATCCAGACTTGCTCGGTCATAGCAAGATCGTGAACACGGTCCGCTATCTGGGAGTCGATGTAGAAGATGCTCTCGAACTTGCCGAGGCAACTGAGGTGTGATCAAGAGCGGCTCCACTTCACGAGTGGAGCCGTGAACAATTTGCGCGTGCATCTCGGCCATTTGGCGCACGCTGCCAGTGGCTGAAAGCTGGCATTCGACGCATGCAGAGAAGGCTTTCTGCTCATCGTTCGTCATGTGATAGGGTGATTTCAATTCGATAGGAAGATCATCCTTATGGCTGCGTCGCCGCTCGTGAGGTCCCGCCGTAGCCGGTGAACAGACATGCACGCTTTCAACTATCCCAGCTGGAACAGGATCGTCTTCGACCGCAGCCGTGGCACGCCGTTGAACGAGCAACTTTTCGAGCAGTTGCGCCGCTGGATACGGGATGGCATCGTGGCGCCAGGAGCGCGCCTGCCGCCAAGCCGCGTCATGGCCGAGGAACTCGGGCTCTCGCGCAACACCGTTGTCCTCGCCTATGAGCGACTTGCCACGGAGGGCTATGTCGCACGTCGGATCGGCGCCGGCACCTTCGTCGAAACCATGCTGCCGGAAGACAATCACCCCCGAGCCGAGACGGCGGTCATACCGGTGTCAGGTCCAAATGCGCTCCCGGCACCCTCGCGCCGCGGCCAGGCGCTGCTCGACATGAACCTGCCAGCCGAACGCATCGAGACCTACGATCTCAGCGCCGGCGTGCCGGCGCTGAACGAGTTCCCCTATGACGAGTTCGCTCAGATCGCTAGCCGCCGCTGGCGCGAGCACGCCAGCGCCCACACCGGCTATGACTATTCGCGCGGCGCGCCACTGCTGGCCACCCGCATCGCGGGCTATCTGGCGGAGGCTAAAGCGATCAACTGTCGTCCCGAACAGATCATCGTCATCGGCAATACGCTGCAAGCGGCCGCTCTCGCGTCTCATGTTCTGCTCGACCGCGGCGACACCGTTCTGGTCGAAGATCCTTGCCACATGCCCGAGATCGCCACGCTGGAAGCCTTCGGCCTTGTCACCGTTCCCGCCCCGCTCGACAGGCAAGGCTTCGATACAGAAGCCGCCGGCGTGATGGTCCGAGAGGCGCGTATGGCCGTTGTCTCCCCGACCGAGCAATGGCCGTTCGGCTGCACGATGACGGCGGATCGCCGGCAAAAGCTGCTTGATTGGGCGGCGGACCGGCCCGGCTGGATATTCGAGGATGATTCCAATAGCGAGATCCGCTGGTCGGGCGAAGCGCAGACGACGCTCTACGCGCGCGATCCGCGGCGGGTCATCTATGCCGGCTCGTTCAACCGCATGCTGGCGCCCGGCCTGCGGCTCGCCTATTTGATCGCGCCGATACCGCTGGTCGAGGCGTTCGCCCTCGCCCAGCGTATTTTCTCCTTCTACGCACCGCTACCGGACCAGGCGCTGGTCGCCGACTTCATGGACCAGGGGCGACTCGCCTCGCACCTTCGGCGTATGCGCACCATCTACCGCGATCGCGCCGCCTGCCTGACACAATGCCTGCGCGCAAAGCTGCGAGACGGCTTCGACGTTCCCGACGTTCACGCCGGCCTACACCTGACCGTCCACGCACGCGAACCGTTTGACGACGTGGCCGTATCGCGAACACTGCTCCAGAAGGGGCTGGACTGCCCACCACTCTCGCGCTACGCACGCCGGGAAACCAAGCCGAAGGGTCTTGTGCTGGGCTTCGGCAACACGTCGGTCCGCCGCATCCCGCGTTGCGTCGACATCCTCGCGCAGACTATCCTCGAACACGGTTGACGACGCATTCACAGCCCACGGGACTGGAATTGGTCCGCTGCCCGTCGGCGAAATTGGCTCTTTGGGCAGCCGCGCTTCCGGGACAATCTCCGTGTCCAGCCGATCGGGAGGCAAGGGCACCAAGTGGACATGGACCAAAACACCGTTCTGCGGGCAAATAACATCCGTAAGAGCTTCGGCGCTCTGGAAGTCTTGAAAGGCGTCGACCTGGTCGCCCATGCCCATGACGTGATCACCATGATCGGCGCCAGCGGGTCGGGCAAGAGCACCTTCCTGCGCTGCATGAATCTTCTGGAAATTCCCGACGCCGGCACGATCGCGGTGGAAGGCGAGGAATTGACGCTGGATCGCAGTTCGGGGCGCGCGAAGCTGAATGCGCGCCAGATCAATCGCATCCGCAGCCGCATCGGCATGGTCTTCCAGAGCTTCAATCTGTGGAGCCAGCGCACCGTGCTCGACAACGTGATGCTTGCACCGATGAAGGTGCTCGGCCTGTCCAAACAGGAGGCCCGGCAGCGAGCCGGGGCCTATCTCGCCAAGGTCGGGCTGTTCGAGAAGCGCGACCACTACCCCGCGCATATTTCCGGCGGCCAGCAGCAGCGCGTCGGCATCGCCCGCGCGCTGGCGATGGAGCCGAAGCTGATGCTGTTCGACGAGCCGACCTCCGCGCTCGACCCGGAACTGGTCGGCGAGGTGCTCTCGGTCATGCGCACGCTCGCCGAAGAAGGACGCACGATGATCGTCGTCACCCATGAAATAGGTTTCGCGCGCGAGATCTCGCGCGAGGTGCTCTTTCTCCACCAGGGCATGGTGGAGGAGCGCGGCCCGCCGGGACAGGTTCTCGGCGATCCGCAATCGGCGCGCTGCCGGGCCTTCCTGCAGCGCGTTCTTTGAACAGGACAAACAACAGGGGAACATGATGAAAAAACTTGTCTTGGTGCTTGCGGCCGGCCTCGCCGCCTTCGCCACGCAGGTCTCGGCGCGCGACCTGCGCGTCGGCAGTGAATGCACATACCCGCCGTTCAACTACAAGGACGCGAACGGCGAGTTGCGCGGCTTCGACATCGATGTCGCGAAGGAAGTTGTCAAGCGCCTCGGCGCCGACGCCTCCTTTGTCTGCATGCCTTTCGATTCGCTTATTCCGGGCCTTGTCGCCGGCAAGTTCGATCTTCTCGCCGCGTCGATGTCGATCACCGACGAGCGCAAGAAGAGCATCGACTTTTCGATCCCGTACCGCTCCTCCACCGCCCGGTTCGTCGGTCCGGACGGAAGCGATGCCAAGCCGCTGACGGACGACGGCAAGCCCAACCCCGATGGTCTCAAGGGCAAGACCATCGGGATCGAGCGTGCCTCAACTTACGAGAACTACATGCGAGACAACTTTCCTGAGGCCACGATCCAGCTCTACGACACGGCCGACAACATGCTGCTCGACCTGACCTCCAAGCGGACCGATCTCGTCTTCGCCGGCCCGATCAAGCTCGCCAACGACTTCCTCAACAAGGACCGAGGCAAGGGTTACAAATTCATCGGTCCGGAGATCAAGGACGTGAAGTATTTCGGGCCAGGCGTGGGCATCGGCATGCGCAAGGACGATGCCGGCCTGCGCGACGAGCTCGACAAGGCGATGAAGGCCATGATCGACGACGGCACGTTCAAGACCATCAACGACAAGTACTGGTCGTTCAGCGTGCTGCCGGCATCGAACTAGGCCGAGCCGTACGGTTCATCGCCGGCCATTTCACCCGATGGCCGGCGTCTTTCTTCTTGCCACCGCAGGAGCGGCAGATGGACATTTTCCAGGGATGGGGTTTGGAGGTCGCGAGCGGGCTCATGACCACCGTCGAGGTCGCGCTGCTGTCGCTGGCGGTCGGCCTCGTTTGGGGCATTCTCGGCGCGCTGGCACAGCTCTCCTCGAACTGTGTGCTGCGCGCCATCGGCCGGGGCTTCACTCTGGTCGTGCGCGGCACGCCCGAACTCCTCATCATCCTCATCGCCTATTTCGGCGGCACGGTGGCCCTGACCGGCTTGGCGAAGATGATTGACCCCAGCATCCACTTTCTCGAAGTGCCGGCGATGCCGGCCGGCGTCTTCGCGCTCAGCCTGGTCTTCGGCGGCTACGCGGCCGAGGTGCTGCGCGGCGCCTATCTCGCCATTCCCAAGGGCGAGATCGAGGCGGCAGATGCCTTCGGCATGTCGGCCGCGACCAGCTTCATCCACATCCGCCTGCCGCTGATGTGGCGCTACGCGCTGCCCGGCCTCGGCAACAACTGGATCTCGCTCATCAAGGACACGTCGCTTATCTCCATCGTCGGGCTGGAGGAGCTGATGCGCATCTCCACCATGGCGACGCAGGTCAATGGCGAACCCTTCCGCTTCTACCTCGCCGCGGCGCTGATCTACCTCCTGCTCACCATACTGAACACCTCGATTGTCGACGCGCTGGAACGGCGTGCGACGCGCGGCGAGAGGAAGCTGGCGCGATGAACTTCGAGCTTATGGTCGAGAGCTTGCCGGCGCTGCTGTCGGCCACCGTCACGACGATCGAACTGCTCGTCGCCTCACTCTTCTGCGGCATGGCGGTGGCACTTCCCGTCGCCATCCTGCGCGTCAGCGGCCCGGCGCCGGTGCGCCTCCTGCTGCACTGGTACATTTACTTCTTCCGCGGCACGCCGCTCCTGGTCCAGATATTCCTTGTCTATTACGGTCTCGCCCAGCTCGACGTCGTTCGCGACAGCTTTCTGTGGCCATATCTGCGCCAGGCCTGGGTGTGCGCCATTCTGACCTTCAGCCTGAACACGGCCGCCTACACCGCCTACATCCTGCGCGGCGCCATCGAGGCGGTGCCAGCCGGTGAGATCGAGGCGGCGCGTGCCTGCGGCATGTCGACGGCGTTGACCTACCGCACGATCATCCTGCCGGGCGCCTTCCGCATCGCCCTGCCGGCTTACGGCAACGAGGTGGTCAGCATGCTGAAATCCACATCACTCGCCTCGACCATCACCGTCATGGAGCTGACCGGCGCCGCCAACACGATCGTCGCCCGCACCTTCGCGCCCTATGAGCTCTTCATCACCGCGGCGCTTATCTACCTCACCATTACCTACGTGCTCACCACGGCGTTGCGCGCCCTCGAATACAGGCTTTCACGACACACGCGTCCTCTGGACGAACCCGCAACCCCACTCATAGAGGGAGCCGACAATGCCGGCATCTGACCCCAAGACCTTTACGGCTTTCGCCGGTTCGCTGGCAGACGTCAGCCGGGCGACAATCCAGGAAGCGCTCAGCGAGCAACACGGCTTCGTTTCCAAGGGCGATGCAAGCCCTGTCACCGCGGTAGACCGGGAGGTCGAGGAGAGGCTGCGCGCGCGCATCCAGGAGGCGTATCCCGACCACGGCATCCTTGGCGAGGAATTTGGGTCCGTCGGCCTCGACGCGGAATGGGTCTGGGTCATCGATCCGATCGACGGCACCAAAGCCTTCATCACCGGCATTCCGACCTTCGGCACGCTGATCGCGCTGGCCCGCAACGGCGTTCCCATGCTCGGGGTCATCGACAATCCCGTCACCAACGAGCGCTGGCTGGGCGCCGACGGTTCGCCGACCACCCTCAACGGCAAGCCCGTACGCACGCGCGCCTGCCAGGACCTTAGCGAGGCCCTTGTCGGCAACGGCAACCCGGAATCCTTCGACGACAAGGATACGGCCGCCTACAAGAGGCTGCGCCGCCAGGTGCGCTGGAGCGTCTATGGCGGCGGTTGCCATGCCTATGGCCGCGTCGCCGACGGCGCGCTGGACATCAATGTGGACGGGGGGCTGGACGCCTTCGATTATTGCGCACTGATCCCGATCGTGCGTAACGCCGGTGGCGTCATGACCGACTGGCAGGGCGGCGAGCTGACGATCCGTTCCGGCCGCCGTTCCGTCGTGGCCAGCGCCACACCTGAGTTGCACAGAACTGTGCTAGGCATCCTGGCCAACGCGACCTCACCGGCCCGCGCGGCTTCCTGAAGAAGAGGAATCGTACACACATGCAGATCGAAGAATTCACCCTCGAACGCATCCAGTCGCTCTACGAGAACATCGTCGAGTACAACCTCTCCGATAGCGGGGTACACCCCTATTCGCTCAACGAACTGCTGAGCCCGGAGGAACGCGAAAAGGTGCTTGCCGCCGAACTCGGTTACGGCTGGACGAACGGTGCCGTCGTCCTTCGCGAGGCGATCGCGGCCACATACAAGAATCGTACGGCCGACGAGGTGATGGTCACCAACGGCTCGGCCGAAGCCAATTTTCTGATGGCGATGACGCTGCTGGAGCCGGGCGACGAGATCATCGTCGTCGTCCCCAACTACCTGCAGATCAGGGGATGGGCGAAGGCGCTCGGCGCGGTGGTACGTGATGTGCCGCTGCGCGAGGAACTGGGCTGGCTGCCCGATCCGGCCGACATCCGCGCGGCGATTTCGCCCCGCACCAAGGTCATCACGCTCTGCACGCCCAACAATCCGACCGGACGCGTGGTGCCGGCGGACCTGCTCGGGGAAATTGTGGCCATCGCACGCACCAACGGCATCTGGCTACATACGGACGAGGTCTACAAGGGAGCCGAATACGGTACCCTCGAGCCGCCGAGCAGCGTCGACCTTTATGAGAAAGCCATCGTCACCAGCGGCTTGTCGAAGGCGATGGCGATGCCGGGCCTGCGCATCGGCTGGCTGGTCGGCCCCGCTGCCGAGATCTATGCCTCCTGGCAGCGCAAGGACTATACCTCCATCACTACCGGCGCGGTCAGCGAACTGGTCGCGTCGATGGTGTTGCAGCCGGCGCGCCGCAAGGCGATCCTCGACCGCAGCCGGGACCTCCTGTCACGCAATGTCGACATGATGGTGCGCTGGGTCCGCGCCAACGAGGGGCTGGTCTCGCTGGCGCCGCCGCAGGCAGGCGGCATGGCATTCGTGCGCTATCACTTGCCGATAAATTCGACCGAGCTGGCGCATCGCGTCAAGGACGAGCAGGGCGTGCTTGTCGCGCCGGGCGACGTCTACGGCATGGACGGCTATTTCCGCGTCGGCATCGGCGCGCCGGCGCATGTCCTGGAAGGCGGGTTGGAACGTGTGCAGCTCTTCCTGCGCGGCCTTGCCCGCTCGGCGGCCTGAACGGAACGACCATGGCTAGGCCAGCCGCAAACATGCCGCTCATCCTCGACCGGGCGGAGATCCTGCGGCGGCTCGACCACGCCGCCGGTATTGCGGCCGTTCGCGAAAGCCTCGTCGCCTACAGCGCCGGGGCAGTCCAGCAGCCGCCCGTCGTCCACATGGGATTCGCGGCGGCGAACGGCGATTGCCATGTGAAATGCGCCCATGTATCGGGCGCGTCGATCTTCGTCGTCAAAGTCGCGACTGGGTTCTACGACAATCCGACCAAGGGCCTTCCAAGCGGCAACGGCATGATGGTGGCGCTGTCGGCCACGACAGGCGAACCGGTAGCGCTGCTGTTCGACCAAGGCATGCTGACCGACTGGCGCACTGGCTATGCCGGCGCGCTGGCGACCCGGCTGTGCTGGCCTAAGGGCGCGACGCGCCTCGGCATCGTCGGCACCGGAACCCAGGCACGCATGCAGTTACGCGCGCTGCGAGCGCTGGCTCACGGCGAGCCGCTTTCGGTCGCGGTATGGGGCCGCTCGCCAGCGGCGGCGGGACGCTTCGCCGCCGACGTGGCCGACCTTGGCCTCCAGGTATCGCCAGTCGGCTCGCTCGCCGACCTTTGTTCCGATTCACAAGTGATTGTCACCACGACGCCCGCGACCGCGCCGCTGGTGCGCGCTGAATGGATCGCGCCCGGCACGCACATTACAGCCATCGGAGCCGATGCGCCCGGCAAACAGGAATTGGAGAATACGCTGGTCGCGCGCGCCAACACGTTGCTCGCCGATTCGGCCCTGCAGAGCATCGACCATGGCGAGTTCGCTCATGCCATCGCGGCCGGCCTCGTCGAGCCAGAGCGGATCGGTGAGATCGGCGTATCGCTGCGGACTGGCTCATTGACGCGCAAGCCTGGTGACATCAGCATCGCCGACCTGACCGGCCTCGGCGCAGAGGACGCGGCAATCGCCAGCGCCATCCTCGCGAGCGCCGGCACAGCCGCAAACTCTTGACCCAGGACAGAACCATGTCGAACGAAGGTGACATCGCCGCCGCTGCCGCGCGGTCCGTGCGGGCGCATGCCCGCATCCGCGGCCACATCGCGAAGACGCCGCTGCTGGGCGCGTCCGCCGTCGGCGACGCGATCGGTAGCACCGTTTTGTTCAAATGCGAAAATTTCCAGTTCACCAACTCCTTCAAGGCGCGAGGCGCCTTCTCGAAGCTGACCGCGATGGACGATGCGACCGGGGGCCGGCCGTTCGTCACCGCCTCGTCCGGCAACCACGGCATAGCCTCCAGCTTCGCGGCGTCGCGCCTGTTCCGAAAATTGTCGGTCGTGCTTCCGCACAATGTCACGAAGGCCAAACTGGCGCGCATACGGTCCTTTGGCGTCGACGTGATCCTGCATGGCGACGAAAGCGGCCAGTCCGAGGCGCACGCGCGCCGCCTGGGCGAGGAGAAGGGACTCGTCTACGTATCTCCGTACAACGATCCCGACGTTGTTGCTGGCCAGGGCACGATCGGGCTCGAACTGCTGGAAGAGCATTCGCGTATCGACAATGTCTTCATCGCCATGGGCGGCGGCGGGTTGATCGGCGGCATCGGCGCCGTGATGAAGGCCTTCAGTCCGCGCACGCGGATCATCGGCTGCGCGGCCGCCAACAGCATGGCGCTGGCAGCGTCCATGGAAGCGGGCAAGGTGATCGATGTCGAGCACTTGCCGACGTTGGCCGACGGCGTCGCCGGCGGCATGGATGAGGATTCAGTCACGCTCGGCCTCGCCCGGTCGGTCGTCGACGATGTGGTCATCTGTTCCGAAGCCGAGATCGCCGGCGCGCTCGCCCGTCTCGCGATCGAAGAGCATCTATTGGTCGAGGGTGCAGCCGGCCTAGCGCTGGCAGGGCTGACGAAGCACCCGGAACGGTACCGCGGCCAAGTCAATGCGATCGTGCTGTGCGGCGGGAATTTCGACTACGACGAACTGACGGCCGCGATCGCGGCGGTGCGACCGACCTGAAAGGGAATTCCATGACGACTGGACGATGGGACATCGAGGCGGTGCGCGGGGCCTTCCCGGCGCTGGCGATCACCGACGACGGCAAGCCACGTATCTATCTCGACGCGCCGGGCGGCTCGCAAGTACCGGCACGCGTGGTCGAGCGCATGAGCGAGGTGATGCTGCGAAGCTGCGCCAACGAGGGCGGTGCCTTCCACACCTCGCGTGATAGCGACCGCATCTTGGTGGGAGCGCATGCAGCGGCGGCCGCCTTGCTCGGTGCACAGCCGGACGAGATCGTCTTCGGCCTCAACAGCACCTCGCTGATCTTCCATTTTTCGCGCATGGTGGCACGCGACTGGAAACCGGGCGACGAGATCGTGCTTACCCGCATGGACCATGATGGCAATGTCGGCCCGTGGATCATCGCAGCCGAGGAACGTGGCGTCACCGTCCGCTGGCTCGAGTTCGATACCGAAACCTTCGAATATCGCTACGACATGCTGGACGAACTGATCGGCCCGCGCACGCGTCTGGTTGCCTGCAATCACGCGAGCAACATTTTTGGCACCGTCAACGACGTTGCCCGTATCGTGGCTGCTGGTAAAGCTGCCGGCGCCGTCACCATGGTCGATGCCGTGCAGTCGGCGCCGCATTTGGCCCTCGACGTGTCGGCGATCGGCTGCGACCTGCTCGCATGCTCTGCCTACAAGTTCTTCGGTCCGCACGCCGGGGTCATGTATATACGGCCGGAGCTGCGCGACCGGCTCACGCCGCTCAAGGTGCGGCCCGCCTCCTTCGACATGCCGTGGCGCCACACCCCCGGCACTCCCTCCTTCGAGGCGCAGGCCGGCACGCAGGCGGCGATCGAGCACATCGCTTGGCTCGGCGAGCAGTGCGCCGGCGTCGACGTTGCCGCGCCGCTGCGCCAGCGCATCGTGGCGGGATTGGAGGCGGCGACCGACTACGAAGCCGGACTGATGGACCGGTTCCTGGCGGGTGTTGCCGGCATTCCCGGTTTCAAGCTCTGCGGCATCGCCAGCCGCAACCGGCTGGACGCCCGTGTGCCCACCTTCAGCTTCCGACTGGCCAAGAGGTCGCCGCAGGAGATCGCAGCCGCGCTGGCGGGCGAAAACATCTTCGGCTGGGCCGGCGATTTCTACGCTTATGAAGCCTCCGGCCTGCTCGGCCTGCGCGAGCAAGGCGGCGTCGCTCGGCTCGGCCTATCGCATTACACCACAGCAGACGAGGTCGACCAGGCCGTTTTGGCCGTCGCCCGGCTGGCAGCCTGACGGGGGAAAGCATGGACTACGCACGCATGGTGATCGAGAAGGAATCACCGGAGGAATACGGCTATGACCGCATTCGCTTCAACCTGTCGGAAAGCTCCGTACGAGACCGTAAGCTGTCCGATTTCCATCTCTCCGTCCCTGACCTGCTGCTGCCCTATGGCGAGCATCGCGGCGACCCTGAGCTTCGGGCGTTGGTAGCCGCGCAGGGCAAGGGCCTCGGCCCCAACAACGTTTTGGTGGCCGCCGGCGCCGCTGGCGCGCTGTTCATCATCGCCACCACGCTTCTATCGCGCGACGACCATCTTGTCGTGGTGCGGCCGAACTATGCCACTAACATCGAGACGCCGCGCGCCATCGGCTGCGGCATCACCTTTATCGACCTCAAATTCGACGATCGGTTCGGCCTCGACATCGATGCCGTCGCCAGCGCTCTGCGCCCGAACACCCGCTATGTCAGCATCACCTGCCCGCATAACCCAACCGGCACGATGATCGGCCGCCCTCAACTGGACGCGCTGATCGCCTTGGTCGAAAAGGCGGGATGCAGGCTACTGGTGGACGAAACCTACCGCGACCTGACCCATGGCGAGATGCTGCCCCCCGCCGCCTCGCTCAGCCCCGCCGCGATCAGTGTGGCTTCGCTGTCCAAGGCTTACGGCGCGCCGGGCATCCGCGTGGGCTGGATCATGACGCGCGACGTGCACTTGATGGAGCGCTTCCTGGCGGCGAAGGAGCAGATCGGCATCTGCGGCAGCGTCGTCGACGAGTGGATCGGCGCCCGCATCCTGGAAGGCCGCGACGCCTTCCTCGCCGCGCAGGCGCCAGTGCTAGCCGGACGCCTTGCCATCATGCGCGATTGGATTGAGAGCGACGAGCTGATCGAATGGGTCGAGCCCCAGGGCGGCGTGGTCTGCTTCCCCCGTTTCCGTCATGGTCCGGGATTCGATTTCGACGACTTTTACGCAGACCTGCTGGAAAGCTATGGCACCTATGTCGGTCCGGGCCACTGGTTCGAGATGCCGCGCAACCACATGCGTGTCGGCTTCCTCTATCCTCTTGAGGACGAACTGCGGGGTGGCCTGGCGGCGATCTCCGCAGCGATTCGCAAGCATTCTTCCCGGCAAAGGTCGTGACATATACGGCGATGTCCTGCCGCTGAAGGCGGCCGTCGCCGGGGCACCGGGTGAGGCCGACGCGCGCCCTTCGACGATGGCAGTAAGGTCTATCTGGAAATTCCTGTGCCGCATCGATCAGGGCGAGGCACCCCCGCTCTTCATCATCGGGCGGGCGGAGGCAGCCAGCGACAAAGCGGCGCCTGATCCTGGGCTGCAGATCACGCTCGCGCATCAACCGCTTGACCTTCTTGGGGCTGACGACGATGCCGCGCTGCCAGCGCCGCCTGCATGCGGCGATAGCCGTAAGCTTCGAAGCTGTCGGAGATTTGACCCATCGTCTCGACGAGCGCTGTGTCATCCACGGCGGTGTCGGGCTGATCGTAGTAGGTTGATCGCGCGCCATCAGCCGGCAATCCTGCTTGTTCAATTTGTCCGGTCCCAGGGGCGAACTCCAGATGGAAGGCGAATTTCCGCAGTCTTGGGTGCGATTCAGTCAGCTCGTGACATTCGTGAACGCGCGCAGCAAAGAGACCGTTTATTCTCGCGGCATCCCGAAACGGTCGCGAATTTTCCTTAACGGGTACCGCTTTTGACGATCTATCTACTCGCCATCCAGGGGCATAGATTGCAGGAAACAGCAGATACTCTCGGATCCGCCACTCTGCGTGGGCGGCTCTACGCACGGGCGAGATCATTTCGGGTCACTTAGTCAGGGTGCAGCGTGGGCTATTGCGTGAGTTTTCGAACCCCAAGTCGGCCAGGGGCGAAAGGAAAATACGCTATGGGCTGTGGCACAAAGAGAATGGATCGGCCACCTAAGAAGGCCGCGCGAGGGCCGTCCAGTGTGCGTGGCCCCAAATGTTAGTGAGCCGGACAGCGGCCGTTTAGCAGTACATGCAGAGCTCAGAGGCCGGGTGACAGTGAAGGGAAGTGGCCGCACCAAGGGGAGTTGTTCTACGAGCAACTCACAATGTCCTACTCACGCATTCGTGGCTGTCATTATCCCTGCCTACAACGCAGAACAATTTATCGAACGCACCTTGGCGTCGGTGATAAACCAGACCTACAGAAACATCGAAATAATAGTCGTTGATGACGGTTCGACTGATGAAACTGCATCAATCGTCCGCCGACTATCCAATGACGACCCGCGTATCAAGCTGCTCCAACAGAAGAACAGTGGCGTCGCGTCGGCGCGGAATACGGGGATACGTGCAAGCAAGGGCATCTATATAGCACCTATAGACGCCGACGATCTCTGGCACCCAACCAAACTCGAAAAGCAGCTGCGTGTTTTCGCTGCAGCAGGCAATGATGTTGGGCTTGTCTATACGCTTTACCGGACGATTGATGCCGATGATAAGGCGATCATTACGCCTAAGCGCATGCACCCGCACGGATGGGTATTCATGCAGCATCTCGGACAGAACTTTATCGGTCACGGAAGTTCGGCAATGTTCCGGCGCGATGTCTTACTCGAAATGGGTGGCTATTCCTCGCGACTGCGCGAAAACGGTGCGGAGGGTTGTGAGGACTTCTTCCTCCAATTGAGTATCGCCTCGAAATACCGATTCGATGTCGTCAAGGAGCACTTGGTCGGATACCGCCGAACGCCAGGAGCCATGTCGCAAGATTTCGTCCGAATGCTCATCTCGCGTCGGATGGTGCTCGAGAGCCTCTTTGCTCGCTGCAGCGAGATGGTGAGCCCGATCCTATCGGATGTGATGTTCCGTAACGATGTCGAGATCGCCAGGCTCGGGCTTAAAAGGCGCCGCTTTGCTGCCGTCGGCATGAACTTCGCCAGAGTGCTCTGGCGATCGCCCTCGCAGTTCGCGAAAGTCGTCGGTGCGACGCTTGCCATTTTCCGGCGCAAGGCGAAACAAGGAACCAAACTGGAACGCGAAGGCCGCAGCTCGGGGATCGGGAAACCGTTCTGGGACTACGCTGTCGATGAGCTTTTCGATCGCGGCGAGAATACCGATTACCGTGCCTTGCTCAACAATCTGGCTGCAATGGACAGCAAACTTGGACCCTGCGGAGGCTATTTGGCGCAGCATCCCGAACGAGGAACCTTTGCAATGCCCCAAGAGGGCAGCGGCTCAGACAGCCCGTTTCTCCTTAGAGGCTTGGAATGAAGAAGCTGCTGCTGTCGGAAGAGCAGATGTCGTCGGGCCGCAATTTGGCTCAGAGGGCAGAATGCACTTTTGAGCGGACAGTGAATGAACCGACGGTCAGTGTGACCGTGCTCATTGTCACCTACAATCACGCTCGCTACGTAGCGGCAGCGATCGACAGCGTTCTCATGCAAGATACGGAATCCGGTGTCGAGATCCTGATCAGCGAAGATTTTTCGACGGACGGTACCCGGGAGATCGTGGAGCGGTATGTATCCGATTATCCCGAAAGACTATCGGCGATCTATTCTGGCAGCAATTTGAGATCCAACGAGGTCGTTGCGAGAGGACTCCGGGTTGCGCGCGGGCGCTATGTCTCGATCCTTGATGGCGACGACCTGTGGACATCCAAGACCAAGCTGCGAGATCAGGTGGCCCATCTTGACGCGCATCCTGAGCTCTCGGCCATATTTTACAATGCGCTCGTGGCGCACGGCGACGAGATCACGTCGCGGCGGTGGACGCCACGGGATCAGAAGCCCTTAATCACACAAAGGGAAATTTGGGAAGGCAATCCCTTCGCCACTTGCGGCGGTATGATGCGAACCGCGTGCGTTCGGGATGTACCGTCTTGGTATGCAGATTTCTTTCCGATTACTGATTGGCCGCTGTATGTGCATTGCGCAAAGACAGCAGACCTCGCCTTTGTCGACGAGGTGGCAGGTATCTATCGTCTGCACCCGGGTGGGCTTGTATCGGCGCTGCCAAGCCCGCTCAGGCTTGATGCGATCGAGGGATTCTACCGGCGAATGGCGAATGTCATGGATGCCCGTGGGGCACAGTTTGCCCGTGGCGGCTGTTCCCGCTACTTTTACGAATGGTCGAAGCAGTATCTGAACGGAGGTGACTTGCCGTCGGCCAGATCGTGCTTCCTACGATTGCTGCGAAGCGGCACTGGCGGAAACAACGTGCCGAAACGCGATATCGCGCGGTTGGCACTGCTCCTGCTGAAATCCTCGGTGCTCGGGAGATGACGGCTTTCCGCAACTTCGAGAATCGCGATCCGGTCCCGTCATTGCCACAGGCGGCTGTTCGTCCGAAGTGGTCGGTGATGATCCCCGTCTATAATAGCGCCCGCTTTCTTGCCTCAACGCTGCAAAGCGTGCTCGCGCAAGCCCCTGACCCGGCTCATATGCAGATCGAAGTGGTTGACGATTGTTCGTCCGACGATCCGCAAAAAGTCGTGAACGAAATCGGGGGAAGGCGCGTCGGCTTTTTCCGCCAGCCGCAAAACCTCGGCCACATCGGCAACTTCCATACCTGTCTGAGCCGAGCCCAGGGGGAACTTGTCCATCTCCTGCACGGCGACGATGCCGTCCGACCAGAATTTTACGAATTGCTCGGTCGGGGTTTCGATGCGGATCCGAGAGTAGGAGCGGCGTTCTGCCGGACGGTCTTCATGGACGCCCACGGACAGGAGTTGTCGATCGAACCTGCAATGCAGTCAGTCTCCGGAAGGCTTGAGAATGCGGTGATCCGATTGGCGCTCGAACAGCGCATCATGACGCCGTCCATCGCGGTCCGACGCGCGGTCTACGAAGAACTCGGCGGCTTCGACCGGCGGCTGAAATGCAGCGAAGACTGGGAGATGTGGATACGCATCGCTTCTCGTTTTCCTGTCTGGTACGAACCGCAAGCCCTTGCGCTTTATCGGATGCACCCGCAATCGAACACAGGGCGCCATATCCGGAATGCCGCGGACATGGCCTACACGCGAATGGCGATTGATATTTTCAAGAGCTATCTTCCAAGCGAACTCGCGGACGATGTCGCCGCATCGGCTCGGCGGACTTATTCGCAAAGCGCTCTCGAAACCGGACGGCGGCTGCTTGGCTCTGGTGATTGGGCTGGATGCCTCGCGCAAATGAGTGAAGCCTTCCACCTCGATCCGTCGCTCAAGACAATTGGACGTATGCTGTGGCTCGTTGCGAAGCAGGGAGGCGAGATTGTCCGCCCAAATTGAAACTGTGCAACGGCAGCCGGCACGGCTGCGGCAAGGTGAGCCTGTCCGTCTCGTTTTGGCCGGATGTGGCGCCGTCACGAAGCTCTACTATGCGGAAGCGCTGTCGCGCCTTCAAGGCAGAGGCCAGATCGCAGTCGCAGCCATCTTTGATCCCGAAGCGAAATCCGCCGCGGTCGTACAGGCGCGGCTGCCCGGAGCGAAGGTTGCAGCCAGTTTCGACGGCCTTCTGGTTGTGGGCGCCGATGTGGCGATCATCGCTTCCCCGCCTCGATACCATCTTGATCAGTCGATGCAGGCGTTGCGGGCCGGCATGCATGTTCTGTGCGAGAAGCCGATGGCCACGAGCAGCTCCGACGTAGACCTTATCCTGGCGGTAGCGGCAGCCAACAATCTGCATGTGGCAACAGGCCTCGTCAGAAGGCAGTTCCCTGCCACCCGATCGATAAAGGCCATGGTCGAGGGCGGATTGATCGGAAAAATTCAAGGTGTCTGTTGTTTTGAGGGTGGCCCTTTCCAGTGGCCTGTCGCTTCGACGAGCTATTTCAGCCGCGCGGAATCCGGCGGTGGCGTGCTTCAGGACATAGGCACGCATTGCCTTGACCTCCTGACCTGGTGGTTCGGAGAGCCCCATGAAATCCACTACGCCGATGACGCAATGGGCGGCGTCGAGGCGAACTGCCTTGTCCGGTTAGGTTTTGGCGGCTTCGAGGCAACGGTCCGGCTGAGCCGTGATTGGGCTCGTCCGAACCTTTACCGTCTTGAGGGCGAACGTGGCTCGATTTCTTGGGCAGTCAATGAGACGGAGCTTGTAGAGATCGCCTTGAAAGGATGCCGCACGGCAGCCACCGCCTCCTTCACCAACACCGACGACCGGTCGCGCGATTTCGTCGACGCGTTCTGCGATCAGATTTCGGACTTGGTCGACACGGTCCGAAATGGAACCCTCCTTTCCGGGTCAGCCACAGCGGGGCGCAACGTGCTCAAGCGAATCGAGGAATGCTATGCCAGACGGAAACGGCTGGACATGCCTTGGCTCGGAGCAGAAGACTTTCGCCACGTCATTGCTTCCGCCGAGACCAGACAATGACCGGCACTGTTGCCGTGCTTGGCGCCAACGGCTTCATAGGTTGCCGGACAGTGGAGTTGCTGCATCTTTCCGGCTGGGCTGAGGTGAGGCCGATCGTTCGCAGGCCGAGTGCTTTCGCCAGCCTGTCCCGCTTTGCGATCGATGGAAGGGTGGCGGACGCGCATGACGTTCCGGCTCTTACTGCGGCCCTTCTTGGCTGTCAGTCCGTTGTTCATGCAGTTGCCGGTGATAGTCGCACGATCGTCGATGCCGTCGAGCCTGTCTATCTTGCCGCCGCCGCTGCGGGCGTCGTTCGCCTGGTCTACCTCAGTAGCGCATCCGTTCATGGCCAATCGCCGCTGCCCGGAACGGACGAAACGAGCGCGCTGCACGACGGCCAGACGGTCGAGTACAACAATGCCAAGGTTCGTGCTGAACGTCGTCTCGGGGAATTGTCACGGGACGGTGCAGTCCAGGTGGTGGTGCTGCGGCCCGGAATTGTCTTTGGCCCGCGCTCCAGCTGGACGGGGGGCTTCGCCAACGATCTCCTCGACGGCTCTGCCTATCTGGTGGATGGCGGCCATGGCATCTGCAACAGCGCTTATGTCGACAATGTCGTTCATGCGATCAAGCTTGCCATCGAAGTGCCCGAGGCGGCTGGGCGAACTTATCTGGTCGGGGACCGCGAAAGGATAAGTTGGGCAGATCTTTGCCGCCCGATAGCCGAGGCATTGGGCTTCGACCTGGCTGCGATTTCGGTTTCCGCGCCATTGTCATTCGCGCCGAACTGGACACAATGGCTGAGAGATGGCGACCTTTACCGGCGGCTTGTCCGAAGCCTCCCGAGACCCGTTCGTAGCGGACTAAAGGTAGGCTATGCCGAGTGGCGGAAATCAGGGCTCGATCAGAGGCCGCCTATGGCTCCAAAGATCAAGGTATCTGAAGAACGTGCGCTGTTGCACCGGTGTCGGGTGAAACTCCCGTCGGCCAAGGCCGAGCGCGAGCTCGGATACCAGCCGGTGGTCGGCTTCGAGGAGGCATGTCGGCGCTCAGTCGCATGGCTAACCTTTGCCGGCTACCCGACTGCGCAGAGCCAAGTGGGCGAAAGATGACCGTCAGACCCGCCGCAGCCTGTGTCTCGGTTGTCATTACGACCTATAACCATGCTCGATTTCTCGCGGAAGCGATCGACAGTGTCCGGAACCAGAGCGTGCGGCCCGATGAGATCATCGTTGTGGACGATGGTTCGTTGGACAATCCCGAAAATGTTGTTCGCCGGTATGTCGACGTCCACTACATCCGCCAAGAAAACCAGGGTTTAGCCGCTGCCCGCAATACGGGAATGAAGGCAGCACGTGGCGAATTCATCGCGTTCCTGGATGCCGATGACAGGCTGCGCCCGACGGCGCTCGCTACCAATCTTGCTTTGTTCCATGACAGTCCGGATTGCGCCTTTGTCTATGGAGCCTATTGCTACATCGATGAGGCCGGCGCAGTCAGGAATTCAGTTCCGCTGAGGCCGGTGGGAGAGGACCCGTATGCCGGATTCTTGACCGGCAACCTGATTGGAATGCATGCGACAGTGCTCTATCGGCGTAGCACATTGGAGGCTGCTGGCGGATTTGACCGATCCCTGCGGGCTTGCGAGGATTACGACGTCTACCTTCGCCTGTCTCGGGCAAACAAGGCCGCATGCACCCCGGAGTGTCTCGCAGATTACCGCAGGCACGCAACGAATATGTCCAACAGCAATCCGATGATGTTGCGCGCGGCGCTCAAAGTCCTTGGCCGGCAGAGGAATCTTGCGCGGACCAATCCAGACTGGACGGCCGCCTACCATCAGGGCGTCGAAAATTGGAAACGCTATTATGCGCACATGCAACTGGGACAGCTTAGTACAGCGGTTCGATCCCGTTCTTCGCTCGGCGGTCAGCTCCTGAACACCATTGCCGTTTCGCTCGCAGCGCCATTGCAGACCACCATGATGCTGCGGCAGCGTTTCAAGGGCTGGTCAAGTCGGCGCCGATCGGGCGTCCGGTTCGGTGACCTCAGCCGCCCGCTGCCCTTCAGTACAAATTTCGGTTTTGATCGCGGCAAGCCAGTGGACCGCCGCTATGTCGAGACTTTCCTCGCATCATGTTCGCTGAACATATCCGGCAGGGTTCTGGAGATCGGGGACAACGCCTATACGACCCGCTTCGGAGGCAGTCGAGTTGCCAGGAGCGACGTTCTAAACCGATATGAAGGCCACCCGCTGACGACCTTCGTTGGCGATCTGGCCAACGGCGACGACCTGCCGCTCGAGACATTTGACTGCATCGTGCTCACCCAGACCCTGCACCTCCTTTTCAACATGCCTGTCGCGGTTGCAACCCTATGGCGGATGCTGAAACCGGGAGGCGTGCTTCTGGTCACGGTCCCTTGGGTAAGCCCGATTGACCGAGGAGAATGGGGCGAGAGCTGGTTCTGGTCGATAACCCCGGCGGCGCTGGGCCGGCTTCTCTCAGACAGGTTCGGGGTGGAGAATGTCGAAGTCCGCCACTATGGAAACGCCTATTCGGCTACCGGGTTTCTCTATGGCTTGGCGGAGCATGAGCTGAATTCGGCAATGCTCGATGTGCATGACCCATGTTGCCCGGTGATTGTCGCCGCGCGCGCTTTCAGGCGACGAGCGGCGTGACAGTGCGTCAAGCTCTTAGCAAGCTCCTGCGACGGGGCCGATTGCTTGCCGGTTACAACCGGCCGCTCGTGCTGATGTATCATCGCGTCGGAGAACCACGCGTCGATCCTTGGGAACTCTCGGTCTCGCCACAAAATTTCGCACGCCAAATCGAAATCCTGACAAAGGCGCGCGATATTGTTCCCCTGCAATGGCTGGCACAACGGCTTCGGGACGGAAAGCCAGCGAGAAATGCCGCGGCAGTTACCTTTGACGACGGTTATGCGGATGTCGTGCAAAATGCCGTGCCGGTCATGCTACGCATGAACGCTCCTGTGACCGTCTTCGTCACTACCCACGCGCTCAGCGACCCCTCAGTGTTCTGGTGGGATATTCTGTCGCGCATCACTTTGGAAACGCCTGCTCTCCCGGAGAGGCTCGCGATCCAGATCGCAGGCCGAAACTATGATTGGCTCGTGACGGAGGACGCCACGCGCGCGAAATCGAATCTCGTCATCAGCCGCACGGCGCTCCATTTCGGCTTGCACGCACTGCTGAAGCCGTTGAGAGTACACGAACGGAGGAGGGCGCTGCAGCAGCTGGCAAGATGGGCAGGAACCGACGCCAGCCCCCGAAGGCGTGACCGCGCCATGACTCATTCGGAGCTGCGGCATCTCGCCGACACCGATGGCGTTTCGATCGGTGCCCACACCTGCACGCATCCATCCCTGCCGTTGCTGAAACGGGACAGTCTTGAACGCGAGATCTCTGCTAGCCGTCAACAATGCGAAGAGATTACAGGGCGGAGGGTGGCGGGATTCGCATACCCCTTCGGAGACTTCGACGACAGCACCGCCGAAGCGGTAAGATCTGCTGGCATGGACTATGCAGTAACCACCCTGCCGCGTGAAGCTGGGCTCAGGGTCGACCCTTTCCGACTGCCGCGGGTCACGGTCGCTGATTGGGGTGAGATAGAGTTCCGGCGCGCGGTCCTTTGCCATGGCTGACCATGCATGCCGAGAACCGCGCGTCACGGGAATCATCGTCGTGTTCAACGGCGAGAAATATCTCCGAGAAGCTATTGACAGCGTTGTAGGTCAAAGCTTCACCGACTGGGAACTCCTCGTCGTCGACGATGGCTCGACGGACCGGTCATCTGTCATCGTGCGCGACTATGCGCAGCGCTTGCCAGGCAAGGTGCGACTACTCTCCCATCCCGATAACGGCAATCATGGTATCAGCGCGTCGCGCAACCGCGGGCTGGCCGAGGCGCGGGGCGCCTATGTCGCGTTTCTCGATGCAGACGATACATGGCTGCCCGAAAAGCTGTCCGAACAAGTCTGCATCATGGAAAACGATCCGGCGCTCGGTCTAATCTACGGCCGGACGTTGATCTGGCATAGCTGGGCAAAGCTTGCTGGTCGTGCGGACTACTATTACCCGCTCGGAGTCGAACCGAACGCCCGATACGATCCGCCCGTGCTGCTGGAACTGCTGCTGCAGAACCAAGCCCAGACGCCGACAACTTGCAACGCCCTGATGCGTTCAAGTTTGTTGGCAACGCTCGGGGGATTCGAGAACAGCTTTCGCCTGATGTTCGAAGACCAGACATTCTTTGCGAAGGCGCTCGCATTCGCGCCCGTCTACGTGTCCGGCCAGACCTGGGCGAGATACCGCCAGCACGTCGAAAGCTGCTCTGCCGCTTCTGCCAGGGCAGGCGCTGACGAAGCCGCGCGTATCACGTTTCTCAGATGGCTGAATGGGGTGATGGCGGATCAGGGCGCCTCCTTCCGCATTCGTTCCGCAATCTGGAAAGTGCTCGCGCGCGAAACCTGGAAGACGAGCAAGCGAAGCATCGTAAGACGGCTGCAGCGATGACTTCCGTGCCGCGGGTGACGATCATAACCCCCTTCCTCAATGCGGCGTCAAATCTGGGTGAAGCGATCGCCAGCGTCCGGGCCCAGACGATTGCAGATTGGGAGCTCTTGCTGGTTGACGACAATTCGACGGACGACAGTATCAGGATCGCCAATGATGCCGCGGCAATCGATCCTCGAATTAAGGTGCTGCGCAGGCCTCCCGGATCCAAGCGTGGCGCCGCGGCAGCGAGAAACGCCGGAATAGCGGCCAGCTGCGGCGATTTGCTTGCCTTCCTGGATGCAGATGATTTGTACGAGCCGCATATGCTGCAGACGGTCCTGGCGGCAGCCGATGCCAACCCGGATGCCGCAATGATTTTCGGGCCGACCAAATGGTGGTACCCGGATGGAGCGCGCTCCGACTGGGTCGAGCCGACGGATGGACTTGCCGCACGCTTACATCAGCCCCCCCGGCTTTTGGGTCGGCTGCTGCTGATGCAGGACGGCCACGTTCCGTGTACCTGTTCCGTGCTCTTGCGGAGAAGCGCGGTTAGCACGGTTGGTGGCTTTGAGGAGCACTTTGAGCTCTATGAAGACCAGGCTCTGTGGGCGAAGCTATTCCTGCGATTCCCAGCCTTTATCACTCCTGTAACTCTCGCACGTTACCGGCAGCATTCCAGTTCGGCCTCGGCGATTGCCACTCAGCGAGGGCTCTACGATCGGATGGGGAAACACCCCGCCCGCGCCGCTTTTCTGGACTGGATCGCGGAGCATATGATGGAAAGTGGAACGCGGGATTTCCGCCTCCAATTGGCGCTGCGGCTGGCACGCGCGCCCTATGTCACGCCTGCAACGATCGGAAGCAAAGCCGAACGGCTTGCCCTGAAGATCATGATGTGGACAGCAAAGCAGCGGCGCAGGGTTTGGCGACAGCTTGCGCACGTGGCCAGGTGAAAACAGGCGTCACTTCCTGACCACCCATCGATGCGGGAAGCTGACATTGCCAAAGCCAGGCTGGGCGCTGACCGGTCGATCGTCGAGCAAACCGGGCATGACATCGAACACAGCGGCCGTCTCGACATGGTCTTCGACCACCCTGTCGTCCGCCACCAGCGCTACGTCAATCCTGTAGCGCCCTGGTCTCAGCATAAGGCTGTCCACATGTACCGTGTAGACTTCGCCGTGACGGTCATGCAGGGAATGCTCCCGGCTATCAAAGGAGGTCACAGGATCCCCCAGATCATCAATGATAGTCACAAGGCACTGCAATGTTTCGCGCGGCCCATCAACCTGAAGCCGAAAAGTTGCCGGCTGCCCGGACGCGACGGGACCCATTTCATTGAAAACTTCGATGCCGACCACACGGAGGCGGCCGCGCCCGGTGCGCGTGGATCGCACACTCAGATCGGTTCCTGCGCGGGCCTCAAGCGTCTGGAGATAATCCCGGACCACGTCCTGAGTCGGACCGTCCGCCTGGATCGTCCCGCCGTCGATAAGGATTGCGCGGGTGCAAAGTCGCTGCAGAACCGGCATCTGGTGACTGACGATCAGCACGGTGCGGCCTGTCCCGGCGATGCTCGCTGCCTTGGCGATGCATTTCTTCTGGAACGTGGCATCGCCGACGGCCAAGACCTCATCGACCACCAGAATGTCGGGATTGACGTGGGCGGCAATCGCGAAGGCCAGACGCAAGTACATGCCGCTTGAGTATCGTTTGACAGGCGTATCGAGAAACGGCTCGACCCCGGAGAAATCCACGATCTCGTCAAGCTTGGAATTGATCTCGATGCGCCGCATGCCGAGTATGGCCCCGTTGAGATAAATGTTCTCACGGCCGGTCAGTTCGGCATGGAACCCCGTGCCGACCTCCAGCAAAGCTCCCAGCCGTCCATGTATCGTCGCGCGGCCGGAAGTCGGCTCCACGATATTCGCCAGTATCTTGAGAATGGTGCTCTTTCCTGCACCGTTGGGACCGATCACGGCAAGGACTTCGCCTGCGTGCACCTCGAAGGAGACGTTTTTCAACGCCCAGAACGGCTCGTCCGCACCTTTGCGGTGGCTTGTATCGGCCTCCCCGCGAAGACCCCGCCTTTTGCTGGCGAGCGCGTCTCGCAGCGTGGGGAAACTGTTGTTCGCCACACCAAGTCTATACGCCTTGGAGAGATTGGCAGCCTGGATCACGATGTCGGTCATCACTCAGATCAGGTCCGGAAACGCGCGTTCGGATTTTGAGAAGATAGTCAGTCCGGCAACGAGAAGGGCTAGCGAGGAGAGCGTTGATATCGAGATCATGAGCCAGTCCGCAGGCGTGCCCAGCACGCTCCAGCGGATGGCCTCGACTGTCCCAACCATTGGGTTCAGACTATAAAGCGGCCGCCACAATTGAGGGACGAGATTGGCTGGATACACGATCGGGGTCATGAACAGAAGTATCTGAAGGCTGAACGGCAACAGATAGCCCACATCGCGAAAGCGAACGTTGATCGCCGACAATGCCACGCCCACTCCAGTCGCTGACGCAGCCATTACGAGCACGAACAGCGGCAAGAAGACTGCTTGTGGTGCCGGCCAGCTTCCGAATGCCAGCATGGCGGCGAACAAAAGAGCGAAGCCGACGAGCATATCGGTCAGGCATGAGGCCATCGTGGAGATGGGAATGATCAGACGCGGGAAATAGACGCGTTTCACCAGTTCCTGGTTTCTGACGAGGCTGCCCGTCATGCTGGCGACGGCTCGCGAAAAAAAACTCCATGGCACAAGCCCACACAGAACAAATAGCGGGTATGGCGCGCCGTTGGACGAAATGCCTGCGAGCTTGCCGAAGAAGATGCTGAAGACCGACATAGCAACGAGCGGCTGCAGCATTGCCCAAAGGATGCCCAGATAAGTCTGCCGGTATTTGACCTTGAAATCACGCCAGGCCAGGAAGAACACAACTTCCCGATATCGCCAAAGCTCGGAAGGTTCGAACAGTCCTCGCTTGCGGGACGGATCGATGATTGTCACGACAGCTGATTGCGCGCCTGTCCGATCTGACACGATGATGGCGTCCGCCTCCCTTGACAGCCCCATTGAGGCCTACATTTCCGCGCAGTGCAATCAGCACTTTTGATGGTGCCTGCCGTTCCACGAACCTCACCATTCGAGAGCGCAAGCAGCCGCCCTTAATGCTCGACCAGATCCTCCGGGGGCGCGAGATCGCGCCACATATCCCCGTTGTTCGATAAGAAGGAGGGCATTTCTCGCACACGGACTTTACGTTCGATCCGGATGCGAACGAACACCTGCCCGGGCCGTCTGAGTTTCTACCGCTACTCTCCCACCTGTGCTGGGTTTGTCGAGGATACATTTCCCATTGAACTTGTGGTGATGTTATGCCCATCGAAGATAGTCAGGCTACAGAAATCTGTCGTTTTTACAGTGTAGTGTATGCACTGCACCGCTGGTGACAGGGTCCTTAAGATGTGCCATTGTCCAATGGGGTGGTACTATTTGCGCGGATTAGGGTTGTTCGGGCGATGCGCGTTGCGCGAACCATCATTGCGTGGAGGGAGTGACATCTCATTGGCAATTCAGACGGCTTGACGAGTCAGCGTTCATAGCTCCTGAGCAAGCTGCAAAGCTTTGGGTCGGAAATGAAAAGTGTTCTTGTCGCGGGAGCAGCCGGGTTCATCGGATCCCACCTGGTTGATCGACTGTTGTTAAGGCAAGAAATCAATCGAATTGTTGCTGTTGACAATTTCTGGACTGGTACGCGTGCCAATCTGGATCATATCGCCGACCCTCGCTTGGTCGTGGTAGATGTGGCTGTTGAAGATTTTCAGCAGGGGAGCCTTTTTGACGAGATCTATCATCTCGCCTCGCCTGCTTCGCCTCCCTGGTATATGCAAGATCCGGTACGAACCATCTCGGCCAACGTAATAGGAACTATGCGACTTCTGACCCTTCTTCGCGCCGGGGGCCGCTTCTGTTTCACGTCCACGTCTGAGGTTTACGGCGATCCGCTGGTAACGCCGCAACCGGAAACTTATAGGGGCTCCGTTGATTGCACCGGCCCGCGTTCATCGTATGACGAAGGTAAGCGTTGCGCCGAGGCCCTGCTTTTTGAGAGTAACCGATTGAGCGGGCTCGACATTCGAGTTGCAAGATTGTTCAACGTCTACGGACCTAGGACTCGACCTGACGATGGACGTGCAGTATCAAATTTCATCACGAATGCGCTGTTCGGCAAACCTATAATCGTTTTTGGCGACGGCTTGCAGTCGCGGAGTTGGGGATACGTCAGCGATATCGTGGACGGCCTAGAACAATTCTTCTGGGGGGAGGAGCATGGTTATATTGGTCCCCTGAACATCGGAAACGATCGTGAGATTTCCGTTGTCGATGTTGCCCGTTACGTCGCGGGCTTGGTGCCAGGCACCAAAATCGTGCATGTTGATCCGATCCCCCAGGATCCGACGAACCGCTGTCCGGACTTAACCCTAGCGCGGAGGATCATCCCCGGCTGGGCCTGTCAAATACCTCTTGAAGAGGGTGTGCGCCTCACCCTGGATTGGTTTCGCCGCCAGCAACAGAACGACTTGTCCAGTGTGTCCTCGGACTCGATGGTTGCCGCATCGGTGTGAGTGGGATCCGCCCCGATAAAATGTGACCGAAAAAGGGGAGAAATGTGCTCGCCGCAATCCGGTTCCTTCGACCAACGTCGCGGTATGCTCACCGTCCAGTTCGATGCTGTGAACGCGCGCTTCCGCGCATCGTTCAGGGCCCACCGAAGGCGACATACAAGTGCGGAAGGCTCCTCCCGCGGCATTGCATGGTTCCCCGGCAACTCCTCCAACGCGTGGTCGGCAGCCTTATGGGTGTTCGAGCGGCGCGGATGGCCTGCACGCTCTCGCTCGGCGACGATCCGTGATGGTCACTCACATCTTGCGCTGGCAGGTAATAAAGCCCGTACGACCGGAAGGCTGGGCGATCAGAGGCAGTGGCATGTCTTGATCAGGAAGATTACTCCCACGGAGTAAGGCAGGGCTAAAAGCCCCAAGGCGATCCAGAAGCCGGGTTCGGCCATTGCGGCGAGATCTGACAGAAGTTGCTTCATGTCGCCTCAGTCCACGCCCCTGATCGCTCCGCATCGATCCACAAGGAAAGAGCCCGCTCTTGAGGGAGGGGGAAGCGGGCTCTTGGCTGGGGCTTATGACCCAGCAGCACGGCGGACTTGAATTTGTACTGCGCCGGCTGCTGTCCAAACCATAATCGGGCAGCTTTGTTCCCCCGTCGGTCGGCTATGGTCCTGGGCGCAGCCCGTGGTCCCGCCGAGGCGGCGGTCTATCTCAAAGCATAGAGATAGGCGGCGATGTCACGCGCTTGCTGCTCGGTGATGCCGGTGGAGGGCATGGCGGTGTGCGGATTAACGTCCCTTGCTGATCGTATCCAGCGGATCATGTTCTCCGGATTGTTAGCCAGCACGCCGCCAACATAGATCCTGTCAGATAGACTGGCGTCTAAGCGCGGGCCGACGTGGCCTACCGCACCGGGTACACCGGTGATGGTGTGGCAGCCGGCGCAGCCATTCGCCAGCATGATCGGTACCGCACGTGCACCGACGCCGCCGGTAGCGGCGTCCGCCTCTTGCTGCACCCGACGGGCTCGGTCGGCCCACAATGCGAGCGCGCCGCCCGCGACGACCAGCAGAATGCACACGGCGATGATCAATTTAGATGGGCCAGGGCGCATGCGCGACCTTCCTGGTTCCGCTCGTCGTTATCCAGAGGCCGGCCAGCAATAGCGCTGCCCCGCCATAGATAAGGCCGGCCGGGACCCACATAACGAGCCCGGCAAGCTGCTGGTCTTCGATCGGGCTTAAATTCCACACTGCCGCCCCGGCAGCATTCTCCGGGTACCAGAGCTTCGGCGATAGAAGAAGCAGGACGCCGAGCAGGCCGGTGTGCAGGGAGGTGAAGAAAAGATGCATCACGGCACTTCCATAGGCCTGCTGTTGGCCTTGGCGCGGCAGCAACGCCCACCAGAAGAGCAGGCCGGTGCCGAGGAAGCTCGCATGTTGCGCATAATGCAGCACGCCGTGCTCGAGCACTGCGTCAAACAGGACCGGAATGTGCCACACCCATATCGCGATCCCGTGAACAATCGTTGCGGTGACAGGCCGGCTCGCAAAGGTCCAGAGCGTTCGCAGCGATTTGCCATGCCCAACCATACCCAGGGCACGCCGAAAAGTTACGGGAAATGCCCACAGCAGAGCCGGAGCGGGGCAGGCAGTGACCAGCAGCGGCGCCGCCACCGCCATTAGCAACTCGTGCTCGATCATGTGCGCGACAAACAGCCGCTCGCCGAGAGCATGGATCGGACTGACCAACGCTGCCGTCAGTACGCTCCAGCCGGCGGCAAACAGCAGCGCCTGACGCATCCGTAGCGGACGGCCGCGAGTGCTGCGGCGCCACAGCCGCATCGCACCGGCCATGTAGATGAGCGCGACGGCCGTCAGCGGGACCGTGATGGGAAGCGCAAGTGTCCATCCGGCCTCGGGCGCGCCGGAGCCATAGCAGATCGAGGTGGAGAAGAGCGTGGCCAGGTTCATCGCAGACACTCGTCCAGGATAAGTGCGGCGCTTCCCTGCATGATGATGACCAGTGCAAACAGGAGAGCCGCCAGCATGCCGAGATCGGCGACGAAATGCTCGGTACCGCGCGTGCGTTCTGCTTTGAAAGCAGCGCCGCCTTGCCGCTTTGCCTGCCAGGACAGAGCACCGCCCAGAAGCGAGAACAAGGCGAGCAGCAACGCTAAGGGAAGCACGACCGGCACCTGGTGATTGCATTGCCAGGGAACCAGCGAGTAGTTCAGTTGCGTCGAGACCGCCCAAGCCAACGGGCCCGACAAAAGCCCACCCCAGGAAGTTCCCAACCGCACCGCGCGCATGTCAGCCGAGCCTCGGTACCCAGTAGATCAGCAGATAGATCGGAAGCCAGGTTGCGACCACGAAATCCCAATAGAAAACATTGTCGCCGACGTCGCCGAAGCGTCGCCCGCTATAGCCATGGCGCGTGAACATCAGCACCGTCAGCACGATCGTATCGCCGACATCTGTTATCAGATGCGTGGTGTGGAGCCCGAGCAGCACCCAAAGCATCGAGCCGTAGGCGTTCGTATCCCAGTAAACGTTCAAGGCCGGAAACTCGAACCAGCGCACAAGGAGCGGGGCGAGGCCGAGCAGCGACATGACAACCAGTCCGATCCGCACCGGCACGATGGCGCATTGCTTGGCATAGCGATCGAGGATGTGGTTCGGCACCAGGCTGGCGATCAGCAGCAGCGTGACGATCGTTCCTGGCCAATGGTTCGGCTGCGGTGCACTCAACGGCCATTCAGGCCAAGAGACCGCCAGGTAGAGATAGGCGGCTGCGGCGAGCGCAAAGCCGGTGCCCTCCAGAGCCATGAAAGCGAGCGTGCCCCACCAGGTCGGGCTGCGCGGACCATGCCCAAAGGTGGGGAGACCGGAAACATCTGTGACGGGACGCTCGTTCATTCCTCGTCCTCCGGATCACCTTTTGGCCAGAACCAGCCGATCAAGGTGACGGCGATTGGCAGGGCGCCCCACACGATGGCCCAGGGGGTGAAGATCGAATAGAGAAACGTGCCGCCTACGGCGAACGCTGCAAAGAGCGGCCAGATCGACGGTGTCGCCGATTTCTCGCGAATGTCGGGATGGGCTTCAGCGACTGTCGAGACCAGCAGCTCGCGCGCGTCGACGCGAAGCCCGGTCGCTACGGGAAGAGCGTCGCGCTCGGCCCAGAGTGGCTCCGCGTTGGTGACGACCGGAATGCGCGCGAAATTATAGCTCGGCGGCGGCGAGGGCGTTGCCCATTCCAGGGTGCCGGCCTCCCAGGGATTGTTGCCTGCCGCTGCGCCTTTCAACGCGCCATGCACAAGATTGAAGGTGAACAGGACGAAACTCAGGAAGAAGACCACCGCGCCTGCTGTTATGAACAGGTTGATGTTCCCCCAGCCAAGCTCGGCCGGATAGGTGTAGACCCGTCGCGGCATGCCCCACAGCCCCACGATGTGCATCGGGAAAAAGGCGGCGTTGAAGCCAATGAAGGCCAGCCAGAAATGCAAGCGGCCCAGGCGCTCGCTCATCATTCGGCCGGTGATTTTAGGAAACCAGAAATAGGCCGCACCCAGCAGCGGGAATACCGATCCGCCGATCAGCACATAGTGGAAATGCGCGACGACGAAGTAGGTGTCGTGCACCTGCAGATCCAGCGGCACGGAGGCCAGCATGACGCCGGTGAGACCGCCGATGACGAAGATGAAAAAGAAGCCGAACACGAACAACATTGGCGTGCGGATCACCGGTCTGCCGTCCCACATCGTTGCCAGCCAGCAGAAGATCTGTACGCCGTTGGGAATAGCGATCATCATGCTGGAAGCGGTGAAGAAGCTGGCGCCGAGCTTGGGCAGGCCTGTCGCGAACATATGGTGGACCCACAGGCCAAAGGACAGGAAGCCGACCGCGATCAACGACAGAACCATGCCGAGATGGCCGAACACCGGTCGGCGGGCGAAAGCCGGGATGATCGAGGAGACCATGCCGGTCGCCGGCAGGAAGATGATGTAGACCTCGGGGTGACCGAAGAACCAGAACAGATGCTGGAACAGCAAGGCATCACCGCCTTCGGCCGGGTTGAAGATGTGTGTGCCGACCAGCCTGTCGAGGATCAGGAATGTCGAGGTGATCATCACCGCCGGCATTGCGAAGACGACGACAAAGGAGGTGACCAGCATCGCCCAGACGTATAGCGGGATCTTGTCCAGCGACATGCCGGGAGCACGCTGCTTCAAGATCGTGACGATCGTCGCCACTGCCACAGCCAGTGAAGACACCTCGGTATAGGTAATCATCTGCGCCCAGACGTCGGCGCGCTTGCCAGGGGCGAATTCGGGACCGGACAGCGGCACATAGGCGAACCAGCCGACGTCCGGCGCCATGTTGAGAGCGAAAGACACCCAGGCGAACAGGCCGCCCGAAACATAGACCCAGTAACTGAACGCATTCAGCCGCGGAAACGCAATGTTGCGGGTGCCGACCATCAGCGGCACGAGATAAATGCCGGTCGCCTGCACGATCGGTACCGCGAACAGGAACATCATCGTGACGCCGTGCATGGTAAACAGCTGGTTGTAGAGGTCCGGCCCGATCAGCCCACGCTGTGGTCCCGAGAGCTGAACACGCATAGCCACTGCGTTGAGCCCCCCCATACACAGAAAGATAAAGGCAGTGATCAGATAGCGCCTGGCGATCACCTTGTGGTCGACGCTCGAAAGCGCGCCGACGATGCCGGGGGGCGTACGCCAGGTGCGCTCCAGCCGCCGCTGGAGATCGGCTTGCGCCATGCCGGTATCGCGCGGTCCGTCATGCTCGGGAGCGAGATCTCCCTTTGCTTGCGCCTCCGCCCGCAGGTCACGTCCGCTCGTCAGGTCGGCGCTGGTCATTTCAGCCCCTCGAGGTAGGCAATGATGGCATTGAGCTCGTCGCCATTGAGAGCCGTTACAGGCATGTGGGAGCCGGGCTTGATGCCTTGCGGGTCGGCGATCCAAGCGGCGAGATTGCCGCGGCTCATCGTCAGCGTTCCGGCTGCGAGAGTTTGCCGGCTGGCTATATGGGTAAGATCGGGCGCTACCGTGCCACCTGCGGGTGTGCCGCCGATCCTGTGGCACATCACGCAGGGCCGCTGGAGGAAAAGATCCGCGCCGGCCTTGGCTTCGGCATTGGTCGGAGCGGCGGCAGGCCGCAACTGGTCGTCCAGCCAGGCATCGAACTGCGGCCGCGGCTCGGCAATGATGAAGGTGCCCATGTTGGCGTGCTGCGCGCCGCAGAACTCAGCACATTGACCACGATAGACGCCTGGCTTGTCAGCCCTGATGTCCAGCACATTCATATGTCCGGGGATGAGGTCGAGCTTGCCGGCAAGGCTCGGCACCCAGAAGGAGTGGATTACGTCTGTTGAAGTCAAAAGAAGCCGAACCGGCTCGCCGGCCGGAATATGGATCTCGTTCGCCGTCGTCAGGATGCGGCTTGGCTGAGCATTCTCGTAGCGCACTTCCCACCACCATTGGTGGCCGATCACGCGGACCGTCAGCGCCTCGTCCGATCCGATCCCGGCAAGGGTCCGGTTGGCGAAGAAGCTCAGCAGGGTCAGCCCAATTAGGATCGCCGCAGTCACCCCAACCGCGGTCAAGACCACGCGCATTTTGCGATGTTCGGAAGCGAGGTCGAGCACGAGCGGATCTTTTCCTGTTCGAACTCGCTGGAACAGGGTGGCGACCAGCACGACCATCACCAGCATCCACACGGCCGCGCACAGGGCAGTGAAAAACCAGATCAACCAGGCGAGCTCGCCCGCGGCCGGGCCTTTCGGATCGAGAGCGGACTGCCAGCCGCTGCAACCTGAAAGCGCCAGGAGAGCGGCTGCGCAACTCGCTTTGGGAAAAAATCGTTTCACGGCGATTTCCCCAGCGTCGCGGCATCGGGGAGGCGATTTTCCGACGGATGGACCATCATGTCGTCGTTACGCTGCGGTGCGGCGGAGGAGGGGGCGTTGCCGCTCAGCGAACGTACGAAGGCTGCAAGCTCCCAAATCTGATCATCGGGTATCTTGTTTCGGAAGCTAGGCATGCCGTTAGGCCGCCCGTCCCGGATCGTTGCGTGGATACTCTCGATCGAGCTGCCGTAAACCCACTTCTCATCCATCAGCGCCGGTCCCATGCCGCCGCCGCCATTGGCATGGCACCCCGAGCAATTGAACCAGCTGAACAGGCGCTTGCCCTCGCTGAGATGAAAGGCGTTGGCCTCGAAGCTGGCAGCCTTGTTGTCGCTCGGGAGCGGCCTTTGGCCGCCTGGCTCCAGCGCAGTCACCGGCGTTGGCTGTTGGCCGGACCCAAGGGCCGATTGCGGACGTGTGTCGCGCTCTTCCCGCTGGCAAGCGGCAAGGGCCAGCATCGCCGACAAGAGCACGGTGAGGTTCCGCCTCATCGGTCCGCGCTCCCGCCGATATCAAGGCGCGGCACACCGTATCGGGCCAGGGTCGCGTCGATCTCAGCCTTGTGCTTGGCAAGGGCTGCATCCACTTCGTCGCGCAGCGCGTCGTCCCCGCGTCGGACGCCCATGGAGATGTCGTAGACCATTGGCAATTGAGGCCCGTCGATTCGAGGTGTCACGGGCGTGATGCGCAGCGGTGTCTTCTGCTTGGCGGCGAAATAACCGGCGAGCGGGCCCCAGACGACGGCAACATCGATCTCGCCGCTGGCCACCGCCTCGACAATGCGCGCGGGCGGGTTGGGAGCCGAATAGTCGCCATAGACTGGATAGCCGACGAGATGACCGACAATGCCGCGGCGGCCGAGTGCCTGGGCCGGTGGGGAGTTGGCCCCGTCATCGCCGATGAGCTGCACGCCGATGCGCAGAGTGCGCAGGCGTGGATCGTTGAAAGACGTGATCTCGGGACTGTCCCGCCGCGTCACGAAGACATAGGTCGAGCGGTAATAGGGAGCGGTGGCGCGGAGAATTTCGAGATTGGCGGGAGTGCCAGGTATGAGATCGCACAGGCCTGCCTTGAGCGTGTTGCGAACGAAACCGCGGCGTTGGGCCCACCAGGTATAGGAAAGTCTTGCATCTAGCTCTTTGGCGATGATCTGGGCAATCTTGTTTTCGAAGCCCTGTCCAGCGGCGTTGGAAAACGGCATGTTGTTAGGGTCGGCACATACCTTGAGTTCACGTGCGTCGGCGGCAACCGCGAAGAGCAGCGAGGCAAACGCTACCACCGCGACCACAAGACGCCCGTTCGCCTCGCGTCTTCGAACTGCCTTCAACTCGAAAGCATCAGGGGAGCCGGAACACATAGAGCGTGCCTCCCGCCGTGGTCGCGTTCTTCAGGTCTTTCATCGCATTGACGAAGCCGAGCGCGGCGGTAGCGTCGCGCGGGTCGAGGTCGCCCGATACGATCGCGCCGGCCCAACCGCCGACGCCCGACAGGATCGCGACGTATTGGTGCCCGTCGGGGCCGCGATAGGTGACCGGCTGGCCGATGATCCCGGACGAGGTCTTGAACTGCCAAAGCAATTCCCCTGTCCTTGCGCTCACAGCTTTGAACCAGCCCTCCATTGTGCCGTAGAACACGACGTTGCCGGCGGTGGCGACCGCGCCACTCCACACCGGAAAATTCTCTTTAAGGTTCCAAGCTGGCTTTGCGGCCGCGATGTCCCAGGCGGTGAAGGCACCGCGGTTGCCACCCGGGCCCGGGATCATGCGCACATTCATGCCGACATAGGGGGTGCCGGCGATGTAGTTCACCTCGAGGCCTTCTTCGTCCATGCACAGATTGTTGTGTGGGATGTAGAGCAGTCCTGTCTTCGGCGAGAACGCAGATGGCTGCCAATCCTTGAGCCCGGATGCTGTCGGGCAGATATCCCGGATCACCCTGCCGGTGCCGGTTTTCTTGTCCGGGTTTTCGATCAGGCGCCCGGTTTTCAGATCGACGCCCTTGCTGGAATTGACGGCCCCATAGGGTGTCGCCGACAGGACTTCCCCGGTGGTCCGATCCAGAATGTAGAGATAGCCGTTGCGCTCCGGGCGGACGAGCACTTTGCGCGGCTTACCCTGCCAATTCATATCGAGCAGGATCTGCTCGTTGATGCCGTCGTAGTCGTGCAGGTCGTGCGGGCTCCATTGGTAGAACCATTTCGCGGCTCCGGTATCGGGATCGCGCGCGAAAATCCCGGAGGTCCATTTGTTGTCGCCGGGCCGAAGGTCCGGATTCCACGGCCCTGGATTGCCGGTCCCGTGATAGATCAAGTTGAGGTCCGGATCGTAAGAGATCCAGCCCCACATGTTGCCGCCGCCGATCTTCCAGGCTTCCGGCGGCCATGTGGTCACGCCAAGGTCCTTGCCCTTGTCCATGTCGTAATGCGGCTTGAAATCCGGCCCGATCAGCACGTCCTTGTCCGGTCCGGTGCCGTAAGCCGTCCAGACGACATGTCCGTCGCCCGCGTCCAGCGCCTTGACCCAGCCGCGCACACCCATCTCGCCGCCGGAATTGCCGACCAGCACTTTGCCCTTCACCACAAGCGGCGCCATGGTTATGGTCTCGCCGATATTGATGTTGCCGACATGCGCGTTCCAGACCGGTTGGCCAGTGGCGGCATCCAGCGCGATCGTGTGACCATCCAGCGTGTTGAAGAAGAGGCGCCCGTCGGCGAAGACCGCACCGCGGTTGACGACGTCGCAGCAGGCAACGCCCTGCGCGGCAGGCTCAGGATTTGGCTCGTACTTCCATTTCATCGGCGCGCCCGGTTTGGAAAGATCGAGCGCGTAGACGATGTTTGGAAAAGGCGTCACGATATACATCGTGTTGCCGACGACGAGTGGCGCCGCTTCCTGACCCTTGTTCACTCCGGTCGAAAAAGTGAAGGCAACTTGAAGGTTCTTGACATTGTCCTCGTTAATGTCCGCCAGTTCGCTGTAGCGCGTCGAGGCATAATTCTTAGCCGGCATTGTCCATTGGCCGTCATCAGGTGGCGCGGCCGCGGCGGGCGGTGTGATGGCGGGTGTCACCGCGGACTGCGCGGCCGCGGCGTTCAGCAATGAGCAGCCTGCGGCCAGCACCAGCCACTTCAACGGCCTAAAGTCGAAACCGCGGCCCCTTTCCGCTCCTCGGCCGTCTGGTGTCGCAGATGCGTATTTCCCCGCCAGTTTCAGAGATCCCCTCATTTGCGGATCGAACCTCCCACTCCGGCGCCGAGTTCGGCCGCGACGTCCGCCTCGGTTCCCGCGCACAACGGATGACCCCAGCCGGAGGCGCTCTTTCCGCCAGGATCGAGATCGTAGACGATGGCGTCCTTGGCGTTGGGGTTGACGCCCGCCGGAACCTTGTCCAGGCCCAGGGCCGCACGCAGGCGCCAAGCGACATTGTGATCGGCGCAGGAGGAGTCGCCGCTGATGCCAAGCCCGCCGACAATCGTTTTGCCGTCGTAGAGAGCAAGGCCGCCGCCAAATGCCACGACGCCGCCGATCGGCTTGCCAATCAGCGGATCGCTCGCACTCCCAAAGGTCTTGCTGTCGCCGGCATAAGCGGCTGCCTGGTTGACAGGATTGGTAAGCTGCAAGCCGAACAAGGGGCCACCCGGCTGAACAGAAGCATATAGATTCGCCGTCGAGAGAGCCATCTGGGCAATGCTGAGCCCGTTGGCCGTGCTGGCCTTTTCGGCTGCGATCAGCCGGCTGCCGGGCCACTGCGCATCGCTGGTGGGGCCGCTGAAAGCAACGGCGCAAACTGTCCCGTCACGCGTAACGATCGCCGCCCATTCATTGGTCTCGAAGCCGCCATTGGCGGGGCCTCCGCTTGCTTTGACGTTTGCCTTGAGGGCAGCCAGGAGCTTGGCGTGGTCGGCGGGGCAGGGTAGCTGTGCCCAGGCCCTGCTTTGCAGCAATGCACAATTAACGAGTACCAGGAGGCTGAAAGCCAGGGAGGAAAGCTGTGGGCGACCCATGATCCGGAGCATTCGTTGAACACAATGTGGAAAGTGGGAGCGCTCACAGAGCAAGGAATCCCCTGGCAAACTGAGCTATGTTCCCACACTTTCAATGGAACTCGGACGAGGCCCCTATGTTCCTAGTTCCTGAAATTATGATGGAAGGCACAGACGTTGCGACCATGGGCAGCAGCTCATTCTGCCGCCGACCGTGAGCGGGCCGATATAGACATTGCCGGGCCAAACAGCTCGACCAGCTCCTCACCGCTCTCCGCACCTATGGATTTTCGACGCCTGAAGTGCAGACGCTATGCGCAAGATAACCGAACCGATGGACAGGCGGTTTTGCGCCCAGGCCACAGACCTGGAACAGCGTTATGGCATCATGTGGGCCTGATGCGCATCCATCGCTCCCATGTTCTGGCTGAGATGGTTCATGATCCACACCGAGCCCAAAACGACCAAGGTCACGATCAGCACACCGAAAGCGAGCGCGAGCACGTTGTTGGTGTTGTCAGGTCCTGTCGTCAGGTGCAGGAAAAAGACGAGATGGACGCCCATTTGTGCGATGGCAAGCACCGTCAGGGCCGAGATCACGGCCGGCTGGTAAATTAGGTCGGTTTGTGCCGCAATGAAGGACGCCACCGACAACAGGATCGCCAGGCCAAAGCCCAGCAGATAGCCGGAAAGGCCTCCCGCCACCTCGTGTTCCTCGCTGCGTTCTTCGCCTGGTGCGGAATCGCGGCGGTCAAGCATGTCCTCGTTCCGGCTGTCCATTTCGCTCATGATGACGCTCCCAGCAGATAGACCAGGGTGAAGATGGCGATCCAGATAATGTCCAGCGCGTGCCAGAACAGGCTGAAGCAGTGAAGCCGGCGCAATATGTCGGGACGAAAGCCTTTTATCCAGAGCTGCGCCATCATGGTGCCGAGCCAAAGCAGGCCAAGTCCAACATGGGTTCCGTGGCAGCCCACAAGGGCGAAGAACGCGGACAGGAAGGCGCTGCGTGATGGGCCCGCCTGCTCATTCACCATGGTCGCGAATTCCTGCACCTCCAGGAACAGGAAGGCCGCACCAAGCAGGCCGGTCACCAGCAACCAGAACTGGGCGGCGGCCATTGACCGGCGGTGGGTCGCGAGCATCGCAAGGCCGCCAGTGAAGCTCGAGGTGAGCAGCAGCGCCGTCTGTGCCGCGACGCGCGTCAACTCAAACAGCTCCTTGCCTGTTGGCCCGCCCGCCGCCGAATTGGACAGGACGGCATACGCGGCGAAGAAAGCCGAGAACATTATGATGTCCGACAACAGGAAGATCCAAAAGCCGTAGGCAACCGTGACGAACTTCGAGGCCGGGCCACCCTCGCCGTGGCCGGTCGCCGAGAATACGTGGTGGCCATGCCCTGCGGTGCGACCCAGCCGGTAGGGATCGCGCGTTGCGGTGCCGGCGGGGATGTCGCTCATGCCACACGCTCGCGTCTGCGCATCCAGGCACGCTGGGCTGCCTTTCGGTCAAGATCGATGCGGCCGACCTCGTCGGCAGGGATCTCGTAATCGCCATGCTCGCGCCAGGCGAATACAACGAAGGTGGCATAGGCCCCGATGAAGCCGACAACCGCCAACCACCAGATGTGCCAGATGAGCGCGAAGCCAATCAGAGTGCTGAAGAAGGCGGTGACGAAGCCTGTGGGGCTATTGCGCGGCATCTCGATCGCCTCGTAGTCCTCTTCGGTCTCCTGACTCTGCTCGTCCATTGCCCTTTGCTTGATGGTCCAGTAGGGCTCCTCGTTTTCGACATGCGGCAGCCGCGCGTAGTTGAAGACGGGCGGCGGCGAGGATGTCGACCATTCCAGCGAGCGCCCGTCCCAAGGGTCGCCGGTCTCGTCGCGCAACTCGTCGCGATGCCTGATCGAGACGACAAGCTGCGTGACCTGGCATGCGGCGCCGACGATCATCACCACGATTCCGAAGGCCGCCACGACAAGCCACGGCGCCCACATATCCATGTCGATATGCTGAAGGCGGCGGGTCATGCCGAGAAGGCCGACGATATAGAGTGGCACGAACACCAGAATGTAGCCGGCAAGCGTGACCCAGAACGCCGCCTTGCCCCAACCCTCATGCAGCCGGAACCCGAAGGCTTTCGGGAACCAGTAGGTGAAGCCGGCAAAGGCCGCGAACAGCACGCCCGAGATGATGACGTTGTGAAAATGCGCCACGAGAAAGAGCGAATTGTGCAGCATGAAATCGGCCGGCGGAACGGCGAGCAGCACGCCGGTCATGCCGCCGATGATGAAAGTGGTGACAAAGCCTAGCGCCCACAGCATTGGCGTTTCGAAGCGCACGCGCCCGCCATACATGGTAAAGAGCCAGTTGTAGATCTTGACCCCGGTGCCGACGGCGATAACCGAGGTGGCGATGCCGAAAGCCGCATTGACATCAGCGCCGGCGCCCATGGTGAAGAAGTGGTGCAGCCAGACCATGAAGGAGACGATGCAGATGAACATCGTCGCCGCAACCATCGAACGATAGCCGAACAGCGGTTTCGACGAGAAGGTCGAGAAGATCTCCGAATAGATCCCGAAGGCGGGAAGCACGAGGATGTAGACCTCGGGGTGACCCCAGGCCCAGATGAGATTGACGAACATCATCTGGTTACCGCCGGCTTCGTTGGTGAAAAAATGGAAGCCGAGATAACGGTCGAGGGTTAGCATGGCGAGGGTTGCGGTAAGGATAGGGAATGCGGCGACGATGAGCATGTTGGAGGCAAGCGAGGTCCAGCAGAACATCGGCATGCGCAGATAGCCCATGCCTGGCGCGCGCATCTTGAGGATGGTGGTCGCCAGGTTGACGCCCGTGAGCAGGGTGCCGACGCCGGAGATCTGGATCGACCACAAATAATAATCGACGCCGACGCCTGGCGAGTAGGTCGTCTCCGACAGCGGTGCATAAGGCAGCCACCCGGTGCGCGCGAACTCGCCGACGACGAGCGAAATGTTGACGAGCAGCGCGCCGGTCGCGGTCAGCCAGAAGCTCACTGAGTTCAGCGTCGGGAAGGCGACGTCGCGGATGCCGAGCTGCAGCGGGATGACGAAATTCATCAGTCCAATGACAAAGGGCATCGCGGCGAAGAAGATCATGATCGTGCCGTGGGCCGAAAAGACCTGGTCGTAGTGCTCCGGCGGCAGGTATCCCGGCCCGTGGATGGCGAGCACCTGCTGGGTGCGCATCATGACGGCGTCAACGAAGCCGCGCAGAAGCATCAGCGCCGCCAGCACGATATACATGACGCCGATCCGCTTGTGGTCGACGGAGGTTATCCACTCATGCCAAAGGTAGGGCCAGTAGCCTTTGATCGTTACCCAGATCAGAACGGCGGCGGCGGCCAGGAAGACGATCAGGGCCGCGCCGAGCGGAATAGGCTGGTCAAAGGGAACGGCCGACCAGTCGAGCTTGCCGAGCATCGTCATCCTCCTTCATCGTGCTGGTGAGCCATGGGCGGCGCTCCCGCCTTGGGCTCAGCTTTCGGGCTCACCTGCGGCTCTCCGGCGGCGGTTCCAGCAGGTCCCGGCCCCGGAGGTAGCGTCTGGTGCACGACCGCATCGAACAAGCCCGGCTGCACATGGCCGAACGAGGATGCCGGCGCGTTGATGCTTTGCCTGGCAAGCTGGCGATAGGCGCTGGCGTTGAGCACGCCGCCTCCGCCATGCAAGGAGGAGGCCCAACTGGCGAAGGCGTCAGCCGAGACTGCCCTGACACGGAAATTCATGTCCGAAAAGCCATCGCCACTGAAATGCGCCGACAGGCCGAAGTACTCGCCCTCGCGATCAGCCTGCAGGTTGACCTCGGTCTGCATCCCGTTCATGGCATAGACCATGCTGCCGAGCTGGGGCACAAAGAAGGTGTTCATGACGCTGGCCGAGGTCAATCTGAAACGCACCGGCATGCCGGTCGGAATAACCAGCTGGTTGACCGTTCCGACACCTTGATCGGGATAGAGGAACAGCCACTTCCAGTCGAGCGCCACGACTTGGATTTCGAGTGGCGGCCGGCTGGAGTCGATCGGCTTGCGAGGATCGAGATGGTACGATCCATAATAGATCAAGCCACCGAGGAAGAGGATGGTCAACGTCGGAATCGACCAGACGATGAGCTCGATCCGGCCGGAATAGGTGAACTCTGGATCATACCGAGCCCTGCGGTTCGAGGCACGGAATATCCAGGCGAAGGCAAGCAGCGCGACCAGCGTCGGAATGACGATGACCAGCATGACGGCCAGTGAGTTCAGGAGGATCGTGCGGTTCCCCGCGCCGACCGGTCCCTGCGGGTCGAGCACGCCTCCCGCGCAACCCGACAGGGTTACCGCCGCGAAAATCCAGAGAAGCGATAGGCCTCGACTACAACGGTGTAACACTGGAAAACATCTTAGCCAGCCGCCGTCCCGGGGATGAGTACCTGCATAACTGAGGCGCGGGCTGCTTGTTCCGCAAAGATGCGCTTTTGTCTCCAACGGCGAAGGGCGCTACGTCGAGATGACGGAGCGTCTCGCGCGCCCCATGCTCCGATCTCAACTTGTTCTACGTCAGCGTTACGGCAAGCTGGCGCCCGTGTGGTCGGCCTGCCTTGTCGGCCACGCAATTCGCCTCAACATTTCGCGAAAAGAGACTGCGCCTAACGTGCTGCAGGCTGGATGCTTCTCCTGCGGGAACGGACAGCAAATGTCCAACTCGGGGGTACCGCCGGTGCTACGGCGAACGCGAGCCCTACAAGATGCAACCCAACCTCGGGCGAGACGCCGTTGCGCGCTGGGACGTTTCGCGATCACGCAATATCGGTTGGCTTGGCTCTTAAAGGCTCCGCCCCCGTGTGCTCCTCCCCGGCGAGCTGTTGAGCCCGCGGCTCGCGATCCGCGTCGGCACGTCTCCGATTGCCTGCTATGTAGGTGCGATTTCAGGCAACCAACTCGAGCTGCCAGCATTGATTTGGGATAGTCTCGGGAGAAATGCCATGCTGCAATTCAACCTGCCTCGAGAAGTTGCAATCGGTGATGAAGTTGCCCTGACGAGTACGGTCATGGACATGCTTCCCAGTGGGCGCGCCAGGGTGAGCATCCCCTCCTATGATCGTCCTTATGCGATCGATGCGCCCCCCAGAACTCACGTCGGAGACAAAGTCGTTCTTGTTGGGGACGTCACTCGGGTCGATCCTGAAACCAACAAGCTGAGCGTACGGATTGACTGTGGCGGGGTGGTTACCGTCCACAAATCGGCGATCATAAGGCTCAAGAAAAATTGCGCGGCCCGAAATGGCTGACGCATCACCCTGCGACGTAAGGCTCGCCAACGAGGCCGAGCTCGCGGGATGGGATTATCCACGCCATCTCACCGCGCCAGCCTTACCGACGGGCTGCGCTCGATGAAGCTTGACCCCAACCCGCGCGCTGTATCGGCTACGGGAAGCCCTGTGCGACGAGCCGTGACAGGCATGATCGAGATAGGTCGCGACGCTCCGCGTCCCATATGGCGTGACTGGTGAGGGGAGATGCCACACTGGGTTCGCGGTACCTGGATTCTCTTGAAGGACGCCGTCACCGGCTTCATCGACGATAATGCGTTGAGCCACGGGGCAGCGGTGGCTTTCTACGCCACGACATCGCTGGCGCCGATCCTTCTGATCGTCGTGGCGATCGCCGGTCTGGCCGTGGGCAAGGATGCGGCCCAGCTCGCCCTGTCAACGGAGATATCCGGCGCGATGGGCGCGCAGAGTGCCGATCTACTCAAGGCGACGATCGAGACGGCTTCGCACCGATGGTCCGGGACGCTTGCCACGCTCATCGGATTGGTGACGCTCTTCTTCACTGCCTCCGGTGTTTTCGGTGAGATGCAACAGTCGTTGAACGAGATCTGGAAGGTAAAAGCCGACGGCCTGTCGCTTTCGCGCCTGGTGCGGGCGCGCGCGGCAAGCCTCGGCCTGGTTGCCGCGTTGGGCTTCATGCTGCTGGTATCGCTGGCGGCAAGCGCAGCGATCACCGCGCTGAGCGATGTCATCAATCACCACCTGCCGTTCGGCGAACTGGTGCTCAGCAGCGTCAACACCGTTGTCTCTTTCTTGCTAATTGGGCTGCTCTTCGCGGCGATCTACAAGGTCTTGCCGGATCGCACGCTCAAATGGCGCGATGTTGCCGTCGGTTCGGTGGTTACTGCGTTGCTGTTCACCATCGGCAAGTCGCTGATCGGCTGGTATATCGGCACCAGCGCGATAGCGACTTCCTACGGAGCGGCAGGCGCGCTTATGGTGGTGCTGCTTTGGGTCTATTATTCAGCGCAGATATTCCTCTTCGGTGCAGAAATTACGCGCGCTTACTCGGTCAGGCGCGGAAGCCGGCCAGACCTTGCGCCGGTAGTGGCGTTGAGCGGCGACAAGATAGACACGCCGCGCCGGCCTGAGGTGCATGACGGCGAGATCGCCGCATGGATTGTGGTAAGCAGCCTGATCACCGCGCTGCTCTCGCATTTGTCGCGGCGAAAGCAGGATTGACGCCGCGCGGGGGCACCGTTGGCATGGAAAGCCGCACCATCCGTGATGCGATCGCGTGCGTCGATGCTGATCAGGCGGGCGGAACGGAACGATCCGGCTGACGTTTGTGCCAAGGATCGGCGCGACAGGAGGACTGCATGGCGGCCCCACGAGCAGTTTGGAAAGGGTTTCTGAAAGTCGGGTCCGTGTCGTGCGGAGTGAAGCTTGTGGGTGCAACCAGCGAGGCATCGAAAATCCACTTCAAGATTTTGAATCGGAAAGATGGATTGCCCGTCAAGGCTGCCTATGTTGACGAAGAGACGGGCGATGTCGTCGATAGCGAAAACCAAGTCAAAGGCTACGAGGCAGACGCGGGCGATTTCATCAAGGTCGAACCGGACGAGATCAAAAAGCTAAAGATGACGTCTGAGCACACGCTTGAGGTCGACGAGTTTGTCGCCATCAAGGATATCGATACGCGCTACCTGGAAAAGCCTTATTACCTGATCCCTGCCGACGGTGCTTCCACCGAGGCCTTCTCCGTGCTGCGCGAAGCGATGGCCAAGAAGGGCGTGGCGGCGCGGTCCTGCGTGGTGCTGTACCAACGCGGGCGCGAAGTCGTGATACAGCCATATGGCAAGGGAATGCTGCTTACCGAGTTGCGGACCCATGACGAGATGATCTCGGAAGAGACCGTATTCAAAGACCTGGAAAGCCATGAATATGACCAGGAACTGCTCGAAATCGCAGGCCTGCTGATCGACAAAAAAGTGACCAAGTTTGATCCGTCGAAATTTGAAGACACCTACGAGGATGCGCTCATCGCGTTGATCGACGCAAAACGCAAGGGCAAGCAGCCGCCCAAACCGGTGCCCCCGCCCAAGGAGAACGTTATCGATCTGGCGTCGGTTCTCCGCAAGAGTCTCGCCAAGGAAGGCATCAAGGACCGCCCCAAAGCCAAAGCCGGACGCAAATCGGCATAGTCGCGGATCTGGTTGTCTGCTTTCTTCGAATTATGACCGAAAACGATCCTGTGCCGGGATCAGAAAAGATCGATTGGTCGCTCGGGCTCGGGGCTTCCGCCCGAGTCATTCGCGCGGTGCAGGGGCGCGTCGCCTTTAACCCCAAGATGCACGTCCCATCGACTGCGAAAAGGCGGGCTTTGCAGACAGGCGGTGACGGCTGCCGCCCCTCCAGTCAATAATGTGCTTCTTTTCACATGGAGATACTCACCGAAAGATACATTGATCAAATCATATTGTTCGATTTTGGGGTCGAAAGGGGAATCGCCAACATATGCACGTCGCAATAAGGAGAATTGGACGAGATGCAATTCATTGGGATAAATTGCACATAACGCAATGACTCGATGAATTGTAGGTTGAGCGGGCAACAAAGGCATTGCGAACATCTGTCGTCTTGTCTGTGATTTAACCATAGCTGGTACACGAAAAGGCAATTGGTGATCGCCGGGCCGGGCTAGCGCTATTCCTCCGCGGTTTGGAGATGGTGCGTCCGCTCCCGAATGTGCCCAGCGTCGCGATACAAGCGGCGTGAGTTGGATGTCCAAGAGAGGGCTTGCAGTGCACCAACGTGCATATCTCGACGAGTGTTGGTGTTGCCGGAACCGTGGTCGACTAGGCAGGGAGAACTCAGATGTACACTCATATCCTCGTGAGCACGGATGGCTCCGACGTCGCCAGGAAGGGCGTTGAGCAGGGGATAGCCCTGGCGAAAGCCTTGGCTGCCAAGGCGACAGTTGTCACGGTCACGGAGCCAATGCTGATTGACTATGGAACCGGATTTACCTCCGGGTCTATTCCTTCGCAGGAGGAGGTTGATAGTTTTGAGGCCGCGAGCAAGGAATTCGCAGGGCAAGTCCTCGATCAAGTCAGGGAGGCAGCCGACCGGATGGGGGTTTCCGCAGAATTTCTACATGTCCCGGATACCTACCCGGCCAAGGCGATCATCGACACCGCCAAGTCACGAGGCTGCGACCTGATTGTGATGGCTTCCCATGGCCGTCGTGGCATCAGAAAGCTTTTGCTGGGAAGCCAGACGTCGGAGGTTCTCGCGGATGGAAGTGTGCCTGTATTGGTCGTGCGGTAGCCAAACGAAACCGGAGAAGCGCCGGCTTCCTTTACGCTCAACCTTCCAGAGAGACGGTGTCCTGTGACGAGGATGTCTCCACGCGTCGGCCTCGGCATTTAGAGGTGCCGCGCAATGGCATTCATGATTGCCGCAGGCTAGACAACGATAACGCGGGCACCGTTGCGCACCGTTCCGAAGAGTTCAAAAATATGCTCGTTCAACATCCTGATGCAGCCGGATGATGCAGCTTTTCCAATGGTCCACGGCTCATTGGTCCCATGAATGCGATACAGCGTGTCCTGGCCATTGCGATACAGATACAGTGCCCGGGCGCCGAGAGGATTGTTTGGGCCTCCCGGAACGCGCTGCGGCAAGCTCGGATTACGGCGTCGCATCTTGGCGGTTGGGGGTCCAGATCGGCCATCGGGCTCTTCGTTCAACGATGGCCTCTCCACCCCATCTCTGTCCGTCCCGACCGACTGCGATGCCGAAACGGATCGCCCTGCCGGCGTCTTCGACATAGTACAGGAAGCGCTCCTGCTTGTTGATTAGGATTGTTCCGGCGGTTTCCCTACCCAAGTAAGGCACCGTTTGCCGACGGAATTGCTGGGGGATGCGCGTCTTGTCTACGAGAGGGATGTCAAAAGGGCTTATCCGGAATTCTCCCGATATACCCACTCTTTTGGGAAGCTTCCGCATGCCCGGACAGCGCCAGAAATGATATTCCCCCAACGATCACGGATCGTCTGCTCAAAGAATTCACCAAATGAACCTCCGAAATTTAATGACTTCTTGGCTGGCATTTTATGAGCTTCGATGAGCCTGCGCTATCGGGACAAACATTTCTGACATCGGCCTCTCCGCTGAGGGTGCAATCTCTTATGTCATACGAGCGCCCCGTCAGACTGCGTGGTGTTCCCGGCGGGCAGTTCGAACCGGCGTCCAATCTCCAGCTTCGCCAAGGAATGGGTTCACTCTTGTCTTCGACAAGATTACCTCAGCCGAAGACTCCAATCACGTAGTCGAAAGCTGATGGCTGAGAAGGCAATTGTTGGCCAGGAGGCTGTTCAGAGAAGGTTTGCCGTTGTTCGACCGCTCCGCCAACGGAGGGTGCTTGAGGCCCAGCCAGCCCGCCTCCCGCGCCTCTTTGGGCGAGATTCCGAACTCGCGCCTGAATGTCCGGCTATATGTCGAGGGATCCATGAAGCCCCACTCCTCCGCAATGCTCGAAATCGGGCGTCCATCCGCGATGTTTCCGAGCGCGTCCCTCGTTTTCAGCAGCCGCTGTCGCCGGATATAGTGCGAGATTCCTCCGGCTGGTTCGAAAATCCGATAAAGTCGAGAGCGTGAAATGCCGAGGTCTTGCGAGAGCTTTCCCGGTGTCAGATTCCGGTCGGCCAGATTGGCTATTATGATCTTGTTCGCGCGGGCCATGATGACCGCGTCGATCGGCTCCTGTGCTTCGAAAAAGTGATCCCGGGACGGGGAAATGCACGCGGCAAGCAGGCTGGTGGTCGCCGATGCGACATACGGGACGTCGCTTTCCGTGCGATGGGGGAAGGAATGATAGAGCAGCAGAACATAGTCGGCGACGAATGCGGCCATCTCGGGCCGGATATCGAGCGTGAAGGGTTGCGAGAAGGCGAAATCCCGCGGAAGGAATAGCGCAAGGACACCGTCATCCTCACCCTGGTCTTCATGGGGTGCACCCAGGCATTGCCAGCGCAGCTGTCCCATTCTTGGCGTGCCGCCGCCCGCGGGGATTGTCTGGGGCACCGAAAGAGCCCAGTGGTCGAACACCGGATTCTTTCTGCTGCGCCACCGCCGACGGTACCCCATCCCGGGGTATTCGATGAAAGCCAGCACGAGGCTCTCCAACCGCCACGCCCGCTCGCGCGCAGAGAACGAGCCGAACTCGTCTCGCAGCAATTCGACGTCGGCTATATTTGAGTGCCAACTCCGGAAAAGGTCGAATTGCTCGGGCGGTGGCGCCTGCGAGGTATCAACGTCTACGACGCATCTTAGAGGTTCTGGGGTCCCGATCGTTTCGCTTTCGCTGACAATTGATGGCTTGTCTTGCATTGAGGCAAACTCATTGCTTGAAAGAGGGTGACGGCAACCCCATGGAATTCTCGATCAAGAGACCAGACGTATCGGGCTCATCCCCGGCGGATGTAGCCGCGGCGAGATCGAGGTTATGGGACTTGAAATCCTGACACCCGCACCTGCTTGGGTGGTATAGAACCAGTCGACAAGAACATCTCGCCCAGCCAGCAGAATCGATGATGTGCGGACGTCGGCAGCGTGTATGGCAACTGCTCCAGCGATCGGCTCGCCAAGAGTATCGCTTCGTACTGTTACCTCCATCACAAGCTCCTATCGAGCTAGCAGATCAACAATGAACGATGTGCTTTTCGCAAGGAGACGGTCCTGACAATTAAAAATCCAGAGTGGAGTTATCGAAAATCGTGATGCTAATGACGAGGACACGGCCGAGCTTAAACGGTCATCGATTTTTGAAAAATATGCGAGGAATCCATAATATGGGTTTGACGTATATTTCTTGTAGCTTGTGGGATGATCTCCAGGCGCCCCGACCTCTGCCAGGAATCCGTCACTGTCTTGAAGAAAGGGACAATCCCAATGAATTGTTGATCAGAAGGTTGCTCAGGATGCCAGCATCCGCGAGGGGCTCATCCACAGTCAGCCAGGTCGAATGCTTGACGCCCTGCCACCCGAGTTCGCGCGCTTCCCTTGGAGAGATGCCGAACTCTGTTTTGAACATCCGGCTGTAGGTAGACGGATCTTGGAAGCCCCATACTTCGGCAATGCTGGAGATCGTTCGCCTGTCCGAACTGTCCGCTAGAGCGTCGCGCGTTTTCAGCAGCCGCTTGCGCCGCACATAGTTGGACACACCGCCCACCGGCTCGAAAATCCGGTAGAGACGGGAGCGTGAGACACCGACCGCGCGGCAGAGTTTGTTGGGCGTCAAGTCGGGATCGCTCAACCTCTCTGCGATACGCTTGGCAATCCGAGCGGCAGACACCGCGTTCACAGGCCCTTGCGCCTCTGCCAGATGATCTTTTGTCGGCATAAGAGCAGCCGCGGAAATGTTGGCAGTCGCGGTGACGATATGGGGCAGATCCGCTTCTCTCAAATGAGGAAGTGAGCGGTGCAGCAGAACGGCGTAGTGCGCAAGAAAATCCAGTGCCTCGTCGCTGGCTTCGATTTTCGATGATCTGGTTGCCGGCCATGTGCGGGGCAGAAACAGTGTGATGAACAGATCATCGTTGCTCACTCCAACATCGGGCAAGGCCAGACACCTCATGCGGGGCCGACGAGATATCATCTCGCCGGCAGCAGACTGCGAGAACGGCACGGACAGCATCCAGTGATCCAACAGGGACCGTCTGCGATGTTCCCATTGTATCTCGTAGCCGGAGCCTGGGATTTCGATGGAACTCAACGCCAGATCGCCCAACTGCCATACCTGATGACGAGCCGGGAACACGGCGTGCTCGGCCCGAAGAAGCTGTATTTCGGCAACCCCGGCAAACCATGATCGATAGAAATCAAACTGTTCGGCTGGGGGTGCCGACAAGCTATTTACGTCGATGGCGCATCTTAGAGGCTCATCCGCAAAAGGGTCGGTGGGAATGCCGGCAGCGGTTACTCTCGCGTCCATAACAAACTCCTGTCGTACATGAGACGCCGAAGTATAGGCAGCTCAAGAGGTCGGCAGGCCGTTTCCCGCAAGGAAACCGACAATAAAACACACCCTCAACCTGCCGCCGCGGATGAGATTGATTTTGAGGCAATCTTAAGCCGGAGATGCTCCCCTAGAGTGGGCTAGGAATCCCAAACGTAGACAATGCGTTTATTTCTCGTGGAAGCTGGGACAGCGTTTTCGCATCGTATTTACCCTTGCGACTATGGCCATTCTCATCGGCGCCGAGCGCGCCATGTGGAGTGACCTTGCGTTTCTCTTGCTTGCGACCAACCGGTCGGAAGGTTTGTTGCGGCCCCACTGAGGTCGCGCCATCAGAATCTCCTGACGGCCAACCAATTTCTATCCACTTTCCGACGGAGTGCCCGAAAGCTCTCGGATTGGGGTGGTTCAGCAGGCAACTAGGCCGAATGCGGGCTGCACATAGCTGTGATGAGGCCCTACGCGTAGGTGTGTCGTTGGCTTTAGGATTCGCCGACCGCGGGGGATCCGGCATTTCTGCCGACTGCCTCCGTCCACAGGAGCCGACGGCTTCATCGTCTTCCCATCCTGATCAAAATGCCTGAGGCACCGCGTTAACCAGCCTCGGATCGGCAGGTTTGAGCATCCCATCAGTCTGGTGCTGCGTGTCTCCAGAAGCGCCGACGCGCCTCACTGGGGGAGCATCCGAAGATTGACGTATAGGCTCCAGCGAAACGGCCCAGGTGCCAGAAACCAAAGCTCATGGCGATGTCGGTGATCGAGAGGCGATCGCCCTGCGTCAGGATAAGGCCGTGCGCGGCCCGAAGCCGCCGCTCCCGCTCGTAAGCTCGAGGGCTGACTCCCAGACGTTCCTGAAAGGCGCGCTCCAACATTCGCTCGCCAATGCCCAGTACCTCGCAAACTGCACTGACGGAAACAGGGCTATGAGGCTTTGCCTCCAGAATGGCCAGGGTGGCATCTACGATATCGCGCCGATCGCTGGAGCCGAGGGCGCGGGGGGATGGTTGCTCCGTGAGGGAAAGCACCCGCGCGAGCGCGGCGCCCGCTTCGCTCGCCGCAACGGCCAGGCCGGCACTTAGGTCATAGCCACGCTGTGCTGCAGCTTCCGCGAACCCGACGGTTCGCAGCAGCCTCTGCTGAAGCTCCAGCTCGGCTCCTGCCGTGAGGCGTTGCTCATGTATCCCTGGCATCAGCGCGGTCCTCTGGCCCAGGTGGGAGGCTGATGCCGTGCGCAGAGACTCGAGCGCGGACCCACGCAGACCGATCCGCATGAGGCGATAGCTTCCTGGCATCTCCAGCTTGAATTCTGTTCCCGGGCCGATGATCCGCAACTGCGGTACTTCACTCCGTTGTCCGTTGAAGGTCGTGCCTTCGCCCCAGAGGAACACCGCCCTCAACGCATCGTCATTGATCGCCCCGGACATGGCGATGCACCCTTGTCCCGCAAATCGAGGACGAACGCGTCGCCATAGTCTATCGTTGCAAGGCTCGATGCATGGCGCTGCTCGCCAATCTGCTGGATATGGAATTCCGCGTCGGGATCGGACTCGCGGGTGCGCGCGACCACGGAATTATACTGGCGGGCGTACCAGTTAGGAGCCTCCAACAACGAGGGCCTCTCCAAGTCTTTTGTCCGGACTGGAGTTGGACGCGATCGCTTTCGTCCAACTCGATAAGTCAAGCAACCGAGTCCGGCTTGTTTCTGCGGGCGATCTTTATAACCAGAAGAATGATTCCGATAGCAAAGAGAAGACAGCCAACCATGATGCTCGATGGAGAGCCATAGCGATAGCCCGATGCAAAAATGAGAAAGCCTATGAGCAAGAGGCCGATAGCTATCAATTTGTTTGCCAACAAGGCCTTGGTGTTTCCTTCCATTGTAGCAGCTCCTTAAAATTTGACGTTTCGAGGTGGTGTCGAGGGTCTTTCTGGCTTTCGCTCTATTCGGTCTTTTCTTCCGGCTCCCAGGAAGCCGACTGAACATTCGAGTCGAGCGCGAGGTGAGCGACGACGCGTTCGACTGATTGCGCATCATCACGGTTGCTGAACAACGTTGCTTCTATTCTCATGGCGTCGCCCTCATTGATGGGATGGCTGTTAAGGGAGCGTAGGCGGAGGAGGTTTGTATTGATGGTCTGAAGCAGAATCGATCTGAGCAAATAAACATTATCTCGTGAGCATACGATCTCTATAGTGTACGTGTATTCGACGGCAGGTTGTTCCTGAGAGTGCCTTCGAAAGAATCTTGAGAAATTAGGAAGAAGCGAATTGAGTATAATAATGAGCATTGCGGTTTCCGCGGCCAGCAGCAGAAAGCCAAAGCCTACGAAGACCCCGACAGAGCCAGTGCTCCAGATCGTCGCGGACGTACTCAACCCTCTTATGTTGGAACCGTCCCTGATGATCAGGCCGGCGCCAAGGAAGCCAATGCCGGTTACGACCTGAGCCCCCATTCTAAGATCGAGACCTGAGCCAAGAGCGCCCGGCAGCGAGGAGTATGCCGCCGCGCCCAGTGCGACCAGCGCGTGCGTCACAAGTCCTGTATATTGTTGCCGGTACTGGCGTTCCGCACCGATCAGCGCGCCGAGCAGCAACGCAAGCACAAGCTTCAGCAGGATTGATTGAGTTATCGCGACTTCAGCTTCCAAATGTTCATTCCGTCTGATTCAAAATGCAGGGGCTTTCATCACATGGCGCCGATCTCGGACGCCGGCTGCTGGGACACGGATTGCCGGGATGCCGACCGCTTCAGGATTGTGAGCGGCAGATGGAGAACGAGGGAGGCGTTATCGAAGATGATCTGCCGGGTCTCTTCGGCTTTGTCTTCGACCGGCATATCTTCGTTCACGATGAGACGGCGCAGCAGGGGCCCGGACCTCAACAGCTTCATCAGTGTTTCCGACGTTGCAAAGCCGCTGTGGCCGCCGCCGTCCACGTCGGAAATGTCGATAACCTGAATGTCCTTTTTCTGGAGGAGCGGGATATCGAAGCCACTGCCGACTCGTGGCTGGCCACCTGCAATGCGCCGCGACAGGCTCAAGGCGCGATCTCGCCGAGAGACAACGATCGTGAAGGGGTGCGGCAGTTGGGGTATGTCCCTGACTTGGCTGCTGAAGACATCTGGATCGATATCGGGCGCGGCAAGCAAGACGCCGCGGATTCTTGAGGTAACCGCCGCCTTACCTTGCAATACAAGGGTGCGAAGCGCCTCCATTACGACATACGCGCCCATGGAATGGCCGACGATGAAAACACCGCTAGCGTTCGATCGAGCTGCGATTTCGATCGTTTCGGCCAAGCCGTCCCGCGCCTGGAGAGCGCTATCGCGATCGAAAAGATAGGCGCCGATAGATCCCGCCGACGCCCAGGAGAAATGAACCGGAACCGAGGAGATGCGGTAGTCGTGGACGACTTGGGCATTACGAAACAGGCCTTCGGCAAAATTGTTGTTGTAGCCGTGCACGAAGATAAACACCTCGCGCTCCGAAGGCGGACGCTTCGCCAGCATCCCGTTCAACCGACCTGCGAAGGATGCTCTGTTCTCGAAGCGGACAAGATCACGAGCGGAAAAATGGCGCTTCGGATCGGGTGATGTCGATGACGTCTCGACGACGCCCGGCCGGTGTGTGGCCGGCACGACGACAGTCAACTGCGAAAAACTCAATGTCGGGGAACGATCCCGCGAATAGGGCGGTTCGGAGGTGGGGAACCTTGTGCGCGTGGTGGCAATCAGGAAGGAAATAGCCGACATTTCGTTGCTAATTTGTACAGGCGAGGCAAGGCCCGTCACGGCTCTTGGACCGGCGCAGCTTTGCACCAGCAACGCCAGTGAGATAACCAACACAAATCGTCCTGCGGGGTTCTGCATGCTGCTGGCCGCGCCGGCTTATCTTCGTAAACTCACCAGCCTTTGGCCATCCTTGTCCAACAGTTGCACTCGTCCTGTCTGTGGGGCTTCAAAACGATGGACGGACCCGAGTGCCTTCAGAAGACTGCGCTCTTGATCCATGAGGGGCTGATCGCAGATCATCCTGGACGAGCCGGTTTCCGAGATCGTCAGCGCTTCTCCGGTCAAGGCGAAGCCGCCAAAGAACCGATTGCACGAGCCATTCCCATGGATGCGTCCATCTGGCTCGAAGGCAAGGGTGGGTTTCGAACCCGCGACCGTGGTTTCTTCTCGAATTTCGTCCACGAGCCAATCTCCGTGAAGGAGGTCGCCCGGCTCTCCGGCGCAGCCCCCAAATTTCCGGTCGCCAAGGATGACGGTCGCGGTTTGGGGGTATGGCATTCCGCTCATGGTATCGACGCATATTTTGGCAGCGATGGTCAGCGCGAGTTGCCGGCCGTCTACCGTCGCCAGATAGGTGTCGGCGTCGCCTTGCCTTGTGGGACGCGGAGCCGGCTGAACTGTGAAGGTCTCGCCCCCTAAGGCGTTAAAGCTGAGCGCGGTGTCCGAGATGCTGATTTGCCAACCGGGTTCGTTGCCGCGTGCAGCCAACGAGGCAGCCTCCGCATTGCTCGTTGCGGTGGCGTACAGCGACAACACCGCGAGCGAAGCGGCCAACGGCAAGGATGAGCAGGACTCTGGACTCACGGTTGCAGCCTCCAGACGATGCGTCACTGAACTCGAAGGCCGCCCGGAAACCGGCCTCTGGGGGCAACTTCGCCAAATATTGCGCCGAATGTACTTGCATCCGGCCGTCAGTCCATCGCCGCGGTTCGGAGAACGAGTCCATTCGGCGAAGAAATGGACGCAAAGCCAAGAATTGAGATTCCAAGAACATAAATGGTTGCCGCGGGCCATCTCGACCGCCCTTTGGCGAGAACGAACCTCAATGTGATGGTTCGATGGTGTCGAGGCGTTCCGTACGATCTCCCGGACGCCGGGACGACAGATACTCGGTTGCTTTCTGGACGACAAAATAGACGGAGGGGATGATCAACAGGCCAATCGTCGTAGCCGCGGCCATGCCCCCGAAAATTGTGACGCCAACAGCCCGCCGCGCGCCCGCGCCGGCGCCAGTCGACACGACAAGAGGAATGATCCCGAGGATGAAGGAAACCGCGGTCATCATGACGGCCCGGAAGCGCTGCTCGGCCCCGATCCGCGCCGCCTCCATTATGCTTAGTCCCTCATCGCGCCGCTCCTTGGCGAATTCCACGATCAGGATGGCATTCTTCGCCGCCAGTCCGATCAGCAGCACGATGGCGATCTGCACGTAGAGGCTGTTCTGCAACCCGAAAACCTTCAATGCCGCTATGGCGCCGAAGAGAGCCGCTCCGAGCGAAAGGATGACGATCAACGGAAGCGACCAGCTCTCGTATTGGGCGACAAGGAAAAGATAGGCAAAGAGGAACGCCAGCGCAAAGACCAGCCCCTCCTGGCCACTGCCGCGGCGCTCTTGAAACGACAGGCCTGACCACTCGAAGCCATAGCCATTCGGCAACAGCTGGGCCACTGTCTTCTCCATCGCGTCCATGGCGCCGCCGCTGCTGCTTCCAGGTGCGGTAATGGCGTTTATGGGAGCGGCGACCGAGAGATTGTAACGCTGGATGGCGAATGGCGACAGGATCGTCGTCAACGACGCCAGATTGTTCAAGGGCACCATGGTGCCGTTCCGGCTACGCACATGCAGGTTCAAGATGTCTTCCGCATGGGCACGGAAATCGGCATCGGCCTGCAGATTGACCTGGAACACGCGGCCATTGAGCGTAAAATCATTTACGTAGCGCGATCCGAAGGCCGCGCCGATGGTGGAATAGACGTCCGACACGCTTACCCCAAGCGCTTCGGCGCGCGTCCTGTCGACATCGACATAGACCTGCGGGACATTGGCGCTGAAGGTGGTGGCGGCGCCGCCGAGCTCCGGCAGGTGATTGAAGGTACCGAGTAGGGCGCCGACGACCTGCGCGATCTCCTGCGGCGGTTGCCCTTCAAGCGCTTGCAGGCGAAAGTCCAGGCCACCGACCGAGCCGATGCCGGCAATCGCCGGCGGAGCAAAGACGGCGACGTTCGCGCCCGGGATTTGGGAGAACTTCATCCGCAGCGCCTGCAGGATGCCGGCTAGCTGCAGTTCGCTGGACGTGCGCTCGTCCCAGGGCTTCAGCGCCGCGACTGCCATTGCGCCGCTCGGCGAACTCGTCGACTGAAGGATGCTGAACCCCGCAACCGTGATGACGTCTTGCACGCCTCCGGTGTCGGTCAGAATCTTGCGCACGTCCTCCACGATGGCTTTCGTGCGGTCGAGCGAAGCGGCATTGGGCAACTGGATGTCGACGAACAGCGCGCCTTGGTCCTCGTCGGGCAGGAAAGTCGACGGTAGCCCGGTGAAGATCAGATAGGCGATGGCAAAACAGGCAAGCAATCCCGCCACCGGCACGTACCAATGCCGCACCAGAAACCCGACGAGGCGTCCATAGCCGTCTCGCGTCTCGTTCATGAATGCCGTGAACCAGGCCAACGGGCCACGCTTGAAATGGCCCATATCGCGCCGCAAAAGCAGTGCGGCCAGCGCCGGGCTCAGGGTCAATCCGACAAAGGAAGAAATCACCAGGGCCGAAGACAGCGTCACGGCGAACTGCCGGTAGAGCTGGCCGCCTATGCCGCCGAGAAACGCAGTCGGCGTCACCACGGCAAGCAGCACCAAGGTCGTGGAAATGATCGGCCCAGTGATCTGGTGCATCGCCTTGCGCGTGGCGTCGGCGACCGCGATGTCAGGGGTATCCTCCAGCACATGCTTGACGTTCTCGACGACAAGGATGGCATCGTCCACCACCAGGCCGATCGCCAGCACCAGCGCCAAAAGAGAAATCATGTTCAGCGAATAGCCGGCGGCAAACAGCACCGCCAAGGCGCCGAGCATGGAAACCGGGATGGCAAGCGCCGAGATGAACATGGCGCGCCAATCCTGCAGGAAGACGTAGGTGACTGCGAGAACGATCAGGAACGCCTCAAGCAGGGTTCTGGCCGTCAGCGAGATGCTGGCATTCACGAAGCGGGTCGCGTCGTAGACGATGTGATACTGCATGCCTTTGGGAAAGCGTGACGAGAGGCGCTCCAGTTCGGCGCGGACCGACGCCGCGGTCTGGATGGCGTTGGCGCCGGGCGACTGGTTGATCTGCATCATCGCCGAGGCGTGTCCGGCGAAGCTGGCGCTCGAAGCATAGCTAAGCGCGCCAAGCTCGAGCCGCGCGATATCGCGCAGGTAGACCTTGGCCCCCGCCGAGCCCGTGCGCACGACGATGTCCCCGAATTCCTCGACGCTTCTCAGCCGCCCCTGCGCGACCAGAGTGTATTGCAGCTCCGAGCCCTGCGCCTGCGGGGGGGCGCCGGCCTGTCCGAGCGTCGCCTGGATGTTTTGCCGCTGGATGGCGGCCGAGACATCGTCGGGCGTCAGGCTAAGCGCGTCCATGCGCTGCGGGTTGAGCCACACCCTCATCGAGTATTCCGAAGCCCCGGCGACCGAAGCCTCGCCGACGCCCCGCACGCGCGATATCGTGTCGGCGACGGTCGTGGTGATGAAATTAGTGATCGCCAGCGCATCGAGGCTGTCGTCCGGCGAATAGAAAGCGATGCCGAGGATAAAATCCGGCGAGCGGGCACGCACGGAGACACCTTGCTGCGCGACCGCTGCCGGCAGGCGCGAGATAGCCAGCTGAGCGCGGTTCTGCACGTTGATCTGTGCTGTCTCGGGATCGGTTCCGACCTCGAAGGTCACCGATAGCGTGTATTGGCCGGCATTGGAGCTGGTGGACGACATGTACATCATGTGGTCCACGCCATTGATGGCCGTCTCCAGCGGGCCGCCCACCACGTCGGCGATGACTTCCGCGCTTGCTCCCGGATAGGAGGCCGACACCGTCACCGTTGGAGGGGTGATCTGCGGATACTGCTGTATGGGAAGGGAAAACACCGCGATCCCGCCGGCGATCGAAATGATGATCGAGACGACGATCGCGAGCCGGGTGCGGCTGATGAAGAGGTCCGAGATCATTGCGTACCCTCTGCTTCGCGGGGGGTGACCTGCTGACCATCGGAAACGCGTTGCAGGCCCTCGACGACGATCGTTTCGCCGCCTTCCAATCCGCTCGTCGCCGCCCAGCGATTGTCGATGCGCGCACCGGTCGTGATCGCCTGCCTGGTCACGGTATTGTTGTCGTTGAGCACGAAGACGAACTTGCCCTGGCGGTCTTGAAGAACGGACGCCATCGGCACCATCGGCAATTTCCTGGCTTCTTCGTCGACGATTGTTAGCCGGACGAACTGGCCAGGCGCCAATATGTGGTCCGGGTTGGGGAACAGCGCGCGGACGGCGACGGTACCGGTCTGCTGATTGACCTCGTTGTCGATGAACTGCACCCGCCCCGGTGAAGCAAATTGTGTGCCGTTGGCGAGAGACAGACTCAGGTGGAATTTGTTCGCATCGATCTTCTGGCCCCCGGCGAGTTTCTGCCTGATGTCGACCAAAGTGCTGTCAGCGATCGAGAATGCGACGCGGATAGGATCGAGCTGGACGATGCGCGCCAATGATCCGGAGCCGGGCCCCACGAGATTACCGCGCGTCGCCAGGGAGCGGCCGATGGTCCCATTGATGGGAGACTTGATCTGAGCATAGGAAAGATTGAGTTCGGCCGTATTGAGGGCTGCATTGGCGCTTTGAACATCCGCCGCGGCGACATCGAACGCAGCCTGCGCGTCATCCAACGTGGCCTGAGCAATAGTCCTGCGGCTGAGCAGGTCCCTGGCGCGTGAGAGGCTTTGTCGCGCGGCGTTGCGGGTGGCTTCGGTCCTGGCCACTTGCGCCTGTGCGGACATCACCGCCGCCGACAGTTGATCCGGCTCGATTTCGAAAAGCAGATCGCCCTCCTTCACGTGCTGGCCTTCCGAGAACCTGATCTCCTTGAGCAGGCCGGACGCGCGCGCCTGAATGTCGGCCGCATCGATCGCCTCGACCTGCGCGTTGTATGTCAGCGGCGCGTTTGCCGGACCGGACTGGACCTTCTGCACGACCACTGGCACCGTCGCCGCGGTCTGCGCACGTGCCGCTCCCGCGAAGCCGGCCACGCCGACTAGCAATGCGGCCGCCACGACCCTGGCTCGAAAGTCAAAATTGCTTTTCATCATCGTCGGATCCTGCTCTCAAGACAAAATCTTCGTCCTGCGCACGCTCAGCGCAATGACGAGATACGCCAGTCCAGCAATCATCATGGAAAATCCGGCCACCAAGCCAGTCGGCATCTCTCTGACGATCGGCCACTTCAGCAGTATGGAGAAAGCAGCGAATATGGCCACGATTCCGGAAACGGCGAACCAATACCAGCCGCCGACTTTCCTGACTTCAGCGGCGATGATTAATTGAAGAACACCGTGGACAAATAGTACAAACGCTATGAACAGTGATATTGCGGCCGATGCTTTGATAGGATTGAAGTAAATCATGATGCCGCCGATGAGCTCGAAGAAGCCGGTCAGTTCCTGCCACACGAAGCCCACCCAACTTTTGATCCAGAGCGATTGGATGACCTTGATGACGCCGACTGCCATCAGGGCCACGGCGAACACGACGTTGGATGCGAAATTGGAAACGCTGGGAACTGCGACTGAAAACACGCCGCCCGCAAGCAGGAGGAGCCCAAAGAGCAGAAACCTGCGCCACTTGCCCTGCTCGATTTCGGCCCGTTCATATGGCGTTGCAGGTGGGTGATCCGATTTTTCTGGCATGTCCCCGTTCCATGCAGGTTCTAAATATCGATCTCGCACCCTGCGGGCAGAGAAGAGAGCCGAGAGCGCTCAATGGAAAGTATCAGGAAGAAGTCTGCCGGACGGAGCGTCAGGAGCCTGTCTGGTTGCCTCGCGGCGAGATTTCCCGATGACGACGACTGCCTAGTCGAGATTTTCTCGCGGCCTTGCTTCGTCAGGACCATGAGGCCGTGTCGGATTAACTGATTGCTGGGAAGTGAAGGCGGCATACGGTTTTCCGCTGACTCTCAAAGGGTGCTCTTGTGAAGCCGGCCGTCCTTCATGATGACGACGAAGTTCTTATTTGGATCCTCGATCAGCCGGATGTCGTCGAGCGGGTTGCCGTCCACGACTAAGAGGTCCGCGAAAGCTCCTTCTTCGATGACGCCGAGCTTGCCCGGATAAGGGTTGCGCAGATTGGAGAGTGCGAGCAGTTCGGCATTGCCGGAGGTGGCCATCTGCAGGACTTCGGCGTTCTTGTACCAGTTGGCCAAATGCGTGAGCATCATGCTCTGGCGCGGACCCAACGCAGGCGAGAACAGCACGTCGGAACCCCAGGCCGTCTTGATGCCATGCTTGCGAGCAAAGGCATATATCCTCGGCGTCCCTGAGAAAAGCTCCTGGGCGCGGTCGGCGCTAGGTCCCGTCAGCGGGCCGGTGTCCTCCGCCGTCAGGAAGGGCTGGGTGCTTAGCCATGTGCCCTTCTCGGCGATCATCGCCGCCGTGTCCTCGTCCATCAGATGCGCGTGCTCGATCGACTGCACCCCAGCTGCCAGCGCGCGTCGTATCGCGCGAGACGTATAGGCGTGCACGGTAACGTAGGTGCTCCAATCCTGTGCCACCTCGACGCCTGCCCGCAGCTCTTCTTCGCTGAAGGTGACGATGTCCAGCGGACTGCGGGGCGATGATACGCCACCGCCGCCCACCAACTTTATCTGTGACGCGCCTTGGAGAAGCTGCTCCCGGATCCGCATCTTCAGGTCGCCGATATCGTCGACGATGGCCGCTCCCCCCAGGAGTTCACCTTTGCTGAGCTTGCCGCCGTCGCGCGGAATCTCGCTTGGCAGGCGAAGATCGGCGTGGCCCCCGGAGGTCGTGATCATCGCGCCGGAGGGATAGATGCGCGGGCCAGGGATCAGCCCGGTGTCGATAGCCTGCTTGAAGGAGAAGGAGGGACCTCCCAGATCGCGTATGGTGGTGAAGCCGCGACTGAGCGTGCGATCCGCCTCGGCGGTGGACGCTGCGAAGATAATCCCCGGGTCGCCGTTAAGCAGGATGTTGACCGGGACCGCCGCGAAGATCGCATGCCAATGCGCGTCGATGAGCCCTGGCATGAGGACGCCATTGCGGCATTTGATGACGGTGGCGTCCTCCGGGGGAGGGGCGTTCGTCATATCGATTCCGGAAATCCTGCCGCCCTCCACCAGGATTTGCGCTCCGTCCTTCACCGTACCCGACTTGCCGTCGAATAGCCGGACTTCGCGAAACAGGATCTTGGAAGGGGGCGCGGCCGTCTGCGCGAAGGACGGCTTTGTCAGCACCCCGGCGATGGCGGCAGCCCCGAAACCGGAGAGAAAACTACGCCTGGAAAAGGCCTCCAGACGACGAGAGACTCGTTGAAGATCGGGATTGAGACAACCGCAACCAGAACTGTGAACGAGGTGACCGTACTTCGAGCCTAGCCGCAGCATGTCTTTTGCTTTCGGTTGAGCGACACTGACACCTGCCGGACGGCGCTTCGTGTCGCGGTTCTTGTCATTTCAGGTCCCGTTACTCGACCAACACATCGCCGCCGACAGGATTGGCGCTGTCAAAGATGAGGAATACGATCGGAGTCCCCGACTCCGCTGTTGCATCGGTCCGCCTGGCGCCGACTTCGCCGCCGAGAGGCACGGAGTATTCCGCGACGATTTCCCCGAAGGTGTTCCTTTGGACTGCAACTTTCTGTCCGGGCCGAACGGTCTCATTGAGTTCGACCAACAATTCGATGAAACCGCCATGCGTCGCGGTGACGGGAAACATGCCGTCCGCGACGAAAACGCTCGAATCCTTGCTGGTTCTGCCGATAGGGCCTGAAATTATTCCGTGGTGCTTGATGACGTTCATCGTTCCTTCGACGAACAGGGCGATCATGTCGTGATCGAAGATCCGCGGCTTGCCGATCTCGGGCGTGAAGGCGGGAATGCCGGCATCGATGAGGGCATTGGCGAGAAGACCTCGCTCGCCAAAGTTGTCGAAAATCTGATCGACCGGATAGAGTTCCGCCATCGCCCGCACTTCGGGGAGATCCATGCGTGCAAGGTGGAACGCCGTCGCGTCCATGCCCGTGGCGGCTGTATGAAAATCGATCCCGTAGTCGAGGTTTGACCGCAGAAGCCGGTTGAATATCAGGCCGGCGTGGCGCGTCGGCGCGTCGGGAGCGTCCTCGTTGCCAGGGAACAACCGATTGATGTCGATCAGGTCGATCCCGCGCCCCGAATTCGGCCATCTCCGTTCCATGCCTTCCATTGCGGGGCGCGAAATGTCGAGTACCGCCATCACCGATCCCGACATCGCGGCCGGATCGAGCTCACGCATTACGGATTGCACGGTTTGAATGGGGCTCATTTCATCGCCATGCACGCCGCTCATCAGCCCCAGTCGTTTGCCTGGGGCTGCCCCCTTGGCGACCATCACCGAGACGTACCAGTGCTGGCCCGTCGGCATCTGTACGCCCTGGAAATAAAAGCTGTGCTTGCCTGATTCCAGATCCGAGATGTCAAGCGAACTGATGACCTCCTTTCCGTCGATGACATCGCCGGTATAGACGGTCCCCGACGTCCCTGCGGGAGACGCGCTTGCAGGTGCCGAGCCCGTTTGCGCCTGCGCCGGCCCGGCCATGAGCGCAGCGGCAGCGCCGATGGTAGCGACCGATGCGATCATGAAGTCGCGACGTCCGAGGCCCTCGCTGGTTTCATGCGCCATGGCTGTGTGGTCCCTGCCGATGAGGATCATGCTGCAGATCTCGCGGTGACGCCTGCGAGGGCGGCTAGATCGTCCTTACCGATTCCCGTTGTGCGCGTGGTATCCGGGCATTAGTCCCACAAGACATTTCAGGGAGTACAGCCTCCAACAAGAAAAATGGACTGGTGGTCTATGATTGGGATGCCTTGCATACTGAGTTGAGAGCCACCACAACCGGTGTGATAAGCCTCGGATATCACGCAGCCACCTCCACAACTTCCGTCGGGTACAATTAAGCCCAGTTCGCGAATTCCTGGTGGATACCTCAAATGGGCCGGATGGCATGTTAACGATTGATTAACATGCTTCTATGCTGGTAGTAGACAGGGTATTACATCCACCTTCAACATTGCTTGCCGGAGTTGTATATATTAGAATGAACTAATGTTCTTGCAATAACCCGTGTTGCACCAACAAAGACGGATAGTTGCTATGGATGCTATGGTTCATGCCGCCGGGCTATCTGGAGGAGCAGGTGCCGAGAAGTCCCTGCAATGCGCCGTCGACATCGATACCTCCACGGCACCACCTGCTAAGCAATTCGACCTGTTTCGAACCTGGTATCAAGGCGTTGCCGACACTGAACTTATGCAAGAACGGAGCCATTCATTTCCAGCACATGAAACAGTGTGGGATCTGGGAACGTTGGCTGTCATGTTCCTCGAATTGCCTGGCAGTGGCTACCGCTGTCGCTGGCGGCATTTGAAAAACCCTTCGGTGGACAATTGGTATTTGAGCCTGCCCTTGTCCAAGGGCAGGCTTCCTGGAAGTTGGCAGGTCGTGAGAACGACCCTGCAATCTTTTGCAGAGCCCTACGAATGCGTGATGGAGAACGACGCCCTCCTTGCCGTTTTCCTGCCACGCGACCTGCCTTTCATCCAATCGTCCAGGATTGAAATACGTGAGGAGTCGAAAAGACTCCTGGCAGACTACATGCTTCTGCTGCACCGTTCCTTTTCCGATCTGAGGGCCGTGGATGTGTCGCACATTGCCACTGCCACCACCAATCTGCTGGCTGCGTGCGTGTCGCCATCACATGACCGCATCACCGAGGCGAAGCGTGTGATCGACGCCGTGATCGCCGAGCGCGCTGCCAAAATCATTGCACAAAGTTTGAATGATCAGTCCTTGGCATCCGACAGGCTTTGCCGCGAACTCGGTGTGTCCCGCTCTCGCCTCTACCGGATATTCGAACCGGCCGGAGGTGTTTCGAATTATATTCGCCACAAACGCCTGCTCAAGACACGCGATATACTTTCCGACAGCTTGGATGGGCGCCCGATCTCCGCCATTGCCGGGGATTGGGGCTTCACGGATCCGTCGGCGTATAGCCGGATGTTCAGGAAGGAATTCGGCATTACGCCAAAGGAGGCACGCGTGGAAGGCTGGCAAGGCGCCCAGGCCACGAGCTCGCAGCAGATCAGCCAGCCTGACAGCAGGGCGCACACGCTGAGTGGTCTTCTGCTGCGAAACAGCTTTGGGCCCTAGACTGCGATGGCGCCGGCAAGGATGCCGTAGATTGCCGCGACCGCGCCAAGTGCGGCGACGACGAACATCCCCATCTCGGCGGGAGTAAACACCCTCTGCCCCCGCTCCTTCCGAGCCATGACGAAGAGGATCGTGCCCGGTCCGTAGATGACGGCCGAGAGCAGCAGGTGCTTGGCGCTGGCGGCGTAGATGAGACCGGCCGTATAGATCAATGCTATCGCCGCCCTTGCGAAGTCGACACGCCGCGCTACGGGGTCGTTCTCGTAGCTCTCGCCGCCCCATGCGAGCTTGACCCCGTAAGCGGCGACAAGAAGATATGGGATGAGGATCATGGAACTGGTCAGCTCGAGAGCGAGCCTGAAGGCCTGTTGAGCAAAGAGCGTCAGGACCAGAAAAACCTGCACGACCGTATTGGTCAGCCAGAGCGCCCGCGACGGCACGCCATGCTTGTTTTTATACGCAAGAAAACGCGGCATTGTCTGGTGATGTGATGCGGTGAACAGGATTTCAGCGGCCAGCAGCACCCAGGACAGATAGGCACCGGCAACGGAGATCAGCAGGCCGAAGCTGACGAACTTGGCGCCCCATGGCCCGACCACCGCTTCCAATACGCCGGCCATGGAGGGATTGCGCAGCGCTGTCAGTTCAGGACGAAGCATGATCCCGTAGGAGGGAATGGTGACCAGCACAAGCAGACAGAGCACGCCGAGAAAACCAAGGAGCGTCGCGACCCCGACATCCCCGCGGTTGCGTGCGTAACGCGAATAGACGCTCGCGCCTTCGATTCCGACAAAGACGAATACTGTCACCAACATGGTCCCGCGAACCTGGCTCGCGATGCTGCCAACGCTGACTTCTTCCCCGCCCCAGAAATTGGTCGTGAAGACATCGGCGCTGAAGCCGTAGATAACGAAGATGATAAAGAGAAAGATCGGAATGATCTTGGCGTAAGTGACAATGGTGTTGATCGCCGCCGCTTCCTTGACGCCCCGCAGGATCAGCGAATGTACGATCCACAGAAGCATCGAGGAAATGACGATCGCCGTGATGGTATTGCCATCGCCGAACACAGGAAAGAAAAGCCCCAGCGTCGACTTTATCAGCACGAAATAGGAAACGTTGCCGAGAACGGCGGCAGACCAGTAACCGAGGGCCGAGAGGAAGCCGAGATAGTTGCCAAAGCCGGCCTTGGCATAGGCATACACGCCCGCATCGAGGTCCGGCTTGCGAACCGACAAGGTCTGGAAGACGAAGGCCAACATCAGCATTCCGACGCCAGCGATGGCCCAAGCGATCATGGCCCCGAACGGACCGGTCTCGCGACCAAAAGCCTGCGGCAAAGAGAAGATGCCCGCGCCGACCATCGAACCGACGACCATAGCCGTCAGGGTCCATATCGAGAATTTTTGCTGAACGGTCGAGTTCATTGAATTTGGATCAACAATTCCTTGGCGGACGGCGGTCCAGCGGCCTCATTGTTACGCCTGCAACCTATCTCGAATCTAGCGCCCACGTGATTGGCATAAAATCCCACTAGTATACCTGACGTCCAAAACCTTTGCCTTGGCTCGTTTAACCGGTTGCCGACATTCGCATTTACTGCTTCTGATCAGACCTAACCTTGCTGGACCGAGACGTGTCGGCGAGGCGTCTGATCGCGAACTCTGGTTCGCGCAGCCAGGAGAGCGGTTTATGACTTCAAACGAAAATCAGAAGCTTTCGCTGTTTGCGCTGACCAGCATGGTGGTGGGATCGATGGTCGGCGCGGGCATCTTCAATCTGCCTGGCCGGTTCGCGACTGCGACAGGTCCGTTCGGCGCAATCATCGCCTGGGCAATTGCGGGAACCGGCATGTACATGCTGGCGCGGGTGTTCCAGGCGTTGGCCGAGAAGAGGCCAGACATCGACTCAGGCGTCTTCGCCTATGCCAAGGCCGGCTTCGGCAACTACATGGGCTTCCTGTCCGCCTTCGGCTACTGGCTCGGTAGTTGCCTGGGCAACGTCTTCTATTGGGTGCTCATCGGCTCGACGCTGGGGCGGTTCTTTCCCGGGATCTTTGGGGACGGCAGCAGCGCCATCGCCATCATCGTCTCGTTGATCGGCATCTGGGCTTTCCACTTCATGATCCTGCGCGGCGTCGAGCAGGCGACCTTCATCAACACTGTCGTGACGATTGCCAAGATCGTGCCGATCCTGGTCTTCATCCTGCTCCTGATCTTCTTCTTTCATTTCGGGCAGTTCCGCGAGAATTTCTTCGGCGGCTTGGACATGCCGCCGAAGTCCCTGATCGCCCAGGTGCGCGACACAATGCTGATCACGGTCTTCGTCTTCCTCGGCATCGAGGGCGCCAGCGTCTATTCCCGCTTTGCCAAGGTGCGTTCCGACGTCGGTACGGCGACGATTCTCGGTTTCGTCGGCGTCACAGGCCTGATGGTAGCGGTCACGCTGCTGCCCTACGCGGCTCTGCCGCAATCGGCTGTCGCCGGTGTCCAGCAGCCGTCGATGGCCGGCGTTCTCGAAGCGGTCGTCGGTCACTGGGGTGCGGTCTTCATCTCGATCGGCGTTCTGATCTCGGTGCTCGGCGCCTATCTCGCCTGGTCCCTAATCTGCGCCGAGGTGCTGTTCGCGGCGGCGAAATCGGAGGACATGCCAAGGCTCTTCGCAGCGCAGAATGGCAACAAGGTTCCCGCTAACGCACTCTGGCTCACCAACATCGTCGTATCGCTCTTCGTGATCTCCACCTACTGGTCGCGGGACGCGTTCAACTTCATGCTCGACATGACGAGCGTCACCGCGTTGCTGCCCTACCTGCTCGTCGCTGGCTACGGCATCCTGCTCGCTCGTAGCGGCGTTGGCTATGAAAAGACGCCGGATCAGCGCGGCCGCGACCAGATCTTCGCCTGGATCGCGGTGATTTACACGGTCTTCATGTTCGTCGCCGCCGGGCTCAAATACGTGCTGCTTGTTGCCGTCCTCTTCGCGCCCGGAACTATCCTCTACGTCTGGGCGCGGCGCGAGCAGAAATTGCAGCTGTTCACGCTCGCCGAACTCTTCGTGTTCGCCGTCACGCTCATCGCTGGCCTGATCGGAGCCTACGGGCTGCTGACGGGCGCCATCGCACCTTGAACAGAAAGAAGGAAGGTCATGACAAACAATACTTCATTCGGCGTTCATTCAGAGGTTGGTCAGTTGCGCAAGGTCATGGTGTGCGCTCCCGGCCGTGCCCACCAGCGGCTGACACCCAGCAATTGTGACGCACTCCTCTTCGACGACGTGCTCTGGGTAGACAATGCCAAGCGCGATCATTTCGACTTCATGACCAAGATGCGCGACAGGGGCGTCGAGGTGGTCGAGATGCACAATCTGCTCGCCGAGACGGTCGCCATTCCGGAAGCCAAGAAGTGGATCCTCGACCAGCAGATCGTACCGAACCAGGTCGGCCTCGGCCTCATCGACGAGGTCCGCTCCTATCTCGACGGCCTCTCTAATCGCGACCTCGCTGAAACACTGATCGGCGGGCTGTCGACCTTCGAATTCCCGGAAAGCATCGGCGGCGAACAACTGGCGCTGATCCGTGACGCGGCCGGCGTCAACGAATATCTGCTGCCGCCTTTGCCCAACACGCTCTACACCCGGGACACCACCTGCTGGATCTATGGCGGCGTGACGCTGAACGCCCTTTATTGGCCTGCGCGCCACGAGGAGACCATCCTCACCACGTCGATATACAAGTTCCACCCGGACTTCGCCGGCAAGGTCAATGTCTGGTGGGGTGACCCGACCAGGGATTGGGGGCTTGCCACATTCGAGGGTGGGGACGTCATGCCTATCGGCAAGGGCAATGTGCTTATCGGCATGAGCGAGCGCACTTCGCGCCAGGCTATCAGCCAAGTGGCGGCGGCCCTGTTTGAGAAAGGAGCTGCCGAACGTGTGATCGTCGCCGCAATGCCTAAGCTGCGCGCGGCGATGCATCTCGACACGGTATTCACGTTTGCCGATCGCGACTGCGTGCTGATGTATCCGGACATCGTCAACGGCATTGACGCATTCTCCTATCGCCCTGACGGCAAGGGGGGCGTCGAACTCCACAAGGACAAAGGCAGTTTCATTGAGACGGTGCGTGACTCGCTTGGTCTCAAGAAGATGCGCGTCGTTGAAACCGGCGGCAACGACTACATGCGCGAGCGCACCCAGTGGGACAGCGGCGCCAACTTGGTTTGCGCCTCGCCTGGTGTCGTCTTTGCCTACGATCGCAACACGTACACAAATACGCTGCTGCGCAAGGAAGGCATAGAAGTCATCACTATCTCAGGCGCGGAGCTCGGCCGTGGCCGAGGCGGGGGTCATTGCATGACATGTCCCATCATTCGTGATGCGGTCGACTATTGATAGCAATCCGGCCAGGCTCGGTACAGGCGGCCGGTCGGCCCCCAAATAGTCTGAAGGCCATGCCTGTCGGACGGCCTCCAGCACATAAAGACCGTCTACCCCAGAATTGCTCATAGAGCGTTGGAGTCGCTCCCAATCCTTTAGGAACAATCGGCACATTGTTTGGACGGAATGCTCGTTGTTGGCGAGCGGATGTAAATGTACCCAGGAGATGAAATCATGAGAAGTATTATATTTGTTTCTGCTTTGGCTCTGATGGCTGCGGGTTGTACTGCCACGGAACAGCGAACAGCAGGCACGGCGCTGGCAGGAGCCGGAACGGGTGCGGTCATCGGCGGCCTTGCAAACGGCAGTCGAGGTGCCCTTGTAGGCGCGGCGGTCGGTGGCGGCACAGGGGCTGTGGTCGGCGCTGCGACGGCACCGCGCGCGCATCATCGCGAATGCTGGGTTCGTGATCGCTGGGGCCACACGGTTCGCGATCGTCAGGGTCGACCCATCACAGAACGTTGCTAGGCGCGATGCGTAAGATCAGCTTTATTCAGCATGAATCGAGCTGGTTGAGCGATATCGATGAACATTGGTCTGGGCGCTGAGCAAGCTTCCGGACCAATTTCGGAGTTGTCTGTAACGTCATCCAGCCGGCCGGGAACAGACTATACCATGGCGAAGCGAGCGCTCTTTGCGCCTACGTATATTCTGGCGGTTATCGCCGTCATATGGGCGCTGCAGGCCGCTGCCTCAATTTTCGCGCCAGTCGTGTGCGCTCTTTTCCTCATCGCGCTGGTGTGGCCATTGCAGCGCAACCTGCAGCGGCTTCTTCCAAAGCTGATCGCACTGGCGATAGTCGTCTGTGTCGTCGTCCTGGCATTCTTCGCCTTTGCATCGATCGCCAGTTGGGGTTTTGGCCGCATTGGCCGATCGGTCCTCGCCGACAGCGCCCGCTTTCAAGGACTCTACAGTCAACTCGCCGAGTGGTTGGAAGGGCACGGTGTCGTGATGGCCGGCGCCTGGGCCGAGCATTTCAATGTCGGCTGGTTCGTGCGGATAGCTCAAGGCGTGACCGCAAGGCTGAATACCGTGATCTCGTTCTGGATCGTTGTCGTCGTTTACGTGCTTCTGGGTCTTCTCGACGCTGAAGCGGCGGCTCGCAATGCTCGTGTAGCGCTGAGCGCCCAGGCGGCGGCCGCACTGATCAATGGCAGCAGTCAGGCGGCATCGAAATGGCGACGTTACATGCTGGTTCGGACATTGATGAGCCTTGCGACCGGTTCGATGGTCTGGGCGCTTTCGGCGGCTTTCGGACTGCGGTTTGCCGCCGAGTGGGGCGTTATCGCCTTCACCTTGAACTATATTCCGTTTATCGGGCCGTTCGTCGCGACATTCTTGCCGACGCTTTACGCGCTCGCGCAGTTCGGATCGCCACAGGCCGCCGTCTCGATTTTTGCCGGCCTCAACATCATTCAGTTCGTCATCGGCAGCTACATAGAACCGCGGGTTGCCGGTTACGTGTTGGCGATGTCGCCTTTTGTGGTGCTGTTTTCGGTCTTCTTCTGGTCGTTTCTTTGGGGTGTGTTCGGCGCGTTCATAGGTGTGCCCATCACCATCGCGCTGGTTACTTTTTGCTCGCAATCGTCGGCGACCCTTTGGATCGCTCAATTGCTTGGGTCCGCCGATCGGCGGAACGCGTGATTGCCGCCAGGAAATTCGATTGGCCGGGCCTCTAGCGACGTCCGGATCCCGCGCCCCGGACGAGGCCGATGATACAAACCGACAGGATGCCGCCAAGAAGGCCGGCAATGCCGACGCCAATCAGCACGCCGGGCGTGAGGGTGCCGACACCACGAGCGATGGCATCGACAGCATTTTCGACCTTGCCGAGGAAGTTTGCCAAGGCGGGAATCCGACCGGCCAGCCCTGTCAGGGCCAGTCCCCCCACGACGCCAGCCGCCGCGACAGATTTCCAACCCAGCGCAGCCATGCGCCAAAACCAGGCCGTAGCGAAAGCTCCGCCCGCGCCGCAGATGGCTTCAATCAAAAGCAGGACCGCTGTTCCAAGGCCGGACATGCTTGCATCGCCCACTTGCTATCCGGCCATCCATCACCCTTGCCGACCAGCAGAGTTCCGGTTTTGTGATGTTCCGCGACCGCGGTCAGGCGGTCGCGGCCGCGCCTTGGCCGGCCGTCGCCGAAGCGCGTTGAAGCGCATCGCGAAGAACCTGCTCCTTCGTCTCATCCAGCGATGTCTTAAGCACCACACCGCCAAAGGCCTGGATTTCCTTGAGCACCTTGTCTGCTGTCATCTCGTGCGCGAGCACGAACAGGGCAGCGTCCCCAGGCTGGATGCTGGCTGACAGATCGCGCATGAACGCATCGTTGATACCCACGTCCGTCAAAGCGCCGCCAAGGGCTCCGGAGGTGGCGCCGACCGCAAGCCCGATCAGTGGATTCAGGAAGAGAACACCGATAAGCAAGCCCCAGAAGCTACCGGATACAGCGCCTGCCGCCGTCGTATTCACAAGTTGATTGAGCTTTATCGCACCCGCCTCGGTCTTGGTGGCAATAACCGCGTCGCCAAGTTTAATAACGTATTCCTTTTGAAGTCCTATGAGCCGTTGACGTACCTCTTCAGCCTTGGCCTCGTTTGGATAGACGATGACGATCAGATCGGACATGGGACCCTCCTAGGCTAAGACTTTCCAAGGGCACGTAATACACATCCTAGAAGGTGAAAGATTGAGCCGGAAATCCGAATAGTGTGCAGCACGTCTCATTTTGCTTGCCTGTCCGACTGGCAAGCCTGCGGTCTCGACATTGGTTGTCGGCCGCTTCGTCCGTTGCGCTCAACTTTGTCGCGACGAATTCTCGTCCGGAGCCGCCCGAACTTCTCCTATGTGATCAGAGGCGCGCTGCTGGTCTCGAGGGGTGGCTGATCCCGATCATGCGGCATCGTGCGCATCGACGGGCCGTTCGCGACGTCCAGGACAAAATGAAACCCTACGCAAAAAGCTTGCCGCGCTTGGGAACCGTCGCGGCAGGACAGGAGCCAATGCCGCAAAGCGGGTAACGGTCACGGTGAAAATGGTTGGATCATCGGGTCGTATCCGTTGGCCGAAAGCCTGTAACGAGCCAGCCCAGGCCGTGAAGAACTAGGTCGATACCCATGAACGCCCCAATCACCCAAACCCCGGTCGATGGCCATCCGATGAGTATCAAGAAGCCAGCCGCGAGACCGAACAGGCCGGAAACAAGCATCATCCATCGGTCGGTGGACAGGTAGCGCAGGCTCAAAGACATTCTTCCGAGCCCAGATATCACGAGCACGACACCGAGCACCCATGTGAGGATGATAGATCCCAGCACCGGCAAGCTGATGAGCAGGCAGCCAAAAACGACGTACAGGATGCCGAGCATCGTCTGCCAGAGAAAACCACGCCACCCGCCGGCCCAGATGGCGAGGGCGATCTCGACAAAGCCGGCGCATACGATCGCAATTCCCAGGACAAGCGCGCTGATGGTCGTGGCCAGCGCCAGATCGCCCAACACGAAGATCCCTGCCAGGATAAAGACGATTCCGATCGCCGAGTTCGTCCACGCAGATCGTCTGGGTTGCTGGGTCTCGGACAACTGCGTCATTCCCTTGCCTCTCTGAGTCATCTACGAATGCGGTGGAAATCCACCACGCGGCCAGTACGGGCATTCAGCACTATTTCGAAAGTGCTGCCGCCAATGCGACGCGCGTGATAAACAAAATTGCGTCCCCGGCAGTCCACGCGACGCACGTCCCTGAAGCCTCTGCTCTGAATCAATCGCTGGCCTTGAGCGCAAGTAATCGCGCGGCCGTTGTTAAGGTTTGATCCGATATTTATATTTACGGTCACAGCTCCCGCTGGGGACACAGCGGCAAGAGGAATACCAAAGCCGAGTGCGGCACTTAACAGGGCAGCTAGTGCATATCTCCGCATATCTTTCGTCCTCTTTGGTGAATTAAGCCGACATCACGCGCATGCGAACACGTTGTCAATAATTCTGCATGGTGGCTCGGATATTTGGAGACACAATGCCTAGTTTCTGGATTCTTTGCATTTTATGCACTGCCGTCAGAGCGCGTGCGTTTTCGGTATTATTGTCGAAGCGCATCTCTTGGGATTAAAGCGTGTCGCGTCGAAACAGATTCAGGCGACTCGCTTTAAGTCTTTGTTTTGATGCATATCGTTGTCCCAGAACCGCTGCGCACTTCTGGGCGACATGCATTAACCGCTGGTTTGACGGATGGAGATTGTCATGGGTGCCATTGTTCCTGCCGCCGGCCGCGCCGAGGCACCAGGCGTCCAGAAACACTGCAATGCACGAGGAGCCGACGCGTATCTGGATCTCGAAAGCTGCGATGAAGTGCGCGACCGAACTGGATAGTCTTCATCAGTTTTCCTGAGGTGGGAGGCTCAACCGCCGGCGCATAGAGATGGCACAGCTCGGCCAACACCCCAGGACAGGCGTCCCTGTATGATGGTCAGCGTCCACTGACCGTTCGAATACGTCGTTCCTTCCGGTCCCTTGGAGGGCAGATCGACCTCGGCCGCGTCGTTGACGGATACAGAAGCGCGATCCCCGAGGAGACGCACTGCCAGACGCGTGCCGTCCTGGCACTCGTAGTGACTGACTGGGTAGGGATTGCCCACGCCGATCGACGTGCCAAACGCGGAATGCTTGAAGCTTACAATCATGATGGCGCTGATTGCCGCGATCGATAGATTTTTTAGCACAATAGTCCTCCCAACTGGCGCATCGACGTGGATGAAAACAGAGAACCATGTCTTCCCTGCGGACCTGCGACTTTCGGACCGAGATTCGTCGCATCGACCAGAACGCCGGACATGTATCAATTGATCGGCAAACGCCTTCGCGGAGATGCTCTTTGAACAGGCGGGATACTTCCGCTGGCTCACGCCAATGGCCCCGCCGGCCTTTGCCAGGCTCGCTTTTGCTCCCGTCCAAGCTTGCATTCAGCCGTTTCAACAAATCCCAGTAGGCTTCCTAGCACCAGCGAGCCCAGAGCGCACTCAGAAGGGCGAGATGCACTGCCGGCGTGGGCCATTGTAGGGCTGCCAGCTATTGTCCGAGACCCGGTAGGAGCGGTACCGCTGCGAGCACCAGTTCACATGGTTGTTCCAAGCGCTGTGATTGTGCTGGCGGGCAGCCGAGATCGCCATCCCGCCGAGCAGCATTCCGCCAATGAGGCCCGCGGCGACGGCGCCGCTATTGTTCCTCGAATGCCGGTGATGGCGTGGCGGACGCGAGGGCCGATAGTGGGGTGGCCTGTGGTGCGGTGGCCGTACTCCATGTCCCGGTCGATGGCGGGAAGGCCTCCTTAGGTCGATGTTCGTGACCGTATCGGAAGCCGACGGCCTTAGCGCTCCGACGGGCATTGCCCAGGTGGGGGCTGCCATGCTTGCGATGATCGCAGCGACGATGATGCGCCTCATATGCTTCTCCGTGGACTTCATCCCGCCGTGCGACCTGCTGCTGCGGATGGCATCAAAGCCAAGTAATTTAAGGCAGTACCTGGTTTTCTTGGAATATGCGGTGAATCCCAAACGTGGATCGAGCGTTTATTTCTTGCTTGCGGTATGAATGAGGCTAGTCGAACAGCATGTCTTTCCGCCAATGACGCCCGTCGCGACAGGCGCCACCAGTGTTGCTCGAATGCCGGTGGCGATGCGGGACGGAGGGCCAGTGGTATGGTAGCGGTGCGCCGGTCTTTAGCGAGCTAGCGACAGACCCTCTCGACGCCTCGCTTGGACGATAATCACCTCCTGGGGAGGCTCTCACCCTGCGGAAAATCACCGCCCGGAGCGGCCTCTTGGCGTCCCGGCGACAAAGGCGCGCCCAATGCCATGCGCGCTACCTTCAAATGGCCTGCCATGCAATCAACACATAGAGAACTCGCGATGAAATTCGATCTGAAATCGCCGCCCGGCAAGCCCCGGCCCAATGTCGCGTAAACTCCGAATAAATCGGAAGGCACATTCACTTTTTCTAGTGTCGATTTAGATTGTCGTGACATCGCAAATCCACCGAATTCGATGTCACAGAATTGAATAATAATCGAACGTGCAAGTTACAAATTTGCAATATTAGTGAAAATAACTATACATATCGTCTTTATAAATACTATGGAATGAAAATGACAAAACTTTCATGATATGGCAATGATGCCGTAATGTAGGTTCTTCTAACCATCCTGGCCAAGGATGCTCAGTGCATCTCACTCAAAAGGATGGAACCCCATGAATATTGTCCCCAATTCGCATTCCGGAACTCGTCGGCGCCTGGCGGCGGCTGTAGTGTCGCTGAGCGCTGTAGGCGCTGTAGGCGTCGGAGCTGTTGTTTCCGGCACTGCCCCCGTGCTGGCCGACGCGGTGCATGTCCAGGCGCCGCAGATGCCGAGCTTCGCCGATGTCGTCGAGCAGGTTTCGCCGGCGGTCGTCAGCGTCAAGGTCAAGTCCACGGTCCAGCCGGTCGCCGACGACGGTTCCGACGATCAGGATGGTTTCGAGAACCTGCCCGACAACCGGCAGCAGGGCGGCTTCAAACATGGTGACGGCAAGCCGCGCCCGGTGGCACAGGGTTCAGGCTTCTTCATCTCGGAGGACGGATATCTCGTCACCAACAATCACGTCGTCTCGGAAGGCTCGTCCTTCACCATCGTCACCAGTGACGGTAAGGAACTCGACGCCAAGCTGGTCGGCACCGATCCGCGGACGGACCTGGCTGTGCTGAAGGTCGATGGCGGCGGCAAGTTCACCTATGTCGACTTCGCCGACGACTCCAAGATCCGCATCGGTGATTGGGTGGTGGCAGTCGGCAACCCGTTCGGCCTCGGCGGCACCGTCACTTCCGGCATTGTATCCGCTCGGGGCCGCGATATCGGCGCCGGCCCTATGACGACTTCATCCAGATCGATGCTCCGGTCAATCATGGCAATTCGGGGGGCCCGACTTTCAATCTCAATGGCCAGGTGATCGGTATCAACACAGCCATCTTCTCGCCGTCGGGCGGCAGTGTCGGCATTGGTTTCGACATCCCGGCCTCGACCGCCAAGCAGGTCGTGGAAGACCTGATGAAGGAAGGCTCCATCAAGCGAGGTTGGCTCGGCGTCCAGATCCAGCCGGTCACCGCTGAAATTGCTGAATCCCTTGGTCTGAAATCCGACAAGGGCACACTGGTCTCGAACGCCCAGGACGCTGGTCCCGGCAACAAGGCAGGCATTGCCGCCGGTGACGTCATCACCCAGGTCGACGGCAAGGATGTCGCCTCGCCGAAGGAACTCGCCCGCACGATCGGCGCCTATGCGCCGGGAAAATCGGTCGATCTTACCGTATTTCGTGACGGCAAAAGCCGGACGATCAAGGTCGATCTCGGCACACTGCCGTCCAGCGACAAGCGGGCCTCCGGCGATGACGGCAAGCAGGTCGCGCCTGCCAAGGCCGACGCATTGGCCGATCTTGGCCTGACCATCACCAAGTCAGACGATGGCAAAGGACTGGTCGTCACCGATGTGGATCCCAACAGCGATGCGGCCGATCGTGGCATCCAGCCGGGCGATGTCATCACCGCCGTCAGTTCGGCCAAGGTGAACACCACTGATGACGTCTCCAAGGCCATGGCCGAGGCAGCCAAGGCTGGCCGCAAGGCCGTACTGATGCAGATCACCCGCGACGACTCGAGCCGGTTCGTCGCGCTGCCCGTGGGCAAGGCCTGACAGAAGGCGGCCTGGAGCCTGGCGGTTTCAGGGCGCCCGCCCCAAATGCCGCCGCGATAGCCGCGGAACATCCAGCAATTTCCCGCGGCGATGTCTGCCGCCAAGCCGCTGCGGGAACAAGGAGCCGAGCACGTCAGTCCGTCGTCGTGCCTCGCTCCTGGCGGCAGCGGGCTCCCTTACGCCCGCTGCCGTTTTCCGCCATTTACATCAGTGGCAAATCGACTGCGGCGTGAACCTAAACAGATGTCGGGGCTCGCGGTGTTTCTTCTGCTCACCATGTTCGTCAGCACGCCCACGCTCGGCACGGGCCGCACGACGAGACTCCAGGGAGTGGTCCATCTCGGCATACTCGCCATGTTCCTGCTGATTTCGGCCGTGCCCTGAAGCCCCAGCTAGCCGCCTCTGTCGGCCTGTGCTGCAACCTTGCTGGCAAGATGGGTTTTGAGGGCGGCGAGGTCCTGTCGCGACCAGTCCTTCACGCCCAACACCGCACTCCAGGCTTCCACATAGTCCTGCGGCGCGTAGACATGGCCGTAGCCGATCGGCGTGGTTGTCGCCACGGCCATATCGAGACCGAGCTGCAGCATGGTCACCACCGGGTACCAGCTCAGTTGCGGCGAGACGTCCGGCCCGCGCGGCGCCTTCATCCAATCCGGCTGCCGGTAGGCGTCGCGATAATCGAAGAATACGATCGGGTCGCTGGCATATTGCAGGTAGACGATCCTCAGCGGGCCCCAGGGCGTGTCGGGCGCCACCGCCGGGCCGCTTTGGTTCATGAACCGGACCAGGCTGCTATTGCGGAAGATCGGCAGCCACTGCGGCGAGCCGTTGTTGCGCGTATCGCTCACCGAGCGCCAGATGCGGCTTTCGAAGGGCGGGCCGCTCCAGAGTGCGCCGCTGATCGGATCGCTGAATATCTCGAACAGCCCGGCCGATCTTTCGGAGTTCATGGCGCCAAGGCTGAGCCCGTGCAGGTAAAGCCTCGGCCGCCACTGCTTCGGCAGGGTGGTCCAGTAGCCGTAGATTTCGAGGAACAGCGCCCGGGCCGTCTCGGCGCCGTATTCCGGCTGCGCCAGCAGCGACAGCGGACTGCTCAGATAGGAATATTGCGCGGCGACGCTGGCGACATCGCCGCGGCACAGATATTCGAGCGCATCCATCGAGGCCGGATCGATCCATCCGGTCCCGGTCGGCGTGATGACCACAAGCGTGGATTTGCTGAAGCCGCCCGCCCGCTTCAGCTCCTCCAGCGCGAGTTTCGCGCGGGCTTGCGCACTGTTCGCCGCTCCCAGCCCGACATAGACCCGGACCGGCTGTTGCGCCGGCCGGCCGGTGAAGGTCCCTATCTCGGCGGCGGCGGGACCGTCCGCGATGAACTCGCGGCCGGCGCGGCCGAGCTCGTCCCACCTGACCAGCGAGGCGGGGCTTCCGGTCCTGGAGGGTTCGCTCGGCTGCTGGCGCTCCGGTTCCATGAGTGCGTCGAACTTGGCGAACGAGGAATCGAGCGCGCCGAAGATCGCGCGGATCGCAACGTCGCTCACCAGCAACCAGATGAGCAGCACGGCGACAGCGGCGCCGGCGACATTCGCCAGGCGCCGGGGTATGTAGCGTCTCAGTGCCCCGGCGATGGCGCGCACCAGCCAAGCGACAAGGCGCGCCAGCGCGAGCACGACGATGAAGGTGCAAATGGCCAGGGCGCAGACATTGAGGGGATGAGCGCCATCGACAGCCGGCATGCCCATCACCGCGCGGATGGAGTTCTGCCAGGCACCGGATCGCCACAGCGCCACAACGGCAAGGCCGAGGCACGGGACCAGGATGATCGCCTTGGACAGCAAACGCGGCCGTGGCGGCAGTTCCGGAATCTCGAGATATTTCCACAACCACCGCAAGGCGACGCCAAGGCTGTAGCCGATGGCGAAGCACGCGCCCGCCAGTACGCCTTGCGTCAGGTCGGTGCGGGGAACGAGCGTCGGCGTCAGGGCGGCCGCGAAGAACAGCATGCCGAGGGCCATGCCGACACCGGAGAGCGATCGCCAGATACTAAGGAAACGAGTAGTTGTCACTTGGGTGTTACGCCTCGAGTTGGACCGCAGGATAACGTTGGCCTATGGTTTTTATATCTTCGGAGTCGCGCGTCCGCTATTGGCCTCCTAACCAGTCGGGCTCATGCCCTGGGTCAACATGCATCGACCCCTTTGCGGGACAAGACAGAGATACTACGCGTAGTAAAAACTAGTGCTCCCCCGGTTCCTTAGGTTCGCCAGACCATACCAGAGAATATGAAGGAAACGGGTTGCCGAACCGTCCGCTAACGTGTTGACTTCCTCTAGAAAACGTTGACCCTCCGGGGCCACCATTGTCGTTGCTTCGCGCTTCGACTGGCGAAGGTCCCTAGGGAAGAGATTGTCTCGTGGGTCAAGGCGGCGGCCGAAATCCTTGGCCTGCAGGATCTGCTTGGCCGCATGCCGCGGCAGTTGTCCGGCGGCCAGCGCCAACGTGTCGCCATGGGCCGCGCCATCGTGCGCGATCCAGCCGCTTTCCTGTTTGATGAGCCGCTCAGCAACCTCGATGCCAAGTTGCGTGTTAAGATGCGCGCCGAAATCAAGAAGCTTCACCAACGGCTCGGCCGAACAAGCATCTATGTCACGCATGACCAGACCGAGGCGATGACGCTCGCCGACCGCATCGTGGTGTTGAACAAAGGCCGGATCGAACAGATCGGCCGCCCCTCCGAGCTCTACGAGAACCCAGTCAATCTGTTCGTCGCAAGCTTTATCGGCTCGCCGGAAATGAACCTGATCGAGGGCCGCATCGACAACGGCGCATTTGTCGCCGATCAGGGCTTGCGCTTACCCTTGCCGGCGGATGCTCGGATGGGCGACAGAGATGGGGTAGTCTACGGGATTCGTCCGCAGCACATTTCGGTTGGTGGCAACCACTCTCAGGCGAGGGTGCAAGTGGTCGAACCGACCGGTGAGGCCCAGGAGCTTACATTAAGTGCAGGTGGAGTGGACCTCGTGGCCGAGGTGCGGGATCAGCCGCCCTTCAAACTTGATCAAGAGGTTGGGTTGGAGATCATCGTATCCAAGGTGCATCTGTTCGATGCTCGTAGTGGCACCAGGATTGCTTAGGGCGCGCTGACGGGCGAAAAAGCAGCCCATTCCATCGCGAAACCACCGGTGATCGCCGTTTACCCATCGGCCGTCACGGCAATCGCCCGCGGCGCTCCGGCATGACCAGGGATCTCGGCACCACGCGTTGTTAGGCCACAGAGGAACGGACCGCATCAGACATAGTGCGGGCGTCGTCCTCGTTGCACCCCGGGCCATTCCGTGCTCCGTTAGCGCAGCGCCGCCGTTGCGGGCACCAAGCTTGCCGGACCGGCCATATCGTCCACACCGTTCGAGGCAATCATATGACCCAGAATATGGAAACCGATCCCTTCAACGTCTCCATGCGCAAGTTCCTGAAGCAGGTCGGCGTGACTTCGCAGCAGGCAATCGAGAAAGCCGTCGCGGAGAAGGGCCTGAAAGGACAGGGCCGACTGACCGTGAGGGCCGTCATCACCTCGGAGCCGGCAGGCTTGCGCCATGTCGTCGAGGGCGAGATCGATCTTGGATGAGAGCTGCGGCTTGATCGGGGTCGGCGGCTATTTGAAGAACCGTATCTGCCCGGCCGGCGATGGATCGTATCCGCAAAGCTCGGCGGCGCGGCTGGCGAAGATTTCCTGCCGCAGGAAACGCAGGAGCGCCTGGATCGGTTGCTGGAAGTAGGTCCGCTGCCGCATCAGGAGATCGAAACTTTCCCAGGCCAATGGAACGAAATCGAGGCCAGCGGCGCGTGCGGCCGCGCGCGTGGCAATTCCGCAATCGGCCCTGCCAATGCGCACGGCAGCCGCGAGATCGGGTCCGGTCAGGCAGGGCGGCTCCAACCGGTTGACGTCGTCTTGTTTCGCGCCGGAGTCCGCCAGCAATTGCGTGAGCAGCATGTCCGCGCCTGCGCCGCGTTGACGAACCGCGATGCGTGCGCCGGTCGCAAGTACGTCGGTCAGGTTGTTGAGCGATTTTGGATTGCCTGGCGCGAGCAGCAGGCCTTGCTCGCGGCGGGCGAATCCGACCAGCACCGCATCGTAAAGCCGCGGCCTAGTCGCAATCGCGGCGACATTCGGGTCCGGGTCGGGGCTGTGGAAATGGATCGCGGCGACAGACACCTCGCCGCGCAGCAGGCGTGTCACGCCGGCTTCCGTGCCTTCCGTCAGAAAGGCCAGGCCGGAGCCTGATTGGCGGAGAGCCCATTCGAGCAGGTCGTCCTGGCTGCCACCGACGATCGGCGGCGGCTCGGATTGCGTCATTCCTGCGGGCCGGACCAACCCCGACATGACCCAACGGTCGAGTTCATGCCGTGGAAACAGCCACTTGCCCGCCACCTTGCTGCACGGGACACGCTCCTCCGCGATCAGCTCATAAAGCTTGCGCTCACCAATGCGCAGATAGTCGGCGGCTTCGGACGTCGTCAGCAAATCCATCCTGCATTGATATGCATATTCCTGTTCAGGTTCAAGGATTTGACAGTGACGGAGGAGTTGCAGGACATTGACACGGGACAGGACTGCGAGGAGCAATGTCGGAAGGGCTGGGCACATGGCAACTGATCGCGAGCGGCGACGCCACGCTGTTTGCCATCGTGCGCCTGTCGCTCGCCGTGAGCCTTTCGGCTGTCGCGATCGCCATGGTCGCAGGCCTGCCGCTGGGCGCAATTATCGCGCTGGCGCGTTTTCCCGGTCGTTCGGCGATCGTCGTGCTGCTGAACGGTTTCATGGGCCTGCCGCCGGTGGTGGTCGGGCTGACGGTCTATCTGCTGCTATCGCGATCCGGGCCGCTGGGTGAATTCGGCCTCTTGTTCACACCCGCCGCGATGGTCATCGCGCAGGCGCTATTGGTGCTGCCCATCATTGCCGCTCTGACTCGCCAAACGGTCGAGGATCTGTGGCGCGAGTACCGTGAGGAACTGACTGCGATGCAGGTCGGGCCGGCGGGCTTGGTCGCCACGCTTTTGTGGGACGGCCGCTTCAGCCTCGTCACGGCTCTGCTCGCGGGTTTCGGCAGGGCGGCGGCCGAGGTCGGCACCGTGATGATCGTCGGCGGCAACATTGATGGCTTCACCCGCACCATGACGACGGCAATCGCACTTGAAACCTCGAAGGGAAATCTGCCGCTCGCCATGGGGCTCGGCCTGATGCTGATTTTCCTCATCTTGCTGATCAACGCCGCCGCCTGGGGCGTGCGAGTTTGGTCCGAGCAACGGGCTGGCTAGGGATGCGGGCTGCTCAGAGCGATCTTCCACTTGTCTTCGATGACGTGTCGCTGGTCGCCGGTGCGACGACCATCCTGGACCGGGTGAACCTGACGATCGGGCCGCGCGCGCCGACTCTGGTCGTCGGCCCGAACGGGTCGGGCAAAACCTCCCTGCTGCGGCTCTGCATGGGGCTTGTTGCACCTTCTGCTGGAACCCTGACTTGGGGGGGGCGAACGTTTTCCCCGCCGACACGGCGTGCAATCCTGTTCCAGAAGCCGGTGATGCTGCGCCGCTCGACGGCCGCGAATGTCGCCTATGCACTGGCTCAAGCCGGCTGTCCGCGTCGGCTCCGGGCCCCGCGCGTGGAGGAACTGCTCGAGCGCGTCGGTCTTCTCGATCTCGCGGCACGTCCGGCACGGCATCTCTCCGGTGGCGAGCAGCAGCGGCTGGCCCTCGCCCGGGCCCTGGCGCGCCAGCCCGAAATCCTGCTGCTCGATGAGCCGACAGCCAGCCTCGATCCGGCGGCGACGCGTTTTGTCGAGCAGATCATCATCACGGCTGCCCAATCGGGCACGAAAATCATCATGGCGTCGCACCATCTCGGCCAAGTGCGCAGGATCGCGGCAGACGTCGTCTTTCTGCTCCGGGGGCGCGTTTGCGAGCATGCCGACGCCGACGACTTCCTTGACCGCCCCGCGACCCCGCAAGCCGCTGCCTTCGTGCGCGGCGAGCTCGTGCTTTGATCAACTGGACCGAGATTGAGATGCTGACCCGCCGAATATTCTCTGCGCTTGTGGTGCTTCTGATGCTAGCAGGCGGCGCGCCTGCCCAGGACCAGTCGATAGTCGTGGCGTCGACGACCTCGACGCAGGATTCCGGCCTGTTCGATCACATCCTGCCGCTGTTCGAGAAGAAAACCGGCATCGGCGTGAAGATTGTCGCTCAGGGCACCGGTCAGGCGCTCGACACCGGTCGGCGCGGCGATGCCGACGTGGTCTTCGTCCACGCCAAGGCGCAGGAGGAGAAGTTCATCGAGGAGGGCTTCGGGGTGAAGCGCTTCGACGTGATGTACAACGACTTCGTCCTCGTTGGCCCCAAGAGCGACCCGGCGGGCGTCAGCGGGACCAAGGACATCGCAGCCGCGCTGATCGCCATCAAAGCCAAGAAGGCGGCCTTCGTGTCGCGTGGTGACAGGTCCGGCACCCATTCGGCCGAATTGGGTCTGTGGAAGACGGCCGGCATCGACATCGAGGCGGCCAGGGGCCCGTGGTACAAGGAGATCGGGCAGGGTATGGGGGCGGCGCTCAACGCCGCGGCAGCCATGAACGCCTATACGCTTTCCGATCGTGGCACTTGGCTGTCGTTCAAGAATCGTGGCGAGTTGGACATCGCCGTCGAGGGTGACAAGCGGCTGTTCAATCAGTACGGCGTGATGCTGGTGAATCCTCACAAGCATCCAAGCGTCAAAGTGGAGGCCGGCCAGCGCTTCATCGATTGGCTGATTTCTCCGGAAGGCCAGAAGGCGATCGGAGAGTACAAGATCGACGGCCAGCAGCTCTTCTTCCCGAACGCGCAGCGCGGGCGTTCCTGAAGCTGGTTGCAAACAGGCTCGCGTCTGCTTCAATATCGCGCCATGACGAGAACGTTTTCTTCGACGGGCCCGCTGACTCTCCTGGAAGCGGCGCTCGACGCGCTGCTCCATGGTGTAATGCCCGTCACCCCCCGCTTGGTGCCGCTTGAACAAGCCTTGGGCTATGTCGCTGCCGGGATGCCGCCTGTCGTGCCGGCTCAGCCTGTGCGAGATATCGCTGCCATTGACGGCTGGGCGTGTCGCGCCCTCGACCTCGTGGGGGCATCAGCCTATTCGCCCTTAGTTTTGCCGGTCGCGCCGATCTGGGTCGAGACGGGTGAGGCCATGCCTGAAGATCGCGACTGTATGCTGCAGGCCGGCCTCGTCGATTGCAGTGGACCGATGATCCAAGCAGCAGCTGAAGCCGTGCCCGGTCAGGGTGTGCGCCGGGCGGGCGAGGATATGGCGGCGGCCCGCCCGCCAATGCTTGAGGGAAAGGCGATCGGCGTCGCCGACCTGCTGGTCGCCCGCAAAGTGGGACTGAGCCAGCTTGCCATACGGAGCCCGCGCGTGCGCGTGATCGATGTCGCTGCCGACAGCCACGAGACATTCTCCATGCGGCTCGTGGTCGAGAGTCTGAGTGCCTCGGGCGTTTCGATCGTCGGTATAGAGACCGTAGAGCGCGACGCGGCATCGATCATTGTCGCTCTTGATGGCGAGGCCTGCGATTTTCTGCTCCTGATCGGCGGTACTGGTGACGGCCACGCCGACGTGACCGCCGAGGCTCTGGCGCGGCGCGGGGTGTTGATTGGGCACGGCATTGCCTTACGGCCCGGAGGGACAACGGCAATAGGCCGGCTCGGCAAGACACCGGTGGTCGCATTGGCCGGATCGCCACACCAAGCTTTCGCCGGGTTCCTTGCGCTTGTCCAGCCAGTCCTGGACCGCCTGTCGGGCAGATCTGAACGGCCCGGCATCATCTTGCCGCTCTCGCGGAAAATCTCATCCGCGGTCGGACTTTACGAGCTCGTTCTGCTCGGGAAGGAAAGGGACATGTGGACGCCGCTCGCGGTCGGCGACTTTTCGCTGGACGCCATGCGGCTTGCCGACGCCTGGCTTGCGGTCCCGGGCGATAGTGAAGGGTATGCCGCCGGCACGCCCGTCTCCGCCTTTCCGCTCCGCAACTTTTGATCGAGTGAGCCGCTATGACGAATTCTCCATCATCGGCCCGGCAGAACAGCGGGCAGGAGCAGTTCCTGACGATATTGTCGCGCGAAGCTGCGCTGGCTCGCTTCGAGGCAGCGCTGTTTCCCCGCCCGTTGCCGACCGAGACGCGGACGCTGGCCGACGCGCTCGGGCTGGTTCTTGCCGAGGACGTGGCGGCGCCGGTCGACGTGCCGCCCTTCGACCGCTCCAATGTCGATGGCTTCGCGGTACGTGCGGCCGATCTGGCTGCCGCCTCTGAAACCCGTCCCGTTCGGCTTGAGCTGAATGCGGAAGCGATTGCCTGCGGCACGGTTCCGCAACTCCCCGTTCTGACCGAAACCGCCACGCCCATCGCAACCGGCGGGCCGCTGCCGCGTGGTGCGGACGCGATCGTCATGGTGGAGCATACCCATCCGGCGGGGTTGAGTGCCATCGAGGTGGGGCGCGGCATCTCGCCCGGCCAGTTTGTCTCCAATGCAGGATCCGACATGGCGCGAGGAGAGGTCGTGCTGCGCACCGGAACGCAAATCGGCTCGCGCGAAATCGGCATGCTCGCCGCGTGCGGAATCGCACAAGTGGCCGTGGCGCGCAGGCCACGCGTGGCCGTGCTCTCCACTGGCGATGAACTCGTTCAGCCGGGCGAGCCGCTGCGGGCGGCCGGCATCTATGACGCCAACGGACCGATCATCGCTGCGGCGGTCACTGAAAATGGCGGCGAAGCGCATTTTCTCGGCGCGTTCCCGGACGACGAGGCAACGCTTGAGACGGCTATGCGCGAGGCGCTCGCCACCCACGACGTACTGATCCTGTCGGGCGGCACGTCCAAAGGGGCAGGGGATGTCACGCATCGCATTATCGGCCGACTGGGCAAGCCCGGCATCATCGCCCACGGCGTGGCGCTGAAGCCAGGAAAGCCGCTTTGCCTGGCGGTGTGCGGGGGCAAGCCGGTCATCGTCCTGCCGGGATTTCCGACCTCGGCCATGTTCACCTTCCATGACATGGTGGTACCCGCCCTGCGGCGCATGGCGGGGCTGCCGCCGCGCGTCGATGCTCAGGTCACCGCAAGCCTTCCGTTGCGGGTTCCTTCAGAACTCGGACGGACCGAATTCGCGATGGTCTCCCTTGTGCAAGGGCAGGGAGGATTGACGGCCTATCCGACTGGTAAGGGCTCGGGAGCGATAACATCCTTTACCCAGGCGGATGGCTTCATCCGCATCGAGGCCCTGGCCGATCACGTGCCTGCCGGTGCCGACGTGCCGGTGACGCTGTTCACGCCGCGAGTCCGCGTTCCCGACCTCGTCGTCATCGGCAGTCACTGCGTCGGCCTCGATCTGGTCGTTGGCGAACTTTCGCGTCGCGGGATTTCGGTGCGCTCGCTTTCTGTGGGAAGCCTGGGCGGTCTTGCGGCGGCCAAGCGCGGCGAGTGCGATCTCGCTCCCATCCATCTCTTCGACCCGAAGACGCGGAACTACAACGCGCCCTTCCTCGGTGACGGTCTCGAACTCGTGCCTGGCTGGCGGCGCATGCAAGGTTTGGTGTTCCGCCGAGGGGACGAGCGCTTCGAGGGCCTCGGCGCGGAGGACGCGGTCCGTGCCGCGCTAGCCGATCCCGATTGCATGATGGTCAACCGCAACCAAGGCTCGGGAACGCGTATCCTGATCGATCAACTCCTCGGCGCGGAACGCCCGGACGGCTACTGGAACCAGCCTCGCACACACAATGCCGTGGCCGCGGCGGTGGCGCAGAAGCGCGCCGACTGGGGCGTCACCATCGCGCCGGTCGCGCGTGCGGCCGGGCTCGGTCTTATCCGGTTGACCGAAGAGCACTACGACTTCGCGCTGGTTTGCGCGCGAAAGGATCGGCCCGCGGTGCACGCGTTCCTCGAAGTTCTCCAGGCCGACGAGGTGCATTCGGCGCTGGAGCGCGCGGGGTTCAGCCGGCCGGGTTAACGGCAAGCAACGCGGCCAGCCGCTCGGCTTCGGCGAGGTCATCGACTGTGTTGGCGTTGAAGAACGGGTCCACCGGCTCTGCCGGCCAGGATACGGTGGCAAGGCCGTAGCGACTGGTCCACCGGTCGATCTTGCGCAGGCCCTCGTTGGTCAACGCATGCCGCAATTCGTCCCGCAGGGCGACTTTCCAGAGCCCGATGACCGGATGCGCCTGACCGCCGGACGCCGCCACCGCCAAATCCGCCCCCTCGGTCATGCGCGCCCGCTGGAGGCGTGCAACGAGATCGCGCGGCAGGAAAGGACAATCACCGGCGGCGCTGACCACCCACTCGACGTCGGGCCTGTTGTCCGCCGTCCAATCGAGCGCGGCGAGCATGCCGGCGAGCGGCCCAGGATAATCCTCGATCGTGTCGGCAACGACTGGCAGGCCAAAACGGGCAAAGCGAACGGGGTCGCCATTGGCATTAAGCACCAGCCCCTCGCATTGAGGTCCCAGCCGTTCGATGACATGCTCGAGCATCGTGCGTCCGCCGATCACGCGCGTCGGCTTGTCCCCGCCGCCCATGCGCCGACCCAGACCGCCGGCGAGCACGACGCCCAGCGTCATGGGCCGCTCAGTCGTCATGCTCGGCACCCTTGCGGCGGTGGCGCGGCGCTTCCTCATCGACCGAAGCGATATCCTGGTCGAAGACGATCCGCTCCTGGCCCGAAAGTGCGGTGAAGCGCTTGCCGCGCGCCCGGCCGACCAGCGTCAGCCCCACTTGGCGGGCCAGCGCCACGCCCCAGGCGGTGAAGCCGGAACGCGAAACCAGGATGGGAATGCCCATCCGAACCGTCTTGATCGTCATCTCGGAGGTCAGCCGCCCGGTCGTGTACATGATCTTATCCCCCGGATCGATGGCGTGGCGGTACATCCAGCCGGCGATCTTGTCGACAGCGTTATGGCGGCCGACGTCTTCCATATAGCAGATTGGCGTGCCCTCTCCGCAAAGGACGCAGCCATGGATCGCGCCTGCCTCCAGATAGAGCGACGGCATGGTGTTGATTTTGTGCGTCAGCTCGTAGAGCCAGGAGGTGCGAAGCTCAGCGGGCGGGAGCGTGATGTCTTCGATCGCCTCCAGCACGTCGCCGAAGGCGGTGCCTTGGGCGCAACCCGAAGTCTGCGTTCGCTTTCTGAGCTTCTGCTCGTAGTCGGTGTTGCGCTCGGTGCGAACGACCACGACCTGGAGGTCCTCGTCATACTCGACGTCCGTCACCACATCGGTGGGCAGAAGCATGTTCTGGTTCAGCAGATAGCCGAGCGCAAGATATTCAGGATAGTCGTTGACCGTCATCATCGTGACGATCTCCTGAGCGTTGAGATAGAGCGTCAGGGCACGTTCGATCGGTACGCGGACCTCTACCGCCGCGCCTGTATGGTCGATGCCCGCAACCAGCTCCGTCAGCCGTTGGTCTTGCGGATCGGGTGTGATGATAGCGTGTTCCGGTTGGCGTAGCATCAAAGGCATGGCAGTCTCCTGACGTCGTATTCTGGCTCGCGCCTGCGCTAGCTTGCCGTATCTTACAGGCTGTTCAACCGAAGCTGATTAAAAAAAGCCGGATTGATGCGATTACGAAGAAGCCGACACGCTCGTAGAGTGGGAATATAAATGGCGCAAATCTCGGATGACTGCTTCGCTTTCGGCGGACAGATGCGGCCCATCGACGAGACTGCCGCGCTGATCGCCTCGAAACTCAGCGCCGTACAGGAGGTCGAGACGGTCCCGCTCTTGCTGGCGGATGGGCGCGTCCTGGCAAAAAAGATGGTGGCATCGCTGCCGCTGCCGCCCTTCACGAATTCCGCGGTCGACGGCTACGCCGTGCGAGGGGCAGATCTGCCGCAGACCGTCGAGACGGCATTCGCCGTTGCCGGGAGGGTTCAGGCCGGCATGGCGGCGAATGAACCTGTGCAGCCGGGCCAGACGGTACGCATCTTCACTGGCGCTCCAATGCCCGACGGGGTCGACACGGTGTTCATGCAGGAAGACGTGAGCATCGACGGCTCCGGCAGGATCCTTCTCCCGCCCGGCCTGAAAAAGGGTGCCAATGTGCGCCCTGCGGGTGAAGATGTCGCATTGGGCGAGGCCGTCCTCCCGGCGGGCCATCGGATGCGGCCGCAAGATATAGCGCTCGCCGCCGCATTGGGGTTCACGGAACTCCAGGTTAGGCGCAGGATACGCGTCGCAGTGTTCTCGACCGGGGACGAAATCGTCGCGCCGGGAGACATGCGCGGACCGGCGCAGCTTTTCGACTCCAACCGTTTCATGCTGACGGCGATGCTCGCTCGACTCTGCTGCGACATCACCGATCTCGGTATCCTCGTGGATGACAGCAGACTGATCGCTGAAAAGCTGAGCGAAGCGGCATTAAGCCATGACCTGATCCTGACTTCGGGCGGTGTGTCGACGGGCGAGGCAGATTGCGTGAAGGCCGCCGTCGAGAGTGCCGGAACCCTGGTGTTCTGGCGCGTCGCGATCAAGCCTGGCCGGCCGGTCGCCATGGGGGTGATCGATGGAACCCCGCTGATCGGACTTCCTGGCAATCCGGTGGCGAGCTTCGTCACCTTCGCGCATATTGCCCGCCCGGCAATCCTCGCCCTTGCGGGAGCCCTCCAGCCACCGCCGACCCCGATCGCTATGCGGGCCGCCTTTTCCTATAGCAAAAAGCAGGGACGGCGGGAGTATGTGCGAGCAAGCGTACGCGCGGCCGCGGATGGATGCTACGAAGCGACGAAGTTTCCCAGGGAAGGCGCAGGACTGTTATCATCCCTGGTCGCGACCGACGGTCTCGTCGAGTTGGGAGAGGAGATAGTCCGTGTCGAGCCAGGTCACACGGTCCAGTTCCTCCCCTATTCCAGTCTTATGTGAGCGCCGTCGGATCGCGTCCTCGAAACGAGAGCCGCAACCCAGGCTCGATTGACGCGGCCAGGTCCCGTCGGGCATCATGCCGACCATGATAACCACGACGAAGTTGGATCTGACCGGGCTTAAGTGCCCTTTGCCAGCATTGAAGACTCGTAAGGCGCTGAAAGCCTTGAAGCCAGGCGAGCGGCTCGAGGTTCACTGCACGGACCCGCTGGCGGTCATCGATATCCCCAATCTGCTCAACGAAATGGGCGAGCGACTTGAAGCGACGGAACGCGACGGCGATCGCGTCGTGTTCATGATCGAAAAGACGCAGCCCGCGACGATGTGACGAGTTGCACCCCGTCGGCGGCGGTCCCAAGATTTGCGAGGCAATGCTTGCGCTGGTCGTGCAGGGGACATGTCGTGCCTCATAGTCGACATCCTGGTCCGCGGGGTATCGTTAAGAGGTAAGGGCGTTTCACTCGGGGAGGTGAGCACATGACGATCCAGGAACGACGGCCGCGTGATCGCGGACCAAAGGGCAGGCCGCTGGATGACGCCGCGCTCGCCGAGGTCCAGGCGCTCCTGGGCGCGCGCCAGCGACGGCGCGACTTGCTGATCGAATTCCTTCATCTGATCCAGGACCGATATGGCTGCCTGTCGGCGCGGCATTTGCGGGCGCTGGCGCAAGATATGCGCTTGTCGCAGGCCGAGGTCTACGAGGTGGCGACCTTCTACGACCATTTCGACGTTGTGAAGGAAGGCGAGATGCCGCCGGCGCCGTTGACAATCCGCGTGTGCGATTCAGTGAGTTGCATGCTGGCGGGCGCCGACACGCTCCTGGCCGAATTGCAAGCGGGCGCCGATCCAGCGGCGATCAGGGTCATGCGTGCGCCCTGCATGGGCCGTTGCGCTGGCGCGCCTGCCGCGCGTATCGGTGATCGCGAGGTCGACCAGGCAACCGCCGAGGGCCTGAGGCGCATGGCCGCGGCAGCGGAGACCGGTGTGAGCCTGCCCGATTATGTCGGGCTGGAGGCGTATCGGCAGGCGGGCGGCTACCAGCTTTTGCAGCGGGTACGGATTGGGGCGCTGACCACGGACGAGCTCATCGCCACCCTGGGCGATGCAGGCTTGAGGGGTCTGGGCGGTGCGGGCTTTCCCGCTGGCAAGAAGTGGCAGTTCGTGCGTTCCTATCCGGGCCCGCGTCTGATGTCGATCAATGGCGACGAGGGGGAGCCCGGCACCTTCAAGGACCGCATCTATCTCGAGCGAGATCCGCACCGTGCCTTTGAGGGTGCATTGATCGCGGCGCACGCCGTCGAGGCGGAACGGATCTATCTTTACATGCGTGACGAATACCCTGCGGTGCTCGCCATTCTTCGTCAGGAGATCGCCGCACTCGAGGCCACCGGCATCGTCAAGCCGGGCTTCATCGAGCTCCGCCGCGGCGCTGGTGCGTATATCTGCGGCGAGGAGAGTGCGATGCTGGAAAGCATCGAGGGCAAGCGCGGCATGCCGCGCCACCGCCCCCCCTACATCGCCGAGGTCGGCCTGTTCGGACGACCGACGCTCAACCATAATGTCGAGACGCTCTGGTGGATCCGCGACATCGTCGAAAAGGGCGCGCAATGGTTCGCTGCGCAGGGCAGGCCCGGCCACCCTGGCATCCGCTCATGGTCCGTATCCGGCCGGGTGAAAAATCCCGGCGTCAAGCTGGCGCCGGCCGGCGTCACGGTACGCGAATTGATCGACGACTATTGCGGCGGTATGGCGGACGGTCATGAGTTCAAGGCCTATTTGCCGGGTGGCGCCTCAGGCGGCATCCTGCCAGCAGCACTGGGGGACATTCCGCTCGATTTCGGCGGCGATCTGGCCAAGCAGGGCGCCTTCGTCGGGTCCCATGCTATAGTCGTGTTCTCGCGGGCCGACAATATAAAGCAGGTCACGCTCAACCTCATGAAATTCTTCAAACATGAGAGCTGCGGGAAGTGCACGCCTTGTCGCGAGGGAACCGAAAAGTTGGTGGCTATCTTGCAGGAGCAGGGCCCGATGCCGGAAGACAAGATTCGCGACCTCGAAGCCGTGATGCGCGATTCGTCGATCTGCGGCCTGGGCCAGGCGGCGCCCAATCCGATCAACCATCTGCTGACGCATTTCCGGAGTGACCTCTGATGGCCGAGAGCGTGGTATTCACCCTCAATGGGCAAACCGTGAGCGCCGCCCCTGGCGAGACTATCTGGGATGTCGCCAAGCGCCAGGGAACAAAGATTCCGCATCTGTGCCATGTCGACATGCCGGGCTATCGTCCCGACGGCAATTGCCGCGCCTGCATGGTCGACATCGAAGGCGAGCGCGTGCTGGCTGCCTCCTGCGTTCGCCAGCCTTCCGCCGGCATGGTCGTGAAAACCGATACCGAACGCGCCCGCAAATCGCGCGAGATGGTATTCGAGCTCCTCGCAAGCAACATGCGACCGGCGAGCGACGGTCCAGACAACCAGTCGGCATTCTGGCAATGGGCCGGTTCGATGGGGATTTCGGGCAGCCGATACCGTTCCAAGTTCACCGAGGAGGGGCTAGCGCCAGAATTCGACATCACCAATCCGGCCATTGCCGTCAATCTCGACGCGTGCATCACCTGCGGCGCTTGCGTGCGCGCCTGCCGCGAGGTGCAGGTCAACGACGTGATCGGCATGGCCGAGCGCGGCAATCACTCGATTCCTGTCTTCGATATGCACGATCCGATGGGCCTGTCGACCTGCGTCACCTGTGGCGAATGCGTCCAGGCTTGCCCGACTGGTGCGCTCTACGAGAAATCGCTGATGGACGAGACCGGCAAGACGCGTGTCGTCCAGGCGTTCGACAAGGTCGTCGATACGGTTTGCCCGTTTTGCGGCGTTGGCTGCCAGACGCAGGTCGCTGTCAAGGACAATAAAATCGTCCAGGTTGACGGCCGTAACGGTCCGGCGAACGAGAACCGGCTCTGCGTCAAGGGGCGCTTTGGCTTCGACTATGTGATGTCGCCCGAACGGCTGACGAAGCCGCTGATCCGTCGCGACGACGCGCCGAAGGCCGGCGACATTGATCTGCGCAGTGTCGACCCGCTGACAGTGTTCCGCGAGGCCAGCTGGGAAGAGGCGCTGGAGCGCGCTGCCAGCGGGCTGAAACGCATCCGCGACCAGCATGGTGGCAAGGCGCTGGCTGGCTTCGGCTCGGCAAAGGGGTCGAATGAGGAGGCCTATCTCTTCCAGAAATTCGTCCGGCAGGGTTTCGGCACCAACAATATCGACCACTGCACCCGGCTCTGCCACGCCTCTTCCGTGGCCGCTCTGATGGAGGGCGTCGGCTCTGGCGCGGTCTCGGCGCCTTTCATGGACGCCATGAAGGCCGAATGCGTGATCATCATCGGGGCGCGGCCGGCGACAAACCATCCAGTGGCCGCCACCTATTTCAAGCAAGCGGCAAAGCGCGGCACCAAGCTGATCGTGATGGATCCGCGCGGCCAGGAACTGATGCGCCACGCCAGCTATGCGCTGCGCTTCAAGCCGGGCAGCGACGTGGCGATGCTCAACGCGCTGCTGCACGTCATCATAGAAGAGAGGCTCTATGACGAGCAGTACATCCAGGCCAATGTCTCCGGCTTCGAGGCATTGAAGGCCAAGGTGAAGGATTTTTCGCCCGAGGCGATGGCTCCCGTCTGCGGCATCGAGGCCGGTGTGCTGCGCGAGGTGGCGCGCACCTATGCCAAGGCGGAGCGCTCAATGATTTTTTGGGGCATGGGCATTTCGCAGCACACCCACGGCACGGACAATTCGCGCTGCCTGATCGCGCTGGCGCTGATCACCGGCCATGTCGGGCGCGCCGGCACAGGCCTGCATCCGCTGCGCGGCCAGAACAATGTCCAGGGCGCCTCGGACGCGGGCCTCATCCCGATGTATTTCCCCGACTACAAATCGGTGGAGAATGCCGATATCCGCGGCCAGTACGAGAATTTCTGGGGCCAGACGCTCGACCCCAAACGCGGCTTGACCGTCGTCGAGATCGTCGACGCGATCCATGACGGCGAGATCCGGGGCATGTACATCATGGGCGAGAACCCGGCCATGTCCGATCCGGACCAGAGCCATGCGCGCGCCGCACTCGCCAAGCTAGAGCATCTGGTTGTTCAGGATATCTTCCTGACCGAAACAGCGTGGCATGCCGACGTGGTGCTCCCTGCCTCCGCGCATGCGGAGAAGCTCGGCACTTACACCAATACCAATCGGCAGGTGCAGATCGGCCGGCCGGCCGTCAACCTGCCGGGCGAGGCGCGGCAGGACCTCGATCTCATCATCGAGCTTGCCGGACGCATGGGGCTGGACTGGAACTACAGGCACGTTTCGGATGTCTTCGCCGAAATGGCGCAAGTAATGCCGTCGCTGAAGCACATTTCCTGGGAGCGCATCGAACGCGAGGAGTCCGTCGTCTATCCTGCCGATGGTCCTGATGTTCCTGGCAACGAGATCGTCTTCACCACCGGGTTTCCGACCGCGGATGGCCGCGGGCGCATCGTGCCCGCCGACCTCCTGCCTCCCGACGAGGTGCCCGACGACGAATATCCTCTGGTGCTAACCACTGGTCGCTTGCTGGAGCACTGGCACACGGGCGCCATGACGCGCCGCGCCGGGGTGCTCAACGCGATCGAGCCCTACGGCATTGCCGCGATGAATCCCTACGAGATCAAGCGCCGCGGCCTTGCGCAGGGAGACGTGATCAACGTGGAGACGCGGCGCGGCGTCGTCGAAGCCATTCTGCGGGCCGATCGAGAGGTCGCCGATGGCATGGTGTTCATGCCGTTCTGCTTTAACGAGAGCCCGGCCAACATGCTTACCAATCCTATGCTCGATCCTTACGGCAAGATCCCCGAGTTCAAATATTGTGCCGCGCGGATCGTGCCGGCATCGAGATCGGTCGAAGCTGCCGAATGACGTTTGGAAACTGCCCGCGGAGGTGGTGTTGGGCGATGGCTGACTTGAGGAAGTCCATTGTCCGACGGCCGCCGGAATAGTCGGGCAGGCCGTCGCGAAGGCTCGCGACAGGTGGGAGGGGCTCTGTCGGCGGCCAGATGTCAGCCATAGTTGTGCGGAACGCCTTCAACTCGGCGTTTTTCTCGCGAGGTTTGATTTGGCTGAAGGCGACGCGAGATGCGATCACCGGCCGACCAGCAGCAGCCTTCCGACGAGTGCTGCTGTTAGAGTATATCGTTAGGATAGATGCCCCAAAGGCGGGTTTGCCTGACGAAGCCTGCCAGCGAATTGACCGCGACCCTGCACCATTGGCCGTCGCAGCGCACCAGTTCGACAATTACTTCCGGCGCCAGCCATGCGGTAACGAGGCTGGAAACCGAAGGCTTCCCGCGCAGCGCGATCTTGTCCTTGCTCCATGGGGCGGTTACAGCGGTCCTTCGCCCCGAAAGAAGCGGACCGAAGACCCAGCCGGATGTTCCCTGCCAGTCTCGCACGCGCCGCCAGTTTCCATATTCCTGGTAGATTTCAAGCGGAATCCTGGGCCGGACATAAACCCATTCGACGTCATATTGGGTGCCCGGTCCGACCCGCATATTCACAGGAGAACTCTTCAACGACGCGAAGCGGGGCAAGGCAATCCCATTGGCGGCAGCTTGAGGGCCAGCCTTTGTGACAGTTGCAACACATAGTGCAGCGATGAGGCAACAACGAAGGACGCTACCCGTGACGAAAAAGCCGCAACCGGCGTCTTGATAAGTCGACGAGACGACGTTGCTCCGAGGCGCACAACCGCGGCGTCTCACAGCGAAGCCCCATGCGAAGGATTGAAGAGGGCTCGAGGACATCTTTCGATATTGCCGCGTGGTCCTGGTGAGACAACGTCGGGAGAGGCGAGTTGCAGCGTTCGCATGGGCGTTCGATCCCACCTACCGAGTGAGCGCGTAGCAATCGATTTTTTTGAGCGCCAGTCGCCCGCAAGCGCGCCACGCTTCCGACTTGTTATCGAAGCCGCCATATCGGGCGCGGTAGTACACATCGCCATCTTTTTCGAAGGCCTCGGTAAAAGCAGAAGTGTTCGAAAGCAGTTTTGGCGCTTTGCGAGCCGCGAGTGAAAGGATTTCACGAGCTGCGGCCTTGCTTGGCATCGATCCAATCTGGATGATCCATTGACCTTCTTGGGTGGAAGCGGTGCTGATCGGATCGATGGCATCGGCAGACAAGGCCTGCTCCCTGGACACATCGCCCATCGCCTCAGCGGCGAAAGCGGCTCGGGAATCGGCCACCTGGGCCGGCTTCCACGTCGGAGTGGGCACCGATGCGTTCGAAGCCGCGGAGGCGACCAATGCGCTTTCTCCGCCACGATCGATCCTGAACCGGTCCGGACCGTTGGAAGCCTTAGCCAGATAGCGGCTGATGAGACGCTTCATGCGTGCATCTCGGCTCCTGACCGTATGTCCGCCCATCACCACCGCGACGATGCTGCGGCCCTGCGCCTCGACGGAAGAAACCAGGTTGAAGCCCGAGGCATTCGTGTATCCCGTTTTGATCCCATCCACGCCCTTCACCCGGCCGAGCAGATGGTTGTGATTGCCGAAGCGCCGACCTTTGTATTTGAAGGATCGGGTGTTGAAGTAGGAATAATAGCCAGGGTGATGATCCCTGAGCGCCAGGCCAAGGCGTGCCATGTCGCGCGCCGTGGTCTTCTGGGCTGTGTCGGGCAGTCCGTTAGCGTTCCTGAACGTGGTGGAGGTCATTCCCAACTGTCGTGCTTTTTGCGTCATGAGACGTGCAAAGCCGACCTCCGACCCGCCGAGGAACTCGCCAATGGCCGTCGCGGCATCGTTGGCGGACTTCGTTACCAGCGCCAATATGACCTGTTCGACGGTGATCGTTTGACCCTGCTTCAGTCCGAGCTTGGAGGGCGCCTCGTTGGCGGCATTGGCCGACACCGGTATCGCCGTGCCTTTCGAGATCCTGCCGCTCTCGAGCGCGTCGAAGATGAGGTAGAGCGTCATCATCTTGGTGAGAGACGCTGGATAGCGCGGAGCGTCCGCATGATCTCTGTAGAGGGTCTTGCCTGTCTTGGCATCGATGACAATGCCTGAAAATCTGGAATTGGCCTGCACGGCGGAAGCAGAGGCGGCGCAAAACACGATGACGACCGAGATCCTCAAGGCGAATTTCAACAATGACGCCGGGAAGGCGACAAGCTTCTCCATTACCAGATACATCCGCCCGCCCGTCGCCGCTCCGTGTAAAATGTGGCCGGGCGAGCCGGCCATCGGATCACGAAGCTAGGCAGGCACCGTTACCAATTGGTTATCGCATTCTTAACGAGAGGCCTCAAATTGTCTCGGCTCTATCCCTCGATTCCGCACCAGATAAGGTCGGCCGCCGTGACGGTTCGCGGAACGCCGCACGGCTCGAGGCGCGCATCGATTGCGGCATCGACTACCAGGATGCTTCCGCGGAAGACAAGTCGATCTTGCTAGAAGATTCTATTCCACATCCTCAGGTCCGTACCCTAAGCGCTTGCTCCATCCTGTCGGCGATCTGTGTGACGATATAGGCAATCACCATGTAGATCACGACGGCAATCACGAAGGCTTCGAGATAGTAGAAATTCAACGCGGCGGTCAGTTGTGATTGCGCGAAGATATCGACAACCTCGATGGCGAATCCGAGTGAAAGCGCCTTCATGATAACCATCATCGAGGTTGTCAGATCGGGAATTGCTGTCAGGGCGACCTGGGGAAATAGCACCCGTCGAAACAATTGGCCCCTTGTATAGCCAAGCGAATAGGCTGCGTCTGCCTGACCGGTGTCAAAGGCGTTGAGGGCTCCTTTGATAATCTCGGCCTGGAACGCGGCGACACAGCCGGTCACCGCAATGACAAGGATAACCCAATTGGGCGTTTGGTGGGCGTTGAAGTCTATGCCAACCAATGAAAACAGAAACTGAAGCGCGGGGGGAAGACCGAAATAGGCGAGGAAGATCACGATCACCATCGGAACGCCCTTGAAGACGACCTTGTAGGCCATGACGAGCTCTCGCAGTGCGGGAATCCGTCTATATTCCACAAGCGCAAACAGGCTGCCGACCATCGTCGAGAGCACGAAGATCGTGAGGGCCATTGCAAGCGTTACGGGTACGGCGCCCAGAATTTCCCGCGAGTCCTGGAGCAGGATATCGGTCTCAAACATGGTCAAATACCCTTGTTAGGTCACACGCTCGCGATCAGTGTGTTCTTGATCTGAGCAGATGTCGTAGCCTCCGGTGCCTGCATCGGGGAACGAAGCTCGAAGAAGCGGACGATGAGCCATGCGATCAAGCACATCACCGAATAGATGACCGCCAGCACGAGATAGGTTTCGAACTGGTACTGATTATAGTCGCGCTCCATGATCAAATGCGCGGTCGCCATGACATCCGCCGCCCCGATGTACATCACCAGCGCAACGTTATGGATCAGGTAGATGACGGAGTTCCCGTAGCCCGGCAATGCGAAGTGCACTGCTTGTGGCCCGATGACGCGCGTGATTTTCTGGCGAAAGGTATATCCAAGACTGTCTGCCGCATCATGCTGGCCGCGATCGACGGCCAGATATGCAGGTCGCAGGACTTCTGACAGGTAGCCGCCGTGATAAAAGCTCAATGCCACCATCGCAGCGATCGTCGGCGAGAAAAAATCTTCGGAGCCGAACAGGATTACCAGCAAGGGAAGCCCGTAAAACGCAACGAACAATTGGAGGACGACGGGAACACTCCGGGCATAGGATACGTAGAGATCCGCCAGGTGACTGATCACTGGCACCCTGCGGACCCGGAGTGTTGTCGCAAGGAGAGCTAGGCAGAACCCAGCAATGAGGGCCGTAAAAGTGATGGCCAGCGTCAGCGGCAACGCCGAGAGCAACTCGGGAATCATAGCAGAAACGTCCACTTGGAACACTCCTTCTTGCAGTTCTGCCTCAACGCCGGCTATCCAGATGCAGCTGAGGACGCCTTGTTACTTCATGTATTTCACGATGTCCTCGCCGAACCACTTCTGCGAGAGCTTGTCGATCGTGCCGTCGTCCTTCAGTTCCTTGAGCACCTTGTTGACGTCCTCGGCCAGGATCTTGTTTTCCGCTGACCGGTGAATCAGCATGTACGTGTTGTTGCTGTAGACCGGATCGGATGCGACGATATCGAGCTTCTTGTTGTCGATGACCGCCTGCTCACCGAGGTTAGACGGTAGAACCAATGCGTCGAACTTGCCGTTCTGAACTTCATCCAGGCGGTTCGGGTAGGGGATCCCGGCGCTCGATGCCGTGACGTCGAGCTTATATTGCGGATTCTCTTTCTGCCAGTTCATGATGAACTTGTAGGTTCCGCCACCTGCCGTGGTCGGAACGATCCTCTTGCCGACCAGGTCCTTCATTTCCTTTATGCCGCTGTCTTTCTTGCTGTAGATTTTCATCAGACTGGCGCCCATCGGGTTCTCTGGAATGATGAATTGCTTCTCTCGCTCGGGCGACTTGTAGTAGCCACCTACGGCGATGTCGTACTTCCCGGTGGCAAGGCCGGTTTCCTGGGCGATGTCAGAGACACCTTCCATTTCGAACTTGTACTGCGGCAGCTTCGCATTGATCGCCCTCAGAAGATCGGGCTCATAGCCTTGCGGTTCGACGCCGATCGCGCCCCAGGCCAGCGGCTTGGACTCGGCAGACGTCGCGATCTTGACCGTCCGGACGGCCTGACCATAGCTGATCCCAGCGGTTGCGAGGGTAATTGCGATGCCACCAGCGACGGCCAGGACATAGCGGCGGGAAAAACCGGATGTGATTGCAGACATTTCTTGGGTTCCCTACTTGTTGAGCTATTGAAAAGCGAGTTCTGACTGCAGGAATTGAGCCAGTCGTGGACTGGAAGGCGCGTCGAAGATTTCAGCCGGACTGCCGTCGGCGGCAACCACGCCACGGTCCATAAAGACGATCCGGTTCGAGATGTTCTTTGCGAATTGCATCTCGTGGGTCACAAGCAGCGACGTGATCCCTGACGACGTGACATCCTTGATCACCTTCAAAACTTCACCGACAAGTTCAGGGTCCAGCGATGACGTAGGCTCATCGAAGAGGATGACGTCAGGCCGCACCGCCAGCGCGCGTGCGATGCCGGTGCGCTGGAGCTGGCCGCCCGAGAGCTGGGATGGATAGCTGTCTCGCTTCGACGAGAGACCGACCCGATCGAGCTCTCTGAGCGTGATTTCCTGCGCCTCTTCCCTGGATTTGCGCTGCACCACAACGAGCGGATCCATCACGTTCTGGAGGACCGTCATGTTCTTGAAGACGTTGAACTGCTGAAAGACCATCGCGGTCCTCAACCGGATCGCCTGGACAGCGGCCTTGTCGGCACGCTGGTAATCCATCCGAATCTGATCGAACGCGATGGTTCCTGACGACGGCTTGGCCAGATAGTTGATGCATTTCAGCAGCGTGGTCTTGCCGGTGCCGCTGGGGCCGATGATCGACACCACGTCGCCCCGCTTTACCGAGAGATTGACGCCGTTCAGGACCTGCGTGCTTCCGTAAGACAGCTTTATATCTTTGAGTTCAAGCATTGCTGGTTGGCCCTTCGGAAAGTGTGGGACGGACTGGCTTGACCGGATGCAACGTCATCACCCGCTCTCCGCATGGCCCAGGACATGCATCAGCCGGTTTGCCCAGCCGAAGATCGCTATGGCGTGGACGAGGTCGATGATCTCGGCATCATTCATGCCGACTGATCGCAGCGAGGCGACGTCGTCTGCCGTCGCTTCCGACGGCGCCGCCGACAGGCGGCGGGCAAAGTTGTAGATTGCCGCATCGCGCGACCCGAGCTTTTCAGGTTTGTCGAGATACAGCGCGGTGACCACTTCATCGCTCTTGGTCAGCTCTGCATGCCGGCGGGCGTGAACAACGGCACAGAATTTGCAGCCATTGACGATCGAGGCACCCAATGCGCCAAGCTCGCGGTCGGGACGGGCAAGCCCGCCCTCGACGTACATGATCGCGTTGAACAACACCGTGCGGGCAAGATAGCTCTCGGGATCATGCACAAGGGTGCGCACATATTCCGAAACTTTCTTGGCCGACGGCGTAACCTTCATCGCTTCGAGCTGTTCCGGCGTTGCCTCCGATAGCTCGACCGGTGCGATATAGGGATGCCAATTCAGCGGCTTCAGGCGCACCGAGGAAATCATGCCCGCCTCATCAATCGCAAGCCGGTTGCGACCCGAGTCTGGAAGTTGATGAAGGCAATCAATTCGGAGAGCGCAACGATCTGGGGATTGTTCAATCCGGCTTGGGCGAGCAGAGCAATGTGGCTCGCCTCCGCCTTTTTCGGCGTCAGGGTGATCAGGTCAACATGTCGGGCGATGGTCGCCAGGGGTTCATTCAAACCCGTTTCCCCCCAGGCCAAGGACAGAAGCTGCTCCGTGGGACCAAGCTGAGCCAGTTGCACGTCATATTCGGCCATCAGGACAGGATCGGCGTTCAGAGCTGCCATGCGACGGGCCAGAGCGACCCGCAAATTCGGCGCCAGCCCCTGATCGTTTGCCGGCTGCAGGACGGAGAGGCGACATTCCTCAGCCCCTCGCACGAATTCGGGCCGAAACCGCCGTGCAGCGAAAAGGGCATCGTCCGGTGAAAGACCCGCAGCCTTGTCCATTGCGTCGATCACAGTGCGGCCTCCTTATGCAACAAGGGTGTTGAATCGACCCATTCGTCGCCCAGAAGCTCCGGGGTGTCATAGGCGATCAGATTGGCGAAGTGGGTTTCGACGTCTTCGGCGAACAGCGACGCGGCAATGCCGCGGACCAGACGGTCGGCACCGGCGCTGACGGCCGGGATATCGCCGGAGACCTTACCATGGGTCAGCATGGCGGCGTCGTTGAAGCAGTGGACATGCGCCAGCATCGGGCAGGAACCGGGGACGCGCTCGCGGAATTCGAAGGCGGGGCCGAGATCCGGTGCCTCCAACATGCCTGCGCGCGGCGGCCCCATGTCCGGCGTATATCGACCATCCGACCAGGTGCGAATGTGTGGGGCGAGGGCAGCGAATTCCGGGCGACCACTGAAGTCATTTGAAAAGCCGGTCGCAGCGATCATGAAATCGTAGCGCACCGGTCCTTGCGTGGTTTCGACCAGAAGGCCTCCGGCATCTTCCTTTACCGCGACCACGCCGCAGTCGAGAAAGAAGCGGGCATTCGCATGACGAGACACGCGAAGCGTCGATGAACGCGGCGGCGGCGTCTGGGTCGAGGCGGTGTAGTCGAAGAATCTCCACTTCCAGGCGTCAGGCAAATGATACATGCCGAGGATGACACCCTGGCTGCCGATTCCGGTCAGCTTGTTGATGCGCGGCATTTCCTTGCGCCGGATCAACATGTCGACTGAACCGGCGCCCGCCTCGAGCGCCGTCGCGGCATTGTCCATCGAAGAGGCACCGGCGCCGATAACCGCCACACGCTTGCCCTTCAGTGCATCGAAATCGATATCGTCGGCAGAATGGGCCCAATAGGAGCGATCGATGCCCCTGAGGAAATCGGGCACGGCAAAACCGCCGAGACCGGACCGACCGGTGGCTAGAACGAGACGACGGGTGAGAACCCGGCCGGTTTCCGCGCCCTCGACATCGATCGCAATCAGATCGCCAACGGCTGCAACGCCTGTCATGCGCACGCTGTTGCGCACCGGCAGACCAAGAACGTTCCGATACCAGACCAGGTAGTCCATCCACTGGCCCTTGGGGATTTTGTCAAGCGACCGCCATGCCTCGACGCCCCATTGTGCCGTGAACCAGGCGCGGAATGTCAGCTGCGGCAGGCCGAGCGACGGACCGTGCAGCGTTTTCGGCGACCGGAGCGTTTGCATGCGGGCAAACGTTATCCATGGCCCTTCGAAGCCGGCCGGAGCCGCGTCATAGGCGACGACATTGGTTATCCCCGTCAGCACCAGCTTTGCGGTGGCAGCAAGTCCGCACATGCCGGCGCCGATCACAACGACGTCACGGACCGGCACGCCATCGCGCGAACGCGCGGGAACCCATGGCTTGGCAGGCAGTTCGAGAAAATCGAGGTCCTGAGCAAGTTGTGCTTCAAGCGCGGCTAGACCTCTCGGGGGGAGCGAACTGGGGGTGTGCTTCATATTCCCGTTCCGTGATTTGTGCCGGAGGCAGGATCGGTCACCAATTGGCCGGCCAGGGTCGGATCGAGTTTCTTGAAGCCAACGATCGACCGTTCAGCCACCGCCTCGACCGCATCCACCAACGCCTGCGCGACTGGACGAAGGGGGCGTTTTTCGCCAGCCACAACACCCCAATAAAAGAGGACGGTTACATCGATCGGGCGAATGACGACCCCAGGCAGGCCCACGCCATAGGCGGTGAGGGGGTCGATGACAGCCGCAACACCAGTCCGGCGTACGATCTGCAACGCGCCGTAGGCGGTATTCGTGCGGATTACTGGCCCGGTGTCGATGCCCCTGGCCGCCAACGCCTTGGAGACATGCAACTGGAAACGCAGCGGGTTGAGCAACGTGGCGACGCGGCGGCCGGCAAAAGCGGAAAGCGGTATGACATCTAGTTCGGCCAGCGGATCATCCTCCCGCACGGCAGCAACATCAGGCGCCGAATAGAGCCGCAGGACATCCAGACCGGGCGTATCGAGCGGCAGGCTTGAAAACCCGACCTCGGCACGTCCGCTGCGCACTTCCTGAGCGACGGTCGAGGGAAGGAACTGCCCGAGATGCGTCTCGTGCGGAAGCTCGGCACCTTGGAGTTCAGCCAAGGCCGTGGGGATCAAGCCGGTGCCGATCGCGGAGGTGGTGACGATCTGCAGGATTCGCCCTCTGCCGGCGGCGATCATCTTGGCCCGCGCTGCGAGTTCGGTGAAGGACATCAGCAGGCGTCGTGCTTCCTCCTCGAACGCGACTCCTTCTTCAGACAACTGCACCCGTCGACCGATCCGATGCAGCAATTCGAAGCCAAGTTCGGCCTCGAGCTCCTGAATGGTGCGCGTCACCGCAGGCTGGGAACGCCCGAGCATGTCAGCCGCCCTGGTGATACTGCCGCTGGCAGCAACCGCAAGGAAGGTCTGAAGGTCCCGGGTTTCCATGTTTCTCCTACATGCGTAATCCGTATGATTGACATCGTCTCATTCGTTTTTGATATATGTCAAGCGGAAACGAATGTTCGTTACGGGCTTTGTGCATATGCCGGCCTCAGCGCCAGAATCCGGGTCGGAGGCGGACAGGGACGTCAGACGCGGCTCCAGCTTGCGAAGCCTCCTGAAGAAAAGAATTCAGGTGACGGCGGCAAGGATTCTCGAACCACAAAGCCTGCGACAGGAGGAATATTATGCGCGTGAGTATTCTGGGCGCCGGAGCAATTGCTTATGGCCTTGCCGCCTATTTGGCAGGATCGGGGCATTCGCCAATGCTTTGGTCACCGTCGGGGCAGCGCACCAAGGGGTTGGCTACCGGCGAATTGTTGAAAGCGACGGGGGACATCGCGGCGACGGTACCGGTGCGCATCGCCAAGGATTGCAAGGATGCCATCGCCAACGCGGACGTGGTGGTGATTGCACTTCCGGCTTACGGCCACAGGATGGTGATGGATGCTGCCGCCCCCCATCTGATCGATGGAATTCCGGTCATCATCAGTTCGCATTGTTCGTTCGGGGCACTGTATCTCTCCAAGCGGTTGGCGGAGCGCAAGGTCAGCTTGCCGATCGTCCTTTGGGGCACAACACTGTTGACCGGGCGGCAACTCGGGCCAACCGAGGTCCATGTCACCACCATTCGCCAGAAGCTTGACGTCGCGACGCTGCCTTTCAAAGCTCAGGATGAAGGATACGGATTTTGCACGAGCCTATTTGGTGATCGTTTCGTCAAGCGCGACGGCATGCTTGCGATCGCGCTCAGCAACCTCAATCCGCAAAACCACTTGGGAATTGCCCTCCTCAACCTGACACGCATGGAAAAAGCCGAGCAATGGAGCCAGGGGGGAAACGTCACCCCTGCCGCTGGCCGCCTTATCGAGGCTCTGGATGCCGAACGGCTAGCCATCGCGGCCCATTTCGGTATCGCGGTTCGCACCGTCCAGGAGCATTTTTCATTGTCGTTCCATGTTCCGAAGGGAACCGTTTCGGAGATGAACCAGGAGATGGATCGTCAAGGCCGTGGCGGCTTTGGTCCGACAACAATCGAAAGCCGCTACATTCTCGAGGATGTTCCGTTCGGACTGCTGCCGACCGTATTGTTGGGTAAGATCACCGAGAAACCGGCGACGCTCCACGAGTCTGGAGTTTCGATATTATCGGCGGCTTACGGTCGCGATCTCAGGGGAGATAACGATATTCTTCCCGCGCTCGGCCTCGAGGGAATAGCAAAGGCGGATCTTGAAAACCTTTGCCGCACGGGGTTTTGAGTGCGCCCGCAGTCGATGCGGCATGATCACATTTAGGGGCACCGCGCTACGTCATCGCGTCGGTGCATTTTAACAGTGGTGCGCAGCGTCAGGGCGATGTCGCTGGCGCCGCGATCGCCAGAACCAGCCATGCAACCGTCGAAAGTAGCGTTCGGGACGCCGCGGGGAATCGAGCATCCCGAATTGACAATATCCCCTCCGGGGGGATAGCACTTCAGAATGAAAGAGCGTCCCCACATTCACGAGACCCATCCCGACATCGTCAAACGGCTGAAGCGGGCCGACGGTCATCTGAGGGGCGTTATTGAGATGATCGAAGCAGGCCGGCCTTGCCTTGACATTGCCCAGCAGCTTCATGCGGTCGAAAGGGCTGTTTCCCAGGCCAAGAAGACGCTCATCCAGGATCACCTAAACCACTGCCTGGAAGATGTCGTGGGGCCGCTGCCGCGTGAGCAGCGCCGCTCGATCGATGAATTCAAGGACATCACCAAATACTTGTGAGACACGCTCCATGATGGACGGCATTCGCGGCTGGTTCGGCTTCGGCCCGGCAGCTCAAGGCTTCGGCGGGCATGGCCATGACCATGGCGAGGGCGGACACGGCCACACGCATGGCGTGGTCGATCCCACAATCGCGACGACCACACGCGGCATCTGGGCGATCAAATGGTCGTTCGTGCTGCTAGCCCTCACAGCGGTGCTGCAACTGGTCATCGTATTCCTCTCGGGCAGCGTGGCGCTGCTTGCCGACACCATCCACAATGTCGGCGACGCGGTCACCGCCATCCCGCTGTGGATCGCCTTCATGCTGGCGCGGCGCAAGCCCAGCAAGACCTTCACCTACGGCCTTGGCCGGGTCGAGGACCTGGCCGGCATCATCATCGTCCTGATTATCCTCTTCAGTGCCATCGTCGCCGGCTATGAGGCGATCGACAGGTTGATCCATCCCCAAGCCATCAGCTTCCTCGGCGGGGTTGCCGCCGCCGGCCTCGTCGGTTTCCTGGGCAATGAGGCTGTCGCGGTATTCCGCATCCGCGTCGGCCGCGAGATAAACAGCGCAGCCCTGATCGCCGACGGCTATCACGCCCGCACCGATGGATTCACCAGCCTTGCGGTGGTGCTTGGCGCGGCCGGCGTCTGGCTAGGCTTCCCGCTCGCGGACCCGATCATCGGCCTTTTGATCACTGTGGCTATCCTGGCCATCGTCTGGCAGTCCTCAAAGGCGGTGCTGACACGCATGCTGGATGGCGTCGAGCCGGGCATCGTCGAGGAAATCCATCATGCGGCTGAACATGTGAGGGGCATCCAACGGGTCGCCCAGGTGCGGGCGCGCTGGATCGGCCACAGGCTGCATGCGGATATCGCCATCAAGGTGGCCGAGACAGCGAGCGCAAAGGATGTGGTCGGCATCGCGGAGGCTTTGAGAGGGGAGCTGTTCGACCACCTGCCGGCGCTCTCGGAGGCGAACATCCGTCTGGAAGGCGAAGGCGGATCCGTGGCGGGCGGTTCGGCCCACGCCGATCATGCGCCGGAGCCTTTCAAGGTCGTCAGCGACCTGGCAACGGGAACGCTCGAAATCGTCGATACGCCCGCTGGCGAGCGCTTGCGTCTCACCATCGACAGCCATGCCGACGATCTGGGGGCGACCGTGATCATCGACCGGTCCGAAGGTCCCGAGACGCTTTCGCTCGGGCCTGTCGCCGGCAATCACCACCGCCGTGAAAGCAGCGTCGCCCCCGCCGAGCCGCACGAGTTCGAGGCGAGGCTGATCCTGACCTCTAAGGGCAAGCAACAGGTCCTGCCGTTCAAGATGGTTGAGCCGGAAGGCCACCAACACTAGGACGGGGCAGACTTGCGCGACTTGACGCGTTCGCTCAATCGGTGTCGCGTGACGCGGGTCGATGACAGATCTCGCCGCTCACGCAGCTCTGTTCTTCTCAGCAAGGTCCGCCCCCGCTGGAGGTTGCCACAGGTTGGCCAAGTCCGAGCTCATTTAGGGTTGCGCCGCACAACGGTGCAGGAGCAGCACTGCCGGTTTGGCCAGCTAGGCTATTCGCAGACAGCGATCAAAGCCGCGCCTTGGTGCTCCGGGGTGTCGCCAACAACAGGCTGGTCTCGCTGCCGGTGATGCCGGGGATCAGGCGGATGCGCCGCAGCACGGCGTCGAATTCGGTCAGTGTCTGTGTCCCCAGTTCTATCACCAGGTCCCAGCGGCCGTTGGTGGTATGGATCGTCGAAACCTCCGAGAAGCCGCCAAGAGCGCGGATCACACGATCGGCGGCATGCCCTTCGATTTCCACCATCATGATGCCGCGTACACGCTGGTCGACGGCATCGGCTCGCAGGATGACGGTATAACCGATGATCGCACCGGCTTTTTCAAGGCGCTCTATGCGAGACCTGACCGTTGCCCGCGAGACGCTGACATCCATGGCAAGGTCCGAGATGCTGCGCCGCGCGTCATGCCGCAAAAGCGTGATGAGCTGTTCGTCAAGCTGATCCATGGCTCAGAATGCAATCAAATCATTCCATTTTGATAGCCCATTTCGACAAATTTGCCAATTTGATATGTTCATCCTGCCAGTTATCCGCGCTCCAATGAGGCATCGAAGACGCGCGAGGAAATACGGATGCATTGTACGATCGTCGGGGCACCGATCCAGGTCGGCTCGGGCCGGATGGGTTGCGAGATGGGGCCTAGTGCGCTGCGTACCGCAGGCCTGGCGGCAGCGCTCACTGAACTCGGGCATACGCTGGCCGACCTTGGCACCGTCGCCTCTGCCGATCTGCGCCCGATCAGCCACGGCAATGCCGCCTTGAAGGCGCTGCCGGAAATCGTCGCATGGACGGCGGCGATTACCGAGGCGGCCTATGCAGCCAGCGCCGGCGCCATGCCGATCTTCCTTGGTGGCGACCACAGCATTTCCGCCGGCACGCTGGCCGGTATCGCCCGCCGGGCGGCGGAAGCCGGCCGCCCGCTGTTCGTGCTGTGGCTCGACGCACATCCTGATTTTCACACGCTCGACACCACGACCAGCGGGAATTTGCATGGCGTGCCGCTGGCTTATGCCAGCGGGCAACCCGGCTTCGAAGGCTACTTCCCCAGCCTGGCGGCTTGCGTGGATCCGGCCCGTATCTGCACACTGGGCATCCGCAGCGTCGATCCGGCGGAGCGCGAAGCGCTACGCAAGGCGGGCGTCACCGTGCACGACATGCGGATGATTGACGAATACGGCATGGCCCCGCTGCTTCGCGCCTTTCTCGAGCGGGTCAGTGCCGAAAACGGCATGCTGCATGTCAGCCTCGATGTCGATTTTCTCGACCCTTCGATCGCGCCTGCCGTGGGCACCACCGTGCCGGGCGGCGCCACCTTCCGCGAGGCTCATCTGGTGATGGAGATGTTGCACGACAGCCATCTCGTCACCAGCCTCGACCTGGTCGAGCTCAATCCCGCACTCGACGAACGCAACCGCACCGCAACCCTTCTCGTGGACCTGACCGCGAGCCTGATGGGCCGGCGGATCATGGACCGTCCCACACGGAGTTATTGAACTGTGACCCCCCATCTGAACATCGTGCCCTTCGTCAGCGTCGATCACATGATGAAGCTGGTTCTTGCCGTCGGCATCGATCGCTTTCTCATCGATCTCGCTGCCTATATCGAAGAGGATTTCCGACGCTGGGAATTGTTCGACAAGACCCCACGCATCGCTTCGCACAGCATCGACGGCGTCATCGAACTGATGCCTACGAGCGACGGACAGCTCTACGGCTTCAAGTATGTCAACGGTCATCCAAAAAACACGCGCGACGGGCGCCAGACCGTGACGGCGTTCGGCGTGATGGCCGATGTCGGCAATGGCTATCCGATGCTGCTTTCGGAAATGACCATCCTGACCGCGTTGCGCACGGCGGCGACGTCGGCCGTCGCGGCCAAATACCTTGCTCCCAATGCGGCGGACTGCATGGCAATCATCGGCAATGGCGCCCAGTCGGAATTCCAGGCCATCGCCTTCAAGGCCCTGCTCGGCATCGACAGGCTTCGCCTCTATGACATCGATCGGTCGGCATCCTTGAAGTGCGCGAAAAACCTTGCGGGGTTCGGTTTCGACATCGCGATCTGCGCTTCGGCGCAGGAGGCGGTGGAAGGGGCTCACATCATCACGACGGTCACCGCCGACAAACGCTCCGCGACCATCCTGACGGACAACATGGTCGGATCGGGCGTGCACATAAATGCCGTCGGCGGCGATTGCCCCGGCAAGACGGAATTGCATCGCGATATTCTGCTGCGCTCCGCCATATTCGTCGAATACCCGCCGCAGTCGCGCATCGAGGGTGAAGTCCAGCAACTCGAGCCGGACCATACCGTGACGGAGTTGTGGCAAGTGATGACCGGCAAGGCCGTCGGCCGCCGGGATGCCAGTCAGATCACCTTGTTCGATTCCGTCGGCTTTGCGATCGAGGACTTTTCCGCGCTGCGCTACGTCCGCGACCAGCTTCAGCGCACCGGCCTCTACGAGGAGCTCGATCTGCTGGCGGACCCGGATGAGCCACGCGACCTCTTCGGCATGCTGCTGCGCGCCGACAAGGCCGCCCAGATCACGGCCGTATCCAGCTGAGTTTTCGCAGAACCTGCGGCCGAATGTCCGCCTCGCAATAGCTGCGGCGCCGAGCGGCGCGCGGCTCGATATCCTAAAGCGGTTCATCGTTCGATGGAAATGACGAAGCGCTCTATCACTTTTATGCAATTCTCCAGGGAAAGCGCTACACGCTTTTCCGGGAAGACCGCTCTACACTTTTCCTGGAATTGTTTTAGCTCTTCGGGCTCAAGCCCACTTCAAACCACTTCTTCGACATCTGCGCGAGCGTACCGTCCGCGGCCATCTCGCCGAGCGCCTTGTTGAGGATCGCCTGAAGCTCGGGCTCCTGCTTGCGGATGCCCAGGCAAACATTTGACGCCATGATGGCGCCGACGAGACGCGGACCGCTTGTGATCAGCGTGCCGTTGCTCTTTGCCGCGCGGTCCCTCGCGAAGACGACATTGTCGGTCAAGGCAGGCTGTTTCGTGGCTTGCGCGCCATTAGCAAGGCGGCGGGCGCTGGTGTGCGCCAGACGACTTGATAGGCTTCTACTACATTGCTGGCCGTGACACTGAGCCCGGGAAGCGCGATCCAGGCCGGCGGCTGGCGTTCGAGCAGGCCGAGAATTGTGGCAATGCCCGTAGCAACGCCCTGATCGTGAGGCAGTTGCGCGGCGATGCCCTTGATCAGGCCTCCACCAACGAGGTCCGTGGCGACGTCGTTGCCGAGGTCGACTGTCGTCACCGGAATAGCCTTGCCCGCATCGCGGATCGCCGCGACGGCAGCGATTGCCGGCACGTCCCAGACGGCAAACAGTCCGGCGAGCTCCGGATTGGCCTGCAGCAAGTCGGCGGTCGCGGCTCTCGCTTGCGACACGTCGGCAAACTTGCCGCGAACCAGCGTCAGGTCGGGACGTCGAGCAGCCATCCATTTTCGGAAAGCAATCTCGCGCTCATGCGTCGCGAAGAAATCGATGCCATAGGCCAGAACGCCGACCTTTCCGCCCTGTGGTATATGTGGCGCCAGGAGTTCTGCGCCGATCTGACCGAGACCGAAATTGTCGCTGGAAACAACGCTGACGTAATCCTTGCCGGGCAGCATGCCGGTTGGGGCATTGTCGAGCAGCAACAGCTTCTTTCCGGCCGCCGATATTGCACGATGCGCGTCGGCGGCACGGTTGCTGCCGATTGGAATGGAGACCACCGCATCCACGGCTTCGCCGGCCAGCCGTTTCAGTTCCGAAATTTGCCGCTCGATGTCGAAGCCGCAGTCGACGACCTCGACCACCGCCGCTCCGTAGCGGCCAAGCGTGGTGACGATCCCGGCCAATTCCTCCTTAGCCCAGTCGCTCTTGGTGGTGTGGAGAACGATGGCGACCGAGAAGCGCCGGTTGCGGGCGAGATCGGCGTCGGCATTCGACAACCCGACCTGGTCGGCTGGAACCGCCCGTTCGCCATGCGGCCCAAGGCCGGTGATCGCCATTCCTCAACCCTCCCCAGGTTCACGCGGCCCGGCCGACTTGGCGATGCTATGCAAGCGCTCCTCCCGGTGGCCGTGGCTTTGCCGGGCGAGCGCTGGTTCCGAGTGCGGCCCGCGCGAGAAAATCCTTGAATTCCGGATGCTCACGCGGTGAACCGAGCGTAATCCACCCCTGCAGAAATTTCGCATCGAACAGTGCTTCCGCAACGACTTGGGCGGCGCCGACCAGTCCGGCCGAGCCGCCCATCTGCGAACGGACGATGCGCAGGTCGCGGGTGACGATCGGATGCGACTGGCGATAGACCGCCTCGCGTACGGCTGCCAACAGTATGTCCCCGGTCTGGGCCACGCTGCCGCCGAGTACGATCAATGACGGGTTCAGCAGATTGGCCAATGGCGCCAGTACCTCGCCGACCGCACGGCCGCAACGCCCGAGAAGGTCGATACAGAACGGATCGCCCAATTGGGCGCCGTGGCCAGCGTCGGTGACCGTCACTTCGCCGGCGCGCGCAAGCATCTCGGCCAGATAGGGGCTGCTCCCGCTCTCGGCCGCCTGGCGGGCCTCGCGTCCGAGCGCTTCGCTGCCGGCAACAGCTTCGAGATTTCTGCCCTCGATGAAAGTATGACCGATCATGCCGGCAGCGCCCTGCGCGCCACGGTGCAACGCTCCCTCCGAAACCACGCCGGCGCTGATCGAGCGGCCGAGCTTGACGAAGATCATGTCGGCGAGGCCGCTGCCGGACTTCAGTTCGCCCATCGTCATCGTCTGGACGCCGCTTCGCACCCATACCGGCGCGCCGACAAGCGTGGCCAACTGCTCGACGAAAGGGAATCCATCCCAGTTCTGGAACGCATTCAGCGCCGGCGCGAACAGCCGCTGATCATCGCATTTCTCAACGGCTCCGGGCACCGCCAGCCCGATGCCCCAGATGCTGGCCTCACTGCCATGCTCTTCCAGCATCCAGGCAAACAGCGTTGCTAGCCGCTGGACCACCGGCTCGGGACCTGCGGCCAGTTCCACCGCTTCGTGATGTTCGGCCAGCAGGCGGCCGGACAGGTCTGATACACCGACTGCCAGCGAGGAATGATCGAGCACGGCGGCCAGGATCATGCCAATGCGCGGCCGGAAGCGGACATGGCGTGGTGCGCGTCCGCCGATCGCCGGGCCGAGTTCGCCTTCTTCTATCAGCCCTAGCCGAAGCAGCGTGGCGAGACGATCCGTGACGACGGCGCGCCCCAGTTCCGACTGGTTCTCTAGCTCCTGGCGGGTCGTTGCCGCCTCGGTCCGTATAAGGTTGAGCAGCGTGGCCAGGCTGCCATGCGCGGATTCGCTGGCACGCGGCCGGCCGGCGGCGCGGCGCGGTTGGTCCGACTGTACGGGGTCTGTGGCGCTGCGCTCGTCCATAGTCTTGCCGAGGCTCATCTCCCGATCTCTATCGCTGCCGGCTCAGGGTCATCACGCCGTTAGCCATGGGTACCGTGGCCTCATTTACGGATCAAGCAGGAACTTATGTATTTTACAAACAAAAGTATGCCGACTTTTGCATTTTAATGATTGACGAGCGGCGAAAGGCGGGCATAAGTATCAGCCAGGCTCGGAGGAGGGCTCCTAACGTCGACAGCCCTCGCGAAGGCGAAGGATGTCGCACGTCCGTTGTCCGAATTCTTCTCCAGCCAAAGATGCCGGCCCCGCGCTGCGCGCGGTGATGCATCGGCTACAGGCAGGGAGGATACGAGATGCCGGTGAAACTGGCCTATCACGCCAATTGCTGGGGTGCGCTCGGTGGCAACGCCGTCGGCGTCACTTCGATCACCCAGCTTACCTATCGCACCTTCGGTGACATGGAGCAGGCGATCCGCGACATTGGATCGGCCGGATATACCGGAACAGAACTCTTCGACGGCAATCTCCTCGACTATCAAGGACGCAATGGCGCGCTGCGCGCTGCCTTGGACCAGTCCGGCGTCGTGCTCGTGGCCGGCTACTCCGGTGCCAACTTTATCTTCGACGATATCCTTGGCGAGGAGTTGGCGCGGATCGAACGCGGAGCGGCTGCCGTGGCCGAACTCGGCGGCGAGCATCTGGTCGTCGGCGGTGGCGCCAAGCGAGCCAAAGGCCGGCAGCCAGATGATTTCAAGCGCCTCGGCGCGGCGCTCGACAAGGTCATCGACATCGCAGCCAAGGCGGGCTTGCGCGCGCACTATCACCCGCATCTGTCGACCATCGTCGAAGGTCCCGACGAAGTTCGCGAGATTTTCAAACATACCGCGATCGATTTCTGTCCGGACACCGCGCATCTGGCAGCCGCTGGCGGTGATCCGGCCGCGCAGATTCGCGAATTCAGCAAGCGCATCAGCTATGTGCATTTGAAGGGCTGGCAGCGCGATCCCTTCGCCTTCACGCCGCTCGACCGCGGCGACCTTGATATGGAGCCGATCATCCAGGCGCTCGAGGACACCGGATTTTCCGGCTGGATCGCAACCGAGCTGGATGCCTGGCCAGACCCCAAGCAAGGGGCGGAACTCAGCATGAAATATCTGAAGAGCGCTTTGAAGCAGAGTTGAACCGACAGGTACCAAGCCTGTCATCAGGGAGGAGACCCAAATGACACGTTTCAACACAATAGCCGGGACGTTCACGGCGGCATTGCTGGCCGCCAGCCTCTATACCGCAGCTCCCGCTTTCGCCGACCCCGATTCAGCACTCGCCGAACTGCAGAAGACAGTGCTCTCCAAGGGGCCGAACGGCGAAGCTCCAGCGTCGGCGGCGTCCGTCAATCTGACGCAGGAGGAACTGGCCAAGATCAAGGACATGAAGGCGACGGCGGCGATCGTCATGCACTATGGCGGCAATGACTGGTCACGCGCGCAGATCGCCGGCCTCAAAGACCAGTTTGGCAAGATGGGCATCGAGGTGATCGCCACGACCGATGCCGGATTCAAGCCGGAAAAGCAGGTCGCCGACCTCGAAACTGTGATGGCCCAGAACCCCAAGATCATCGTTTCGATCCCCACCGACCCGTCGGCGACGGCGTCCGCGTACAGGGCAGTTGCCGATAAGGGCGTGAAGCTGGTGTTCATGGACAACGTGCCGGCCGGCTTCGTCGCGGGCAAGGATTACGTCTCCGTAGTCTCGGCCGACAATTATGGCAACGGCGTCGCCGCAGCGCATCTGATGGCCAAGGCGCTGGGGGGCAAGGGCGACATTGGTCTGGTCTTCCACGCCGCCGACTTCTTTGTCACCAAACAGCGTTATGATGGCTTCAAGAAGACGATCGCCGACAACTACCCCGATATCAAGATTGTCGCCGAACAAGGCATTGGCGGCCCGGACTTCACCGGCGACGCCGAAAAGGCGGCATCGGCCATCCTCACTTCCAACCCTGCCATCAACGGCATCTGGGCGGTGTGGGACGTGCCGGCCGAAGGCGTCATCTCGGCGGCCCGCACCGCTGGTCGCGACGACCTTGTCATCACCACCTGCGACCTCGGCGAGAACGTCGCAATCAATATGGCGGGCGGGGGCTTCGTGAAGGGCCTGGGCGCCCAGCGTCCGTTTGACCAGGGCGTCACCGAAGCCCTGCTCGCAGGCTACGGTCTGCTCGGCAAGGAGGCTCCGGCCTTCGTCGCCTTGCCGGCGCTGCCCGTCACCAAGGACACGCTGCTCGAGGGTTGGAAAGCCGTCTATCACGCCGAGGCGACCGACAAGATCAAGGGCAGCATGTAGCGCGCCCTGCGGCCGGCGCACTCCCAGCGGCCGCACCTCTTCTCAATTCGACAGGAGACCATCATGACCAAGACGCTCAACGTGGCGATGATCGGCGGCGGCTTTATGGGTAAAGCCCATGCGCTCGCTTATGCGACGATGCCGATGTTCTTCTGGCCCGCCCCCGCCATCCCCGTGCGCAAGGTGGTGGTCGACATCACCGAGACACTGGCCGACGAAGGCCGCCGTCGCTACGGATTCGAGGAATCATCCGCTGACTGGCGTTCGGTGGTGACGCGATCCGACATCGACGTCATTGACATCGTCACCCCGAACGACAGCCATGCCGCGATCGCGATCGCGGCCGCTGAAGCCGGCAAGCACATCATCTGCGAAAAGCCGCTGGCGCGCGGCGGCGACGAGGCAAAGACCATGCTCGACGCGGTGAACAAAGCCGGCGTCATCCACATGGTTGCCTTCAACTATCGTCGCACGCCGGCAGTGGCGCTTGCCCGCCAGTACATAGAGGAAGGCCGCATCGGTAAGATTCTCAACTTCCGCGGCACCTATCTGCAGGACTGGTCGGCCGATCCGGATTCGCCTCTGTCCTGGCGCTTTCAGAAGAAGATCGCCGGGTCCGGCTCGATCGGCGACATCGGCACCCATGTCGTCGACCTTGCCCGTTATCTGGTCGGCGAGATCGCCGAGGTCAGCGCGTTGGTGCGCACCTACAACAAAACGCGACCGATCCAACGCGGCAATCTCGACAGGCTCGGCGCGGCAGAGAGGAATACCGATACCGAGCGGGCTGAGGTCGACGTCGACGACGAGGTGATGACGCTGCTGAAATTCGCCGACGGCGCGATCGGTTCGCTGGAGGCGACCCGCAACGCCTATGGCCGCAACAATTTCATCACTTTCGAGATCCACGGCACCAAAGGCTCCATTGCTTTCAACTACGAACGGCGCGACGAATTGCAGGTGATGTTTGCCGATGATCCTGCGGATGCACGCGGCTTCAGGTCCGTCTATTCCGGTCCGGCGCACCCCTATGGGTCGGGTCTGTGGCCAATCCCGGCGCTCGGCATCGGCTATTCCGAAACCAAGATCGTGGAGTGTTTCGATTTCTTCTCGGCTATTGTTTCGGGCAAGCAGCCCTTGCCCAATTTCGAGGATGGCTACAAGACCGAGCGGGTGGCCGACGCGCTGATCGAATCCGGCCAATCCGGCCAGTGGACCAAGGTCCGACCATGACAATCGCGGCGCCTGTTCATGCGGTGGAAATGAAAGGCGTCACCAAATCCTTCGGCGGCGTCAAGGCGCTGGTCGATGTCGACCTGCGGGTAGAGAAAGGCGAAATCCACGCATTGCTCGGTGGCAATGGTGCCGGTAAGTCGACCATCCTGAAAGTGTTGAGCGGCGTTCATGTGCCGGACACCGGTACCATTCTAGTCGATGGCAAGCCACTCGCCGAAATCTCGCCCGAAGCTTCAAGGCGGGCGGGCATCGCCATGATCTTCCAGGAAATGAGCCTCATCCCCACGCTGACCGTGGCGCAGAATGTTTTCCTGACCCGCGAAGCCAAGGTCGCGTTCGGCCTGATCGACGATCGCACCGCCGAAAAGCGCGCCAAGGACCTGTTCGACATGCTGCAGGTCGAGGTCGATCCGAAAGCGACGGTCGGCAATCTCGGCGCCGGCCAACGGCAGTTGACGGAGATCGTCAAGGCGATCTCGCAGAATGCGAAAGTGCTAGTCCTGGATGAACCGTCGACGGCGCTGGCGGTATCCGATGTCGAGCGGCTGTTTGCCTTCCTGCGCAAACTGAGATCGGAAGGCGTCGCCATCATCTATGTCTCGCACCGCATGGACGAGATAGCCCGCATCGCCGACCGCGCCACGATCTTGCGCGATGGCCGCAACGTCATCACCGCGCCGATGTCGGAACTGCCGATCGAAACGATGATTGAGCATATTGTCGGCAAACGCTCGCGCGGTCTGTCCGACGTGGTACGCGGCGAATCGAATGTCGGGGCGCCGCTGCTTGAGCTCGACGGTGTTTCAGGGGTGGAGAAACCGAAGAACGTCAGCTTCGTCGTCCACAGCGGCGAAGTGGTCGGCCTAGCCGGGCTGCTGGGCTCCGGGCGGTCGGCGATCGCGCGCGTCATCGCCGGCATAGATCCGATCGTCGAAGGCGAGATCCGCATTGCCGGCGAGCCGGTGGCGATCGCCAGACCAAGTGACGCCATCGAGGCCGGTGTGGCGCTGGTGCCGGAGGATCGGCTACGGCAGGGCGTCATCGCGGAGCATTCGGTCGCCTCCAACATGACGCTCGCCGTGCTCGGCCAGTTGAGCAGCAAGGCCTTTGTGTCGACGAAAAAGATGCGCGAGCTGACTGATCGCCAGATCGCCCAGCTGCGGATCAAGACTGCATCGCGCGACAGCCCGGTGCGCACACTTTCGGGCGGCAACCAGCAGAAGGTCGTCATCGGCAAATGGCTTTCGAGGAATCCGGAGATCCTGGTCCTCGACGAGCCGACCTCCGGCATCGATATCGGTTCGAAGTCGGAAATCATCCTGCTGGTTCGCCAGCTCGCCAACGCCGGCAAGGCAATCATCATGATCTCGTCGGAGCTGTCCGAGATGCTGTCGGCCTGCGACCGTATCATCGTCCTCTCCGAGGGGCGCGTCGTGAACGATGTCAGCCGCGCCGATCTCGACGATCCCTCGGCGCCAAAGAACGATCCGGTTGCGCGACTCCAGGCGGCCGAGCGCAAGCTGCAGATCGTCATCCAGAAAGCGCTGAGCAAGAGCCAGGGAGGAATACATGTCCACTAGTCAGGCTGCCGCGTCCCAGTCCTCGCTGGCAGCGAGGCTTGGGCTCACCAACTGGCGGCAGAACATCATCTACATCGGTTTCGTCGTCATCTTCATCATTTTCGCGATAACGTTGTTCGACAAGGGCTTCCTCAACCTCAACAACCTGCTCAACATCGTGCGGCAGACGGCGATGATCGCGGTGATGGCGATCGCCATGACCTATGTTCTGTCGGCAGGCGAGATCGACCTGTCCGTTGGTGCCGTCGCGGGTCTCGCCTCGGTGACGACGGCGATGGCGATCGACGCCGGCGGACCGATCACCGGTGTGATGGCGGGGCTCGCCACAGGCGCCGTCGTCGGCACCTTCAACGGCCTGTTGACGACGCGGGTCGGAATTCCATCCTTCCTTACCACGTTGGCTATGATGGGCATCGCTACCGGCACCGCAATGTGGATCAGCGATACGGCTGCGGTGCCGATCATCTCGAAGAGCTACTCCTGGATCTTCGGCGGCGGCAATGTCGGGCCGGTGCCGGTGCTGCTGATCTGGATGCTGGTGCTGGGAGCCGTCGGCCACGTCGTTTTGAGGCGAACGAGCTTTGGCCGCCGCGTGCTGGCCACCGGCGGCGGCGAGATCGCGGCGCGTTATTCCGGCATCGACACCAAGTCGGTCAAGTTCCGCGTGCTTACCATCTCGGCCATGGCGGCGGCGCTGGCCGGAATGCTCTACGCCGGCCGGCTGCAATCGGGGCGCTTCCAACTCGGCCAAGGCGACGAACTGTCGGTGATAGCCGCGGCGGTGCTTGGCGGCACCAGCCTGTTCGGCGGCTCCGGCACGGTGATCGGGACGATTGTCGGCGCGCTGATGATCGGCCTCATCAATAACGGCCTGATTCTGATGGGGTTGGAGTTCAGCCAGCAGCTAATCGCGCGCGGCGCCATCATCATCCTTGCCGTTGCACTCAGCCAGGGGAGGAAATGAGATGACGGTTCCCTATACGGTCATCGGCACCGTGGTTGCCAAACCCGAAACCCGCGATGAACTGCAAAGAATCCTGTCGGGCCTCGTCGAACCGACACGTGCCGAGGAGGGCTGCATCAACTACGACTTCCATGTCGACCCGGCTGACCCCTGCGTATTCATGTTTTACGAGAACTGGCGTTCGAAGGACGATCTCGACAGGCACCTCTCCATGCCACATCTGATGCCGCTGTTCGGGAAGCTCGACGACCTCGTTGCGCGGCCGGTGGATGTCCGTCAATTCGTCATGCTCAGCCAGCTGGCGCTGGCATCGCATGAGCGATCGTTTCCAACCCCGCACGGTGAGAGCAGATCCGATGGAGACAGGTAAAGCGCTCGGGACGCGGGTGACAGCTGAAAGTGCCAGCTTTTGACGGAACGCCAATGGCCTCAGCCGGAAACCAGGTTTGTCAGCATGGTTGCCGCCTCGGTGCCGGCCAAGCCGAGGTCGAGAACGCTGCTCATGTGATTGGCTCCAGGAAGGGCGGTCTGCGAGACCTGTAGTCCCTGCTCCTTCAGATGCCGCGTAAACGCCTCGGCCTGGCTGTGGAATGGCGGCGTTTCATCGGTGCCGACAGCGATCTCGACCGACACCGACGGATCGAAACGGCGGGTGAGCGGCGAGAACCTGGCTGCGTCCTCGTCCGTTATCGCGATCTCGGCGGCAAGGAAAGAGGTCTGAAGGGGCTTCAGGTCGTAGAGACCGCCAAGCAGCAACGCGCCTTTGATTGTCGAAGTCCGGCCGTCGTCATTGAAAAGCATCGTCGCAAGTTGGGCGCCGGCTGAATGTCCGCTCACGGTCAGGCGCTCGGTATCGCCGCCGTGATCGCCGATATGGTCGAGCACCCAGCTTTTGGCGCGCCGCACCTGGTCGACGATCGTGGCCATCCTCACAGCCGGCATCAGCGCATAATCGACGATGACCGCGATTGCGCCGGCGCGCGTCACCGTCTCGGCGACATAGGAATAGTCGCGCTTGGAGAACATGCGCCAGTAGCCGCCATGGATGAACACATGGACCGGCAGGCGGTCGCGCTTGCCCTCCGGAAAGAACAGGTCGATGGTCTCGGTGGCATCCGCTCCATAGGGGATATCGGCAACCATCGGCATGGTTGCCCGCACCTCCGTGCTGCGACGAACGATCTCGGCGACGATGTCGTCGAACTCGGCGACATGGTCGCGGATGCGGAAAGGATCATTCTGCATGGGCTGCCCGTTCACATGGTCACGGCGATGTACTTCGCCTCCATGAACTCGGCAATGCCGTGCTTCTGTCCGCCTTCGCGGCCAAGGCCGCTCTGCTTGACGCCGCCGAAAGGTGCCGCCGGATCCGACATCAGGCCGCGATTGAGCGCGACCATGCCCGTTTCGATCTTCGATGCCACGTGCATGCCCCTGGCCAGATCACGCGTGTAGATGTAGGCGGCAAGGCCGTATTCCGTGTCGTTGGCGCGCGCGATGACTTCGTCCTCGTTCTCGAAGCGGCTGATCGGGGCCACCGGACCGAATATCTCCTCCTGCGCCATCTCGGCATTCGCGGGCACGTCCCGAAGGACGGTCGGCGGATAGAAATAGCCCTTGTCGTCGGCGACCGCGCCGCCGCACAGGATCCTGGCCCCACGGCCGACCGCGTCCTTGACCAGCCGATCGATCTTCTCGACGGCCTTCCTGGTAATCATCGGACCGCATTCGGTGTCCGGGTCGGTGCCTGAACCGAGCTTGAGCGCGGCCATGCGTTGGCGCAGACCTTCGGCAAACGCGTCATGGATGCCGGCCTGCGCGTAGATGCGGTTGGCTGCCGTGCAGGCCTCGCCGGCGTTTCGCATCTTGGCGACCATCGCGCCGTCGAGGGCCGCGTCCAGGTCGGCGTCATCGAAGACGATGAACGGGGCGTTGCCGCCGAGTTCCATCGAGCATGAGATGACGTGCTTGGCGGCTTCGGCCAGCAGAACACGACCCACGCCGGTCGAACCGGTGAAGGATAGCTTCCGGACGCGCGGGTCGGCGAGCATGGCGGAGGTCACTGGTCCGGGGTTCGAAGTGGTGAGCACATTGACGACGCCGGGAGGCACACCCGCCTCCTCGTACAGCGCGGCGAGCGCGTAGGCGGTCAGGGGCGTCTCGCTGGCGGGCTTCAGAATGACGGTGCAGCCGGCGGCCAGCGCCGGCGCGATCTTGCGTGTCGCCATGGCGGCGGGGAAATTCCAGGGCGTTATGAGCACGCAGATGCCGATCGGATGATAATCGACGACGATCCGGTTGGCGCCTGACGGCGCCAGGCCGAACTCGCCGCTGATGCGCACCGCTTCCTCGGCATTCCAGCGGAAGAATTCAGCCGCATAGGCGACCTCGCCGCGCGCGTCGCGCAGCGCCTTGCCGTTCTCCAGCGAGATCAGCGCCGCCAGCGTATCGGACCGTTCGACCATCAATTCGAAACAACGCCGCAGTATTTCCGAACGCTTGCGCGGCGCGGTTGCGCGCCAGCCTGCCGCCGCCTTCGCAGCCGCCTCGACGGCAGCGGCGGCATCGGCAATCGTGGCGTCCGGGACAGCCGCAATCACGGCCTCCGTGGAAGGATCGATCACCTCAATGAGACGACCGTCGGAAGACGGTCGCCAGTGTCCGTCGATATAGAGGCCGTGCGAGAATGTGGTGTAGTCGAACATGTCCGGATCTTCGTTGAATTGCCCTTGGGGTATATTCATCTCATCACCTCTGGTCAGACTGAGCTTGCGGCCATGTCGCCGTCATAGGCGGCCCTCACCAGCCGCCGCATCGCGGCGATGTCGAAAGGACGAGGGTTGTTCTTGATCAGCCGATCGATGCCGAGCGCCTGCTCGGCGGTCCAGTCGATCTTGTCGTGTGGAAGACCCAGATCGGCCAGCGTGCGGGTGATGCCGATCGCCGCGAACAGCCGGGCCACCTCATCGATGGTGGCGCGCGCGGTCGCCTCGGCGCTCTTTGTCTCCGTCACCCCCAGAGCGGCGCCGACCGCCGCTATTTCGTCGGTCGCGGCGGGCAGATTGTAGCTCATCACGTAGGGAAGCATCGTCGCCACGCCCAATCCGTGCGGCGTGTGGGTAAGCGCGCCGACGGGATATTGCACGGCGTGGGCAGCCGCCGTTCCGGCCGTGCCGAAAGCGCAGCCGGCCGCCAGCGCTCCCATCATGACATCGGCGCGTGCGTCTTCGTCCGAGCCGTCCCTGTACGCCTTTTCGAGACTGCGGCCCAGGAGCTGGATGGCCAGCAGCGCGAAATGATCGGTAAGGGCGCTCTTGCCGACGAAGACATGCCGCTGCGGCAAGTGCGGATCGGCGCCGCGTTTGGCGGACGTAAAGGCTTCGATCGCGTGGGTGAGCGCGTCGGCTCCGGCAATTGCCGTGAGGGAGGGCGGGCATGTCGAGGTGAGTTCCGGATCGCAGAGCGCGACCGCGGCAATGAGATGGGGACTGGAAATGCCGACCTTAAGCGTCCGCTCCGGATCGGAGATCACCGCCACCGGCGTCACTTCCGAACCGGTGCCGGCGGTGGTCGGGACCGCGATTACCGGAAGCGTGGGGCCGGGCACCTTGAACTCCCCGTAGTAGTCCTGAAGCGACCCGCCGTGACTGATCAGCAGCGCGGCGCTTTTGGCCATGTCCAGGCAACTGCCGCCACCGATCCCGATCACCATGTCCGGCTTGAAGTCCTTCGCATGGGCGGCACAGACGGCAACGCTGTCACGAGGGACATCCGGGAGGATGCGATCGTACACGAGCGTTTCGATCGAGCCTGCTCTCAGTGCCGCGCTGATCTGCGCGAACATTGGCGTCCCGGCGAAACGCTCATCCGTGCAGATGAATGCGCGCCGGCCATATCTGGCGGCAATATCAGGCAGCGCGTGGCGCTGGCCTTTGCCGAAAAGAATCTCATGCGGCAACCGGGCTGCTGCAAATAGCGTCATGAACTGTGTCCTTCGAATATGGATTGGGGAACGGGGGATCGGAGATCACCGCTTGCCCAGCGTGCGTGGCGTGGTTCGGGCAAGGCACGGGCCAGAGCCGTCGTCGAGTTTTCCTGCCTCACGAAATATCCTCTATAAAATCGTATAGGATATAGGATTGAATTGCGCGGAGCATCGTGTTAGAGGTCGCCCCTGTCAAGAGGCAAAACATGCAGAATCCAGACCTTACCGTCGACAATGACGCTCGGTTGACAGGCCGCATTCAGCGCGCCAACAGCCTGTCGGGCGACGTCTACGAGGCGATCTTCCAGCAGCTGATGTCGCTGAAAATAGCTCCGGGATCGCGGATCACCGTCGACAACCTTGTCAAGGAGTTCAACGTCTCGCATACGCCGATCCGCGAAGCTCTTGGGCGGCTGGAAGGCGAGGGCCTGGTGGTGAAAACCCATCTGATCGGGTACCGGGCCGCGCCCCAGATCACACGGCGCCGTTTCGACGAACTCTATGAACTGCGCCTGCTGCTCGAACCTGCAGCCGCCGCCAAGGCAGCCGCTGCGCTCGACGAAGCCCGGCTGATGATTTTGCAGGAGGCGGCTGGCGTGATGGCCAGGCGCGTGAGCAAGGACGAACGCCTGCGTTATTCGAACTTCGCCCGCCAGGATGCCATCTTCCACGACAAGGTCATGGAGTTCGCGCAGAACGAGCTCATCCGCGAAACGCTGAACCACCAGCACACCCACTTCCACATTTTCCGCCTGATGTATCACTCGCGGGTCACCGAGGAGGCGCTCGACGAGCACGAAGCCATCCTCGCCGCTTTCGCGGCCAGCGATCCGGTTGCCGCCGAAAAGGCGATGCGCGTGCACATAGAGAATTCGCGGGACAGGCTCCTGCCTGCATTCGAGTAGGCCGCGATGTCAGTTGCCACTCGCATCGACGGAAGCGTCACCGCTTTGCCGCCGGAGCCCACACCGGCTGTGGCTCCGGTGCTGCGCGCGGAAGGGCTTTGCAAACAATACGGCCCGGTGACCGTGTTGTCGGACATCACGCTGGATATTTTCCCTGGCGAGATCCATGCCGTTATCGGCGAGAATGGCGCCGGCAAGTCGACGTTCATGCGCTTGCTTTCCGGTTACATCGAACCGACCGCCGGCAGCCTGTCCATGGCCGGTGACCGCGTGAGTTTCAGGACACCTCACCAGGCGCAGGCGGCAGGCATCGCGCTGGTGCATCAGGAAATCCTCCTGGCCGAAGCGCTCACGGTGACTGACAATCTCTTTCTCGGCCGCGAGCTCTCCAGGCGCGGAATCGTCGATGATGGCGCCATGCGCCGCATAGCGGCCGCGAAACTGGCCGAGATCGGTTGCGAGGTGTCGCCGACCGCGCTGGTCCGGGACATTTCGCTGGCGGATCGCCAGCTCGTGCAAATCGCCCGCGCGTTGCTCGACGATCACAGGGTCGTCATCTTCGATGAGCCGACAGCGGTGCTGACCGGTGGGGAGGTCGAGCGTTTGCTCGCCATCATCTTCGGGCTCAGGGCGCGGGGCATCGCCGTTCTCTACATCAGCCACCGCCTCGACGAGGTGCAGCGGCTGGCGGACAAGGTCACGGTCCTGCGCGACGGCAAGATGATCGGCACCTATCCCGGCCATGCGTTGAGCCAGGCCGACATGGCGCAGCTTATGGTCGGGCGCGAACTCGCCGCGCTTTATCCTCACAAGCGCGAGGTCCAGACGAGCCGGCCCATGCTGACCGTCAGAAACGCGACTGTTCCGGGTTATGCACGGGACGTGTCCTTTACCGTTCACAAAGGCGAGATTCTTGGCTTCGCCGGAATGATCGGGGCGGGGCGAACCGAGTTGTTCGAAGGCATTGTGGGGCTTAGGCCGGCGACGGCTACGATCGAGCTCAACGGGTCGCCGATACAGATACGTTCGCAGCGCGAGGCCATAGAGGCGGGCATCGGCTATCTGACGGAAGATCGCAAGGGCAAGGGCCTGCTTTTGCAGGAGCGGCTGGCGCCGAACCTGACTCTCTCGTCGCTTGACCTTCTGCATCCGGGACTGCTGGTTCTGCGCGGTCGCGAATCCGAGGCGCTCGCCCGGGCCGTCTCCAGCTACGACATCCGGGTGAAGAGCCACAACGCCAGGGCAGGGCAGCTTTCAGGCGGAAACCAGCAGAAACTTCTGCTGGCCAAGGTGCTTCTGACCAATCCTTCGGTCGTGATCATCGATGAGCCGACGCGCGGGATCGACATCGCCAACAAGGCGCAGATCTACGCCTTCATCCAGGAACTCGTGGGCCAAGGCAAAGCCTGCATCGTCATCTCGTCGGAGATGCAGGAACTGGTCGGCATCTGCGACCGCGTCCTGGTCATGCGCGAAGGCAGGATCAGCGGCGAGGTCTCGGGCGAAACGATGATCGAAAGCAACATCGCGCTGCTGGCGACCAGTGACAAAGGCCATGGCACGGCCCAAGGAGGAAGACAGTGACGGCGCTTACCCATTCCATGTCTGCCCGAAGCGACAGGCAGCACCATTTCTCGTGGACGGATGCCGGCCCTTTCCTCGCATTGTTCGCACTGCTGGTGGCGGGATTCCTCATCAATCCGGATTTTCTTTCCGCGACAAACCTGGGCAACGTGATCACGCGCAGCGCTTATGTCGCCATCATAGCCGTCGGCGCCACATTTGTGATCTCATCAGGCGGGCTCGACCTTTCGGTCGGCTCGATGGTCGCCTTCATCGCCGGCGTCACGATCATGTTCATGAACATGATGGCCCCCAGCCTCGGCCTTTGGGCCATCCCGGCAGGCATGGTGATAGCAGTCGTCGCGGGGCTTCTATGCGGCCTCGCGAACGGTCTCATCGTCACGGTCGGAAGGATCGAGCCGTTCATCGCCACGCTCGGCACAATGGGTATCTTCCGCGCACTGATCACCTATATGACCGATGGCGGCACGATCCCGATCGATCGCTCGCTGCGGGACGCGTACCGGCCGGTCTATTTCGGCGCCGTCGCGGGCATTCCGGTGCCGATCCTTCTGTCGGCGCTCGTTGCGGTGGTCGGCGCATTTGTCCTCTACAAGACCAAATATGGCCGCAAATGCGCGGCGGTGGGCGCGAACGAGGACGTCGCCCGCTATTCGGGCATCTCGGTCGTCAAGACGCGCACCATTGCCTATGTCATCCAGGGTGCATGCGTGGCGGTCGCCGCCATCTGTTACGTGCCTCGTCTGGGAGCCGCCACCCCGACCACCGGACAGCTTTGGGAGCTGCAGGTGATAACGGCCGTTGTCATTGGCGGAACGGCGCTGCGGGGCGGCAAGGGCCGCATCTGGGGCACCATCGCCGGTGCGGTGATCCTGGAACTGATCGCCAACCTGATGGTGTTGTCGGATTTCGTTTCCGAATACCTCGTCGCCGCGGTGCAGGGCGTCATCATCATCATCGCCATGCTCGTGCAAAGATTTTCGAAATAGCTCGTCTTCGGACCGGACGGGCGCCTGTTGTGTGGTCCATATCTCTGGGAGGTATTTATGTTTAGCAGGAAATGGGTTGCCGTTGCGGCAGTCGGCGCACTGATGGTGGCCGGCCAGGCGCTTGCAGCCGACAAGAAGGTGGTCGCGGTGTCGATCCCGGCGGCGGATCATGGCTGGACGGCCGGCATCGTCTATCACGCGCAGGCCGCCGCAAAGGAAATCAACGCGGCCTTCCCGGATGTCGAAGTCGTCGTGAAGACGTCGCCCTCGGCGGCCGACCAGGTAAGCGCGCTGGAGGATCTGTCGGCCAGCCGCAAGATGGATGCGCTGGTGATACTGCCCTACACCTCCGAGGAACTGACCCAGCCGGTGAAAGCCATCAAGGAGATGGGTACGTTCATCACCGTCGTCGACAGGGGATTGACCGACCCTTCCATCCAGGACCTGTATCTTGCCGGCGACAACATCGCGGTTGGCACCAACACGGCGAAGTTCATGATCGACAAACTGGGCGGCAAAGGTGACGTCGTCGTGCTGCGCGGCATTCCCACCGTCATCGACGACGAGCGCATCAAGGGCTTCGAGGATACCATCAAGGGCACCGGCCTGAAGGTGCTCGACATGCAGTATGCCCACTGGAACAGCGACGAGGCCTTCAAGCTCATGCAGGATTACCTGGCCAAGCACCCGCACATCGATGCGGTCTGGGCCAATGACGACGACATGCTTCTCGGTGTGCTCGAGGCCGTCAAGCAGTCCGGCCGAACCGATATCAAGCTAGCGCTCGGCGGCAACGGCATGAAGGACATCGTGAAGAAGGTGATAGACGGGGATGCGATGACACCGGTCGAGACGCCGTATCCGCCGGCGATGATCAAGACCGCTATCTACATGACCGTGGCCAACTTGATCGGTCAGGCTCCGGTTCGCGGTGCCGTCAAACTCGACGCCCCGCTCATAACCCAGGCCAACGCCAAGGAATATTACTTCCCCGACTCCCCGTTCTGAGGCCCGCAATCCGAATGAGGCAAGGCGCGTGATGCGCCTTGCATGCCAACAACAGAGAGGAAGAGCTATGCCAGGCAAGAAGATATTGATGCTGACCGGTGAGTTCACCGAGGAATACGAGATTTTCGTTTACCAGCAAGCGATGGAAGCCGTCGGCCACACGGTCCATGTCGTCTGCCCCGACAAGAATGCGGGCGACCTGATCAAGACCTCGCTGCACGATTTCGAGGGCGACCAGACCTACACCGAAAAGCTCGGACACTACGCGTTGATCAACAAGACGTTCTCGGATGCGGAAAAGCAGCTCGACCAGTACCACGCGGTCTACTGCGCGGGCGGACGCGGACCGGAATACATCCGCACCGATAAGCGGGTGCAGACGATCGTTCGACACTTTCACGAGACCAAGAAGCCGATCTTCACGATCTGCCATGGCGTGCAGATCCTGATTGCGGTCGACGGCGTCGTGCGCGGCAAGAAGGTCGGCGCGCTGGGCGCCTGCGAGCCGGAAGTCACTCTCGCGGGCGGTACCTATATCGACCTCTCGCCGACGGAAGCCTATGTCGATGGTACGATGGTGTCGGCCAAGGGATGGACGGCGCTGGCCGCCTTCATCCGTGAGTGCCTGAAAGTGCTCGGCACGGAAATCCGCCACAACTGAGCCGCTAACCAAGGCGGAGGCCGGCGCGCTGCCGTGGCGTGTCGGCCTCCACCAGTGATGCCGAGACCTTCGCCGATGCGGACAACTATATCGACCGTCGTGCAAAAGGTATGCGCGCGGTGCGTCCTGCCGGTTTAGCGGCCGCTGCGCCGGACAGGTCCAGCTTTTTCCTTACGCAATCGCGAGCGGAAAAACGTTACCCACTTTCCTGGGGTTGCTTCAAGGCGCGGCGGCAATCCAGTCGGCAAGGCTGCGGGCGAAGCTTCGCGGCACGATCAGGTCGCAGCTGCTCTCGCCTGTTCGCAGATAGAGCGCCGGCACGTGATGGACGGACGTCTGTACGGCACGGCCGGGAGCCGAAGCGGCGGACGACCAGTCGACCGGCATGCAGGCAGAGAGAATGTCCTGAAGACGCGCACCCTCCATCCTGAATCGCACCCGGCCTTCGCCGAGCAGAACCGAGCAGCCCAATTCAGGATCGATCGCAATGGCCGGCGGTTCCGCACCTGTCTCGACGATCAGCCAAAGACGGCGGGGGGTGATCCTGACGATGAGGGCGCCAGCATGCCGAACCGTCTCGCCGACGTCGGCAGGGAGCCTCGCGCCCAAGGCCTGCGAGACGCTCGTTTCGAATCTTGTCAGCGTTTCTTCCCAGCCCTCGATCTGAACGATCGGGCAATCGGAGGCCCACAGGTTGAAGTCCTTCGACAGCACAGGCTCAACCATGCATGCGCTCTCCCTTGGGATCTAGGAAAACAGAAGGCACGACGCGGGCGCGAACCGTCTCTGTCCGCATCGGGTAGACCGCGGTGATCTCGTCTCCTTCGGCCGCGGCATTGCCGGCGAACAGCGCCAGTCCGACATAGTGGCCGAGTTCCGGGCTGAAGGTAACCGAGGTGATCCGACCGCGCCCGTGGCCGGTGACGGCATCGCCAGGCAGGAACAATATGGCGCCTCCGCGCAGCCGCTTGCCGTCCTCGATGCATTCCAGCCCGATGAGGCGCTGGCGGTCGGGTGCCTGAAAGGCCGGACGACGACGCAGGACGTCGCCGACGAATCCGCCGCGTTTGCCGGCCATGCGCCCGAGGCCGAGATCGTCGAGCGTGGTGCGGCCATCGATCTCGGGCCCGGCGACGTGGCCCTTTTCAACGCGCAGCGCACCAAGCGCCTCGACGCCATAAGGTTTGAGGCCGAACGGCGCGCCTGCTTCGATGAGACGGCTCCAGGCCTGTTCGCCGGCGCTGGCGCCGACATAGATCTCGTAGGCGCGCTCGCCGGAATAGCTGAGGCGGATAACGCGCAGGGCCCGTCCGTCGAACCCGGCTTCGATGACGCCCATATGCGGCAGCGTCTCGTTGGAGACATCGAGCGTCGGAAAGGCGGCGGCAAGGACATCGCGGCTTCGTGGCCCGGCGGTCGACATCGCCGCCCACTCGTCGCTTACCGAAGAGACCGCGACACGCAAATCCGGCCAGGCGGTGTCGAGCAGGAATTCCAGCCGCGACAGGACATCGGCGGCCCTGGCGGTAGAGGTGGTCATGAAGAAGCGATTTTGCGACAAGCGCGTGGTGGTGCCGTCGTCGAAGACGACGCCGTCGTCGCGCAGCATGACGCCGTAGCGCGCGCGGCCAACGGGAAGCTTGGCGAAACCGTTGGCGTAGACACGGTCGAGGAATATGGCCGCGTCCGGCCCCTGCACGTCGATCTTGCCGAGGGTGGAAATGTCCATCAGCCCGGCGCCGCCGCGCACGATCCGCATCTCCGCGACATAGGCTTCATTCACGTCGCGTCCGGCATCGCGATAGAAATACGGACGCATCCAGAGACCGACCTCGAGCATCTCGGCACCGTTTGCCAGGTGCCAGTCGTGCATCGGCGTGCGACGGACCGGCTTAAAGTGATGACCGACGGCGCGACCGGCCAGCGCGCCGATCGCGACCGCCGCGTAGGGCGGGCGAAAGGTCGTGGTTCCGGTTTGCGCAATCGTCGCCCGGCGCAGCGCCGCCATGGCCGAAAGTGCTGCGAAATTGCTGGTTTTGCCCTGGTCGGTCCCCATGCCGAGCGTGGTGTAGCGCTTCAGGTGTTCGACCGATTCATAGCCCTCGCGATGGGCGAGCTCGATGTCCTTGGTGGTCACATCCATCTGTAGATCGACGAAGGCCTTGCCGCGCCCCGCGGAAGAGATCGCACGAAAGGGAGCGGCCGGGGCCCCTTCGAGATCGAGTTCATCCGGCGCCGGCATGGCCGCCGGTTTTCCACAGAAGCATGCCGCTTCGACGCCGGCGCGGTGGCCGTCCTCGATCGCGTCGGCGGTCGAGAAGCGCCCCATCATCGCGCCGGCGCCGAACTGGCCTGCCGGAAAGCCGCCCGGAACGAAGCCGTCGATGTCGTCGCGATAGACGGGCCTGACGCCAAGATGCGAGGTGAGATGCACGGTCGGCGACCAGCCGCCGGAGACGCAGACGAAATCGCAGGCGATTTCCGATTTGGCGCTCGGGCCGGCAAGCCGTACGGCCTTCACCGCATGGCTGCCGCGCAGATCGGCGATCCGGGTTCCGGAGCGGATCTCTACGTTCAGGCGTCCGGCTTCCGCCGCCAGACCGGCGGGCGGAGCGCCGCGCTGGTCCGCGACCGTCACTCGCGCGCCGGCGGCGGCGAGGTCGAAAGCAGCGCGATAGGCACCGTCGTTCATCGTGGCCACGAGGATATTCTTCCCCGGCAGCACGGCGAAGCGGTTGAGATAGGTCCGGGCGGCGGACGCCAGCATGATGCCTGGCCGGTCGTTGTTGGAGAACACCAGCGGCCGTTCGATAGCACCGGCCGCAAAGATGATCGAGCCGGCGCGAAGCACGATGAAAATCTGCCGAGCAGCGCCTTGCGCGACCTGGCCGTCATGCCTCTCGATCAGCCCCAGCGTGTTGCCGTCATAGGTGCCGAACGCCATTGTCTTGCGCATCAGGGTGACGTTGGGCTGGCCTGCAAGCTCCGCCTCGATCTTTGTCAGCCAGGCTGCCGCCTTGCCATCGGTGCGCTCGGCAAGAAGTTGGCCACCGAGCAGAAAGTCCTGTTCGACGAGGACGACCCTGGCGCCGCTGGCTGCCGCGGCGCGCGCCGCCGACAGGCCGGCAGGGCCGCCGCCGACGACTGCAACATCGGCAAATGCATGCCGGGTCTCGTAACGGTCGGGATCGGGTTCGGGGCCGGCCCGGCCCAATCCCGCGGCTTTACGGATGAAATGCTCGTAGAACATCCAGGCGCGGCGGGTCGGACCCATGAAGGTCTTGTAGTAGAAGCCGGCAGAAAGAAGGGGCGCAAACAGGCCGTTGACGCTCTGCACGTCGAAGGCAAGGGACGGCCAGCGATTCTGGCTTTCGGCAGTCATACCTTCAGCCAGTTCCAGTGTCGTGGCCGGAAGGTTCGGTTCGCGCCGTCCACCGCTTCCGAGCGTAACCAGCGCGTTGGGTTCTTCCGGGCCGGCCGAGAAGATGCCGCGCGGCCGATGGTATTTGAAGCTGCGGCCTGTCAGCATGAGCCGATTGGCAAGCAGCGCGGAAGCAAGCGTATCGCCTCGATAGCCGCCCAGCTCGCGGCCGTCGAATGTGAAGCGGAGCGGCTGCGTGCGGTCGATGCGGCCGCCGGCGGCCAGACGATTTCCAATCATTTTCATGCTGGCATTTTCCTGGCGAAGCCGACCGATGCGATAGCGTGGTTCCTCGTGTCGCGCTCGATGACCAGCCATTGCCGGCAGCCGGTCACATGCTGCCAGAATTCACGGTGCGGTCCCGCCGGGTTCTTGCGCACGTAGACATAGCGATACCACGCCTCCGGATCGGGATCGTCATGCGCCGGACGCACCGCGGAAGCGTCGCCGCCATAGCGGAACTCGTCATGGTCGCGCAGGCCGCAGCATGGGCAGTCGATGCGAAGCATTTCTCTCGTTCTCTATTGCAGCCAGGCCGAGGGGCCGGCGCCGGCTTCGTCGAGCGTGTGGCCGGTCCGGAAACGGTCGAGCGCGTAGGCGGCGGTCAGCGGATGCGGCTTGCCGGTGGCCAGCATATGGGCAAAGCACCAGCCGGAGGCCGGCGTCGCCTTGAAGCCGCCATAGCACCAGCCGCCATTGAGATAGAGCCCTTCTATCGGGGTCGGGCAGATGATCGGACTGGCGTCCGGCGTCATGTCCATGACGCCGCCCCAATGGCGCAGCAGCCTGACACGCGAGATGCAGGGCATCAGGGCTATCGCCGCCTCCGCCACTTCGCCCACGACGCCGAGATTGCCGCGCTGGGCGTAGGAATTGTAGCCGTCGAGATTGCCACCGAAGACCAGCCCGCCCTTGTCCGACTGGCTGACATAGAAATGGTCTGCGCCATAAGCGACGACGTGATCTACCAGCGGCTTGAGCGGCTCGGTGACGAAAGCCTGGAGCACGTGGCTTTCGATCGGCAGTTCCAGGCCGGCCCTGGCGGCGAGGAGCGAAGTATGGCCTGCGACGGCGAGGCCGACCTTGCCGGCGCCGATGCGGCCCTTGCTGGTCTCGACACCGACGATCCTTTCGCCGTCGCGGACAAAGCCGGTCACCTCGCAATTCTGGATGATGTCGACCCCGTGGCCGTCGGCAGCGCGCGCATAGCCCCAGGCGACGGCATCATGGCGGGCGGTGCCTGCGCGGCCTTGCAAGATCGCACCATGGATCGGAAATCGCGCGGTTTCGGAGAAATCGAGATAGGGTACCAGCCGGCGCACAGCGTCGCGGTCGAGTATGTCGGCGTCGATGCCGTTCAGACGCATGATGTTGGCGCGATGGCTGAATGTGTCGAGTTGATCGGCCGAATGGGCAGTGACGATCTGGCCGCGCTGCGAAAACATCACGTTGAAGTTCAGCGCCCGCGACAAGCCTTCCCACAGCTTGACCGAGAATTCGTAGAACTGGGTGTTGCCGTCGAGCAGGTAGTTGGAGCGGATGACGGTGGTGTTGCGGCCGACATTGCCGCCGCCGACATAGCCCTTTTCCAGAACGGCGACATTGCGGATGCCGTGGTTCTCGGCGAGGTAGAAAGCCGTCGCAAGGCCATGCCCGCCGCCACCGACGACGATCACGTCATAGGCGGGCTTCGGCTCGGCCGCGCGCCAGGCGCGCCGCCAGTTCTTCTGGCCGGAAAGGGCATTGCGGAAAATCGAAAACGCCGAATAGCGCGCCATGTTCATGGTCTAGCGGACGATCGGGCCGGCCGGGGTGCGGGTCAGCACTTCGGCCCCCGCATCGGTCAGCAGCACGGTGTTGGAGATGAAATGGTCGCCGCGGCCGGTGCCCATCAGCCAGGACAGGATGTGGAAGCTCATCCCGGTCTCGATTTCGAGATCGGAATCGTGCCTGAGGCCCGTCACCGAATTGCCGCCGGTCCATGAGGGCGGCTGGCCGATGCCGACGAGATAGCCGCAATGATGGCGGCGATAATGCGACAGGCCGGCCTCGTCGGCGACGCCTTGCCAGGCGGCGTAGACATCGCGCGCCCAGGCGCCTGGCTCGAGCGCCCTGACGACGGCCTCGAATGCCTTGGCCGTGACCTCGGCCATGGCGGCATCTTCGTCCTTGATGTTGCCGATGCGGATCAGCCGGCCAAGCGGCGCGTGATAGCGCGAGACACAGCCCGACAGTTCGACGAAGACCGGCTCGCCGCTGCGATAGATGCCGTCGCCCCAGGTCGTGTGCTCCTCGCCGAGCCGGGCGGCGGGCCGGATGAACGGGCCGAAGCCCGGCGCGTGGCCGCCGGCGCGCACCATCGCCGCCACGCATTGGGCGGCAACCTCCTGCTCGGCGGCGCCGTCGGAGATGGCAGCGATGGCGGCACCTGCCCCAGCATCCGTGACCTTGGCGGCGCGGCGCATCAGCACCTGTTCCTCGGCGCTCTTCACCAACCGCATCTTGTCGACCAGTCCCGAGACGTCGCTCCACTTGGCGTCGGCCTGCGCCTCAAGCTTGAGGGCGAGGCCGTGGCTGAGGCCGGAGGTCCAGTTTTCGATGCCGATCCGTTTGCCGGCCAGGCCGAGTTCGGAAATGACGCGCGCGGCGAGGTCGGCCGCGGTCTCGCTGTCGGAGTGACCACGGAATTCTGCTGCCTTCACCTGATTCTCGATCGTTACCTTCTCCATCGACCGGGTGACCAGGATAGGGCGCCGGTCGAGCGTGACGATCAGGAGGTGCGGCGCGAAATAACCCCAATGGTCGAGGCCGGTGAGGTAGAAAACAGTCTCCGGCGAGGCGAAGACGGCGGCGTCGAGCTTGCGCTCTGCCAATGCCGTGCGAACTTTCGACAAGCGGCCGGCGATCTCGGCTTCGGAAAAGGGATTGCGGTCCATTGAGGTGTCCTTGAGTTGCCGGTCCTGGGCTGATGGTCAGTCGATGACGATGGGATCGGGGGCCACGTCGCAGAGCCGCTCGCCGCCGCCTTCGGTGACGCTGGGGTCCTGACAGATGATGAGATCGAAGCCGGCCTTGCCATGCGTTGTCTCACGTCGGCCAGGCGCTGCGCGTATTCCGCCTTGCTGAACCCGCCCGACGCGTCCAAAGCCGTTTTCCTTCCTGCCCTCATCCAAATGCGGTTCGTATCCGCATCGAGAAAGCACATCTTAATTGTGCACAACTTGCGCATCACAAAGCCGCACAATCAAGCTCTATGGCGATTTTTCCAGATTCGTACAGTGCGTCTTGCGATATGTCCAGATGAGTTGTATACGTCTTAGTGCGCTTGACGCGATGGTGGAGAAACGTCGTTCGAGCCGACAACTATCGAAGAAGAAAAGGGGAATGCATGTTCACGTCACAGATATCCCGCCGCGCGCTCGTGAAAGCCGCAGCCTGTCTTGCGCTCGCCGCGACCGCATTCACGTCACTGCCGGCCCATGCCGAAACGACGCTGGAACGCGCCAAGAAGGACGGCTATATCCGCGTCGGCTTCGCCAATGAGGCGCCGTTCGGTTTCGCCACGCCTGACGGCAAATTGACCGGCGAAGCGCCGGAAGTCGCCAAGGCGGTGCTCGCCAAGATGGGCATTGCGCAGGTCGACGGCGTGCTGACCGAATTCGGCTCGCTCATTCCGGGTCTCAAGGCCGGCCGCTTCGACATCATCGCCGCCGGCATGTTCATCAATCCCAAGCGCTGCGCCGAGATCAATTTTTCCGAACCGTCCTATGGCATCGGCCAGGCCATGCTGGTCGCGAAGGGCAATCCGAAAGGCGTGAAGGACTATTCGAGCATCAAGGACAATCCCGATCTCAAGCTCGCCGTGATGGCGGGCGCCGTCGAGGGGGGATATGCGAAGGACGCCGGCGTTGCCCAAGGACAAGTCGTTTCCTTGCCCGACCAATCCAGCCTGGTCGCGGCGGTCCAGTCTGGCCGTGCCGATGCTGCCGCGCTAACCGCGCTCTCGATCGCCGACATGGCCAAGAAGGCCGATGGCGTCGAATCGACCAAGCCCTTCGGTGAAGTTGCCGGCAAGTCGGTGAAGGGCCATGGCGGCTTCGGCTTCCGCAAGGAGGACACCGATCTGCAGGAAGCGTTCAACGCCGAACTGAAGAAGTTCCTCGGTACGCCGGAGCATATCGCGCTGGTCGAGCCGCTCGGCTTCGGCAAGGATTATCTGCCGAACAAGTCGACTGCAGAGCTCTGCAAGGGCGAATAAATTCCCAACTGCTGGGCGGCGTGAAAACGCCGCCCTCTTTTTTCCTCGGAGAAGCAGATGGGTATCCGCACGCTCGTTGCCATGCTGGTCGTTTCGCTGGCCGTGATCGCGGCGCTGGCGACGCAGGAGACATACAGGCTGTTCCTACCGGGACTATTGCAGGGTGCCGTCCTGACGATCGAGATCGCCGTCCTCGGCAGCCTGCTGGCGGTCGTGATGGGGGTGCTCGCCGCGCTGGCGCGCATGTATGGTCCAGCGCCCCTCAGATGGCTGGCGACGGTCTATGTCGAAATCTTTCGCGGCACCTCGGCGCTGGTGCAATTGTTCTGGCTGTTTTTCGTGCTGCCGCAATTCGGGGTCACGCTCGACGCGTTTCCCGTCGCGGTGCTGGCGCTTGGCTTGAATGTCGGCGCCTATGGATCCGAATGCGTGCGCGGCGCAATCCAGTCGGTCGCGCGCGGCCAATGGGAGGCGGGAACGGCGCTCAACATGAGCCGCGCGCAAATGCTGCGCCGGATCATCCTGCCCCAGGCCTTCGTCGCCATGATCCCGCCCTGGGGCAATCTGTTCATCGAGCTTTTGAAATCGACGGCGCTGGTTTCGCTGATCACGCTCACGGACCTCGCCTTCAAGGCGCAGCAGATGAACCAGAACACCTTCAAGACCATTCCTATCTTCACGCTGGTGCTGTTGATGTATCTCGCCATGTCGCTCACCGTTTCTATCGGCATGCGGCTTCTCGAAAGGCGGGCCTCGCTCGGTCTGGCGCGGGGGAGGGCGGCGTGATCTGGGATTGGAGTTTTGCCGCCGAGATCCTGCCGGTGCTCGCACGCGCCGCCGTCGTTTCGATCGAGGCGACGCTGCTCGGCTTCGTCATCGCGGCTTTGCTCGGGCTGGTCCTCGCGGTAATCCGTATCGCGGTGCCCTGGACCGGCTGGACGATCTCGGTGCTGGTCGAACTGATCCGCTCGACGCCGCTGCTCATCCAGATATTCTTCCTCTATTTCGTCTTTCCGAAATTCGGCGTCGTGCTCGACGCATTCACGGCCGGCGTTCTGGCCATCGGCATTCACTACGCCGCCTATTGCTCGGAAGTCTACCGCGCGGGCTTCGACAACATCCATCGCGGCCAGTGGGAAGCCTCGATCGCACTCAACCTCTCCTCCTGGACGACCTTTCGCGACATCATCATCCCGCAAGCGATACCGCCGATCGTGCCGGCGCTCGGCAACTATCTCGTCGCGCTGTTCAAGGAGACGCCGCTGCTGTCGGCCATCGCCGTGCTGGAACTCATGCAGACGGCCAAGATCATCGGCTCCGAGACTTTCCGCTACACCGAACCGATCACGCTGGTCGGCCTGTTCTTCCTGGCCATGAGCCTGGTTTCGGCCGCGCTCATCCGTGCCCTCGAACGCCTGCTCAACCGAAGGACCGCGCGATGACCGAACAACCGATGGTCCGTTTCGACAATGTCTCGAAGCGTTATGGCGCGCTCACCGTGCTCGACGGGCTGAACCTCGAAATCGCGCGCGGCGAGAAGGTTTCCGTCATCGGACCGTCCGGTTCCGGCAAGACCACGGTCTTGCGCATGCTGATGACGCTGGAGACGATCAATGACGGCGTCATCTGGGTCGAAGGCGAGCCACTGACGCATATGAAGCAAGGCGGAAAGCTGGTGCCCGCCAATCTTGCCCACATCCGCCGCATCCGGGCGAAGATCGGCATGGTGTTCCAGTCTTTCAACCTGTTTCCACACATGACGGCGATGGCCAATTGCATCGAGGCGCCGATGACCGTGCTTGGCATGAAGCGGGCCGATGCCGAGGCACGGGCGGCCGAGCTTCTCGACATGGTCGGGCTGTCGCAGAAGAAGGATCATTATCCTTCACAGCTTTCCGGCGGCCAGCAACAGCGCGTCGCCATTGCCAGGGCGCTGGCGATGCGGCCCAAGATAATGCTGTTCGACGAGGTGACGTCCGCGCTCGATCCGGAACTTGTCGGCGAAGTGCTGCAAGTGATAAGGCAAATCGGCCGCGAGCATGATCTGACGATGCTCATGGTCACCCACCAGATGGGCTTCGCCAAGGAATTTTCCGATCGCGTCTGCTTCTTCTATCAGGGCAAAATTTGCGAGCAGGGGCCGCCGGCAGAGCTTTTCGGCGCACCCAAGAATGAGCGGACGCGACAGTTCCTGCACGCCGTCCTGGAGGCTGGATGACGCTTGATACGGATGCCTCGGCCAAGACCGTGCCGCCTTCGCGTCCGCTTTCGGCGCGCGAACGGTTCGAACGCATCTACCTGATCCTGCGCGACCGTATCTGCCTTCTCGATTATCCGCCGGGGAGCCGGCTCTCCGAGGAAGAACTCGCCCAGGAATTCGAGATCAGCCGCACACCGGTCCGACGTGTGCTGGCGCGGCTCGAGGCCGAAGGGCTTGTGCAATCGATCCACGGCGTCGGTACGATCGTTACCGACGTCGACATCGAGGAGTTGCAGCAGGTCTATCATCTGCGACTGGAACTCGCGCTGCTTGTCGGCAAGCTTTCGCCAATTCCCCGAACGGCGGTCGACCTCGATCGCATCCGAGCGCTCATCGCGCGCTGCGATTCCGATATGCTCAACCCGGATCAGCGTGCCTTTCTGCAGCTGAACATGGACTTCTTCACTGAACTATCCGGCATGACCGGGAACCAGCCCCTGCGCGAAATAAGCGAAAGACTGTATTTTCAGGTTGCGCGCGTAGTCCTCAAGATGATGCCGCAACTCGGCCTTGTGGAGGAGTTCACGGCCTTCCGGCGCGAAATGGAGGAAGTGCTGGCCGCGGCGGAAATCGGGGATTGGGAATCGATCGGGCACATCAGGCGAGCCCATATCTCGATGAGCTTTCGGCGCATGGTGCGCCATGCCGGCCGACATGATGAATTTGACGGCAAGACCTGACGGTCGTCCTTTGTCATGGTGACGTAGCTTGCGGCGCCGAGAAGCGCTGCTGCTCCGTCCTCTTATTTAGGGTGCCGCCGTTCAGCCACGGCATCAGGCACCACCACCAGCTTGCCGACGAAATCCTTGGCGATGAAATCGGCTTGGGCGCGGTGGAAATCGGAAAGCCTGTAGACGCCGCCGACCAGCGGCCGGATCTTGTCTTCCTCGATATAGCGCACGATACGGCGGAAATCCGCACGTGTGCCCTGGCTCGAGCCGTGGAGCTGAAGCTGCTTGAGATACATGGTCCTGAGATCGAGCTGGACGACCGGGCCGGCGATGGCGCCTGCGGTGGTGTAGCGGCCCTCAGGCCTCAGGATGCGCAACAGATCGTTGAAGATCGCGCCGCCGACAAGGTCGGCCACGACGTCGATGGGCTGGCCGCCGGTCACCTTGGCCACGGCTTGCGGCAGGTCGGCCACGCCACGGGTGATCACGGCTTCGGCGCCGATGTCGAGCACTGCCTGCTCCTTGCCGTTGCCGACGACGGCATAGGGAATGGCTCCGCGCGCCCGCGCCAATTGCACGATGCCGGAGCCGACGCCGCCCGAGGCGCCGGTGACCAGCACGCGTTCGCCGGCCTTGAGCCCTGCACGTTCCAGCATCTGCTCGCCGGTGAGATAGGCGCAGCAGAAGGTGGCGAGTTCGAGGTCGCTCAAGTCGGTGTCGACGACATGGGCGTTCTCGGCCGGCACAGCCTGGTATTCGGCGTAACCGCCGTCGCGGCCGTGGCCCATATAGTCGATGTCGGCGAGCGAATCGTCGTCGCGATTGTAGATCGAGAAATCGACCATCACTCGCTCGCCGATGCGATCCGGCGAGACGCCTGCGCCAACGGCGGCGATGGTGCCGACCGTGTCGGTGCCCTGGATGCGGGGGAAGGTCAGCGTGTTGCCCTGACGCCGCCATGTCGACACGGCCCCTGCGTCCTCCTCCGTGCCATAGGCGCCCTGGCGCACCCAGACGTCGGTGTTGTTCATGCCGCAGGCGGTGACCTTGACCAGCACTTCGCCGGCGGCGGGCACAGGCACTTTCACGTCGGTGCGGTAGACGAGCTTTTCCGGGCCGCCGTGGCCGGTAAGCTGCACGGCCGCCATGGTGGCGGGGAGGGTGGGATGAGAGGTCATCGCGTTCACTTCCGAATACTTTGTACGTTGGCGCTGCCCCTCACCTTTACCCTCTCTCCGTGAACGACGAGAAGGTGCCGGCAGGCGGATGAGGGGCAGCGCCGATCTCGACAATTAGAGATTGGCGAACATGCTCCTCACGGCATCGGCGGTCTTGGCCACCACGGTGTCAGCCTCCTCGCGCGTCAGGCAAAGCGGTGGGGCGAAGCCCAGAATATCGCCCTGCGGCATGGCGCGGCCGATGACCCCGCTTGCGGCGAGGGCCGTGGCGATCTGCGGTCCGATCTTCTGCGCCGGATCGAAGAACACACGGTCGTCCTTGTCGGCGACGAACTCGACCGCCGCCAGCATGCCGTCACCGCGCACCTCGCCGACGTTTTTGTGGCCGCCGACGGCCTTGGCCAATTCCGCGCGGAAATAGGCGCCGGTCTCGCCGGCATTCCTCACCAGATCCATCTCATCGATCAGTTCGAGGTTGGCCACACCCGCGGCGACGCAGATCGGATGCGCCGAATAAGTCCAGCCGTGACCGAGCGAGCCGAGCTTGTCGGAGCCCTGCACCAGCACCTGCCACATCTTGTCGGCGACGATGACGCCCGACAGCGGCGCGTAGGCGGAGGTCAAGCCCTTGGCGATGGTGATCAGGTCCGGCTTGATGCCGTAATGGTCGGAGCCGAACATGGTGCCCAGCCGGCCGAAGCCCGTCACCACTTCGTCGGCGACCAGGAGCACGTCGTACTTCTTCAGCACCGCCTGGATTTTCTCCCAGTAGCCGGCGGGCGGCGGCACGATGCCGCCAGTGCCGAGGATCGGCTCGCCGATGAAGGCGGCGACGGTCTCGGGGCCTTCGGCCAGGATCATCTCTTCCAGCTTGTCGGCGCAATGCTGCGAGAACTGCTCCTCGCTCATCGAGCGGTCGGCGCGGCGGAAATAATAGGGCGCCTCTGTGTGCAGGATCGGCGCGCGCGGCAAGTCGAAGGCATTGTGGAAAAGATCGAGCCCGGTCAGCGATCCCGTCATGATGCCGGAGCCGTGATAGCCGCGCCAGCGCGAGATGATCTTCTTCTTCTCCGGGCGGCCAAGCACGTTGTTGTAGTACCAGATCAGCTTGATGTTGGTTTCGTTGGCATCCGAACCGGAGAGGCCGAAATAGACCCTCGACATGCCCTTCGGCGCACGGTCGATGATCATCTTCGACAGCGTGATCGAGGCCTCGGTGCCGTGGCCGACATAGGCGTGGTAATAGGCGAGGTTCGTGGCCTGGGCGGCGATGGCGTCAGCGATCTTCTGGCGGCCATAGCCGACATTGACGCAGTAGAGGCCGGCGAAGGCATCGATACTTTTTCTGCCGTTGCTGTCCCAGACGGTGACGCCTTCACCGCCGGCCATGATGCGCGTCGGCGATTCACCGCGCGCGTGGGTGCCCATATGCGTCGAGGGATGGAAGAAGTGATCACGATCCCAGGCGGCGAGTTCGTTGGACTGGTCGAGCATTCTTTTGACTCCTTGAGGAACGTGGACGCGGCTTAAGCGACGTCCAGGCAAAGATATTTGAGATCGGTGAAAGCTTCGAGCCCCTGACGCGAACCCTCGCGGCCAATGCCGGACTGCTTGACGCCGCCGAACGGGATCGGCGCACCGGTGATCTTGACGCGGTTGATGGCGACCATGCCGTAGTCCAGCGCCCTGCCCAGGCGCTGCTGGCGGGCGCCGTTCTCGGTCACGACATAGGCGACCAGACCATATTCGGAGGCGTTGGCGCGCGCGGTCACCTCGTCCTCGCTGTCAAACGGCGTCACGGCTGCGACCGGACCAAACGTTTCTTCGCGCATGATCAGTGCCTCGTCAGATACGTCAGCCAGCAGCGTCGGCTGGTAAAACAACGGGCCGGCCTGGTGCCTTCTGCCGCCAACGAGGCAGCGGGCGCCATGGGCGAGCGCGTCGGTGACCTGCTCCTCGACCTTCTTGACGGCGCGCTCATGCATCAGCGGGCCGATGTCGCTTTCGTCGGCAAGGCCATTGCCGGTCCGCAGCGCCTCGATGCGCTTGGCGAAGGCGGCGCAGAAACGATCGTAGATCGGCCGCTGGACATAGATGCGGTTGGCCGCGAGGCAGTCCTGGCCGGACGTGGCGAATTTGGCGTCGACGGCGATGCGCACGGCCTTGTCGAGATCGGCGTCGGCAAAGACGATCAGCGGCGCGTGGCCGCCAAGCTCCATAACCAGCCGCTTCATCGTCGGCGCGCTCTGGGCCGCGATCAGCCTGCCGATCTCGGTCGAACCGGTGAAGCTCATGGCGCGCACGCGCGAGTCCTCGCACATTCGCCCGACTATGATCGACGCCTTGCCAGTGACGACGTTGAAGACGCCGGCGGGCAGGCCGGCGCGCTCGCCGAGTTCGGCCAGCGCCAGCGCCGAGAGCGGCGTTTCCGAAGAGGGGTGCGCGACGATGGTGCAACCGGCGGCAAGGGCCGCAGCCGCCTTGCGGGTCAGCATGGCGGACGGGAAGTTCCACGGCGTCACGACGCCGACGACGCCGAGCGGCTCGCGCCGCACCGTCATTTCCGCCTTCGCCAGATGGCTAGTTACGCTTTCGGCGTTGAGGCGCTTTGCTTCCTCGGCATACCATTCGACGAAAGAGGCGGCATAATCGATCTCACCGAGCGATTCCTTCAAGGGCTTGCCCTGTTCCAGCGTCATCAGCAGAGCGAGATCGTCTTTCGCGGCAATGATGAGGTCGAACCATTTGCGCAGGATTTTCGAGCGCTCCTGCGGCAACAGCGCCCGCCAGGCAGGGAAAGCGCGCGCCGCCGCATCGATCGCACTTGCCGTCTGGCGGCCATCGAGCGCGGCGACAAAGGCCACCGTGGCGCCGGTCGCCGGGTCGGTGACCTCGAAGCTCTCCGCCGCCTCGCTTGCCGTCCAGTGCCCGTCGACATAGGCAAGCTCGCGCAGCAGCCGGCGGTCGGCGAGGCGGTCGAGCGCCTCATGGCGGTGCGAACGGGCAAAGTGCGCGGACATCATCGATTGCTCCCGATTGGGGTGATGCCGCAAGACTAGGGGCGTCGGCGCGAAGGATGAGGCTGTTTAGGTGCAGCTATATAGAGAGATTCTCTCTATTCGGCTGGGGAGCAGGACGATCTGTCTAGCCGCAGGGGTGGGGCGGGTGCTTTCGCGCATTCTCCGAGCGTACGGTGCCAGATGAACGCTGGTTTCGATCTCAGGACTGCACCGGCAACAGATCGGCAAGCGGTAGCACGGTCTCGTCCTTCACCGTCTTGATGACGATGTAGGTGAAGTAGCGATCGATGCCGATTTCGCGTTCGAGCAAGGCATCGACCAGCCGCTGATAGGTATCGATATCGCGCGCCATCACCTTCAGAACGTAGTCGACGCCGCCGCCCACCGACCAGCAGGCTACAATCTCAGGTATGTCGCGGATGACACGCTCGAAGCGGTCGAAATCGGCCTGGCGATGGCTGGCCAGCGTCACCTCCATCAGCACGGTGGCGACGGGTGCGACGACGCGCATGGCAATCGAGGCATGATAGCCGGAGACGATGCCGGCCTTTTCCAGCTTGCGCAGCCGCATCCAGCACGGCGTCGGTGACAGGCCGACCTTGTCGGCCAGCGCCAGCTTGGTGATGCGCCCGTCACGCTGGATCGCGTCGAGGATTCTGAGGTCGATCGGGTCGAGTTTCGCGGCGGCCATCTGTATCCACTTTTTGGTCCGCCGTACCATGACGGCGCATTATTTCGATTGTCAATTGCACTGATTTCGATCTCTAATAAGTCATGACATTGTGGCAACCTGATCCCGCGCTCATCCGGCGGCCCGCCTACCAGTCGCTGGCCGACCAGTTCGCACGCGCCATTCATGACGGGAGGCTCGCAAACGGCGCGCGGCTGCCGACGCATCGCCGGCTGGCCGACGAGTTGAAGCTGTCGGTGCAGACGGTCAGTCGCGCCTATGAGGAACTGATTCGCCGCGGCCTGATCTCGGGCGAGATCGGCCGCGGCAGCTTCGTCCAGACGCAGCGGCGCGAGCCTGAGCCGCCCTATCTGCCGGAGCGGCTGGGCGAAGTGATCGATCTCTCGATCCTGAAGCCGGTCTGCGAGCCGATGCATCTGGAGCGGCTAAAGCAGGCGCTGGGCTGGCTGGCCGACAACCTGCCGTCGAGTTCGGCGCTGTCGTTCCGGCCCAACATGGTGTTTCCCCGTCACCGCGCCGTGGCGGTCGAGTGGCTGAAGCTGTGCGGTCTCGATGCCTCGCCGCAGAATATCAGCCTGACCAATGGCGCTACCGCCGGCATGACGGTGGCGCTGATGAGCGTGGCGCCGCCCGGCTCGACCGTCGCCACCGAGGCGATCGGCCACCATACGCTGGTGCCGCTCGCCCGCTATCTCGGCTTCAACCTCGAAGGCCTGCCGATAGACGGCAATGGCCTTATCCCGGAAGCGCTGGACGAGGCCTGCCGGATCTCCGACATCCGCGCCGTGTTCGTGCAGCCTTCGGTGATCAACCCGACGGCGACGCTGATGGATGCGGAGCGGCGCGAGCAGATTGCGGCGGTTGCGCGCAGGCACGACATAGCCATCATCGAGAACGACGTGCTGGGGCCGCTGGTCGAGGACCGGCCGCCGCCGGTCGCCGCCTTCGCGCCTGAACGCACGCTCTACGTCACGTCCTTCACCAAGATCGTGGTGCCGGGCCTGCGCATCGGCTATCTCGCCGCACCCGACCGCTATGTCGCCGCGGTCGCCAACCGGCATCTGGTTTCCAACTGGATGGCGACGCCGCTGGTGGCGGAAATCGCCACCAAATGGGTGACCGACGGCACCGCGATGGAACTGGTGCGCTGGCAACGCACAGCATTGCGGCGACGCCAGGACATCGTCGCCGAGGTGCTGGCCGGCGTCGACTATCGCACCCGGCGCGACGGACTGCATGTCTGGTTGCAGTTGCCGGCCGACCGTGCCGAGGAGAGCTTCGTCGCCCAGGCGCGCCTGCAAGGCGTGGCGATCGCGCCCGGCGCTTCCTTCCGCATCTCGCAAGCGCCCTGGCAACCGGCGGTGCGCATCTCGCTGGGTTCGACCACCGAGGGGGAACTGCGCGCCGGCCTCGGCGTTGTCACCAAGCTGCTGCTTGGCGACCCCGAGCATCTGCTGCTCGCAATCTAGCGAGATGTGCCGCTATCCAGACGATGCCGACCGCCAAAGGCGTCCCCGGTGCTGTCATTTTCGGTTCGACTTGATTTCGATCTCGGCACATTGCTAGGCACTGAATGCCCAAGAATTGTGCGGGATCAGAATAATTGTCATGATATTATTTTCCCGATTGACATGATTTGGCGGGTTCCGCATCGTTAAGGGCATAGGCTTCTCCAGCACGGGAAATTCGTTTGTCCGCATCCGCGCCTATCATCAAGGTCGATGGCATTTCGAAAAGCTTCGGCACCTTCAAGGTGCTGGACGGCCTGTCCATGCAGGTCATGCCCGGCGAGAAGCTGGCGCTGATCGGCCCGTCCGGCTCGGGCAAGACGACGATCCTGCGCATCCTGATGACGCTGGAGCGCATCGATGGCGGCCACATCCAGATCGACGGCGAGCATCTCTATCACATGGAGCGAAACGGCCAGCTGCTGGCCGCCGACGAGCGGCATCTGGCCAGGATGCGCCAGAAGATCGGCATGGTCTTCCAGCTGTTCAATCTGTTCCCGCACAAATGCGTCATCGACAATGTCACGCTGGCGCCGATGCTGACCAAGGGCACGCCGCGCGCTGCCGCCGAGAAGCGGGCGATGGAATTGCTCGACATGGTCGGCATGGCCGACAAGGCCAAGGCCATGCCGGCACAGCTTTCGGGCGGCCAGAAGCAGCGCGTCGCGATTGCCCGCGCGCTGGCGCTGTCGCCCCGGATCATGCTGTTCGACGAGGTCACCTCGGCGCTCGATCCCGAACTGGTCGAGGAGGTGCTCAACGTGATGCGCAAGCTCGCGGCCGAAACCGACATGACGATGCTGCTCGTCACTCATGAAATGGGCTTTGCCCACGACTTCGCCGACCGGGTGCTGTTCTTCGACCGCGGCCGCATCGTCGAGGAGGGCAAACCCGATGAGATTTTCCGCCATCCCAAACAGGAGCGCACGCAAGGTTTCCTGAAGAAGATCATCGCGGCCGGACATCGCGTCTGACCGCCATGCCAGAGGCGGCGACACCGTCCGCAAGGGCGGTATTGCCGTCCTGAAATGACTGCAACCAAGAACACAAACATGGAGTTGGGAACAATGAAAAAACTTGGCATTCTGGCCGGCGTCGCCGGTCTTGCGCTGACCGCGGTGCTCGCGGCCTCGAACATCGGATCGGCCGACGACAGCAAGCTCGAGCAGCTGAAGGCGCAAGGCTTCGCCCGCCTCGCCATCGCCAACGAGCCGCCCTACACGGCGGTCGCCGCCGACGGCAAGGTTTCGGGCGCCGCGCCCGACGTGGCGCGGGAAATCTTCAAGCGGCTGGGCGTCGCCGACGTCGCCGCCTCGATCTCGGAATATGGTGCCATGATCCCCGGCCTGCAGGCCGGCCGTTTCGATGTCGTCACCGCCGGCCTGTTCATGAAGCCGGAGCGTTGTGCGGCGGTTGCCTATTCCGAGCCGGTGCTGTGCGACGCCGAGGCGATGCTGGTGAAGAAGGGCAATCCGAAGGGCTTCAAGAGCTATGAGGATGTCGCCAAGGACACCTCCGCCACCATCGGCGCGCCCGGCGGCGGCACCGAGGAGAAGCTCGCGCTCAACGCCGGCGTGCCGCGTGACCGCGTCATCGTCGTGCCCGACGGCCAGAGCGGGCTGAAGATGGTGCAGGACGGCCGCATCGACGCCTATTCGCTCCCCGTCCTGTCGATCAACGATCTGATGAAGAAGGCCAATGACCCGAGCCTCGAAGTCATAGCACCCGTGCAGGGCGCGCCCGTCTATTGCGACGGCGCCGCGTTCAAGAAGGGTGACGAGGCGCTGCGCGACGCCTTCGACGTCGAGCTCGCCAAGATGAAGAAGTCGGGCGAGTTCGCCAAGATCATCGAGCCCTACGGCTTCTCGGCGGCGGCGGCGATGTCGACGACGCGCGACAAGCTCTGCGCGGCGAAATAAGCGCTTTTCCCTTCTCCCCGTCCACGGAGAGAAGGTGGCTGAAGGGCCGGATGAGGGGCAGCGCGCGTTTTTGCGAGCTTGGAGCCGCCTCTCATCCGCCTGCCCGTCCTTCGCGGCAGCTGCGCTGCAGCTAAGGAGGGTGAACCTGCATCTTCTCCCCGTGAGAGGGGGAAGTTGTTAAGACCAAACGTTGGAAGCCTCTGATACATGACCCAGTGGTCCGGCTATCTCGGCCTGATATTGCAGGGAGCGCTTGTCACCATCGAGCTGACGCTGATGGGATCGGTGCTGGCCCTCATCATGGCCTTCCTGGCCGGCATGGGGCGGCTGTCGCGCTTCTTCGCGTTGCGGGCGCTCGCCACCGCCTATATCGAATTCTTCCGCGGCACATCGATTTTCGTACAGCTGTTCTGGGCCTATTTCGTGTTGCCCCTGGCGGGCGTCGAGCTCACTCCGCTGCAAGCCGGCGTGCTGGCGCTGGGCCTCAATGTCGGCGCCTATGCGGCGGAAGTGGTACGCGGTGCCATCCAGTCGGTCGGCGCCGAGCAATACGAGGCCTGCACGGCTCTCAATCTCGGCCGCTGGCAAGGCATGCGCCATGTCATCCTGCCGCAGGCGCTTCTGGTGATGCTGCCGACCTTCGGCAACAACGCCATCGAACTGCTCAAGGCGACATCCGTCGTCTCGCTGATTTCGCTCGCCGATCTCACCTTCCAGGCGCAGGTGGTGCGCTCGCAGACCGGCAGCACGCTGATGCCGTTCACCACCATCCTGGTGATCTATTTCGCGCTCGCGCTCGTCATCTCCTGGGGCGTGCGGTCGCTGGAGCGGCGCATGGCGCGCGGCCTCGACGGAGTGCGCGTCTGATGGATTGGGCCCTGTAATGGATTGGGACTGGGATTTCGTCCGGCAGATCCTGCCGACGCTGATCGAGGGGGTGAAGATCACCATCCTGGCGACGGTGCTCGGCTCGGTGCTGGCGGGAATCGTCGGGCTGGGCATCGCACTGGCCCGCCGCTCGCCGAACAAGATGATGTCGCGCACGGTCGGCTGGGCGGCCGAATTCATCCGCGGCACGCCGCTGCTGGTGCAGCTCTACTTCATCTTCTACGTGCTGCCCGATTTCGGCATCCTGCTGCCGCCGCTGGTGGCCGGCGTCATCGGGCTTGGGCTGCACTACGGCACCTATACGGCGGAGGTCTATCGCGCCGGCATCGAGAACGTGCCGCGCGGCCAGTGGGAGGCGGCCAAAGCCTGCAATCTCAGCGCTCGCCAGACCTGGACCCACATCGTCATACCGCAGGCAATCCCGCCGATGATCCCGGCGCTGGCCAATTATTTCATCGCCATGTTCAAGGAGACGCCGCTGCTGTCGGCGATCACCGTGCTGGAGCTGATGAACCAGGCCAAGAGCGTCGCCAACACCTATTACCGCTATGTCGAGCCGATGACGCTGGTCGGCGCCTTCTTCCTGATCATCAGCCTTTTCTCGGTTATGCTGCTGCGCTGGCTGGAACATCGCTACGGCAATATCGAAAGGTAGTTCCCATGAAGCCGCTTCCCGAAATCAGGCTGATGCCGACAAGGCCCGCACTCGAGGTGCGCCCGTTGGAAAAGCGCGTCGGCCTGATCATCCTGGCCACCGACCACACCAGCGAGCCGGACTTCCGTCGCATGGTGGCGAGTGAGAGGATCGGCATCTATGTCGCCCGCATCCCCTATAAGAATCCGACCACGCCTCAGAATCTGCGCAAGATGCAGCCCGAACTGACGGCTGGCGCGGCGCTGATCCTGCCGGACGAACCGCTCGATGCCATCTGCTACTCCTGCACGTCGGCCTCCGTGGTGATCGGCGATGCCGAGATCGAGGCGGCGATCCAGGCGGCCAAGCCTGGCGTGCCCGTGGTCACGCCGCCGATGGCGGGCGTGCGCGGACTGAGGGCTCTGGGCGCGAAGAGGATCAGTATTCTCACCCCCTACACCGTCGAGACGAGCCGGCCGATGGCGGCCTATTTCGCCGAACGCGGCTTCGAGATCGCCAGCTTCACCTGTCTCGGCTTCGAGGATGACCGCGAGATGGCGCGCATTGCGCCGGCAGCCCTCGTCGATCTGGCGCGCGAGGCGACTGACCCGCAGGCCGAGGCGTTGTTCGTGTCCTGCACGGCGCTGCGCTCGGCGCTGGCGGTTGCCGCGATGGAACAGGCTATCGGCCGCCCGGTCGTCACCAGCAACCAGGCGAGCGCGTGGAATTGCCTGCGACTGTGTGGCGATGATGTGCCGCGTCCGGAGTTCGGGCGGCTGACGACCTTGCCGCTTGGACAGTAAGGTCATGTCCTGCATGCACGAGCGACCCATGACGCACGCCGTCGCCCTTTCAGACATCCGCGCCGCGCGCCAACGCATCACCGGCAAGGTCGAGCCGACACCGGTCGTGCCGTCCGAGAGCCTGTCGGAGCGGCTCGGCCTTCCCGTTCACCTTAAGCTGGAGCACCGCCAGACCACGGGCAGCTTTAAGCTGCGTGGCGCCTCGAACGCCATTGCTTCGCTCAATGCCGAGCAGCGGGCACGCGGTGTTGTCGCGGCCTCGACCGGCAATCACGGCCGCGCACTCGCCCATGCCGCCAGGCTCGAAGGCATGCGCGCGGTGATCTGCATGTCGCGGCTGGTGCCTCGGAACAAGCTCGATGCCATCCGCCGCCTCGGCGCGGAAATCCGCATTGTCGGCGACAGCCAGGACGACGCGCAGCAGGAGGTCGGGCGGCTGGTGGGGCAAGAGGGTCTGGTGATGCTGCCACCCTTCGACCATCCCGACATCATCGCCGGGCAGGGCACGCTCGGGCTGGAGATCATGGAGCAGGTTCCTGACGCCGCTCTGGTGCTGGTGCAGCTCTCCGGCGGCGGGTTGGCCTCCGGGATTGCCGCAGCGGTCAAGGGCGTCAGGCCGAGCACAAAGGTCGTCGGCATCTCGATGGCGCGCGGCGCGGCGATGAAAGCCAGCCTCGATGCAGGGCGCCCGGTGCAGGTGGAGGAACTGCCGACACTGGCGGATTCGCTCGGCGGCGGCATCGGCCTCGAAAACCGGCTGACCTTTTCCATGTGCCGAGACCTGCTCGACGATGTCGTGCTGCTTTCCGAGGACGAGATCGCCGCCGGCATCCGCCATGCCTATGAACAGGAGCGCGAGGTCGTAGAGGGCGCCGGCGCGGTCGGTATCGCTGCGCTGCTTGCCGGCAAGGTGAAGCCAAACGGACCGGTGGTCGTTCTGCTTTCCGGTCGTAATATCGATATGAGCCTGCACAGAAAGATCGTTTGCGGCGAAGTAGTTGCGGAGCGCGCCTGATGAACCGGATGACCATCCTTACCGAGAAAGAACTACGCGAGATCGTAGCTCTCGATCTCGACGCCGTCGCTTGCGTCGAAAACGCCTTCCGGGCGCTCGCTACCCTGCCGGTGGCGATGCCGCCGATCCTGCGGCTCGACATCCCCGAGCATCGCGGCGAGGTCGACGTGAAGACCGCCTATGTGCCTGGCATCGATGGCTTCGCCATCAAGATCAGCCCCGGCTTCTTCGACAATCCCAAGCTCGGCCTGCCCAGCGTCAACGGCATGATGGTGCTGCTGTCGGCAAAAACCGGTCTGGTCGAGGCGTTGCTGCTCGACAATGGCTATCTCACCGACGTCCGCACCGCAGCCGCCGGGGCGGTCGCCGCAAAACACCTGTCGCGGCCGGACTCATCCATTGCCGCCATCTTCGGCGCCGGCGTGCAGGCCGGATTGCAGCTTGAGGCGCTGCGCCTGGTGCGGCCGATCGAAGAAGCCCGCATCTGGGCGCGCGACGCGGCCAAGGCGCAAGCCGCGGCCGGCGCTTTAAGCGAAAAACTGGGCATCGTGGTGCGCGCAGAACCGGATGCGGCCAAGGCGGTCGCCGGTGCCGACATCATTGTCACCACCACGCCCTCGACCGAACCATTGATCAAGGCCGGCTTCGTCTCGGCCGGCCAGCACATCACCGCCATGGGCTCGGATGCCGAGCACAAGAACGAGATCGCACCGGCAATCCTGCGCATGGCCGATCTCTATGTCGCCGACAGCGCAAGGCAGACGCGCCGGCTCGGTGAATTGCACCATGCCATCTCCGCCGGCGTGATGGCGGTGGACGCGGAGGTGGCCGAACTCGGTCAGATCATCGCCGGCGAACGGCATGGCCGGCGCGCGGCGGACGACATCACCATCGCCGACCTGACCGGCACCGGCGTACAGGACACCGCGATCGCCACGCTAGCCCGTGACCGGGCCCGGGTCGCGAAAGCCGGAACCATTTTTGAAAGTTGATGCTGGCCGCAAGAGCATGATCCGGAAAAGTGGGAACCGGTTTTCCGAGGAGATCATGCTCAAACAAAAAATTACCTGGAGCCAGATTCAACGGAAGTTGAAGCGGGTTCCAGGGCCCAACAAACGAGGACCAACAAAATGCAACCGAATTTGAAATTCTCGCGAAGCGAGTATGCGGATCGCCTCGCCAAGACGCGGAAAGCCATGGCGGCGAAAGGCGTCGATCTGCTTATTGTCAGCGACCCCTCCAACATGGCCTGGCTCACCGGCTATGACGGCTGGTCCTTCTACGTGCATCAGGCCGTCATCGTGCCGCCGTCGGGCGAGCCGGTCTGGTATGGCCGCGGTCAGGACGCCAACGGCGCCAAGCGCACCGCCTATCTCGCGCATGACAACATCGTCGGCTATGCCGATCACTATGTGCAGTCGACCGAGCGCCATCCGATGGATTTCCTGTCGAGCGTGCTTGCCGATCGCGGCTGGGGCAAGCTGACCGTCGGCGTCGAGATGGACAATTACTGGTTCTCGGCCGCCGCCTTCGCCTCTTTGCAGAAGCACCTGCCCAATGCCCGTTTCGTCGACGCCACCGCGCTGGTCAACTGGCAGCGCGCTGTGAAGAGCCCGACCGAGATCGACTATATGCGCAAGGCCGCCCGCATCGTCGAGGCGATGCACCAGCGCATCGTCGACAAGATAGAGGTCGGCATGCGCAAATGCGATCTCGTCGCCGAGATCTATGATGCCGGCACGCGTGGCGTCGACGGCATCGGCGGCGACTATCCAGCGATCGTGCCGCTGCTGCCGTCGGGCGCCGACGCCTCGGCGCCGCACCTGACCTGGGACGACAAGCCGATGAAGTCGGGCGAGGGCACGTTCTTCGAAATCGCCGGGTGCTACAACAGGTACCATTGCCCGTTGTCGCGAACAGTGTTCCTCGGCAAGCCGACACAGGAATTCCTAGATGCGGAGAAGGCGACGCTCGAAGGCATGGACGCGGGGCTCGCGGCAGCCAAGCCCGGCAACACGTGCGAAGACATCGCCAACGCCTTCTTCGCGGTGTTGAAGAAATATGGCATCGTCAAGGACAACCGCACCGGCTATCCGATCGGCCTTTCCTATCCGCCGGACTGGGGCGAACGCACGATGAGCCTGCGCCCCGGGGACCGCACCGAGCTGAAGCCCGGCATGACCTTCCATTTTATGACCGGCCTGTGGCTGGAGACGATGGGGCTGGAAATCACCGAATCCATCCTGATCACTGAGACGGGCGTCGAGTGCCTGGCCAATGTGCCGCGCAAGCTGGTGGTGAAGAATTGAAACCGATGTCCGACCTTCGTCCGTCGCCGGTCTCGCCCTCGGTCGATTTCGATCGCGACGGCGCACAGCACGGTTTCCTGCGCCTGCCCTACAGCCGCGACGATTCGGCGTGGGGCTCGGTGATGATCCCGATCTGCGTCCTGCGCAACGGCAAGGGGCCGACGGCCCTTCTGACCGGCGGCAATCATGGCGACGAATATGAAGGGCCGCTGGCGCTCTATGATCTGGCGCGCACGCTCGATCCCGCCCAGGTCAGCGGCACGGTCATCATCGTGCCGGCGATGAACTATCCGGCCTTCCGCGCCGGCACGCGCACCTCGCCGATCGACAAGGGCAACATGAACCGCAGCTTTCCAGGCCGGCCAGACGGTACGGTGACGGAAAAGATCGCCGATTATTTCCAGCGGGAGCTGCTTCCCCGCGCGGATATCGTGTTCGACTTCCATTCCGGCGGCAAGACGCTGGACTTCGTGCCGTTCTGCGCCGCCCATACGCTGCCGAACAAGGCCCTGGAGCAGAGGGCCTTCGCGGCGGTCGAAGCCTTCGCGGCGCCGTTCTCGATGAGTATGATCGAAATCGATGCCGTCGGCATGTACGATACCGCCGCCGAGGACATGGGCAAGGTGTTCGTCACCACCGAGCTCGGCGGTGGAGGCACGTCGAGAGCCGAGACGGTGCGGATCGCCCGGCGCGGCATGCTCAACGTGCTGAGGCATGCCGGCATCGTTGCCGGTGCGGTCGAAAAGACGCCAACCCAATGGCTCGACATGCCGTCCGGCGATTGCTTTGCCTTCGCGGAGGAAGACGGCATGGTCGAGACGATGGTCGATCTCGGCGAGCCCGTCGACAAGGGCGCGGTGCTGGCACGCATCCATTCCACCGGCCGCACCGGCATCGCTCCCCAGGAGATCCGGGCAAAAATGTCGGGCATGTTGGCGGCGCGGCATTTCCCCGGCCTGGTCAAGGCCGGCGACTGCGTCTCGGTGGTTGCCGCATTGGTCGATTGACGGAAGGGCCCGCCCGCCTTCAGGCAAGTTCGGGCCTATCCCGCATTTTTCCATCCTGGATCCAGATAGCGGCCGGCGAGCCAGCCGGCCGCGCACGGCTCCGGCCGGCGCGCTGCGGAGGCGCGTGCCTTGCCAGGGCCTCAGACATCCAAAGCCACCGTCATCGAAGAGGCGATGGCGCGACGACTTGTTCCGGCGCGAACTCGGGTATCAAAGAGTATGACTTTGCTGCCATACTCGCGATAAAGAGGGTGTCGGAATGCAACAAAAATGGGATTTCTGGATCGACCGCGGCGGCACGTTCACCGATGTTATCGGCCGTGATCCCGAGGGCGGCCTGCATCCGCGCAAGCTTCTGTCCGAAAATCCCGAGGCCTATGCCGACGCAGCCATCCAGGGCATTCGCGACCTTCTCGGCCTGCGCCCCGGCGAGCCTATCCCCGCCGGGCTGATAGGCGACGTAAAGATGGGCACCACGGTCGCCACCAACGCGCTGCTGGAGCGCAAGGGCGACCGCGTGCTTTTGCTCATCACCAAGGGATTTCGCGATGCGTTGAGGATCGCCTATCAGGCGCGGCCCGACATCTTCGCCAAGGAGATCATCCTCCCCGAACAGCTCTACGAGCGCGTCATCGAGGTCAACGAGCGCGTGCTTGCCGACGGCTGCGTCGAACGGCTGCTCGACATCGCTGCCTGTCGCCCGGCGATCGAACAGGCAAAGGCGGACGGCATCGATGCGGTCGCCATTGTCTTCATGCACGCCTGGAAATATCCCGATCACGAAAAGGCCGTCGCTAAGGTCTGCCGCAAGCTCGGTTTCGGCCAGGTTTCGGTCAGCCACGAGGTGTCGCCGCTGATCAAGCTGGTCGGCCGCGGCGACACCACCGTGGTCGACGCCTATCTGTCTCCGATCCTGTCGAGATATGTGCAAAAAGTAGGCCAGGAACTCGGCGTTCTCTCCCCCCTCGAGGGGGAGATGTCGGCGAAGCCGGCAGAGGGGATCGCCGCAGAAGGTGCGACCAAGACGTCGAACCTAGTCGATCCGCCGCCCGGTGGCTTCGCCGCCACTCTCCCCTCGAGGGGAAGGGAAAATCCCCGCCTGATGTTCATGATGTCTTCTGGCGGGCTCACCGCTGCGGACCTGTTCCAGGGCAAGGATGCGCTGCTGTCTGGCCCGGCCGGCGGGGTCGTCGGCATGGTCGAGACGGCCAGGCTCGCCGGCTTCGAAAAGGTGATCGGTTTCGACATGGGCGGCACCTCCACCGATGTCGCCCATTATGACGGCGAATATGAGCGCGCCTTCGATACCGAGGTCGCAGGCGTGCGCGTGCGCGCGCCGATGATGCGCATCCACACCGTCGCGGCCGGCGGCGGCTCGGTCCTGCACTACGAAGCAGGCCGCTTTCGCACCGGCCCGGACTCCGCCGGCGCCAATCCAGGCCCCGCCGCCTACAGGCGCGGCGGCCCGCTCGCCGTCACCGACGCCAACGTCATGCTCGGCAAGCTGCAGCCGGATTTTTTCCCTGCCATCTTCGGCCCCGGCCAGAACGAGCCGCTCGACGCGGAGATCGTGCGCCAGAAATTCACCGCGCTCGCAGCTAAAATCGGCGACGGCCGCTCGGCCGAAGCGGTGGCCGAAGGGTTCGTCACAATCGCGGTGGAAAACATGGCCAACGCCATCAAGAAGATCTCGGTGCAGCGCGGCTACGACGTCACCGAATATCTTCTGAACTGTTTTGGCGGCGCAGGCGGCCAGCACGCCTGCCTGGTCGCCGACGCACTCGGCATGGAGGCGGTGCTGATCCATCCGTTTTCCGGCTTGCTGTCGGCCTACGGCATCGGCCTGTCTTCGGTCTTTGCCTCACGCCAGCAGGCCTTGCTTGCACCGCTCGCGGAAGAATCGAGGCCGGCAATCGAAGGCCTGATCGCGGCCTTGCAAACCGCCGTTGTCGCGGAACTCGCCGCACAAGGCATCGCCGAGGACGCGGTGACCGCCAGACCGGCGTTGCAGATCCGTTATGACGGCACCGACACCGCACTTCCGGTGCATTTCGACCATGGCTCGATGTTGCGGGCGAGGGCCGATTTCGAGGCTGCCCACAAGGCGCAATTCGGTTTCGTCTATGAGGACAAGCCGATGATCGTCGAAGCTGTGAGCGTCGAGGGGACGGAGGCGGGCGGCGAGCAGAATACCGAAGCCTATGCGCAGGCGGGGCAGCCATCAAAAGCCAGAGCCGAGGAGGTCCGGCGGATCTATACGGAAGGAAAATGGCACGAAGCCGACGTCTGTCGGCGCGAGGCGTTGCGGCCGTCCGATCGGGTCGCTGGCCCCGCACTGATCATCGAGCCCAACCAGACGATCGTCGTCGAGCCGGGCTGGCAGGCCGAGATCACGGCCAGGAACCACGTGCTGATGCGGCGCACCAGCAAGAAAGGCCGGCAGGCGGCACTTGGCACCGAGGCCGATCCGGTGATGCTGGAAGTGTTCAACAATTTGTTCATGTCGATCGCCGAGCAGATGGGCGTGACGCTGCAGAACACCGCCTATTCCGTCAACATCAAGGAAAGGCTGGATTTCTCCTGCGCCGTTTTCGACCGGAACGGCGCGCTGGTCGCCAACGCGCCGCATATGCCGGTGCATCTGGGCTCGATGGACCGCTCGGTCGAGACCATCATCCGGCTGAACTCCGGCGACATTCATCCCGGCGACGTCTTTGCGCTCAATGCTCCCTATAATGGCGGCACGCATCTGCCCGATATCACGGTGGTGACGCCGGTTTTCGAGGAAGAGCAGCCGATTTCCCCGACAAGAGGGGAGATTGGCCAATCGCCCAAGATCCTCTTCTGGGTGGCCTCGCGCGGCCACCACGCAGACATCGGCGGCACCGCGCCGGGCTCGATGACGCCACTTGCCACCACGGTCGACGAGGAAGGCGTGCTGTTCGACAATTTCCGGATCGTCGATCGCGGAAAATTCCGCGAGACCGAGCTGCAGACGCTGCTCACCGATCACCGCTATCCGGCCCGCAATCCGCACCAGAATATCGCCGATCTCAAGGCGCAGCTCGCCGCCAACGAAAAAGGCGTGGCGGAGCTGCGCAAGATGGTGGCGCATTTCGGGCTCGACGTCGTCGAAGCCTATATGGGCCATGTGCAGGACAATGCGGCCGAAAGCGTGCGGCGCGTGATCGAGCGGCTGCCGGATACATCGGCCTATGAATATCCCACCGACACCGGCCAGGTGATCAAGGTGAAGATATCGGTCGACCGGCAAAAGCGTGAGGCGACGGTCGACTTCACCGGCACGTCGCCGATGATGAAGAACAATTTCAACGCGCCAGAGCCTGTCGCCCGGGCCGCGGTGCTCTATGCCTTCCGCGTCATGGTCGAGGACATGATCCCGATGAATGCCGGTTGCCTGAGGCCCATCAACATCATCATCCCGGACGGCTCGATGCTGAAACCCGCTTATCCCGCCGCCGTCGTCGCGGGCAACGTCGAGACCTCGCAGCACGTCACCAACGCGCTGTTCGGCGCCATGGGCGCCATGGCCAATGCGCAAGGCACCATGAACAATTTGACCTTCGGCAACAGCAAGTACCAGTATTACGAGACGATCTGTTCCGGTTCGCCCGCCGGCGAGATGAATTCCGGCCGCGGCTTTGCCGGCACGTCGGGCGTTCACACCCATATGACCAATTCGCGCCTTACCGATCCGGAAATACTGGAGCTGCGGTTTCCGGTGATGCTGGAGGATTTCCACATCCGCGAAGGCTCCGGCGGCAAGGGCAGGTGGAATGCCGGCGACGGCACGAAGCGCACCATCCGCTTCCTGGAGAAGATGGAATGCGCCATCCTGTCCTCGCATCGCAACCGGCCGCCGCAAGGGCTGGGCGGCGGTGGCGATGGCGAGGCTGGCTCGACCAAGGTGCGCCGCAAGGACGGCACGGTCGAGGTGCTGAAAGCCTGCGACCAGACGGTGCTTCAGGCCGGCGACGCCGTCATCGTGACAACGCCGACGCCCGGAGCGTTTGGAAGGCCGGAGCCAGAGCCGTCCAACGTTTGATAGAATCGCGGAACCGCTCTATCCGTTTTTCGGATCCGCATTTCCCTTGCCTTTCACACCGGGCCTTCGCCATGCCAAGCAAATCCCGATTGAAGACACTGGCGCCCGATGGACTCGGGCCGACCGTCACCGTCGGCGAGATCCTGGTGGAGATCATGGCCACAAGCCGTGGCAGCGGCTTTCTCGAGCCCATCGAGCTGACCGGACCCTATCCGAGCGGGGCGCCGGCGATCTTCATCGACCAATGCGCCAGGCTTGGCGGGCGGGCCGGTATCATCGCCTGCGTCGGCGACGATGATTTCGGCAGGATCAATGTCGAGCGCCTGCGCCGGGACGGTGCGGATGTCTCGGCCATCGCAGTCAGCCCCGATTATCCGACGGGCACCGCCTTCGTGCGTTACCGCGGGGACGGTTCGCGCGACTTCGTCTACAATATCGGCAAATCCGCCGCGGCGCTGGTCGAGTTGACCCCTGAGGCCAGGGTGCTGCTGGCGCGTTCAGGCCACCTGCACGTCATGGGCACCGCACTCAGCATTCCCGCCATTTGGCAGGTGCTCGACCATGCCATCGATGCCGTCAAGGCGCGTGGCGGAAGCATCTCGCTCGATCCCAATCTTCGCAAGGAACTGCTCGGCCATGGCCAGACGCGCGAGCGCTTCGCACGGCTTCTCGACATTGCGGATCTGATCCTGCCGTCGGGTGAGGAACTCCACACCGCTTCGGGCAACGACAATGAAGCCGACGCGCTCGCCTCGCTGTTTGCCCGCGGCGCCGGCGAGGTCGTCGTCAAGCGGGGCGCGTTGGGCGCGTCCCTGTTCGGCGCCGACGGCAGCCGCGTCGAGTCGCCCGGCTTCCTGGTCGAGGAGATCGATCCGACCGGCGCGGGCGACTGTTTTGGCGGTGCCTACATCGCCTGCCGCAGGCTCGGCATGCCTGCCGTGACCGCGCTCGATTACGCGAATGCGGCAGGCGCGCGCAACGTCACGCGGCAAGGCCCGATGGAAGGAGCCGGTACGCGCGCCGAACTCGATCTGTTCATTGCCAACACGCCGAGGCGACGCCCGTGACCGATCCATTGCTGAAACTTGCAAATTCCCGGCGGCGGGGCGCGGCGGAAGGCATCACCTCCGTCTGCTCGTCCCATCCGGTCGTGATCCGGGCCGCAGTGCGCGACGCCGCGCTGTTCTCGCGGCCGCTGCTGATCGAGGCGACCTGCAACCAGGTCAACCAGTTCGGCGGCTATACCGGCATGCAGCCCGCTGACTTCGTCGCGGCGGTGACCGCTATTGCAGGCTCCGAAGGCCTTGCGCCCGAGCGGGTCATCTTCGGCGGGGATCATCTCGGTCCCAATCCATGGCGAAAGGAAGATGCCGGCGCGGCCATGGCGAAGGCCGAGGACATGGTGTCCGCCTATGTCCGGGCCGGTTTCCGCAAGATCCATCTCGATGCCTCCATGGGATGCGCGGGCGAGCCGGCGGCGCTGGATGACGCTACGATTGCCAGGCGCGCCGCCCGCCTGGCGCGCAAGGCCGAGGACGCCGCCAGCGGGACCGACCGGCCACTCTACGTGATCGGCACCGAGGTTCCGCCGCCGGGCGGAGCGGATCATCTCATCGGCGAAATCAGCCCCACAAGCCTGTCCGCGGTCCAGCACACACTGGCGGTGCATCGGCAGATCTTCCACGAGAACGGCCTCGCAGACGCCTTCTCGCGGGTCATCGCCGTGGTGGTGCAGCCGGGCGTGGAGTTCGGCAACGAGAACGTGGTCTTCTACGATCGCGCCAAGGCGCTGCATCTGCGCGAATTGCTCGACCAGGAAGCGGGCCTGGTCTACGAAGCCCATTCCACCGACTATCAGACGCAAGCGGCCCTACGCGAACTGGTCGAGGACGGCTTTGCCATCCTCAAGGTGGGGCCGCAGCTGACTTTCGAACTGCGCCAAGCGCTCTATGGGCTGGACCTGATCGCCTCCGATCTGTTGCCCGACTACGGCGCGCGCCCGCTTTATCAGACCATGGAAGCGCTGATGACGGCCGATGCCAAGGACTGGCACAGCCACTACCACGGCTCTGCGGCGCAACAGCGCGTGCAGCGGCACTATTCGCTGTCGGACCGCATACGTTACTACTGGAACCATCAGGAGGCGATGGAAGCTGTCCAGCGATTGACGGCCGCCTTGTCGGGCAAGGCCGTGCCGGTGACGCTGTTCCATCAGCATCTGCCCGCGCTCGACCGCTTTGCCGGGCAGCCGCTCGATCCGGAGGCGGTGTTGGTGGCCGCGGTTCAGCAGGCGCTGGAGGGCTACCGCTTCGCCTCCAGCGGTTGAGCGGCCGATAGCCAGGGGACGCAGTTCGGTCATTTCGACGACTTGTCGGCTTACTTGCTTGAGGTGTGCCTGCACCGGGGTAATAGTCGCGACGGAATGGCGAGGAGGAGGATATGACGCTGAACTTCGACCCAAGGGCGAAGGCCGCGACGCTCTACCATGGCGAATTCCGGCCGATGTTCATCGGCGGCAAATGGGTCGCTGCGCAGTCCGGACAGGAGATGCAGGCGCTCAACCCGGCGACGGGGCAGGTGCTGGCGACGGTGCCGCGCGGAGGCGCCGCCGACATCGACGCGGCGGTGGCGGCTGCGCGCACCGCTTTCGAAGGTCCGTGGTCCGGATTTTCGCCTTACGAACGGCAGTGCGTGCTGCTCAGGATCGCCGATCTCTTCGAGAAGAACTGGGAAGAGCTCTGCGTCTCCGACACCCTCGACATGGGGCTGCCGATCACGCGCACGCTCGCCAACCGGCGCCGGGTCATCGGCATGCTGCGCTTCTATGCCGGGATGGCGACCGCGCTGCATGGCGAATCAATCGACAATTCGATCCCGGGCGAGATCGTCACCTTCACCCGGCGCGAGCCGGTGGGCGTGGTCGGCGCCATCATTCCCTGGAACGCGCCGACCGCCGCGTCGATCTGGAAGATCGCGCCGGCGCTGGCTACTGGCTGCACGATCGTGCTGAAACCTTCCGAGGATGCATCGCTGACGCCGCTTTTGATCGCGCGGCTGATGCAGGAAGCGGGCGTTCCCGACGGCGTTGTCAACATCGTCACCGGAACCGGGGCCGAAGCCGGCGCGCGGCTTGCCGAACATCCCGACGTCAACAAGATCGTCTTCACCGGCTCGACGCTCACCGGCCAGGCGATCGCCCGGGCGGGTGTTGCCAATCTAAAGCGCGTTTCATTAGAACTCGGCGGCAAGTCGCCGCTCATCGTGTGCCGCGACGCCGATATCGACAAGGCCGTTCCGATCGCGGCGATGGCTGTCTTCGTGCATTCGGGCCAGGTCTGCATCGCCGGTTCGCGGCTGTTCGTGGCGCGCGAAATCCATGACGAGTTCGTGCGCCGGCTCGCTGACTTCGCCGGCAGGCTGCGCATCGGCCACGGCATCGAAGCCGAAACCGAAATGGGGCCGCTCATCAATGCGCGGCAGGCCGGCAAGGTTGAGGGTTACATCAAGGCGGGCAGCGAGGAGGGCGCGGAACTGGTCGCCGGCGGATCGCGGCTGACCGGCGGCCTCTATGACGGCGGCAATTTCATCGCCCCAACCGTCTTCGGCGCGGTGTCCGACACGATGACCATAGCGCGCGAAGAGATCTTCGGGCCCGTTATCTCGGCAATGCCCTTCGATACGCTTGACGAAGCCGTCGCCCGCGCCAATGCGACGCCCTATGGGCTGGCCGCCGGCATCTTCACCACCCATCTCGGCACGGCGCACAAGCTTGCCCGCCGGGTCAAGGCGGGTTCCGTCTGGGTCAACATGTACCACGCCATCGACCCCGCCGTGCCGTTCGGCGGCATGAAAATGTCCGGGTATGGCCGCGAGGGCGGCATCGAACATCTGCACGAATATCTGGAGACCAAGTCGGTGTGGATCCAGACCGACTAAGGCTTTTGTCGGTTTGTCAGGCGAGCCGGCCTGCGCCGCCGGTTCTCACGCTGCCGCTCATGCACGCCGGCTGCAAATCAACCGGCGCCCGTTCTCAGGAACTTTTCTTTATCCGGCGATTTTTGGATATAAGATGAAATCCGGTTGGCCAGGAAGGTGTTGTCGATGACGACGAAACGCTTCGCGATCTGCGCTCTCGCCCTTGTGATGGGCTGCGGCATCGTCTCTTCGGCGTCCGCCGGGGCCAGGCACCGCCACCACCAGGGCGAACCCGAACGCTATGTTCCCGCTGACGGCGATATTATTGACATACTGTTCGGCGGCCCGCGCTACTATGACCGGCAGCTTGTCACGACGGCCGCCGGCGCCTGTTCCTACCACCGGGTGGGGCCGGATGCGAATGCGCTGAACAAGATCAACGATCACCATTGCGGAAAATAGCGGGCCGACCGCTCCGCAAGCAGGCTCATGACGCTTCCCATCCGGGAAAGCGGTCCGGCCGCAGCCATGTCTGGGCTGGGCTGCCATTGCCGGAAAACACGGCGTCAACCAGCCAGCGCGCGGTGGCGGGGGCGGCATGCATGCCGATGGAACCCATGCCGCCATGCACGAACAGGCCCTCGACGGCCGTCCTGCCAGCGACCGGCAAGCCATCGGACAGCATCGGGCGGTTGCCGGGATAGACGTTCCTGACCTGCGGCGCGCCGAGGCCCGGCAGCATGCGCAGCGTGCGGCTGGCGATCCGGCTCGCCATGTCGGTGTTGCGGACGAGATCGCGGAAGGCCGGCTGGACGGAGGCGCCAAGCCTGGCATCGCCGCCGCCCATGGGGTTGAGGCAGATGGCTTCCACCGCCGGCTGGTCGTCGCGCTGCGCGGCGACATCGGCAAGGCCGTCGAGCCTCATGCGCCGGCCGAGCTCTTCCTGATCCGGCCAGGTCAGTTCCTCGACGATCCAGGGCAGCTCGAAGTCGAGTTTTCCCAACTGGATCAACCAGCCGCGGCCGGCGGTGAAGGGCAGGCCGGGCAGCGGTCCGTCGCCGACGGTGCGGCGCAGAAGGTCCGACATCCACAATCCGTTGGCGATGAAGATGAGATCGGCGGGAACGATCCCCTGGTCGGTCAAGATACCCTGGACCTTGCCGCCCCTGGAGAAGATCTGGGCGACGCGCAGGCCGGTGCGGATCGTCGCGCCGGCCTCACGGGCGGCGTGGGCGAAGGCATGTGTCGCGCCCATGGGTTCCAGCGTCCATGCACGGCCGACGGAATAGGCGCCTGCCACGTTGAAGCCGACACGAGGGTGGTCGCGCGCCAGTTCCTTGCCCGTGATCTTTTCCATTGCCACGCCGGCTTCCCTGTAGCGGTCGGCCACGGCGGCAGCCGCCTCGAAACTCGCCTCGTCTTCGGAAATCAGCAGATGTGCGATGGCGGCGAATTCGAAGGGAACGGGTCCGTCGGCAAGCTCGGCATAGATCGCGACGCTGGCGTCCAGCAGTTCGACGACCTCTTTCTGCGGGCCGGTGAGCAAGGTGCCGGTGTTTCGTCCTGAGGACTCGGCGGCGATCATGCTCTGCTCGAGGATCGTCGTCTTGAGACCGTGGCGGGCCAGTTCATAGGCGAGCGTGCAGCCGGCGATGCCGCCGCCGATGACCACGGCATCCATTGGTGTCTGGACGCGAGTCGAGTTGAAGGACATGGAGCGCAGCCTCCTCCCAATGAAAGCATCTCGTATACTCGTATACGAGATGCTTTTCAAGTATGCCGCCCACGACTGCCGCAAGTGCCGCCACGATATCGTCTTCGGTCCGAGCCGGGCGCAGGCCAGTCGGCGATTTCCTCAGCAAAGGCGGGTAGCCTATTCAACGACTTGCGGCTGGATCCGCAAGTTCGGCACGAATCTCCGCACCATGTTCGTCGCGTGCCGGACTTTTCGCCGGTGCCTTTGCCGTCCGTTTGGAAAAACGGGGGGCGGAGGCAGCTTGGAGGGCGCCATTCTCGACCAACCAGGAGCCGCGTGCGGCCATGTGCGGATGCAGCGCCGCCTCATGCGGGCTGAGCACAGGCCCGACGCAGGCATCCGTTCCCTCGAACAATTTCATCCACTCGTCTCGGGATTTTTCGGCAAAGATCGCTTCCAGCCGGCTGCCGAGCTCGGGCCAGAGGCCGCGGTCGAACTGAGCGGCGAACTGCGGATCGCCGCCCAGGCCAAGCCTGTCGAGGAACAGCGCATAGAATTTCGGCTCGACGCACTGGACGCTGATGAAGCCGCCATCTGCCGTGCGGTACACGCGGCACCAATGCGGTCCGTCCAGAAGACTCCGGCCACGCTCGGCGGCAAGCACGCCGGATGGTGCGAGCGACATCAACAGGTTCATCATATGGGCCGAGCCGTCGACGATCGCCGCGTCGACGACCGTGCCTTCACCACCGGCGCGGGCGTTCATGATGGCGGCCAGCATGCCGATCACCAGATAGAGCGCGCCGCCGCCTATGTCGCCGACCAGCGTCGGCGGCGCCATTGGCGGCTCGCCCGGCAGGGAAGCATACCAGAGTGCGCCCGACTCGCCGGTATAGTTCATGTCGTGGCCGGCGGTGCGGGCGAGCGGGCCTTCCTGCCCCCAGCCGGTCATGCGGCCATAGGCCAGGCGAGGGTTGGCGGCCAGACACACATCTGGACCAAGCCCGAGACGCTCCATCACGCCCGGCCGGAAGCCCTCGATCAGGCCGTCGGCGGTGGCGATCAGGCGCATCAGCACGGCAACGTCCTCGGCATCCCTGAGGTCGAGCGCGATAGAGCGCTTGCCGCGATCGAGCAGCGAGCGCTCGGGAAGGCCCGGCACGGATGCATGCTTGCGGTGGACGACGATCACGTCGGCGCCGAGATCGGCGAGCAGCATGCCGGCAAAGGGCGCCGGCCCCAACGCCTCGATCTCGACGATGCGGATTCCCCTGAGCATCCCACCCTCCACGGCATTCAAACTTTCGGTAAGGCACACTTTTGGTGTCACGCAGGGGCGACGGTGTGTAACCCTGCTCTTTTGGCATTGAAGCACGTGTCGCCGGTATATACGTCAGGGCCATGAAAAAAATCGGTTTCCTGTCATTCGGGCACTGGACGCCCTCGTCGCAATCGCAGGTGCGCTCGGCGTCGGACGCGCTGTTGCAATCCATTGATCTCGCCGTCGCGGCCGAGCAACTCGGCGCTGACGGCGCGTATTTCCGCGTCCACCATTTTGCCCGACAGCTCGCCTCGCCATTTCCGCTGCTGGCGGCGGTCGGCGCCAAGACCAGCCACATCGAGATCGGCACGGCGGTCATCGACATGCGCTACGAGAATCCGCTCTACATGGCGGAGGACGCGGGTGCCGCCGACATCATCGCAGGCGGGCGCCTGCAGCTCGGCATCAGCCGGGGCTCGCCCGAACAGGTGATCGATGGCTGGCGCTATTTCGGCTACGCGCCGCAGGAAGGCAAAAGCGACGCCGACATGGCGCGGCATCACGCCGAGGTCTTCCTCGACACGCTGCGCGGCGAGGGCTTCGCCCAGCCCAATCCGCGGCCGATGTTTCCCAACCCGCCCGGCTTGCTGCGCCTGGAGCCGCATTCTGAAGGCCTGCGCGAGCGCATCTGGTGGGGTGCCGCCACCAACGCCACTTCGGAGTGGGCGGCGAAGCTGGGCATGAATTTGCAGAGCTCGACCCTCAAATTCGACGAAAGCGGCAAGCCCTTCCATATCCAGCAGGCCGAGCAGATCCGGATCTATCGCGAGGCCTGGAAGGCGGCCGGCCATGAACGCGAACCGCGCGTCTCGGTCAGCCGCAGCATTTTCGCGCTGGTCGACGACCGGGACCGCGCCTATTTCGGGCGCGGCAATGAGGGCCGCGACCAGATCGGCTTCATCGAGGAGAACACGCGGGCGATCTTCGGGCGTAGCTATGCCGCCGAGCCGGACGTGCTGATCAAGGAGTTGGCCGAGGACGAGGCGATCGCCGAGGCCGACACGCTGCTGCTCACCGTGCCCAACCAACTCGGCGTCGACTACAACGCCCATGTCATCGAGGCGATCCTGACCCATGTCGCGCCGGCGCTGGGTTGGCGCTGACAGCCGAGCCGTGTAACCATCGCTGCTGCGGACAGTTCAGGAGGTTCACTGCATGGCGAAGAAGGCCTTGATTGCCTGGGGTGGGTGGGAAGGCCATACGCCCCAGCGCAGCGCCACTGTGGTGCGCGACATGCTGGAGCGCAATGGATACAGGGTCACGCTCGGCGAGGGCACGGGGATGTTTGCCGATCCGGAGCTGAACTCATTCGATCTCATCGTGCCCGTCATCACCATGTCGAAGATCGAAAAGTCCGAGCTGCAGAATCTGACGTGCGCGGTTCGACAGGGAACGGGACTCGGCGGTTTCCACGGCACGATGGGCGACAGTTTCCGCAACGAGCCGGACTATCAGTTCATGACCGGCGGCCAATGGGTCGCGCATCCCGGCGACATCATCGACTATCGCGTGGTCATCACCAAACCGGACGATCCGATCACGAGAGGCATTAGCGACTTTGCCTACCGGTCGGAGCAGTACTACATGCATGTCGACCCGAGCAACGAGGTGCTGGCGACGACCACCTTCACCGACGAGCATTTCCCGGGCATCGGCGGCGTCGACATGCCGGTTGTCTGGAAGCGAAGATATGGCGCAGGCAAGGTCTTCTACAGTTCGCTCGGACACACGGCGGATGAGTTCGCGATGCCGGAAATGGCTGTCATCGTCGAGCGTGGTTTGCTCTGGGCCGCGCGGGGGTAGCTGCCCACTGAAACCGCGACAGCCTACCAATCGGCGACGCGATCGCCGCCTGTGAATTGCGCGCTCTTGCCGGTGTATTCGAACAGTTCGATCTTCACGCCGTCGGGGTCGCGCAGCCAAGCCTGATAGGTGTCGTCGCAGGCGAGTTTTTTCGCGGTGACCTCCACGCCCCTGGACGCGATATGCGTGATCGCGGCGTCGATATCCTCCACCTCCAGGCAGAAATGGTTGATCTGGTTCGTCTCGCTGAACCGCGCACCCTCTTTGTGAAAAACCTCGATATGGCTGCGGCCGCCGCAATTAAGGTAGAAACCGAAAATCTTTCCGTCGCGCAGGAAATTGAACTGGATATCAATGCCCAGGACATCCTCGTAGAAGCGCCGTGTCTCGTCCAGATCATTGGCGAAGATGCAGACATGGGCGAGTTGTTTGACCTTGATCATGGCTGGCTCCTCATAATTTCGCAGGTTCACATAGCCCGGCGCGAAATTGGCCCGCGTGGGCTCATCGTCATTCAATCCCGCCGGTGACCACATAGGCGCCCGCGCTGCGTCCATCCCGCAGCCGCATCACCGCCGTGACGATCGAGCCGTAGGGGCCGCGCCAGACGCTGTGGATCCGTTGATGCTCCGCGGCCGGGACAAACGCCCGGCCGGTCAGACGCGCGCCGGCTCGGCGCATCGCGACGGCATCTCCGTTGACGTGCACCTTGATGCAAGCGTGCTCCGTCTCGGTTGCGTCGACGGGGAGGTCGAGCGTGATGACGATCTCGTCCTGATCGCCGCTGTCGCGCGTCTCGGCCGCAAGCTTGATTGCGAGCGCGGGCGCCTCGCCATTGCCGGCTTGAGTGGGCCGGCGCGAAAACACGTCATCGGCCAGTTCGGGCGTGCGCGGCGGGCGTGTGCGGCGCCGCGTGGAGCGCTCGTAATCGCCGGCTATGCGCAACAGCCTTTCATCGTCATAGGCCTTGCCGGCGAAGGTCAGGCCGACCGGCATGCCGATGTCGGCCATGGTGCCCATCGGCACGGTAACGGTCGGGATGCCGAAATGCCGCCACACCAGATTGCCGTTGGCGACCCAGGTGCCGTTGCGCCAGGCAAGCGCGGCGGAGGCCTCAGTGATGTCGGCATCGGCGGGCCCGACATCGGCGACGGCAGGCAGCACGACGGCATCAAGCCTGTTCGCGTCCAGCCAGTCCTCGAAATCGAGCCGCCGCGTCGCTTCCAGCCCTTTCAGCCCGTCCTCCATCGTCGGAATGGCCCGGAACGGCGTGACGCCTGATTTCGCGCGCTCGACATACTGTGCCAAGTCGAAACCGCCTTCATAACGGTCGGGCAGCGTGCCCGGTGGCTGCGGAAAGATTTTCGGGCCGTCGACCGAAACGAGATCGGGAATGTTCAGATCGGCGTTCGCGCGCAAAAAATCATCCCAGGCTGAGATGCAGAGGTCCCAGATCTCGCGATCGGCGAAGTCCGGCGGCACCAGAGCGCGGTCGACCATGGTGCGCGCGCCGGGGCGATCGCGCTCGTAGTTGGAGACGACAGGAAAATCGACCTCCATCACCTCGGCTCCAAGCCGTCTCAGGTCCGCCGCCGCTTGCTCCCAGAGATCAAGCACGGAGGCGCGGGTTTCGATCGGCCGGTCGGCGCCGCTGTCGCGGCCGATATACATTTTGGGCACGCCAAGCCGCATGCCTTGCAGCGACCCCGCTAGCACCAGATCGGTATAGCGCGGCGGTCGGATTTCGGAACTCTTCGGCAGCGCGATCCAGGGCTGCGCGCGCCAGAAATCGCCCCGCGTCTCGGGATCGTCGGCGACGATCACATCCAGCAATTCGAGCATGTCGGGCACGCTGCGCGTGTGCGGCACGACGACATCCATGGTCGGCACCAGGGGCCAGTTGCCGCGCACCGAAATGACACCGCGCGACGGCGTGTAGGCTACCAGCGCGTTATTGGTGGCCGGCGCACGGCCGGACGCCCAGGTTTCTTCGCCAAGCCCGAAAGCGCAGAAGCTCGCCGCTGTCGCGGTGCCCGAGCCATTCGAGGAGCCGGACGCGAAGGCGGCGGTCAGGTAATCGGCATTGTAGGGGCTTTCGGCGCGGCCATAGACTCCGCGCTGCATGCCGCCATTGGCCATTGGCGGCATGTTGGTGAGGCCGATCAGCACCGCGCCGCCAGCGCGCAGCCGGGCGACGGTGAAGGCGTCCTCGTTGGCGATGAGATGCTCGAAGGCCGGAGAGCCGGCGGCAACGGTCAAGCCAGATACCTTGTAGCTGTCCTTGGCGGTGTAGGGGATGCCATCGAGCGGGCCGAGCGTCTTGTCCAGACTGCGGCGCCGGTCCGAAGCCGCGGCTTCCTCGAACATATCAGGATTGAGAACCGGCACCGCATTGAGGCTGATGCCGTGCCGGTCGAAATGCGCGATGCGCCTGAGATAAGCACCGACAAGTTCGACGCTGCTCACCGTGCCATCGTCGAGTGCGCGCCGCAACTGTTCGATCGTCGCTTCGACGATGTGAAAGCTGGCATCGGTCATCTTCTGGCCCCTGGCGATCGTTTCCAGGCATGGATGAGCGAGGCCGCCGGCTTCGGCAAGGGCCAATCGCGATTGACGGTGGTCCTGGCGCGGGTCAGGCGCGGTGCCGCGGTTGCATATCCAGGTTGGCAAAAAGCGGCTGACCGATGCAACCTCTAATAGAGACGGCGCGTCAGGTGCCCTCTGGAATGGCGAGGTCCGGATCCGGCAACGAGGAGTTGCGCCTCTGGTGTAGTCCTTGGGCAACTATTCGCCAAATAGTGAATATCCGCCCCTCAAGGCGACTTGCAAGCTTAAGCTGAAGCTCGCAGAAGTTGCGGCAGAAGCATGCATTGAAGAAAACTCATGCCGACGCCCCAGCATGAAAGGAGGATCATGCCTGACCAGAATGCCCTGATCCGCGTTGCCATTGGGCGGCTGCTCTCCGAAAAAACCGGGGTTGCCGCCCTTTCAATGAAGGAAAGCATTGACGAATTGCTGGAGCGAACCGGCGAGACGGTGACCGAGGACAGCCTGCAGGACCTGCTGCTCGAGATGGCCGAGGTCCGTGGAATGACGGTCGTTCTCGACGTTTAGCGAGCCATGCCACCACAGCCCGCGCGTGGCGTGCCGGCTCGCCCCGATCGGCCATCCGGCCTATTTCACCCCAGCAAGTTGCGCGCCGTGCGCATGAAGATCTTCGACCCGATCGGGATCAAATCGTCGGGGAAATCATAGTCGGGATTGTGCAGGGCAGGGTGGCGCTCGCCGGCGCCGAGGAAGAACATGGCCGACGTCGCGCTGTGGCCGAACAAGCCGAAATCCTCCGAGGCGCGCATCGGCAGGGCTTCTTGCGTGTGCGCGACGCCCTCTTCGTCGAGGGCGCGTTGCAGATGCTCCACCGCGTCCGGCGCGTTGACGCTGGCGACGAAGATCTCGTGGTAGTCCCAGCTTGCGGACAGGCGATGCTGGCCCGCGATTTTCGTGACCAGCGCTTCCGCGGCGGCGCACAGATCCGCCATGCGCTCGTCGCGCCTGGTGCGCAGCGTCGCCCATACCTCGGCATGGGCGGGCGCGATGCCGAACACGGCCTCGCCCATCTCGGCGTGGGTCACGGTGACCATGCCGAAATCGTCGTCGGCGAAAGTTCCGCGCCCGAGCGCGGGCAGGGCAGGCATCAACGCGCTGATCGCCGGCATCGGCGAAATTCCGGTCTCGGGCATGGAGGAATGCGCGGTCTTGCCCTCCAGCACGATGCGCATGCCGCGCGAGGCGCAGTTGACCACGCCGGGCTTGAGCCGCACCTCGCCGAACGGCACGCCGGGCAGATTGTGCAGCGAAAAGGCGAAATCGGGCGCGATCTCGCCGAAACGGGGGTCGGCGACGACCCCGGCGGCGCCATTGCCGGTTTCTTCCGCCGGCTGGAACATCAGCACGACGCGACCGCTTGCAGGCCGCTCGCGCCCGAGCTGGCGTCCGAGCGCCGCCAGGATCGCGGTGTGTCCGTCATGGCCGCACATATGCGACTTGCCCGGCACGCGCGAGGCATGCGGCACGCCAGACAGTTCTTCGATGGGCAGCGCGTCGAGTTCCGAACGAAACAGGACGGTTGGTCCGTTTTTGCCGCTGTCGTAGACGGCCGCGACACCATGCCCGCCCAATCCGGTCAGCACCTTGTCGGGATTGGTATCGGCGAGGAAGTCGATGACGGCTTTCGCCGTCTTTTCCTCCTCGTTCGAGATTTCCGGCTGCTGGTGCAACTTGCGCCGCCATTCGGTCAGCTCGACGATGTCCCGGTTGGTGAGAGTCATGATTTTGGCCTCCGCTGTATCGCTCACGACGCGCCCGATCGACCGGGCGCGTCGGAAGGATAGCTAGCGGCAAATGGCTGAAACCGCCACCGTCTGGCCTATTGATTTATCTCGGGCTCGACGAGTTTTGCCAGGTTCCGCAGCGACTCCTGCCAGCCGAGATAGCAGGCCTCGACCGGGATGACGTCGGGAATGCCGGCCTGGGTGATGTCGATCTCGGTGCCGACAGATACTTTTTTCAGGGTGACGGTCACCTGGATCTCGCCCGGCAGATTGGGATCGTCGAACCTGTCGGTGTAGCGCAGGCGCTCACCGGGAACGAGTTCGAGATACTCGCCGCCGAAGGCATGGCTGTCGCCGGTGGTGAAGTTGCGGAACGACATCTTGAACGTGCCGCCCACCTTGCCCTCGAAGTGATGAACCGTGCAGGTGAAGCCGTTCGGCGGCAGCCACTTCGCCAGCGCGTCGGCCTCGACGAAGGCGCGATAGACTTTTTCCGGGCTGGTGGTGAGAACACGGTGCAAACGTACGGTGCCGGGCATATCATATCCTTTCATAATGCCTGTTCGATGCCCCAAGGACGAGCGGGGCCCGGCCAGTCCGACACCGGCTCCTGGAATTTTTTCAGAGCCTCGGCCGCGGCCTGCGCGACTGGCTTACGCCAGTTCAGCCTGGGTTGGGACTCGATTTTGCGGCGACTGGCCCAATCGTCGAAAATGACGAACCGGATAGCCATTATGAGGAGACTGTTTATAACGGTCGCTGAGATCGCTGTGACCAAGGGGAGACGATGCGCTACATACGTCCACTTTCAATCGAAGATGCCGTTGGCCACTTGGCCGGATCGGCCGGAACGGCGGCCATTCTCGCCGGAGGCAGCGACCTGCTGGTGAGGATGAAGGGCGGCTTCATCGAACCCGAACTGATCGTCGACATCAAGGCGATCGCGGCCTTGAGCGAAATCAGGGAAACGGCCGACGGCTTCAGCATCGGTGCGGCGGTGCCCTGCGCGGTGCTGGGAGAGAACGCGGCCCTGAAGAAGGCCTGGCCCGGCGTCGTCGAGGCGGCCAGGCTGATCGGCTCGAAGCAGGTGCAGGGACGCTGCACCATCGTTGGCAATCTGTGCAACGCCTCGCCGGCGGCCGACAGCGTGCCGGCGCTGGTGGCCGCCGGCGCCAGGGCGGTGATCGTCGGTCCCGCGGGCAGGCGCACCATTGCCGTGGAAGCCGTGCCGACCGGACCGGGCAAGACGTCGCTCGCCAAGGGCGAGATCATCGAGGCGATCCTGCTCGACAGCCAAGCGCCGCGTTCGGGCGACGCCTATCTCAGGTTCATCCCCCGCACCGAGATGGATATCGCGGTGGTCAGCGCCGGCGTGAACCTGACGCTCGACGAGCAAGGTGTCGTCAAGGCGGCCCGCGTGGCGCTGGGCGCCGCCGCGCCCACGGTGCTTCTGGTGCAGGAGGCCGCCGAGGCCCTCATCGGCAGGACGCTGGACGAAGCCGCGCTCGAGCGGCTCGCCAAGGTCTGCTCCGGGGCCTGCCGGCCCATCGACGACAAGCGGGGCACGATCGAGTTCAGACGAAAAGTCGCGGGCGTGCTGGCCAGGCGGGCCGCCACGTCAGCCTACAAGCGTGCAGGAGGCAAGTGATGGCCGGTGTAGCAGTTTCAACCACAATCAACGGCGACAGTGTCGAGTATCTCTGCCAGCCCGACGAGACGCTGCTCGACGTGCTGCGCGACCGGCTCGGGCTGACCGGCGCCAAGGAAGGCTGCGGCACCGGCGATTGCGGCGCCTGCAGCGTCATCCTCGACGACCGGCTGGTGTGCTCGTGCCTGGTGCTGGGCGCGGAGGCGCAAGGGCGCCGCGTGGAGACCGTCGAGGGCATGGCGCATGGCGACCGGTTGCATCCGCTCCAGCAGAAATTCCTGGAGCATGCCGCGCTGCAATGCGGCGTCTGCACGCCGGGCTTCCTGATCGCGGCGAAGGACCTTTTGGCCAAGAACCCCGACCCGACCGAGGAGGAGATCCGCTTCGGCCTCGCCGGCAACCTGTGCCGCTGCACCGGCTATGACAAGATCGTGCGCGCCGTCCAGGACGCCGCAAGCGTGATGAAGGGAGCCTGACGATGAATTTCGATCCGCGTTTTTCCAATCGCAATTTCGCTTCGGTCGGCACGCGTCCCATCCGTCCCGACGGCGTCGACAAGGTGACCGGCCGCGCCCGCTACGGCGCCGACTTCAACATGGCCGGCCAGCTGGTCGGGCGCGTGCTGCGCAGCCCGCACGCGCACGCCAAAATCAGGAAGATCGACACTTCGAAGGCGGAAAAGCTCGCCGGCGTGAAGGCGGTGATCACCGCGGCCGACCTGCCGGACCTCACCGACGGCGATGCCGCCATGTACGACATCCTCGACAATTGCATGGCGCGCACCAAGGCGCTCTATGACGGCCATGCGGTGGCCGCTGTCGCCGCGATCGACGCCCGCACCGCCAGGCAGGCGCTGAAGCTGATCGAGGTCGACTACGAGGTGCTGCCTCATGTCACCGATGTCGACGAGGCGATGCAGCACCACGCGCCGCTGATCAACGAGACCGTCTTCACCGAGGGGCTGGAGGAAAAGCCGGTCAAGCCGTCCAATGTCACCAAGCGCAGCCAGTTCGGCCATGGCGACGTGCATCAGGGCTTTGGCCAGGCCGACTTCATCGTCGAGCGCTCCTTCAAGACCGAGCAGACGCACCAGGGCTATATCGAGCCGCATGCCTGCGTGGCCAATGTCAGCTCAGACGGCACGGCGGACCTGTGGGTGTGCACTCAAGGGCATTTCGTCTATCGCCAGCATTGCGCCCAGCTGCTGGGCATGGAAGCCTCGAAGCTGCGCGTCACCTCCTCGGAGATTGGCGGCGGCTTCGGCGGCAAGACCCATGTCTGGGCCGAGCCGGTGGCACTCGCTCTGTCGCGCAAGGCCGGCCGGCCGGTGAAGCTGGTGATGACCCGCGACGAGGTGTTCCGCGCCTCGGGCCCGACCAGCGCCACCTCGATCGACGTCAAGATCGGCGCCCGCAAGGACGGCACGATCACCGCCGCGGAAGCGACGCTGCGCTACACAAGCGGCCCCTATGCCGGCACCTGGGCCGAGATCGGCGCCATGACGGCGTTTGCCTGCTACCGGCTGGAGAACGTCAAGACCGTCGGCTTCGAAGTGCTGGTCAACCGGCCGAAGACCGCGGCCTACCGCGCGCCGTCGGCGCCGATGGCGGCCTTCGCGGTGGAAAGCGCCGTCGACGAGCTCGCCAAGGAGATCGGCATGGACCCGGTCGACTTCCGCATCAGGAACGCCGCGCAAGAAGGCACGCGGTCGTCCTACGGCCCGGTCTACGGCCCGATCGGCATCGGCCCGACGCTGGAGGCGGTGAAGAACCATGCCCACATGAAGGCGCCGCTCGGCCCGAACCAGGGCCGCGGCATGGCCTGCGGCTTCTGGTTCAATTTCGGCGGCCAGACCTGCACCGACCTCAACATCGGCATGGACGGCTCGGTCTCGCTTGCCGTCGGCACGGTTGACGTGGGCGGCTCGCGCGCGTCGCTGTCGCTGGTGGCGGCGGAGGAGCTCGGCATCGATTATGCCCAGGTCAAGGCCGTCGTCGCCGACACGTCCAGTCTCGGCTACAACGACATGACCGACGGCAGCCGCGGCACCTTCTCCTCCTCCATGGCGACCATCTCGGCCGCCCGCAACGCCATCAAGGTGCTGCGCGAGCGCGCCGCGCAGATGTGGGACATTTCCGTCGACGACGTGGTCTGGGAACAGGGCCATGCGGTGGCCAAGGGCGAGAAGCACGGCAATCTCGGCAAGCTGTCGCTGAAGGAGATCGCGGCGCAATCCGGCAAGACCGGCGGGCCGATCGCCGGCCATAGCGAACTCGTCGCGGACGGCGCCGGCGTCTCCTTCGCCACCCATATATGCGACATCGAGGTCGACCCCGACACCGGCTCGACCAGGGTGATCCGCTATACCGTGGTGCAGGATGCCGGCAAGGCGGTGCACCCGACCTATGTCGAGGGCCAGTACCAGGGCGGTGCTGCGCAAGGCATAGGCTGGGCGCTCAACGAGGAGTATATTTACGGCAAGGACGGGCGGCTGCAGAACCCCGGCTTCCTCGACTACCGCATCCCGGTCTGCTCCGACCTGCCGATGATCGACACGCAGATCCTGGAAATCCCCAACCCCAACCACCCCTATGGCGTGCGCGGCGTCGGCGAAACCTCGATCGTGCCGCCGCTGGCGGCGATCGCCAATGCGGTGTCGAACGCGGCCGGCGTGCGCATGACGCACATCCCGATGTCGCCGCCACGCATCCTGGCGGCGATCGAGGCGGAACGGGAAGGCTGATGGTGCAAGTGACGCTCTGGGGGGCGCTTGCCGCGACCGCCGGAGGCCAGAGCAAGGTCGAGGTCGAGGCCAAGGACATAAGGGAGCTGTTCAGGAAACTGGCTGAACAGTATCCCGGCCTCGAGCCGTTGATCGACCGGGGGATCGCGGTGGCGATCGACGGGGTGATTTACAGGGATACGTGGGGGAAGAAATTGCCGCCGGGGGCGGAGATTTTATTGCTGCCGCGGTTGGCTGGGGGG